>NZ_PQBS01000016.1 GCF_002911695.1 Gracilimonas amylolytica
GAGACTGTTCAATTAAGTGTGTCATAACTAACTTAGACACATGGAACCTACAAAAAACAACAAACACCTGGATGCTTTGGTAAAACAGTTATCGGAGCAATTAACCCAGGGAAAGCCCTTAACGGGTCAGAACGGGGTATTCACGCCCCTGCTCAAACGCGTGATAGAAGCGAGTCTGGAAGGTGAGATGGATGCTCATCTGGAACAGGAGAAGGGCACGAGCTCCAATCGCCGTAATGGCCGTGGAAGCAAGAATGTGCAAAGCTCGTTGGGAGGATTTGAGATTTTTACTCCCCGTGACCGCGATGGCAGTTTTTCCCCACAAACACTCCCCAAGCGTCAGCGGCGGCTTACCAGTGATGTGGATACCAAGATTCTCTCGCTCTACAGCCGGGGCATGAGTTACCGGGATATTCAGGCTCATCTGAGCGATATGTACGGCGTAGAGGTAAGTACAGGCACGCTCAGTGCGATCACCGACCGGATTCTGCCGGAGATCCTGGACTGGCAGTCCCGGCCCTTGGATTCGGTCTATCCGGTCATGTGGCTGGATGCGATGCATTTTAAAGTACGCGAGCACGGAAAAGTCATATCCAAAGCCGTGTACTCAGTACTGGCAGTAAACACCGAAGGGGTCAAGCAGGTGCTGGGGATTTACTTTGGAGATATTGAATCGGCTAGTTTCTGGCGCAGCGTACTCCACGAATTACAAACCCGGGGTGTGGAAGACATCTTTGTGGCCTGCATCGACAACTTGTCTGGCTTCGCCGAAGCTATTGAGGACCTGTTCCCGCACACCGATGTGCAGTTATGCCTGGTGCATCAAATGCGTAACAGTCTCAAGTATGTCAACTACAAAGACTATAAGGCGGTAAGCCGGGATTTGAGGAAAGTGTATACAGCCCTGAATGAATCAGCGGCAAAGCAGTATCTGGAGCAGGCCGAACAAACCTGGGGAGCAAAATACAAGGTCATCTTTCGCAGCTGGCATAATAACTGGGATCGGCTGACTAATTTTTATAAGTATCCACCGGCACTACGCAGGGTTATTTATACCAATAACCCAATTGAAAGTTATCACCGAATGGTTCGTAAAGTAACCAAGACCAAAGGAGCATTCAGCTGCGAGAATGCTATTGTTAAACAAATCTACCTGGCCACGATAAACGCCCAAACCAAATGGAGTGGAGCTATGTTTGGATGGTCCTCGGTTCGTCGGGATTTAGTAGATTACTTTGAAGATAGATTTTTAACCCCTGACACACTTTAATGAACACTCCCTAGTAATGCAATCTTATCAAGGCAATTAAGCTTCCCCCAATAGAAATGGTAGATAATGAGGACATTATAGCCACAATTGCCACATATTGTCAGACAAATTGCTTTATACCTGCCTTCATTCCCGTGCCCGTTTTACTAACAAACCCATCATCTAAAGCAAGGTGCCCCCTGCTCTTTTAACCTGCAATAGATCAAAAGTTATGCAAATGGACAGATAACACCCCATTGTATTTTTGTATTTATGTACAATTATATAATTGTAGGTTCCGGTCTGTATTTTTGTAGGTGATGGTTTGTTGAATTGTTGTTTTGTTGATTTCAACAAATCTTGATGCGGTATTTGGTATTACAATCTTAAGGTTTTGACTTCTAATGCCTGTCTATCTTGGGTTTTGTTACCCTCCCTGCATCAGTCACCACTATCTAAAAGTCAGACATTCTGGCTATTGCGTAGGGTCATTGTTGCAATAGACGACTGACAATCTGAATATGAGAGGCCGTTAGCTATACAAAACTACTGTTTATCTGTATCTGAATTGTTGACGGTTGAACGCTACCCAGACGAGGTGAAGCAACCAGAGCCGTGCAAGTCTCTACCCTTATATAATTATATAATTATTGAATTATATAGTGTTGTGATCTTAATTTGTGGATAGCAACACATGGCGGCTCCGAAAATGGTATAACGAACTATAGAATCTAACTATTAATACCTCCAACCTTAGGTTCTGTTATCCTCAGGGTATCAATTACTACCCTCTAAAAAGTCAGACATTCTGGCTACTATGTGGGCTCATTGTTACCAATAGAAGGCTGGTAAGCTGCAAAGAGAACCAATTTGGTTATGCAAACTGCTACTAATCTGGAATCGAATGGCCTGCTGTTGAACGCTATTCTGATGACTTGACACACTCAGAGTCGTGCAAATCTCTACCCATATATAATTATATATTTATTGAATTATTGAATTATATCATTATTGATAAGTACTGCGTGGGTAATGAAAATAGTGGTGAGCTGTAAATCCTTCTCTTAGTTGTCATGTAATACGCTAAGGGTATCAATCGCTCCCCTCAAAAAATGATATACTTTTTTGCTGCTAAGCTGCTTAATGGTGATGAATAGTAGTAAAAAGCAGTTAGCAGGGCTTAGAAAGGCATGTTTGTCTTAGCAGATATTAAAAAAGAGTGCTTAAATGCTCTAAGATTTTGAGCAGGTTTAAGCACTCTTTAGCAGTGTTAAGCAGTTGTTTTGTTAGACGAAATATGGGTTTAGGGGTTGATAAAGGCACATTCAGCCCATTTTATAGCACTTTAGCACTACCAAGGGCTGAATGTGTTATCATTATCCGCCTAACCGGGCCGGACGCTGCAGCTCATACTCCTTAGCCTTCTCTATGAGCTCCTCAAGTACCTCCTTTTCTTTTAATTGTCTGACATTAAGGACCAGGCTGCGCCTGTTGCTCTCCTTACCAGGCTCATCTATGTCCTTGGTAAGTAAGATCTGTTCACTCCGGGCCAAAAAGTACGAGCTCTGCTCTAACCGGTCAGTTATACTTGGCAGGGTCGTCTGTTTGGTTACCTCTGCGTTGAGGTCTCTGAGGACCGGCCACAGGCCAGGCAAGTTAAGGTATAACACTTCCCCTTTGTAGATCGAGCCGCCCGTCTCAAACTCCTTGAACGCCTTATACCGAAAATGGCGATGATCCAGCACCTTAAATCTTCGGTTGTACTCCGAGCCGGAGTCGATCTTTTGCGTGGCGTAGTACTCCAGCGCCTGAAAAAACTCATGGAGCGGGTTGTGTTCCTTCTGGTGGACGATCTCTTTGCGGATGGCTTCGTGAATTTCGCTTTTAAGAGCTTCAAATTCATCCTGCCAATGGCCAAGGTCGCCTAAAATGTACGGAACACACTGTATTCCGGCCATTACGTACGCCCAGTTATTAACCGTCCGGCCCTGAAAGCCTTTATCAGCTAACGCTTTCTTGTTGCCCTCCAGAAAATCCATGTAGTGCCCCTTCATTTCGTCATACGAACTCAGGATTAAGTAGGTGAACTCGGAGAAGCGGTGTGTATGCTGGGCTACCTCCGGGACTTTCTCCAGGTCACCGCCCGTCAGGAACTTCTTATAGTTTAGTATGATAAGCCGGCTGAGTACGGCTGGATCAAACGGCTTGTCGTTCCCTGTCATCACTACACTGGCTTTCATGCGGGTGTCAATGGTTTGATTGTCCGTACTTTTCTTCGCCATCGACGTTCCAATGCGGTGATACCAGTTCAGGATCGGGCTGGTTAGATCCGGAACCTGATTATTGGTTTCGTGATTACGGTAATCATCGAGGAAAAAGGGAAAGCAGGTTGGCAGTGTCATGTTTCGTATGAGCCCTTTGATGGTGTTTTGTTTGGAGACCGACTGCCGATTTCCACTCTGGTAGCCAAACAGGGACATAAACCAGTCCATACTTGAGCTTTTTCCGGTTCCACGTTCGCCAAACTTAAACAGAAGTGGAAATCCACCTTCTTTCTCTACGATATGGCGACTAAATAGGCAGGCTACCGCATAGCCTAAGGTCACACGAACATTGAGGCGACCATTAAAAGACTCCCAAAGGTTAAACTTTTCGGCTAAAAAGCGAGCGGATTCCTCCATATCCTCCGGCACCGAAAGCCGGGGCGGGCGTATTAAGTCGCTCCCTGTCGGGCAAGACAGCATGTGATGGCCCTTCTCGATGCGGTTTTGTTCGTCGGCGGGATAGTACAGCCCTCGGTTAACGTCAAACAAACCATTCTCAAACAAGAACTGTCCGGGTTTATACTCGCCCCAACTGGTGAGTTTTTTAACCGTCTGGTACTCCTGCTCGTTGATAAGAAAGGAGTGGAACTGGTCAAAGCGCTCGCTATTGCCAATAAACTTGACGAACCCTTTGGACACCAGAAAAGAGGAAAAGTGAGCCATGGTCGTCAGCTCTTCAAAGCTGGCCACTGTGATGACGTCTTTATCTTTTCGGTTGGTTAGACGAAGTTTGTACCGAACCTCTTTGTCCTCCACCTGCTGGCCGGGTCGTTCTAACAGGATTTCGATAGCCTCTTCCACGATCACCTCACAGTCCACGATCTTTTCGAGCAGATCGAGGTAGTCGTCTCGTTGCTCCGGGACATCATGCTTTTTCATGTAAGGGTGAAAGTAGCAGGCTCCATCCATATTGGTGATATGAGGAGAAATATAGGAGCGGTTCGATTCCGGAAGACCAGATTCTTTTGCTTTGGTTAAACCTTCTTCCAGTTTTTCGCTGGATTTGAGTCGCACTCCGACCTCTTTAATGTTACGCTTTCGGGGTGGTTTCTTGGTGTTTTTGCCTTTGCGAAACGCTTTAGGCGCCCACCCAGATTCCCGGGCTACGGCATACAGGTGTTTACTTAGATAGTCGTCCAAGTTTTGCTTCTGGTAAGGTGGTAAAATAGCCTCCTCCCAGTCATTATCGAAGGTAGATGGAAGTGCTATCTTGGCTTTCGCAAACCATTCCACCGCTAAGTCTTTCCCGTCTTCTTCACCATAGACCGCTCGAAGCGATTTGTATAGCGTTTGGTGGCCGAACTCGAGTGGAAGATAGTAAATGGCTTCTTTTAGGTCAGTTTTGTGACTATAATTTGTATTTTCTGGGTATACTTTTTCCATGATCATTAATAATGATTTTTGAATGATGGCAGCCAGAGTAAGGTCTTGCTGCCGTTTTAATTTTGATTGGGTTTAGTGGATTAGCCGAATAGCCCTTTAAGTTGGGTCCAGGGATAGCAATAGGAGCCTTCAAGCTTGGCGAACTTTAATAATCCAGCTTTACGGTAAAGTTGCAGTCTAGCAGATTGCACTCCGAAAATTAGCTTAGCATGATTTTCAGAGATCAACACTAATGCTGGATAATTTGGATCTGTGAGTTCTGCTTTGAAATAGGATACTACCTTCTCGTATAACGAAGGTAAAAGCTCATTTAAATCCTCATCAATTATTTGTTTGATCTCTTCAAGAAGAATATCTGATTGAGATAGCATCTTAAGTTTACAAACAGGTAAACCATAGCTAAATGGATTGAGGCAAAGCCGTAGCCTTTTCTTTATGGGTTGATTCATAAACAACATAGGATGATTAGCCCATAATTTTCCCTCTGAAGAGGAATCAAAGTTTGTCTCCAAATACTTACGAAGAGTACCCGAAGGCATGCTTTGTAACTTTTTAAGTAAATCGTCCATGTCTTACCCCTCCATCTTGTTTATTCTGCGTTCTTCTGTCAACACAGGTCTTTTTGCACGACGGATTCGAAGCACTCTTACCGCATCTTTTAAGTTATCATGCGTCCAAACCCTACGGCCCGCAATTTTTTCCGGGGCTTGAATGGCGTTTGATCTTATAAGGTTATCCAAGTCGTAGTAGGATACCTCTTGTTTTAACTGTTGGGAGAGAAATTCTACAGCCTCTCCAGAAGTGAGATAATGTTTTATATCCATTATTTCGAGATTTAAGAGTTAGTATTAACAAATTGGATAGCTCGTCCGGCCATCTCAATTTGAAGATCTCGAAACAGGTGTCTAAAACTGTGGAGCTAAGAACATTGTTAGATCCACACATTTAATTATATAAAGAAACGGCTCTCTTGGTGTATTGGACAGATCTTTTCAGTAATACGTAAACCTTCAAATAATTTTTGTCTTAAATACTCTTTTAAGATTAGCACTAATTTTTGATGAACTTCTCTACTGGTGTAATTGTAATTTACGGCATATTTCTCAGGGTACTTTTGAATAGCTGAGGTAAGTATGTGATTGTCCCTAAGCTGAAACACTTCGTTAAGCGGTTTATTGATATTGTAATCTGAAAGCACCTCTATGAGGCTATCCAATGTTAAATCATCTTTCTGCACCCTATGATCATTGTAGACATTGTTTGTAACTATGGTAAATCGAAGACTATTGAGCTCTTCTTCAATTACCTCATTTAGTAGGGCATGTGCTCCCTCTAACTCAAAGTTGCAAAGCATTAGTAGTGCCTGGAACCTAACAGGCCAATCACTAACGTCCTGATCATTACTCGATAGCAATTGAAGTATTTCATACCGGTAATAGATTACTTTTCTCAAAGTTATTAATTCAGGGTCTTCTACCAGTTCTTTTCTTGAATACTTAAAAAATTGTTCGATACTGAGTCCCATTTGCTCATCAAAAGAAAGGATGGCAAAATCTCTGTAATAAGGTATGATACTATTCTGAACATCGTGGCGATCAAGCACTTCATTATAAACTCTGGTCAATTTCAGAAGCTCACTTTTTAACTCAAAATGAGCTTCATTTTCCTTAGTAACTCTACTTTTATCGTTTAGGAATTCCTTGAGCTGTTTTATGGACTCTTCAAATATCGGAAACTCCACAAAATGTACTCCAGCAACTCGACTAATTATATCATTCTCACTTACGAATCCAGAAATTAGTGTATCAATATGTCTTTGAAGTAAATGCTTAAGTTTTGGCCTGACCGTAAACTCTCGTTTTTTATTTCGCTCTGTTAACCATAGTGATGAAATCTCAGATAGATTTTGATTAGGATACTTTTTGTAGCCTTTCCTTCTGTAGTATTTATACGATACCTCTCTTATGGGAACCATTACAGGGTCACTCACCTCATCTTGACTATCTTGTTTTTGAACCACAATATCATTGAGTATATCTCCTAAACCACTTAAGCGCTCTTTGTTGTAATGCTTGTCATCCATACTCAACTTCCGTGACACCAAATCCCTGGCGTACCCATCTTTAACTCCTAAGGCATCTGAAACTAAGTTTTCAAGTGTTGATTCATTTTTTGAGGCATTACTTTTATATACAATGGTTTCACCGTTTAATGGGCTTACCGTTTTTATTTCCGCATTTGCATCTTTTAGGTAGCGTAAAAACTTAGCGAACCTAAATTTGTGGATATTAACTTTTCTAAGTTTTTCCGAAATATCTGCACTGCCTTTACGACTCATAAAATGTATTGGATTAAAAATTCGGCGAAGGGTAAGAATTACCGCAAATTATATCCAATTTACTTTGTAGAAGTAGTTCGTAATCCCTTATATTTGTGGCTCTCTGAAAAGAGATGTTCACAAACATAATGACAGAGCGTAATATCTGAGCTTTTGTTACCATTTTGTTACCAAACGGGGCAAAATTGGGGGCAAAAGTAGTACGAGCGAGGACGTATTTATACTCGAAAATACACCGCTTAAGTAACGTAAAAACAGGTAATTACAAAATTAGCCGCTGTGGTGGAATTGGTAGACACGTTGGACTTAAAATCCAATGGGTATTAAAATGCCCGTATCGGTTCGAGTCCGATCAGCGGTACTTAGCCTGCTAAATTAAATGGTTTAGCAGGCTATTTTTTTGCTTCATATTTTCTTTAGCTTACCCTTTACTGTATAAGCTTTAAATTTTCAAGGATTTTTATTCCTTCAAAATTTCCTTTAATATCTTTTCATGTTATTATTAGGGATTACAATGTTTACAGCTTTTGAATTAATCGAATAAGATGGATAACAAACAGAATAAAACAGTGATGATCGTGGAAGACGATCTAATTCTGAATCTTCTGTATGAGAGCTATTTGGAAAAACTGGGTTACGATGCTGAAGGGGAACTCGTTTATGGTAAAACCGCCATTGAAGTTGCCCAAAAGATCAAACCTGACCTTATTTTAATGGATATCTCGCTTGAAGGTGAAATAGACGGTATTACCGCTATGGAAGAGATCCGTAAATTCTCGGATGTGCCGGTTATTTATATTACCGGAAACTCAGACCCTCACCACGTGCAGAGAGCCAAGGAAACCAATTATCTTGATTACCTGGTAAAACCAATTGAATTCAACGACCTGAAGGAGTCAATCGAGAGAAATATCGACAAAATAGAAAAATAGCCTGACATACCTCTTAAGGTTTGAATGTGAACCCTTCTCTTGATCAGAAGGGTTTTTTTATGCTGTAGCTTTTACCAAATTTGAGTTCATTCATTGCACTAACTCGGTATATTTACCTCAGGTTATCTGATTCAAATGACAAGACACATGAAAATTTTAGGAAACAGGGCATTTCGATGGGCACTTTTAATGATCGGCTTATTTGCCATCATAGCCCTCACTACCATGAATGTACTTTCCCTTTATGATCTCAGATCCCGAATGGTTGAAGGAGAGGAAGAACGCAGAGTCGATCAGCTTGATGAGATCAATGACACCATACGCAATCAGATCATTGATCCGCTCAGGGGCATTTCTTCCATAGAACTTGAGACCATCGAAAATTCAATACAGCATTCCGGTCAGTTACCTGATAACATCAACGAAGTATTGATGCGATCTGCCGCCAGCCCATTTTTTAAAGATATTTACTTCACTCCGGATGGCACAGATCCCTGCACCGAAGGCTCACAGGTTTACCGCTACGATCCTGTCAACAATCAGATCGTACCGACTGATCAGTACCCTAAACTGGTATGTGACGGAGTGGGTATTGCCCGCACTAAAACCAAGATCCAACTGAATGATTTCAACTATCGCTGGAATAACAATTTTGAATTCGATACTCACAGAAGCCTGAACCTGGGATTGATCAATCTGAATGAGAACAGTTTGATCGGGATCCTCACCCTGATCCTGAATGAACAGTATATCATCGAAGAGGTCTTTCCTCCCTACCTCAAAAATTATTTCGGCAACAGTGAAGAATCGGGCGTTGCCGTTTGGATTAGAGACTGGACAAATGATGAGATACTGGCAACCAATGACCCCTCTGTTGAGTTTAATTTCGATATCGTCGATCATCGGATGCGTTTTTCAGGATCCGGATTTTTTGATAACTGGACGCTAAACCTGGCATTTCTTGAGTCGCCCGTCTCTGCCGCTTATAATGCCACATTGGTGAAGAACCTCTTTGTATTGGGTTTTGCCATGCTGTTTCTTACAGGTTCACTTATTTTCATGTTCGTCACGGCTCAAAGGGAAAGAAGATTGGCACAAACTCAGGCAAATTTTCTGGCAAATGTGACGCATGAACTTAAAACTCCCCTGGCCGTCATGCAGGCTGCCGGCGAAAATATCTCGGATGGCAGGGTTACCGAACCAAAACGCTTGAAGCAGTACGGAGATCACATTTACAATGAATCTATCCGATTAAAAGGCATGATCGAAAAGCTATTGGATGTTGCCCGGGTCGACTCAGGGCAAAATCTCGCCAAAGCTGCCCCCTACAGTTTACATGATCTGATGACATCCTATCTGGAGGAAAACAGAGCTTATGTTGAAAAGAAAGGGTTTGAGGTTAAATTCACCTCCGATCACGAAAATACCCTTTGCCTGGTAGATAAAGACCATATTGAAACCATCATTAGCAACCTCACTGAAAATGCGATCAAATACAGCCGGGATGAAAAAATCATAGAGTATCAAGTCTCCTCTGATAATAAACATGTTTATATGAGTATTACTGATCATGGAATCGGTATCCCAAAGAAGGAGCAGAAAAATATATTCAAAAAGTTTTATCGGGTTGAGAACTCAGATACAACCAGCTCTAAAATAAAGGGCCATGGATTAGGGCTAAGTATTGTGAAGAATATGGTTGATCTTAACAAGGGAAGCATTGAAGTAAAAAGTAATCCCGGTGAGGGGACAACATTTATTGTCAGATTTCCTAAATTAAGTCAGGATAGTGGTCAGTCTCATACTTCCTTAGATCATAATGATAATTTAAAATAGCACACTGAATATGTCGGATAAGCGCATGAAAATTCTTGTAGTAGAAGACGAGCCCAGTCTTATTTTCACCCTTCGTGACACTCTTGAAAGCGAGGGTTATGATGTTGTAGTCAGTGAAGAAGGTACCCAGGCCATCGAAATGGTGAAGGAACACAAGCCGGATCTGATGCTGCTAGATATCATGCTCCCCGGCAAAAGCGGTTACGATATCATGGAAGAACTGCGTAAGGAGAAATACACTTTTCCCGTCATTATGCTTACCGCAAAAGATCAGGAACCTGACAAGGTGAAGGGGCTCAGCCTTGGAGCCGATGATTACCTGACCAAGCCTTTTGGTGTAAAAGAACTACTGGCGCGCATCGAAGCCCGACTCCGACGTGCGGGCACCTACTCAACTTCCGGCGAGGTTGATATCTTAAATCTTGGTGATGTAAAGATCGACCTTATGGAAGGCATGGTCTATCGCCCAGACGGTGAGGAAGTGGAACTGACCTCAAGAGAAGTAGAGTTGATCCGATACCTTCTCAAAAGTTCGAACGAGCCGGTATCACGGGATGAACTTCTTGAAAAGGTGTGGCGGTACGAATTCAGTACCAACACCCGTACGGTTGATGTACATATATCAAAATTGAGAGCAAAGATCGAGGTTCACCCCGACGACCCACGTTATCTGATCACCCTGCATGGTGTCGGATATATGCTCCGAAACAACTAATGGGTTTGCACTGCATCAGAGCTAGATTCAAACCAACTGATCCATTTCTTTCTCAGTAGATGCTTCCACAAACTTAACGAAATTACGCACCTGTGATTCCAGCAATCCTTGCGTAAATTCATCTTTTATTCCGGACATTTCATCGAATTCCTTATTCACTCTGGCAATGAATACCCGTTCCGGAAACTGTAGGGCGTTTCGGTAGTTGGCGATCATCTGAAACTGCTCAACAGAACGTAAAGCTCCGAATGCACCATCCGCTTCCCCGATAAAAGCCATAGGCATCTTTTCAAACGCTTTGGGAAATGGCAGATAATCAATAAACATCTTCAGAATACCCGGAAAGCTTCCGTTATACTCCGGAATGACAAAGATCAACCCATCGGCATTGATGATGGGATCTCTGAATGCCTTTACTTCGGGAATCTCCTTGCCATATTTACCACCGGCCACCTCAGCCAGGGGAAAATCTTCCAGGCTTATGACCTCAACATCAGCCCCCTCTTGTTCATACAAGGTCTTTACATAGTTTGATACCTTCAGGGCATTTGAATTTGGTCGGTCAGTGCTGCTAATTACTTTTAAATCCATCTAATATTTAATTCTGTTTTGTTATTTGGTCAAAAATACCAATTCTTACGCAGAATCATTCCAGACAGGTTCTTTTTCTATTTTTTATTTATGAAAGCGCTTTTATGATAAACACATAAATTAATACGTATTTTTGCATAATTAATTTAATTATTAATGTGCTTTGCCTATATTTTGAATGAGATTTAATTACCTGGAAGAATTAAAGTTCTCTAAACCGATTTATTCCAATCGATGCCATTCAGAAAGTTGGTTAGGCTGCTTTTATCTGATGGTATCGATAACTCCAAAACAACAGGCGAAGACTTGATCCTCTTCGCCTGTTTTATTTTCTGGATTCCGGGCTCTTGCCGAACATCATAAATGATTCACATTTCAATTTTTGTGAATTCTTTAAATTTTAATGCCTTCTTTTTTGTTATATATCCGAACAGATCAACAGGTAATTTCAATTTGACCATATGCTTATGATGTCATTCATTTTTAGTCAAAGCTACACTTTCCTGCTTACTATACTTCTTCAGATCCCCCGAAATGTACCTAACCCTTCCAATAATGAACCTCTAACCCTCAGTACGCCATTTGATTATTTTCTGGTGATTGGGATGCCAATACTAATACTGATCGGATACTATTTTTGGAGAAAAAGGAACAAGAGGGAATCTGCTGAATAGTCTGTGATCATATCAATGCGGGTATTAACCGTTACCTTAGATCAAATGCACCTGTAAATTGTATGAAAACGATTCAGAACATAAATATCGAATGCGTACAAGGTGATATCTCAAATCAGGAAGATATTTCCGCTATTGTGAATGCAACAAACGCCCAGCTTCGCACCGGTGGCGGAGTGGCAGGAGCTATCCATCGTGCGGCCGGACCCGGTCTTGCAGAAGAATGTCGGCCCTTGGCACCTATCAGACCGGGAAATGCCGTTATTTCCGGTGCACATAATTTACCCAATGACTATGTGATCCACTGTTTAGGTCCGGTTTACGGTCAGGATAAACCGGAAGATAAACTACTGGCAAACTGCTATTGCAATGCACTGATACTGGCAGAAGAGAATTCGGTCCGTTCCATCGCTTTTCCGGCCATTTCAACCGGAGTATTTGGGTACCCGATGCAAAAGGCTGCTAAAATTGCTTTTTCGACCATCAAAGATCTACTTCCTGAATTGAAAACTGTGAAAGAGATCAGGTTTGTATTGTATAGCGAAGAGGATCTGAGATTACATGAGAAAGTGATGGAAGAAGTACTTTAGCTCATTCTATTCGTTCCGACGCAACATGAATGGAATGAGGATGACCCATTTCAAACAATCTGGCTCAAGCGTCCGCTTGGACCATTTTAAATTAAAGCCACTATTCAAAAATCTAACCCCATACAATCGGACACTTGCACTAGCAGCATTTTTAGAATTAATTTTGTCACTTGATCACTTGGAGTTTGAATCCTTCCCACTCCCCTTTATCTCCTGCCACTTTTTCCACAGCAAGGCTTCCCGTCCCTGAGTTCCCGCTTCATACCACCGCTTATTCTTTAGAGCATCCGGTAAATACTGCTGATCTACCCAGTTGTTCGGATGATCATGCGGGTATTTATAATCATCGGAAGCATTCTCTACCCCAAGATGTTTCGATTCCAGCTTGTTGGCTGTTTTATCTTTCAGGTAAGGTGGAATCTCCTTCACCCCCCGTTCACTGATTTCCCGATTTACTTCAAAAATAGCTTTGGTGCTGTTGCTTTTCGGACACTGACTCAAATACAAACAGGCGTGTGACAAAAAGTACATACCTTCCGGCATTCCGCATTTAGTGAAGGCATCCTGACAGGCATTCACCATGGTGATGGCATTCGGTTCGGCCAATCCAACATCCTCGCTGGCAAAAATAAGCATGCGCCGGAAAATAAAGATCGGATCATCACCCCCTTCCAGCATGGCGTTCATCCAGTACAAAGCCGCATCCGGATCGGAACCCCGCATCGACTTTATGAAAGCGGAGGCGTAGTGATAGTGCTCATCTCCGGTTCGGTCATAGCGAACATTTCGGCGCTGAATGCTTTCTTTGGCCACATCTAAATCGATGGTGATATTTCCATCATTATCCGGCTCACTGGAAAGCACAGCTACCTCAAGGGCATTCAAAGCATTTCGGATATCCCCGCCGGCCATTTCTGCAAGGTGATTGAAGGCCTCTTCGGTTACTTCAATTTGTTTATCACCCAATCCGTTTTCCTCATCCTTCAGAGCCCGATTCAGCATTAGCCTCACTTCATCCATCGTTAAGGGGTGAAGCTCAAACAACTGACATCGTGATAATAACGGATTTACCAGCGAGTAAAATGGATTTTCTGTGGTGGCTCCAACTAATGTGATGATGCCTGATTCCAAATGTGGTAATAGAGCATCCTGCTGAGCTTTATTCCAGCGGTGAATTTCATCCACAAAGAGGATAGTTTTTCGACCGTTGAGTTTACGTAGCTTTTCGGCCTTGTCAACCACATTCCGCAGCTCTTTGATCCCATCCAGTACTGCATTGATCACTTCAAACTGTGCCTTGATCTCCCGCGATATGACATGTGCCAGCGTGGTTTTCCCCGAACTCGGCGGACCGTAAAAAATCAGTGAACCGATCACCCCACTTTCGATCATTCGTCGAAGCATCTTTCCTTCCCCAACCAGGTGCTCCTGTCCCGCAAATTCCTCTAATGATTGCGGCCGCATTCGGGTGGCCAATGGCTCGCTGTATTGCGGATTATCTTTTTGAGAAGAGGTAGAAAAGCCGGCTGATCGTTTTTCTTCGAAGAGATCCATGAATGAATTTCGGGATGATTCTAAAGTATATGTAAGATATGTGTTTTAAGGGAAAGAAGTAGTCAGAATTCAGAAAGGCCAAAATCCCAAATACACCGTAGGGGCAATTCATGAATTGCCCCTACGGTGTATGTTATTTATGGTTTTAATCCATTAACGACTTCTGGCTCCCATATTTCTCCAGGTACCTATCCATCTTTAATTTTTTCCGGGTTGACTCACTCGTCATATAGCGCAGTTTTCCATAGATCAGGCGTTCCTGCCAGGCGCGATCGAACCGTCCGAAGCACCAGAAAATACCTGAATAGCTGTTAGGATCCCGCCCATCCAACGCATACCGATTGTTGAGCTCGATCATGTAATCCAATGCCGTTCGGTAGTCTTTCGTCCATTCGATGATCTTCTTGCCCCACAGCATTCGCAGATAATTTTGCATGATGCCGGTTTCCCGAAGCTGTGTTTGTGCCGCATTCCAGATCTCATCATGGGTTTGGGATTGAGCAAACTCTTCCAGCTCATAGATCCACTCTCGCTCATCATCCTGATGTTTGCTGAGTGTTTTATGCACCCAATCCGGTAGGCTTTCAAATTGATCGTAATCGGGTCGATGATGTGCAAAATGAAACCCAACTTCACGCCAGGTTATCACCTCATCCAGGAAACTTTCCACGTTAGGATCACCATTAAAAAAGCCTGAATTCTTCCCGTTGTTTGGGGTGATATCATCCAGATCCCAACCTTCCGGCTGATGATCCAACACAGCTTTCACGATCTCGTATTCACTGATCAATCCAAAATGCAGCCATGGGCTCAATCCACTTGCGGCATCGGCATCAGGATCATTCCTTTCCTCATCATAGCGACTTAATCCGTGTGCAATGAAATCCCCAAGTTTACCCAACGCATACTGCCGGGTTCCTCTCAAATCGGTGATACCAATGTTGTGATCAATATCCAATTCTGAAATAAATCCCGGGATATCCTCTAAATTTTTATCCGCCCGTGGATATTTATCTTCAAATCCACCGGGTAAACTGGCAACATTATGATTTTCAAGATCGTCTATCGGATCTTTTTTGGGTGGATGGGTATAGGCCTCCAGAAAATGCTCTTGCATCACTTTACGAAAAAGATAGGCGGAGTATGGATCTTTGTCGGTTACTTTTAGAGGAATGATGCCATTGGAGTCGATGGAGACGTATGGAACATCGATCTCACCTGCCATTTTCTCATTGTTTTCTCTGATGATGTAAACAGGATATTCATCAGCCACCACGGTCACCGCATTCCCGGCGAGTTCATAAAATGACTCCTTGACCGTGCCGGACTCACGTTCCGCATAGCAGTAATGGTTAACTCCCGTTTCTTTTAATTTATCAAGATGTTCCTTCATTCCTTCCAGCAAAAACGCATGAAATCGATCGCTGGCCCAGGGATAATTCACCATCACGCTTTCGTAGATCAGCAGGGGCTTATCGTATTTATTGGCAAGAGCAACCGCATATTCGAGGGCATAATTATACTGAGTGCGCCGGTTGATCTGCATCCAATACAGGATATAATCCCCTTCGAGGTTAGGATCTTTATCGTTTCGCTTAAATTTGCGTAGGCTGTTGATGTTTTTCATAGTGGTCTGCATTCTGAGTTTGCAAACCAATTTGAGTCATAACTAATTCCGAATACTAAGAACACCTTCATTGAACGGCCTGACCTCCATCGTCAATGAATAATCGGGTTGATCGGGATTGGTTACAGTGATAAACATTAATGAATCCGATGCAATGCTATCAATTGCATGAATATATTTCAGGTCTTTCAGATTCAGATCCTCAATTTTGAACGAATCATTTATATCACCTTTAAGGATCCCATATTCAGCCGCAGCAAATCCAACCTCTGCTAATTCAGAACGCATCATATCTTTCTCTCTGCTTTTTTCCGACATTACATCGTTGTTATTAAACACACGTATGTGGTTTGTTTCAACCGGAATGATCATAAAAGCCCAAATACAGATCGCCCCACCTAAATACCAATACCAAGGCTTAGCCCTGTCCGGGTCCGATTTTGATCTCTTGAAACCTCTATAAAACAAGTAGGGCCCGATCATCAAGTAAAACACCACGTTGAAATATATTGAGGCCGTTCTCCAGCTTATCGAAAACCCCTCTGCAGCGCCCCCGCCAAATATATTGATGGCATCCACGGTAGCAAGCCCTATGATCACGATAGTTGGGTGAATATTGAACAGGTAATTTATATTGTCTGGAAGGAAATCCCAGCTATCCTGAACCATAGTAAAGGCCATCGGCACCAAAATCACAACCATCACAAGTATAAGCCACTCATTGAATCTTCTAATTGAGAACTTCATAGCTGACCCCTTCTTCGTTTAAGGTGAAATTCATTTCGTACCGACCAACTTGCCCATCGTAATTTTCGTAGTCCGGATCGGATCCTATTGAGACATCTGCTACTACGATCACACGTACTTCATCGGCTTCCTCATCAATTTCATAGAAATGATTCAGATTATCCTCATCAATATCGGCCATCGAGCTATCCCCGGCAGCCTTTCTGAGATCGAAATCTGATAAATAGATCCCATCTTCACCTATTTGCTCATTCATCAGGTCCTTAAAGGTAGTGACTATGGATTCCCTGTCGTTCTGATGATACTCTCCCAGCACATAGATCAATTTTTCACGGACATCGGCCTGCGTGGCCCCGGAATCAATTGTCTTACGTATTTCCAGCAGAAGGTCTTTTTGGTAATCCTTTCTACCATAATCATGGGCAAAAGCGATGGCATGAAATAGAACAACCAAAACAACCAATCCATAGGTGCTTCGGTAAGCCCATTTCGATTCAAACTCTTTTTCACTCAGGCTCAGTATCCTTCCCAGAAATATCACCCCGGTGATCAAAGCGATAAACAGACCTAACCAGATCTTTCCAAAATAAAGCGGGATAAAAAAGCCTAATGCAGCAACGACCATACCCCCGAATAAGAGTTTTGTTTCTCTTTCCATAAAACAATTTTTTAGTTCTATTTTACAGAATAAGAGGAAATTCTGTATTTAAAGCAAACAATCACATACGCCCCAAAGACTTGATAAACTTATCCGAACATTCCATGATTTCCTTTTTATCCTCATCACTCTTCTTATCAAACATATTCACCATAAAGTTTGCCCTGCCGTTTTTGGTGAAGGTCTCTCTCTGCTTGTCAATAAAATTCCAGTATAGATAATTAAAAGGACAGGCATCTTCCCCGGTTTTCTTGCTGATCTTATACTTACAATGCTTGCAGTAATCACTCATCTTATTAATGTAATTCCCGCTACTCACATAAGGCTTTGATGCCAATACCCCTCCATCTGCAAAAGTGGACATTCCCAATACATTTGGCAGCACCACCCATTCATAGGCATCAATATAAGCCAAATGAAACCACCGGTTCAGTTCCCTCGGATCAGTTTCAGTAAGATTGCTAAAGTTACTAAGCACCATCAGCCGTGGTATGTGGTGGGAATAACCTTCTTCAATGACCGGCTTAAGACATTCACTCATACAGTTCATTTTGGTCTCACCTGTCCAGTACATTTCGGGAAGCTTGTTGTTGAACCCGAAATGATTGGTTTCCCGCACTTCCGGCATCATGGCTTCATAATACACCCGCACATATTCCCTCCAACCAATGATCTGACGAATAAAACCTTCCACCGAATTCAATCTTGCTTTGCCTTGTTTGTAGGCTTGCTCCGCTTTGTCACACACTTCTTTTGGAAGTATCAATCCATTGTTCAAGTACATTGATAACTTAGAATGGAAAAGCTCATAATTTCCATGAACCATAGCATCTTCATACGGACCAAATTCATCGAGCCGCTCTTCAATGAATTCATTTAAACGATACAAAGCCTGTCTTCGGGTAACTGCATAGCTGAAGTCATCACTTTCGCCAAAACTCTCTTCGTACCAGGTTTCAACCATCTCAATAACCTCTTCAGTAACAGCGTCGGGTGCAGTCTCCACTATTTCCGGCACGGGATGATCTTTGGGAAGCTTCTCTCTGTTTTGCTCATCATAATTCCATTCGCCACCCTCCGGCTGATCTCCGTTCATCAGGTATCCGCTTTTACGTCGCATTTCACGATAGAAATATTCCATCAGCCAGCCATCCTTTACACGGTCTTTGTATTCCTCCGGGTCAGCCAGAAAAAAGTTATTGGGAATTTCCTTTACCCGATCGATGAATTTAGCACGAACCGATTGAAGTCGCTCTCTGATATCCCATTCTGATGGCTTCATGTAAGTCAGCTTCATATTCTGATTCTTAGAAAGTAGCGTATCTAAGCCCTCATCAAAATGTGCTTTTGTAGAGTGATAATGAACCGGGAACCCTGCTTCTGCGCACTCAAGGGCAAAATGACGCATACTGCTCAATACATAGATTGCTTTCTTTTTGTGGTGAGGCAGTTCCTTTCCTTTTTCCGCTGATTCCAAAAAGATAAGCAGCGGTTTTTCTTCCCGAATCCAGCTTGGCCAAGCATCCAGGTTCAACTGATCGTGTAAAATGAATACCGCCCGGGCATGTTCTTTCAAGTTTGTCTTTGAAATGCTACTATCCACTTGCGACAAAAAAGCTCTGTTCTTCATACTTATCTTAATGCTTTATACAGTTTTAAGCGTTCCGGACAGTTATTAAGAAAATTTATTGAAGTTTAATTCATTACTATTATATTAGTACTAACTAATTACTACTGCCATGAGAAAATCACTGACACCACTTGGAGAATCGGAAATGGAAATCCTGCACCATGTGTGGGAACTTGGAGAAGCTACTGTTGCACAGGTCAGGGAGCGAATCCTGAATGACCGGAAAGTTGCTTACACCACGGTGATGACCATTATGAAGAATTTGAACGACAAAGGATTTCTTAAATACTATAAAGATGGCAATACCTATGTATATAGTGCCCGCATCGAACCGGAGCAGGTTCAGTCCAACCTCGTTTCAGGACTGATCGACAAAGTATTCAAAGGATCTACCTCTGCCCTTGTACAAACGCTGGTTAAAGGTGAGAATATCAGTGAGAAGGAATTGAAAGAACTTCGTGATATGATCGATAGTATGGAGGATCAGTGATGTATGAGCTTATCTATTATCTGAAAGAGATCGGAAATTTCAGCCTGGATGCCATTTGGTTTCCTCTGGCAATATGGACGTTATGCTGTGGAATTGCGTTTATTGTACTGCGGAACCGCGAAAGCCTGAATCCACTGTTTCATTATCACCTTAGAACCGCAGCCCTGCTTTCACTCCCATTTGGTATAGGTGCGGCTGCACTGATGAATCGCATCCCGGCCTGGTTTGCTGAATCCAATATTGAGACCGCTTTTTTTGTGGTTCAGAATCCTATTGAGTTAGTACCTTCGGGCGGGAATTCATCGGCAGAGATCTCTATCAACTGGATGGAGCCGTCATTATTGATCGGTTTGACCACGGTTATACTTGGACTTGTATCACTCTTTATGCTCGGACGACTCATTAGCAGTTACCTGGCATTGAAATCCCTATACAGAAATCTCGACATCACTGAATTACAGGATGTGCTTACAAACGAACCGGATAACAACCGGGCCATTAAATTAGCTTTTCATGATCATCCGCTGGTTCCATTTACTTTTGGATGGAAGCAGCCGGTGATCGTGCTACCAAAATTATTGCAGCACGAACCGGAAAAACTGGAGATGGCCCTTCAGCACGAACTCACCCATATCAAACGCGGTGATTATCTGCTGCAGCTGGCCTTATCCATGATCGAATCGCTCTTTTGGTTTCATCCCCTCATTCGTTATGGCAATCAGGAGATCGACACCTATCGGGAAATTTCCTGTGATCAGGAAGTGCTTTCCAGATCCGGTTTCTCCATAAAATCCTATGCCAGCCTGCTTTATGAGTTAGTTCCTTTGAGCAGCGGTGCGGGACGGTTGTCAGTAAGCATGGCAGTGAAGAACTCAACCTTAAAGAAACGGATCAAAACCATGAAATATCATAAACTACATAAAGCCTCATTCCGGCAAAGCATCGCCTTTTTATTGCTGATGATCGTTGGGATCACACTACCCATTGCCTGCTCAGATTTGAGAGGGCCTGAAGTTGTGTCTAATGAAGAACTGGAAAACACACAAATTAGCATTCGGGATGCAGCGCTTTCCATAAATGGAATTTCTCTAGACAATAAAAACCTCAAGAATGTCTCAACTGGAGGTCTCGGATCAATAATAATAATGACGGGGGAATATGGAGCTTTTAATATCGCTCCACGTCCGTTTGATGGAGCCATTAAAACAGGTGAAATCGAAGGAAACAATCTTTCCTTTAAGATTAACGAACTAAATGTGGAGTTAAGGTCTTCATCAGAAATTTTGTCTGGTATTTCCAATTCTTCGCTTTGGGTTAAACACGTTGCTCCTTTAGAAAGAGCTTCTAAAGAATTTGGGCCCATGCTTTTTGCCAATGAAAACGCTGGAGCTCCAATGCCTCCACGCCCACCAGCTATACCAACAAAAGGCTTTGACGATGATCTTGGAGACTATTTCGTAGTCGTAGAAGAAATGCCAAAGCTTATTGACGGTATGGCGTCTATTCAAAGTAAAATCGAATATCCTGCCATGGCGCGCCAAGCAGGTATTGAGGGCCGGGTTACCGTTCAGTTTATTGTGAATGAACAAGGAGATGTGGAAAATCCACAAGTTGTACGAGGAATCGGCGGTGGCGCTGATGAAGAAGCCCTTCGGGTCGTCAAACAAGCAAAGTTTGAACCAGGGATACAGCGTGGAAGGGCAGTCAGGGTTCAATACGCTCTTTCAATCAATTTTAGGCTAGAAGACTCCAATTATTCAAGTATAGAAACCGAATAGAGCTCGAAAAAGATGATAGCCTGAACTGATCTTTTATTACAAATAATCTCTTAAAAAAGCGAAGCTTAACAGACTTCGCTTTTTTTATTTGAACTTTTTTGCAACAACTATTTTTATATGGCGTACCAGCACGGTAGATTATAATCAACAAATTCTATCATCATGCCAGCTAAACTCAGAAAATCTCACACCGATAAAATGCTTGCAGGCGTTTGCGGTGGCTTTGCGGAGTATCTCGGATGGGATTCAACCCTGATCCGTATCATTTTCATTTTACTCATTTTCTTAGGCTGGGGATCTCCGGTACTTCTTTATTTTATTCTGGCAATTGTAATGCCTGACTAAGCCCTTCTTGTAAAAGTCGTACCGGCTTAGCATCTTGCCCTCCAACTTAATCCGGAGCGTTTATGAAAGTTGGTATTATTGGAGATGCAAAACGGGCGGTAGCGTGGGAGCGACATTTACGTCCTCATCAGATCGTACAGGAAGTTGAACTGTGCCCAAGTATCAAAGAGTTGGGAGATGTAGATGCTTGTTTCCTGGTTGATGAATCTGATAACAACCTGGATCTGCTATTGGAGGGAGTCCATCAGGGGTTGCACTGCTTTTTGATAGCTTTACAGCCAACTGATACGGATAAGCTTGAAACAATTTACAGAGCATCCATGGAAGCCGGTGTTCACGTGCAGTTTTCTCACTGGCCAACGCTCGCTCCTGCCACCCAATGGATGATGAACCGTATGCCCCGCCCATCCTATCTTAGCATATCCCGGAATGTTCAGTACACGCAATTCATGAATACAGTAAATGAATTCAGGCATTACTGGATCGATGAGCTAGGCCTCTGCATGAAGTGGCTGGATAGTGGCATTCATCATATTGAGGCCAAACAAGTTTTACTGAACGATACGCATCCTTCCGTATTCCATCTGTTCATCCGCTTTGATAATGGCTCTACGGCAGATATTAATCTCTATACAGGAGCATCGACCAACAGACATATTCGCATTGCCGCTAACCGACAAGAGATCTTTGAGTGTGATGCTCCGGAGCAGAACATCAGGATCGGCCGTTTGAACTCCGGGGAGCATTTATTTTTTGAAAAACATGCCTTCGATCCTGCTAAAGCCGCTGAAAAATCTGCACTTATGTTTTTGAAATCAGTGCAAATGAATCGGGAGACAGCTTACACTCCTTACGATGCCTATCAATTGTCTTTACAGGTAAAACAAGTAGGAAAACGCCTCTCACAGTATCACTGAGGGCTATGTTAACTTTATGTTAACTTATCGTTAACAAATCATTTACATTGAGTTAACAATTCCTTAACATTGGGTAGATTCAAATGGAGGAATGCTATGAAAACGATTATCACAACCATTTTACTTGGTTTTTTTATTTCTACAGGCCTTTTTGCACAACAAACTATCAAAAACGTTGAACACGACTATGTGATCACACATGTAGAAAACAACGTGTACGACGTTAAGTTTTTAGATAGCGAAGGAAATATCCTTCAAAAAGGTCAGTATTGGAAAGAAGGAAATACGGTTAAACCACACGGAACGTGGTTATTATATGGCTTTGATTCTGACAAGGTTATTACCAAAGCTGTTTACGACAAAGGAGAAAAACTAAGTATTGAAACTATTATTGATGGAAAAGTAGTAAAGGCTAATAAAGAGTTGATAGCTACAAAAAATCTGTAGCAACTACATTTCCACTATTCAACAACAATCATCTATACACTAAATACAAGCACCAAAAATAACAGGAGGTGCCACTATGAGAGCTAAGTTATACGAACAATATTACAAACTGGGATTTGACCACTATATCTTTAAAAACATTTTTGGCCTACATAAGCCGGATAAAAATATAAAACGATTCTACTATGTGATCATCGCAACGATGCTGATGATCGGTTTGGTCATTTCTTAATTACAGTTAATGATCACTTTTTAGGCTTCATGGCCTTGAATATCTTTTTCAGTTTACTGCGCGACATTAAACTGTCAATAAAGTTAAACTGTCCGGCCTGAAGCCTTTCACCTCCATCAATGACCACACATTCACCGGTCATATATGAAGAGAGGTCAGACATTAAGAATACAGCAAGATTGGCGAGCTCTTCCGGCTCGCCATATCTTTTTAGGGGAACCTTATCGATAAACTTTTTCTCCATGGTCTTTTTGGGAACTAAGCGCGACCAGGCTCCTTCTGTGGGAAATGGTCCGGGAGCTATGGCATTTAGCCTTATACCATATTCAGCCCATTCAAAAGCTAAGGAACGTGTCATAGCTAACACACCCGCCTTTCCACATGCTGATGGCAACACAAAGGCACACCCGGTTCCCTCGGCATAGGTTGTCACCATATTCAGTATGGTACCTTCCTTTTTATTATCGATCAGATAATTACCGAATACATGGGTACAATTAAAGCTTCCGTGAAGAACAATATCAACGATCGCTTTAAATCCTCCAGGACTTAGATCTTCTGAAGCTGACAAAAAGTTTCCGGCCGCATTGTTTACCAATCCCTCTAAAGAGCCAAAATCATTGATGATCTGTTCAAACATCGATGTTACGCCGTCGTAGTCTCTGACATCGCATTGATAGTAACCGACTATAGCTCCTTCTCTTTCCTTTTCAATTTCTTTTACTGCCTTTTGAAGTTTTTCCTCTGTCCTCCCACATATAGCAACATTGGCTCCTGTTCTTGTAAATGCTTTAGCCATTGCTAACCCAAGGCCGCTGCCTCCCCCAGTTATTAAAATGGTCTTTCCTGAAAGCGTATCGTCTGTATACATAAAATTGAATTAATGGTTGTTTCATTGTACCCGTAGGGGTAATTCATGAATTACCCCTACGGGTACATTATTTCGATTTCAAACCGCCGATTAAAGATCTATCAGCTCAAATTCTCAAAAATTCCTGCTGCACCCATTCCCCCACCAATACACATTGTAACCAACCCATACTTTGACTCGCGGGCTTTCATCTCATACAATATTTGCGTGGTCAACTTGGCTCCGGTACAACCCAAAGGGTGACCCATAGCTATCGCACCACCATTCACGTTGGTTATCTCTTCATCGAGCCCTAATTCACGTATCACAGCCAATGACTGAGATGCAAAGGCTTCATTTAATTCGATAAGATCTATGTCAGACAGTTTTAATCCGGTTCTATCCAATACTTTAGGCACGGCCTCTATCGGCCCAATGCCCATAATTTCGGGAGCCACTCCGGCCACCTGAAAACCCACATATCGAGCCATTGGTGTTAACCCAAGTTCCTTGACCATTTTTCCACTCATAACCACCACACCGGCAGCCGCATCATTCATTTGTGATGAATTACCGGCTGTTACGCTCCCGCCATTTTTAAATACCGGACGTAATCCGGACAAGGCTTCCACCGAAGTATCTGCCCTGGGTCCTTCATCTTGTTTGAATGTAAATGACTCTTCGATCATCTCACCATTCGCAGCCACTTTCTTTACTGCAACTTCTACCGGAGTGATCTGCTCATCAAACTTACCTTCTTTCCAGGCATTGATCGCTCTTTGATGACTTCGAAAGGCGAATTCATCCTGATCTTTCCGGCTTACCTTGTATTTATCCGCTACATTTTCTGCTGTAATTCCCATACTCACGTAAACGCCGGGTTTATCATTTACCAACTCCGGGTTAGGTTGAACCGACATACCTCCCATTGGAACTAAACTCATGGATTCAACTCCTCCGGCAATGATCACATCAGCTCCACCTGCCATGATGCGCTCAGCTGCCATTGAAATGGTCTGCAGCCCTGAGGAACAAAATCGGTTCACGGTAACGCCGGGTACTGAATCAGGCAATCCACCTAAAATAGCAATCTGTCGGGCTACATTAAGTCCTTGTGAAGCTTCCGGAAAGGCACATCCCATGATCACGTCTTCCACCTGCTCAGGGGCTAACCCTTTGGTCCGGTCCAAGAGGTCTTTGACCACGGCTCCACCCAGCGAATCAGGCCTGGTAAAGCGCAATGACCCTTTATTAGCTTTTCCGCAAGGCGTTCGTGATGCTGAAACGATGTAGGCTTCTCTGTCTGACATAATTTTAAAATCCTTAATTTTGATCTTTAATTTCTGAGTGGTTTACCTTTCTTGAGCATATGTTCCATGCGATCTATGGTTCTGTCATCCTGAAGGCACTCAAGTATAGCTTCACGCTCTAACTTTAATAGATACGATTCTGGAACTTCCTGCTCCTCACTTAGGTCTCCGCCTGCCAGAACGAATGCAACCCGCTCAGCCACCACCTTGTCATAATCCGTGATAAATCGGCCTTCGTGCATTACATGAAGCATCAATTTTAAAGCTGCCAAAACGGTTTGCCCCAAAACTTTGATAGGAGATTCCGCAGGAGATTGATATCCAGCCTGAACCAAATTCAATGCCTCTTCTTTTGCAGTTTTTATCAAGAGGTCACGGTTCATGACAATGGTATCAGATGGACGAAGGTATCCCAATTCTTTTGCTTTGTGTGCACTGTCAGATACCTTTGCCATTCCAATAGTTTTAAACACCTCCCGGATATACGGTAATGGATCCGCTTCTCTCTCCAGTTTAGCCATGGCTCGCCTGAGTAATTCAGTCGTGCCACCACCTGCGGGGATCAAACCAACTCCCACCTCCACAAGACCCATGTACAGTTCATGGTGAGCCACTACCTTGTCTGAATACAAACAAAATTCTACACCGCCACCCAGGGTTTTACCAAATGGTGCCGATATAACCGGAAATGGAGCGTAGCGTAAAGCCACAGCTGTTTTCTGGAAGTTATTGACCGCATCGACCACACTTTCCCAATTTCCATTTTGTTTAGCAGTTAGAGCTTCCTTCAGGTTCGCTCCAAAAGCAAAATTATCTCCATCATGGCTGATCACCAAAGCATCGAAGTCCTCTTTTACAAGGTCAATCGACCGGTACAGGGATTGTACAAGTTCGGAACCCAGGGTGGCATTTTTTGTTTTGAATTCAAATAACGCGACTCCATCTCCCATATCGTGCAAAGCAGCACTTTCATTTTCCATGACCGGAGTGTTCTCCTTGCGTAAATGTGCAACACGGATCTCTCCTTTAGCTTCAGGAGGAATTTCCACCATTGTATTTGCCGCAGGATCGTACACTTTACCATCTGAATAGAAATTTTCAACCCCGGATTCCAGCATGTCAGCTATCAGTGAAGGCACATCTTTGCCTTCCTTTTCAATTCTTTCAGCCGTTTCTTTTAAACCGAGGGCGTCCCAGCGTTGAAATGGTCCCATTTGCCAATTAAAGCCCCATTGCATGGCACGGTCAATAGATAAGGGGGATTCTGTGATCTCAGGTATGCGATTGGCCGCATACATTAGAAGATCGCGATGCACGTTCCATAAAAAGTCTCCGATCTTACCTTCTGAGTTCACTAAAAATTTTAGCCGTTCTGAAGTATCCTTGATCTTATTAGCCTCAGCTATAACCTCATCTTCTAAGGTTTGCTGAGATTCATACTCAAAGGTATCAGGATCCAAAACCAGGTACTCACCATTCTTTTTGGTATAAAAGCCTTTCCCGGCTTTGTTTCCTATCATCCCCTTATCTACCATCTTTTGAAATTCCTCAGGCAGATCGAAGGTCTCCTGCATTTCGTCATCCGGAATTGAAGGATATAGATTTTTGGCTACGTGATTAGTTACGTCAATTCCGGCCATATCCGCAGTTCTGAAAGTAGCTGCCTTAGAGTAACCGGTCAGTGTACCTGTCAGAAGATCGATCTCCTCGGCCCTGAATTCTCCGTTGAAGAAATAAGGCATGATGTTAGCGATCGAAAATATCCCCACACGATTGGCTATAAAATTCGGAGTATCCTTA
Source organism: Gracilimonas amylolytica (assembly GCF_002911695.1). GTDB lineage: Bacteria > Bacteroidota > Rhodothermia > Balneolales > Balneolaceae > Gracilimonas > Gracilimonas amylolytica. The sequence goes on from NZ_PQBS01000016.1 coordinate 27,018, forward strand.
CAGATCACAACACCTTTTCCGAGTGTTTTTTCACAGAAACGATGCATGTATTCCGTTACCTGTTCAGACGTGTGATCTGTTGGGATCACTTCCAACAGTTTCATGTATCTGGGGGGATTGAAAAAATGCGTTCCTAAAAAATGAGCTTTCAGTTCATCTGAACAATCTTCACCTATCTCTGAAATCGGTAATCCGGAGGTGTTGGAGCTGACAATGGCATCTTCTTTCCGAATGTTATCAATTCGGGACATCATTTCTTTTTTGATATCCATTTTTTCGATGATCACCTCACAGATCCAATCGGCCTCCTTTAACAGGTCAAAATCATCGTCAAAATTCCCTACCTGAATTCGTTCCGCAAAATCGGGTAGCCCAAATGGAGCCGGTTTCATCTTAGCTGCCTTTTGAACACTTTCTTCCGCCATTTTATTAGGGCGATCCTGATCATCACTTTTCAGATCCAATAACACCACATCCAGTCCTGCATTTACGCAGTGAGCTGCGATCTGACTTCCCATCACTCCCGATCCCAAAACGGCAACTTTCTTAATTCTGTATTTTTTACTGCTCATAACTACCAATCTCTTTTTGAATTGTAATTACCCTTCGGATTCTTCATCTGCATAGATGGAATCAATAACATCCTTATACTTTTTGTTGATCACATTTCTTTTCACCTTGAGGGTTGGCGTGATCTCGCCTTCTTCGATAGTAAATTGATCTTTCAGGATCTTAAACTTCTTAACTTTTTCCCATTTGGACAGATCCGTATTCACTTTGTCCACTTCTTTTTGAATACGCTTGAGCACATACTCATTTTCAGTGACGTTATCTTCCGGAAATGTGTGATGAGTTGTTTCAAACCGCTTTTTCATGTTTTCCCAGTTCGGAACAATCAAAGCGGCACAAAATTTATGCTCACTTCCCACAACCACAGCCTGTTCAATAAAACCACTGTTGACCAATGCATTCTCAATAGGTTGAGGTGCTACATACTTGCCAGTTGAGAGTTTGAATAATGATTTTTTTCTGTCAGTCACATACAACCAGCCATCCTCATCAACATGGCCAATGTCACCAGTGTGGAACCAACCATCTTTGTCAATGACTTCATCCGTTTTATCCGGCATTTTGAAATACCCTTTCATGATGTAAGGTCCCTTAGCCAGTATCTCACCGTCTTCAGCTATTTTTATCTCGACATCCGCAATAGGCTTTCCGGAGGAACCAATTCGCAATTCACCTTTTGGTGGGCCGGTTAGTACAGGCGAAGTTTCTGTCAACCCATAACCAAGCCCGCAATAGATCCCAATACCATTTATGAACCGTGCAATGTTTGGTGATAATGCAGCTCCCCCCACATTGAACCCAACCATGTTGCCGCCAAACAACTCTCTGATCTTGGCATAAACTAACTTATCTGCAATTTTCATTTTCCAGGCTGAAGGGGGATCCTCGGGTTCATAGTTCTCCGCCAGATTTACCGCCCAGTAATACAATCTTTTCTTAATGCCACTGAACTCCTGCCCTTTGACCTTGATACCCGTCACTACTTTTTCGAGCAGCCTTGGTACCGTGACCAGATATATGGGTTTGATAGTAGCAAAATCCTCTTTTATCTCATCCACCTCTTCAATGTAATAGGCCGGCACTCCACAGTAAGCATAGATATAGGAGGCTGTTCGTTCAAACATATGAGCCAGTGGCAGATAGGAAAGCACTTTTGGTTCCTCATACTTATCCGGATCAAATGGGAACAACTCATAGGCAGCTAAGGCATTCCTGGCGATATTATCATGAGAAAGCATTACCCCCTTGGGAACGCCGGTTGTGCCCGAAGTATAGATAAGAGTCGCAAGGTCCTCAGGTTCCACCTCGTTTCTCAATTTATCAAATAAGCCCGGATCCTCTTCCCCTTTCTTGTGGCCGGTTTCGAGAATTTCATCGAAGGTCCTTAGCTTTTTGTGCTTCGATTCCATCACAGAAATGATAGCCTTAACATTTTTGACTTCCTTTATCAGTGGTTTGGTCTCAGCAAAAACCTCATCATTTGATACAAAGTGCACCTTCGCTTCCGAGTTTTCCAGAATATACTTGATCTGTTCTCCGGGTTGGGTGGTATAGATAGGAACAAGAGCCGCCCCTATTGAGAGCACTGCCTGATCGATGATCAACCATTCTGTGGAATTTTCCGCATGCAGAGAAACCTTATCCCCTTTGCGCACGCCAAGTTCATACAAACCCAGTGCGAGGTCATGAACCATAACCTTAAAGTCATCTATGGAGGTTTCAATCCATTCTCCGTTTCTTTTTACCGCTGAGTATATTCCGGTTTTATTTTTTTCGTAGCCTTGTTCAACTATCGATAAAATGGTAGTTGGATCGTATTTCATTTTATTTCCATATCATGTTCTCGGATAATGATTAAGATACACTTTCAGTTCTCTTTTGAAAGCGTTTTCATACATTAACTGAAATAACTTAACACCGTTAATCAAAAGCAAATTTTATGTTCATCGAGGAAAGTCTCAAAGAAAAAGCCGATCTATACTTCAGTTTTAAGCATAAACACATGGGTCATGCTCTTGGAATTGAGATCGAACATGTAGCAAAAGATAAGTTGGTAGCCACTATGCCGGTAAGCGAAAACACCGTTCAGCCTTTTGGCATCTTGCATGGCGGGGCATCAGTGGCTTTGGCTGAAACCTTATGCTCTATTGGAGGATGGTTCTTGCTTGATGATAAAGATAAAGCTGTGGTGGGTTTAGAGATCAATGCCAATCATATACGCTCAGTGAAAATGGGAGGGCAGGTTACCGGAACCGCAAAACCTATACATGTGGGCCGCAAGATTCAGGTTTGGTCCTGTGAGATCAGAGATGGCAGGAATAAACTGGTGTGTAGTTCTCGCTGTACCCTGGCTGTCATAAATAAATCCTAAGTATCGGTTCAACCAATCACTTCGTCCAGAACTTTAAAAACCTTATTTCTGTGTTCGGGCTTAAACCCTTCCATAGATTGAATACAAATGAATTTGATATTTCCTTCTTTGATCTTTTTCAGTTTTCGCTTCAGTAAAAAGCCCGGATCCATTTCTCCATGAACCATCAAATAATCTGATTTCTTTTTAAGCACTGCCTGATCTTTTTTGATATCCAGATGGTTAGCCAGAATGATAGACGAGAACTGTTCAATACTTCGGAATTGATATTTTAAATTTTCCTCAAACACCTCCGGATGTTCCTCAAAATAATCAGCTAAGGTTTGTTTATTGATGGGATGAGGAACATGAGGAACATAGTAATATCTATCAGAAAACCCGGCTAGCTGTGCGGATTTTATCTGAAGCAATGTGTGCATAGACCGTGTAATACCGAATAGTTTTTTGGTCAGTTTGCTGAAATACCTGTTCCATTTCAATCTGATCGGGCCATAACTTTTGATCCTGTGCCATGAGCCCTGAAGTATGGGTTTGTTTCCGGCAAAAAAGTCTTCCACTTCTACTCTTTTTGTTAGCACAAAGTCATCATCAAAATTTATAAAACGCGGTGCAAGCTCCGGAATTCTCCAGAAAGCCGTTATGATGGACCTCGTGTTAAACGTTGGAAGAGCCCATTCAAATCCCCTGAAAATCTCTTTATGATCAATGATCTTTATGTTGTTTGCCTCCATGTAATCATCGGTCAGAAAAGCAGGCCTTTGATTATCGGTTATGATATAAATATTGTTGATCCATGGGGCAAATTTCACAATGGATCGGATGCAATATTTGATCTCATCATTATTGGAGAATCGGGTTTTGTCAGCACCGCTGGGTAAGGTATTTACCTCTGTACTGTCAGATTCCTTAAGAGCTTTCAACCGCTTTTCGCGATGAACAGGATCTGCTCCATCTACCCAGGTTATAACCGCATCTATGTTTTCGTCTTGTGATGTCATTAAACGTGCTGCAAATTTTTATGCGTGAAGATAACCCTTTAAAATCAAATTATTTGTCTTAACTGTGCCTTTAAAAGTAAGTCTGCCTGTATTTTTGTTTTGTTTTGAGAACCTCGGTTCTTTACTCATTTTTTAAACCGCCGTTCTATTTTCTGAATTGCACATCTTTCCATTTTTCAAACAAATGAGCCACTTTCAATCGCTGATATTTACCTGTCGAAGTTACAGGAAGCTGATCGCCAAAGACCACAACTTTAGGTGCTTTTGAGAAAGGCAGGTGCTCCTGACAATATTCTACGATGACTTCTGCATCTTTCTTAGCACCTTCTTTGAGTTGAACGTAGGCACCTACCTCTTCACCATACCAGTCATTTTCAAAGCCCACAGCAATACCGGCTTTAACCCCGGGAGCCCTATTTATCACTTCATCTATCTCGAGGGGAGCTAAATTGATCCCGCCTCGTATGATCAACTCTTTCAATCTACCTGTAATAAAAAAATACGAATGGCCATCTTCATCCCGTTTATAAAATCCTTCATCCCCACTTCTGAACCACCCGTTCTTAAAGGCGGATTCGTTGGCTTCCTGATTGTTGAAATATCCTTTCATCACATTTACACCACGAATAACGATCTCCCCCCTTTCTCCTTCCGGAACAGAGCTTCCATTTTCATCCTGTATATCCATTTCGTTGGCGGGAACCGGAATTCCGATACTTGGATATCCAAAGTCTCGCATCCAGTGTTCATGTTTTTCCCGGGATTGTTTGATCGGCAAAAAGCATGAATAGCACGTGGTTTCAGAAAGACCATATCCATGAATGATCGGTACTTCAAATTTTTGCTCAAAATTCTTTGCTACCTGAACCGTCAGGGGGCCTGCTCCACAGATAATGTGACGTAAACTTTCCGGCCGGTGTGATTCTAAATCCGCATAATGACTGGTCAGATACTGTAATAAAGTGGGTACCACACTAACAATGTGAACCCCTTCTTTTTCGATGACAGAGAAAAAATGTCCTGCACTGAATTTTTGATTTAATACGGTTGATGCTCCAACAAAGAATGGGGTGATCAATGTAACAACTGTGCCATTCACGTGATGAATTGGCAGTACGCACATCATCTTTGTTTGACCATTAATGTTATGCCATTGGGATATCGTTCTCGCATCCTCAAGAAGATTACGCTGAGTTAGAACCACCCCCTTAGGGTTCCCCGTGGTTCCTGATGTAAATACTATAAAGGCCTCCCCTTCAATGTCAGTAAATGGCTCAACAGTCATTGAATTGTCTTTTACCTTAAAAGCATCCACCTCATCACCACATTCTACGATCTCAAGATCAACTATGGAGTCATTCTCTACTATGATCCCCTTAATGCGTTCTATGTAATCTTCTCTCACGAGAGCTAATTTTACCTCAGCATTTTCAAGGATATAGGCTATTCGATTATCGTCTTCTCCTACATTAACCGGAACCACCACGAGGCCACAGTACCAGGCTGCAAAATACTGAACTACGGTATGCCAATGATTGTGAGAGATCGTGGCGACCTTATCTCCACTCCTTAAACCTTGCGCCGCATAAAATCTTGCAACGCCTATTACGTGATCATAAAACTGCTGATAAGTGATATCTGTTTTATTGTGGGAGGTATCCAGAAAACTTAAATACAGGTCTTCTTTACTCTTACACGAATCGATCATTTTACTGATGTCAGTATTTAAGCTCCCCGGTTCAACTTCAAGGGTTCTTGCATGATCGATCTTTTCTTCTAAAGAACTAAACGTCATTTGATAAATAAGATTTAAGGTTACAATTCGACTTATTTCTCACCAATAACTATCAATGGATTTACATCCAGAGTAATTTATTGTTTAGACATCATTGTTTAGCCGGCATTCTTGGGATCGTCATAATCTCCTTTTGTCGCCCATCAATGTACCAGACACCGGAGCTATCAAAATATGCGTCTTCTTCCAGCATGATCCTTATCTCTTTACCCCATTCTTCAATGTACGTGGCATTATTTAATTCAATAGAATAGGCTGTATTGAGATGTAGTGGATAATCACCATCTCCGGGAACCCCATCCTGAGCATCCCACATACCTAAAGTAGTTCCGGCAGCGTGACCGTGATAACCGAGTGGATGCGTATAAATACTTGGCTTTAATCCTTCTTCTATGGCTTGTTGCCTTGACATAGCCAACACCTCATTTCCGGTTCTGCCTTCCCTGAAATTACCGGTAAAGATATCCTGTAGCCGGTTTGCACTGTCAAAAGCGTGCTTAAGATACTCAGGTACTTCCGTTTCCCCCGGTTTAAGGATGTAGGCATGTTGCTGAGTATCCGTATTCAGTCTCAGATACTTTATTCCGAAATCAACATGAAGAAGGTCTCCCGGTAAAATAACATTGTCTGCCGGTCGGCTATCAAAGGTTCTTAAATGGTCAAAAGATTCCGGATTAGCTCTTTGAATGGATACACTCGGGTGAAACCAGGTGATCAGTTTTAGATCACGTATCTTCTCTCTGAACCACCAAACCACATCATCCGTAGTTGTAACTCCCGGTTGGATCACTCGATCAGAAAAGCCCTCTGCAATGATCTCATGCGCTATTCTAACGATCTGTGGATAGATCTGCATTTCTCTTGGGGTTCGGGTTTCCAGCCAGCCTACAGCCAGTTTATCAGCTGAGACCAAACGGTTCGCGTACTTAGTGCCAATAGCTTTTTTCATTTCTTCATGATCGGTAACCACCAAACCATCAGCGTGACCCCATATTTCTGAGATATTGATCCCGATACTTTCAGGATCACGTGCTTCTATGATCTCTGCCAGTCTCTTCCATTGGTCGGGCTCTTCCTCAGGCTCCCAGGCTTTCTTAAACATATCTCCCACATCGTATCGTGCAACAGCAAGGGTCTCAATCTCTCCATCCCCTTTATTATGCATCACTAAAATAGTTCGCCTCCTGGCAGCGTGCCATGTTGCCGGCAAAAAGGTTTTGATCACCGGATCCTCATTGTATTCCCTTGAAACGATGACCCACATATCAATTCCGGTTCGTTCCATTAAGTCCGGCAAAATGGTTTCAACACGTTCTTTCAACAGATCATCGATCACTTCTGCCCTTTCTTTCATACTAAGGATCTTAGGGTAGTCCTGGGCAATTACCGGCATTGCGATCAGACTTATAAGTACAAGGAGTAACGTTTTTTTCATGGTGGTCTATTTGAGTTGAATTTCGTTGAATATGAAGAGTAAAATTCAGAGGTGCAATTACTTATCAGGCTTTAACATAAGCCAAAAAAAATCCCGCATGGAAATGAATCCATGCGGGATCTGATCATTTTATATTCTGAGTTCTGCTTACATAGTAGCCAGATCTCTCAGTGTTTGAGCAAGACTTCTCACTTTTTCAGATTGAGAAGATGAACCCGCTTTACCTTCAATATTACTTGCAAGTTCTCTCAACACGCGTGTGTTGCGTGAGTTCTCAGCAGAGTAAATTCCGGTTCTAAGAGAAGCTATATCAGCATCACTTAAGCCGTTATCTCTGTCCAGCTGATCAACATAAGCCTTAGCTAAGGCATAGGTTGTCGGCCACTCGATCTTAGGCTGTCCCTGAGCATTCAGATACTCGAACGACACCGTGTTAGCCGCATCAATTTCATTTTGAGTCAGGTAAGGACTTGGCTCTAAAGTAAAGATATCAAGTCCACGTGCGATCTCTGAGTTCACGATCATTCCGTTATACCAGTACACTGACCAGCTTCCACCCATGGCCATCTGAGTTCCATCAACCGGACCTCTGTCATGGTAAGCGATCTCAACCGGGTTATTCGGGTCGGTCCAGTCAAAGATCGAAATACCACCCTGATACCAGGATTGTACCATGATCTCACGTCCCGGAACCGGGATCAGTGAACCATTGTGAGCTACACAGTTTTCGTAAACTGACTGTGGTGCAGGCAACTTGTAATAGCTTTCAAAATCCATCTTACCATTATTAATGGTGAAAATGGCATTTGCCCCCCATTCCATTGGGTCAGTTTCACGGCATTTAGGTTGGCCACCGCCACCCCATTCATCCGTAAACATGACTTTGGAACCGTCGTTACTGAAAGTAGCAGAGTGCCAGTAGGAAAAGTTCGAATCTGCTACAGCATCAATACGGGTTGGATTTGCAGGATCAGAAATGTCCAGCAGTAGTCCATAACCTTCGCAGGCTCCACCGGCCAATCCTATCTCAGGATACAGTGTGATATCGTGACACTGATTTGGGCCACGGTTATCAGCCTCATCATTGCCACCGCCAAACATTTGAGCAATCATATCAGGGAGTTGCTCTCTAAGAGCGGCACTGTCGGCTGCTGTGGGCGTCCCAGTATCATTTCCATTCTGCTGCATCACGTTACCAATGAGCTGACTTACAAATCTATCGGGAAGTACGCGAGGCTGACCTCCTAATTCCACTACAAAAGCACCGGCTTCACGGGCTTCTTCAATCGCAGCAAGATCGGCAGGAGCCAATCCATGAGTTGGAGCTGCTTCAAGGTCTTCAAAGATCCTTGGTGAATTAACAACCGCTGATTCTTCAGGGTTATCAAGCGGTACTTTAATGACCTCAATTCTAAATAAGGCAGAATTCGGGTCGTCATCCGGCAGTGCATTTACACAACCAGGCAGTTCTTTTTCCGGACGAACCGGTGCAGATCCTGAGATGTAAACATAAACGTTCTCATCATCATTAGGATCTTTCAGAACAGAGTGAGTGTGCGAGCCACGGCACGTTTGCACGTTAGCCACATACTCAGGTTCCTCAACGTTGGTAATATCAAAAATGCGAAGTCCTCTGAGTCGTTCTTCACTCACTCGTTCTTCAACACCTTCGGTTCCACAGTCGATACGACCGCCAAAACCTTCTCCGGAAATAAAGAGCAGATTTCCATACACGGAAACATCACTTTGAGATGCCGGGCACAGATAATCTACAACCAGCTCAGGAGAACGTGGGTTAGATACATCCCATACGATCACACCGTTATAGTTACCCTGAAATACGTAGTTATCCTTGAACGCAAGGTCAGAGTTGGTCACTCCAACAAAGTCGGCCGGAGGACGTTTTTGTGAGATAAGATTCAGGTTCCAGATGGCTTCCTCAGCGTCAAAAAGACCTGCGCCTAATCCTACACGAGGATCAGGAGTTGGAGGGGTGACTTCTGTCATAGCTTTAGGCTGAATAGCCGGCTCAACTGTTTTACTGTCTTCTACCACAGTTGAAGATGAACAAGCATAAAAGCCAAATATCATGCTGACTAAAAAGATCAGCAGCACATTAGATTTCCTCATCACAATGGATGAGTTCAAGTTTGTAGTGGGTTTCTTCATACTTTGATTTTGTGTGTTGTTGTTATTGTTGAATAGGATTGAATTGAATTGATCTGTAATACCTTTTAATTGGATGCAGTCATGTTATCAAGCATGAGTTGCATTCTGGCGATCTCGGTTCTTTGATCCACCTGTATATCACTAGCTACCCTGAATGCGGCTTCATCTCGGGTGGCGCCATCGGTGTTAAACAGTTCCGTAACCATATGGACTGCCCCTTTGTGATGTTCGATCATATATTTCAGGAATAACCGGTCAAATTCTTTGCCTTTCGCTTCACTCAGTTCCTGTAGCTGTTCGGGCGAAAGCATACCAACCATATTGGTGTGATCCATATGCATGTGATGATCTCCCAAACCGTAGATCATCATTTTAAGTCCGTCAATATGCACTTCAGGAACCGGCTGTTCACGATCCCTAAGCCAGGTTTGCATCAGTTTGATCTCATCTTTCTGTGCATTGATGATCCTTGCAGCCAGGGTTTGAATCTGTGAGCTTGCTCCGTTTTCGGGGGCTAAACCGGACATGATCAATGCCTGTGAGTGGTGAGCGATCATTCCTGTCATGAATTTGACATCATCCTCTGTAAAGTTCATGCGTGCACTATCTTGACGCGCCCAAAATAACTCTTCCATTTCGGCTTCACTTAATCCGGCCGTTTCTGTTGATGCCGTCTGAGTGGTTTGTGATTGGTTTGTGTTTGCACTCTCAGTACTCTTGCAGGCCACACTTCCGAATACTAAAAAAGAGAAAACCGTGATCTTTGTGATCAGAGAAAACGAATGATTGATCATTTTACTTTTGTCCATAACTTTAATTCTTGCGCAAATTTTTTCTGATAAATATCATAAGGTCATTCCTGATGAAATACCATGTTTAAAGTCGGTTGTGATGCTCACAAATTTTGCATTCACAGTTCGACTACGAGACAGATTGAGTTTTGTTTTAAATAGTTCAGTTTAGCCACGCATTTCTATGATTCTCTTGTGAGGAATCAGCGGCTTCCATGAGCTCAGTTTTATAAGCAGTATCCTCTGCAAGGGTAGCCTGAGCCGTTCGCTCCTCTCCCCATCGTTCATAAGTGATCGACACCACATCTCCCGGGTTGTGATCACTTAGTATCTGATCCACAGTATTCACGCTGTTCAGAGAAACGCCTGCAATGGCAGTTATTTCATCCGTCGCCTCAATTCCTGCTTCGTAAATTGGAGATCCTTTAATGGCATTTGATCGCAGGGTTCCTACACCATTTTCTATACGGATATTAGTTCCAAGACTAGCCTGGCCGGGATTGGCTTTACCAAACTCAACTCCCACTGTAGCCAACAGGGATTCATAATCAGGCATCTGACTATCAAAGATGTATTTACCGAAGAAATCTTTTGCGAACGCCTCTCCGGCATATTCCCCTAAGGCAGCTTCAATATCACGGTTTGAGTAAGGGACCTCAGGCTGCCCAAATTTTTTCCACATCAACTTCATGAAATCATCCAGATTTTTATCGCCTTCAAGATCTCTAAGCGACAGATCGAGCGCCAGGCCAAGCACACTTCCGTAAGTGTAGTACGAAATAAATGTGTTTTCCCGGTTCACAGGATCCACTGAACGGGCAGCATCCACGAATGGAGCCTGATAACTCATCTCCACCGGTGAGAAGTATCCTCTTCCGGGGTGATTGAATACATAATTGATTCCACCCGCTAATCCTTCAACATACTCTCGGTGCGTTCTGATACCGGCTCTTGTCAGGATCAGGTTGGTGTAGTAACTGGTGAACCCTTCTGCAAACCATAATTCACCACTCATGTTGGCTTCCTCAAAATTAAACGGCTCCAGACTTGCCGGCCTGATGCGTTCTACATTCCAGGTGTGTACAAATTCGTGAGAAACCGTTCCAATGCTTGTTTCACCAAGCGGCCGGTTCAGCGGTTTTGAATTAGTGACAATGGTTGAGTTGCGGTGCTCCATTCCGTCACCGCTGGCATTGGGCATAAAACAATTCAGAAAAACATACTCACCATAATCCAGTGCAGGCAACTCCCCAAATACCTCAACCTGCTCATTAACAATGGCCATGACTTTTTCAAAATACGCATCCACCTCCCTATCTGTGGATCGGGTATGAAGAGCCATTTTTATGGTTTGATCCCCCACCTGCTCCGATCTCTCATAAAAGTCAGCGATCTCTACCGGACTATCTAAAAAATAATACAGATTTGGGGCATAAAAGGTGGTGCCGGATACGGGTTTTAACTGTGTAGCTACTTTCCAGTTCAGGTCATCCCCTACATCAAAATTGATCTCAATGGGGCGGTGTTCATAATCCCTGGCCCAGGCAAAAGTAGCCGGCATATTTAAATGAGCATGAGTTTCATCAATCTGAGAGTAGGTCCCGTCTCCACGGTTTGCAAACAGGGTGTACTCAAAGACCACAGTTCCATCATGACCACTCACATTCCATTGGTGGGGATCCGGTCTGGTCACTTCTAACTCATTCCCCTCACTGTCAGTTGCCCTGACACCATACACATTCTTTGCAAACTCATGTAAGGCATAACGGCCGGGAGATGTCCGGCTCATTCTCACTTCAAGTACTTTGTTCTCCAAATTTGAAAACTCAATTTTAACCTCCGCTTCATGATGAACGGCATTTTCAAAAGAGATATCGTATTGAGTGACGGTTTGTGCCTGAACAGCAAAACTGAATAAAAGAATTATAGAAAGGGCTGATAGTATTTTTCTCATGACAAGATTTATAGATTTCTGAATCTGAAATAGGTGTTGAATATGAACAGAGTTTCAATGAGACGCAAAGACCGGGCACGTTAAAACATTTCAAATCTGTATCAAAACCTGATGAAACTTTCTGCTCAACTCTTTTGCACGATTTCAGAGTAACGAATTAAAAAATGCTTCAAAGATTATTGCAATAGATGTATAAAAATTGCTTTTTACGTACTGAAACAAAGTAACAAACAGGGGACTCACACATGGTTAAAAGTTATCAGGCTCCAAAGCAAAAAAAACCTAAATTCAAAGGACAGGCTATACAGGTCAAGAATTTTATGACCAAAAAGCTAATTACCTTTTCTCCCGATGATTCCATGGGTTATGTACTTCACTCTTTAGTTAAGCACGGATTTTCAGGTGGACCGGTTGTCAATGATGAAGGGGAATTAGTCGGAATTGTGTCAGAAGGTGATTGTGTAAAACAAGTTGTGAGAGGGAAGTATACCAACACTCCTGAATTGAATGGAACCGTAAGTGAATACATGACCCCCGATCCCATTACGGTTGGCCCAAATGACAACATTATTGAAGTAGCCCAGAAGTTTTTGAAACTCCGGCTTCGTCGCTTTCCGGTAGTGGAAAATGGAAAGTTGGTTGGACAGATCAGTCAATATGACGTTATGGTAGCCGTGGATTCACTCAGGAATGAGACCTGGAGTTAGTGCATCTACATTACCCTTCCATTTACCATTAACCTCGATCATGCTCAATTAAATGGTGACGACTCAGAGCGATCATCACCAGGATCATGGGCTCAATCATGAAGTAATAAGCTTTAGGTATAAACTGTATGGAACCCAGATGACACGGATAAAAGGATGCTCACGGATAAGTGAGTGTATTATTCTTAACTATAGATCAGTGACAATTCGCTTTATCCGTGTTCCATTCCGTTACTTATCCTCAACCCAAGAGTATGGGTAACTCGGGTCGTCTAATCGCATGGCTTCTTCAGTCACGTACATCGGATGAAAGGTATCGATCATTACGGCATATTCGTCTGTTTCTTCAGCGCCAATGCTGGCTTCTGCCTTACCGGGTTGAGGTCCGTGAGGAATGCCGCCGGGATGAAGCGTAATATCTGCATAGCCAATTCCTTTTCGGCTCATAAAATCCCCTTCCACATAGTAGATCATCTCGTCGGAATCCACATTTGAGTGATTGTATGGTGCCGGTATGGATTCAGGGTGATAATCGAACTTACGGGGACAGAAACTGCATACCACATAATTGTGCCCTCTAAAGGTTTGGTGAACCGGTGGTGGCTGATGAATACGACCGGTGATCGGCTCAAAATCCCGAATGTTGAAGATCCACGGATATAAATACCCATCCCAGCCAACCACATCACATGGATGATAATCTACTGTGTAGTGGTGGAACCGGCCGCCTTTTTTGATTCGGATCTCAAACTCTCCCTCTTCAGGGAAAAACAGCTGTTCGGAAGGCAATCTAAAATCACGCTCACAAAACGGGGAATTTTCCATGAACTGCCCCATTTCAGACAGGTAGCGTTTTGGAAAATCGATCGGTCCGGTTGAGTCGGCAAAGAGATACCGCGCCTCTTCCGTCTCAAAATTGACCTGATAAGTAGTACCACGGGGCAGATAGATGTAATCACCCCAGCCAAAATCAAGGCGACCAAACACCGATTGAATATGCCCTTCGCCCTCATGAATGAATAGTAGCTCATCATGCTCACCATTTCGGTAGAAGTAATCCATATTATCGGTTGGGCGTGCCACACCGATCTGAATGTCGTTGTTGAACATCAGCACCTTTCGCCCGGTGATGGGGTCTCCACCGGCAGGAATATCTTTGGTTTTCAACAAACGATGCCGCAGGGTCTTCTCATCTGCCTTTTTAACCTCGATCTTTGCTCCTTCCTCGATCTTGATCACACGGGTGGGCATGTTATGGTGGTACAGCAGTGAGCTGTTACCATGGAAACCCTCCGCTCCAAAAAGCTCCTCTGTGTAAAGTTCTCCGTCTTCTCTGCGAAATACTGTATGTCGTTTGTGAGGGATCTTCCCTAATGCGTGGTAATACATAATCCTTGACTAAAGATTTAAAATTGAAGGTTAAAGATCGATCCTTACCGACCTTCAACCTTAATCCTGAATAAATTACTTAGAGGTTTCCTCTGAGCTCCTGCTCACGCTCAATGGCTTCAAACAGGGCTTTGAAATTTCCTTTTCCGAATCCGCGCGCACCTTTTCGCTGGATGATCTCATAGAATAAGGTCGGGCGATCCACCACCGGCTTGGTGAAGATCTGTAGTAAATACCCTTCATCATCCCTGTCCACCAGAATACCTAAATCTGCCAGCTTGTCGATCGGTTCATCGATCTTGCCCACGCGGTCTTCCAGTTCCTCATAATAGGTGGTCGGAACCGAAAGGAATTCCACCCCGCGTTCGCGCAATTTGGTAACTGTATCGATGATATCTCCGGTGAGCATCGCTACGTGCTGCACGCCCGGACCCTCAAAGAAATCAAGATACTCCTCGATCTGGGACTTTTTCTTTCCATCAGCAGGCTCATTGATCGGGAACTTGATCATCCCACGTCCGCCGGCCATTACGCGGCTCATCAATGCGGAGTATTCTGTAGAAATATCTTTGTCGTCAAAGCTGATGTATTGGGTAAAACCAAGTACATCGCGGTAGAAATCAACCCATCGCTCCATTTGTCCCAGTTCCACATTACCCACACAATGATCTACAAATTGAATTCCAACATCCTCTGTCTTGATCAAACTTTCTTTGGGTTGAAATCCCGGCATGAACAAGCCATCATAATTAGATCGATCTATGAAGGAATGGATCACATCGCCATAGGTTTTGATGGCCGCTTTTCGGATCGTACCGTGATCATCTTTCAGGTCGTGCGGTTCAAGGACCGGTTCAGCCCCTCGTTTAACGGACTCATTAAAGGCACGGTCCACATCTTCCACGTGCATAGCGATATCTTTAATTCCATCTCCATGTTTGTGGATGAATTTTGCGATCGGGGATTCACTGTTCAAAGGAGAAGAAAGTACAAATCTGATGTTTCCCTGTTCCAGATAATAGGACGCGCGGTCTCGAATGCCGGTTTCCAGTCCGGAATATCCCTTTAGTTCAAAACCAAATGCCGTGATGTAGAAGTGTGCTGCCTGCTTGGCATTATTAACATAGTGCTCTACATAATCCACATCCTGCAGGCCAAGATGGTCATCAAATTTCTCTTCAATGGGTCTTTCCAGGGTGTCTTGCTTTTCAGCCATCATATTAAGTTCTCTTTGGTTATTAATTTGCTTAAGGATGCCTTTCCGAATTTTAACGATTTTAAACTATCTTTCGAATGATTGTAAGGCTCGTATTGTTTAATTTACAAAATAAAAAAGCGCTTCCACATGGAGAATCAAGAAAAGTTAGACGAATTTCAAGCTCGCATCGATGCGGGAGAAAAAATTGAGCCTAAAGACTGGATGCCGGAACGGTATCGACAGCAATTAATTAGGATGATGAGTCAGCATGCTCACTCCGAAATTGTGGGAATGCTTCCCGAGGGAAACTGGATCGAACGAGCCCCTTCCCTAAAACGGAAATTAGTACTCCTCGCCAAGGTGCAGGATGAAGCCGGACACGGCCTTTACCTATACAGTGCCACCGAAACTCTCGGAATTGACCGGGATGAACTCGTGGATCAGTATCTGTATGGTAGTGCTAAATACTCCAGTATTTTCAATTATCCTACCATGACCTATGCGGATATTTGTGCGATCGGGTGGTTAGTAGATGGAGCGGCTATTGTAAATCAAACTATGCTGGCACGTTCTTCATACGGACCATACTCACGTGCAAATGTGCGGATCTGTAAAGAAGAGAGCTTCCATAAAAAACAGGGCTATGAGATGATCGCCAAAATGGCCTCAGGCACTCCGGAACAGCAAAAAATGGCACAGGATGCCGTAAACCGCTGGTGGTGGCCAAGTTTAATGATGTTTGGCCCTCACGATACTGATTCTCCAAACAGTGCAGAACTCATCAAATGGCAGGTTAAACTGAAAACGAATGACGAGTTGCGTCAGCATTACGTAGATCGCATGGTCATGGAAGCAGAAGCTATCGGACTTGAGATCCCGGATCCGGATCTGGAATACAATGAAGAGACCGGTCATTGGGACTTCGGGGATATTCCATGGGATGAATTCTGGGATGTTGTAAATGGAAATGGCATCATGAACCGCGAGCGAATGAAAGCGCGAAGAGCCGCCCACGAAAATGGTGAGTGGGTTCGCGAAGCGGCGAATGCGTATGCCCGGAAGAAGAAATTACAGCAGGAAAAAGCATCTTAAGTTAGTAATCAGAACTCAGGAGCCAGAACTCAGAACATTCTAACAACTGAATTATGAGTTCTGACTCCTCCTCTATAATCTGAAATCAAGAATTTTAATGTCAGACCGTAATTCTAACAACGATAATTGGACTCTTTGGGAGGTTTTCACTCAACCTAAATCAGGTAAGCCACACGAACATGCCGGAAGCGTTCATGCTGCCGACAAAGAAATGGCACTTCAAAATGCTCGGGATACCTATGCACGCCGTAACGAGGGCGTGAGTATTTGGGTGGTAGAATCAAAGCATATTACGGCCTCTACGCCAGAAGATATGGGGCCATTTTTTGATCCTGCCAATGACAAGCCTTACCGGC
This sequence comes from Gracilimonas amylolytica, assembly GCF_002911695.1. Lineage (GTDB taxonomy): Bacteria > Bacteroidota > Rhodothermia > Balneolales > Balneolaceae > Gracilimonas > Gracilimonas amylolytica. Next base: position 43,843 of record NZ_PQBS01000016.1, read on the forward strand.
ATCCTCAATTTTACAGTGTACCAAGAGCGGTTAAAAAGAGGTCTTAGATTGGAGCAACCTTACAGCGTTTGATAGACTCTGCGAGCGTTGCGGGTAAAAGAATAAAAGCCTTAAACCAAACGCTTCAAGGACTTCCAAACGCTTGAAGGTTTTACTTAAGAAATTGATCAAATACTCATGACTACTGAAACGAAAGAATTGACAAAACAAGAAGCATTCCTGACCTACCTTCTTCGGTTGGCTGACGATAGACTCATCCTTGGTCAGCGTATGAGCGAGTGGTGCGGACACGGACCTCAACTTGAGGAGGATCTTGCGATGGCTAATATGGCTTTGGATCTGATCGGTCATGCCACAGCATTTTATGAGTATGCTGCTGAGATCGAGGGGAAAGGCTATGATGAAGATCATTTTGCATATTTCCGGGATGATAGGGATTTCACCAATCTTCAACTTTGCGAGTTACCAAAGGGAGATTTTGGATTTACCATTGCCCGACAATTTTTATTCAGCGCGTTCAGTTATTTTCAATACGAGCGGCTGAAAGATGCCAAAGATGAGCAGTTCGCCGGAATGATCAACAAGCATCTGAAAGAGATCAAATACCACCTGAGGCATGCACGTGAGTGGGTGATTCGTTTAGGGGATGGAACTGAGGAAAGTCATAGCAGAATTCAGGAATCATTTGATGAACTTTGGATGTACACCGGCGAATTATTCTATATGGATGAGGTCGATGAACTTATGATCAAAGAAGGATTAGGTGTTGATTCCTCACAGTTTAAAAACGAGTGGAAGAAATTGGTGGAAGACACCTTAACTGAAGCCACCCTAACTGTTCCTGACTGGGATCAGTTCATGATGAGTGGAAGTCGCAAGGGTATTCATACCGAGCATCTGGGGCATATGCTGGCACAAATGCAGTTTTTAAGACGTTCCTATCCGGATGCAGAATGGAAGTAGAATACAATAGGAATCTTTTGACTCAAGGCACATGTAAATTTATACCTCGAAATGTTCCTTACCATTATTTCTACCAACAGTTTTGAATCGTAGAAGTTCTGCCCCACTTTGGTGAGGGACACAGCTTGTAATCTAAATCAATTTACCGTGCAGTAAATAAAAATCATGTCAACCATTCAATTACATACCGAAGAGCAGATCTGGGATTTTCTCAAGGAAGTGACCGATCCCGAGATCCCTGTGTTGAATATTGTAGAGATGGGTATTGCACGTAAGGTTGAAGTGAATGAAGAAGGCCATGTATTAGTCAAGATAACTCCAACGTATTCGGGGTGCCCGGCTATGAACGCCATTGAAAAACTGGTCAACGAAAAACTTGAAGAACGTGCCGTTCAGAATTTTAAGGTGAAGCTCGATTTTGCAGAGACCTGGACCACCGATTGGATGACCGAAGAAGCCAAGGTCAAACTCAAGGATTACGGCATTGCTCCTCCCGAAAAAACAAGCGAAGACGACGACTTTTTAAAAACTCTGTCAAGTACCAAAGTAGTTCCCTGCCCCTTTTGTGATTCATTTGAGACTGAATTGGTCAGTCAGTTCGGGTCAACAGCCTGCAAATCCCAATACTTTTGCAATGACTGTGAGCAGCCCTTCGAGCATTTTAAGTGTATTTGATATCACTTAAGAGTAATTATTTCATATCTGTTTTATCAAATAAGCCGATGTTTTAACTAAAACATCAAAGCCCTCCTACCGGCCTAAACATTAGAAAAGGAAACAAAATCCGACTCTAATGGTATCAAAAGTGTGATCGAAAGATTAGAATTTTTGAAGCACCCCTAACATTCCCCTTGCTTTTACCTCTTGTAATAAAGCACTCAATGAATATGATCTATGAAAACACTTGTTTATCTATTATTTAGCCTGTTTTTCACACTAAGTTTATTGCCTTCCTCAGCATCAGCCCAATCAAATCAGGAAATCTGGGTTTCTGCCTACATTGCAAGCTGGAACTATAATGTTGGCGGTCACGGTAACTGGGGAAATACTCGTCGAAGTGATCTTGACTGGAACTCTTTTACACATGCCATCTTTTTTGCCCAAACTATATCAGGCTCTACTTGTCAGCCTAATGTACCGGCTGCCTGGGAGAACGTTTCTCCTGACAGGCTAAATGCATTTACGGAAGATGCCAACCAATATGGAGTGCCTGCCATCATGTCTTTTGGAGGAGCTGGAAACGGTGCCTTCATGGATTGTATTGAGGATCAACCTGAAGTCATTGCCGATGGCATTGCTGACTTTGTTGAAGAATGGGGTTTTGACGGAGCCGATATTGATGCGGAACCGGTCAGAGACCACCCTAATTATGATGTATTTATCACTCATTTAAGAGAACGATTACCTGATGCCATTTTAACTGCAGCCATAAATGCTGCCCCCTCCCTGTTTGCACGAGTTCATGATAAATTCGACCAGATCAACATGATGACCTATGACCTGTCAGGTGCCTGGCAGGGATGGTATAGCTGGCACAATGCTGCCATCTTTAATCCTTCAGGTGGAACCGAACGTATCACTATACCCGGTTCAAGTACAGAGTATCCTAATATAGAGCAGTGGGTGAACCGATATCATGAAGCCGGTGTACCACTCGACAAGCTTGGGTTTGGGATCGATCTGTACGGATATGTATGGACCGGTGTGAATGCACCCGAACAGAATGCTTCAGGGGCAGAACGTAGGTATGGAGAAACAAGTTACGACAATCTTGTAGATGAATTTCCCGGTATAGCAACTGATCCAGAATGGGATGAGAATGCTCAGGCTTCCTGGTATGGAACCGATAATCAATTCGTTAGTTTTGATAATGAACAAACCATCCGTGCAAAATTTGACTACGCTCGTGATAAGGGTGTCGGAGGGATGATCATTTGGGAATATACCGGATCACCTGAAGTTTTAATGCCAATAGTGAGGCAAGAAACGTTTGGTGACCTACCCCCTGTTCCTGTTTCACCGGACCTGCTCACCCCAAGTAATGATGCCACAGATGTTCCAACCTCCCTCAGCCTTGAATGGGCCGAACCCGATCATGCCAACACTTTTGAAGTTCAGGTTTCCTTGAATTCAGACTTCAGTAACCTGGTACTTGATGAGACCGGACTTGAAACAACTAAAGTTGACCTGTCTGGTCTTGAACCCGGCACGTCACATCATTGGAGAGTGCGTAGCCGAAACGTGGCCGGTGTAAGTAACTGGTCAGAAACGTACTCATTTCAAACTGCAGGGGTTGGAACTTCAATTGATGATGAAAATGGCTTACCAAACTCTTACGCACTCGAACAAAATTATCCTAATCCCTTCAACCCAACTACAAATATCACGTTCAGTTTACCTGAATCAGGCTCTGTGACCCTCAAAATTTATAACATGTTGGGTTCAGAGGTGGCAACTCTTGTGGACTCAGAGTTACCCGCAGGTTCATTCGATGTAACCTGGGATGCCACAAACTTTTCAAGTGGTATGTATATTTACAAACTGACCGCAGATAACTTCACTCAGACAAAAAAACTCACTCTGATCAAATAACACCAAGTTCAATCAAGGCTTAATTGAATTTTACTACACAATGATTTGAGTCTTTGGTATTATCCCGAAACACTTCAATACCTTAGGTACAACCAAAGACTTAGATTCATGATCAAAACAAATCTCTCGAGCGGAGTTTTCACCATTACCCTGAACCGGCCGGATAAACTCAACAGTTTTAACTTTGAGATGGCCAGCCAAATGAAGCAGGCTCTCATGGATGCCGAATCTGACGATGAGATAAGATGTGTTTTGATTACCGGGGAAGGGAGAGCATTTTGTGCCGGACAGGATCTCGCTGAAGCCACTGAAGTTTCAAATGATCCAGAACGTGACCTAAGTGAAATTGTTCATCATACCTACATTCCCATCATCAAGGGCATTCGTGAATTAGAAAAACCGGTGGTTTGTGCGGTTAATGGAACAGCGGCAGGAGCCGGAGCTAACATAGCTTTGGCTTGTGATATTGTGATCGCCAGTGAAGAAGCCAGGTTCATACAATCCTTTTCACAGATTGGCCTCATTCCTGACAGTGGCGGAACCTACATTTTACCAAGGCTGATCGGTTTAGCCCGGGCAACCGCTCTTACTTTTTTAGGTGAAAAAGTTACGGCTCAAGAGGCTGTTGAAATGGGTATGATCTGGAAATCGTATCCTGCTGACTCATTTATGAATGAAGCCCAAGCTATTGCCGCCAAACTTGCCAAAATGCCTACCCGAGGATTTGGGCTTACCAAGAGAGGTTTCAACGCCGGATTCTCCAACAATCTGGAGCAGCAAATGAAACTCGAAGCTGAACTACAGGCCGAAGCCGGAAAAACGTACGATTATAATGAAGGCGTACAGGCTTTTCTGGAAAAGCGAAAACCGGAGTTCAGGGGAAAATAGGATCAGGGGATTTCAGGGATTTCGGTAAAGCGGATACCCTCATTTACAAAACCCTGTCACCTGCATAATTTCGGGTTCAACTTTTCAGCTCTCTTTTCGTATTCGTGATTTCATTGAACAAACATGAACCATTATGAATATTGAGCTTAATAAAAACCTCAGGTTTCTCCTCAATCTTGAAGAACTTGCCCTTTTCATCAGTTCTGTAATTCTTTTTGGAATAATTACAGACGTTAGCTGGTGGGTATTTGCATTGCTTTTTTTCCTGCCGGATTTATCTTTCGCTGCTTACCTCATTAACATACAATTCGGCTCATGGATCTATAATACGTTACACCACAAAGGATTGATGACCGGACTTACCTTAGCCGGATATTTTACAGAAATAGAATGGCTATTGGTTGTAGGGATCGTCTTTTTCGGCCATGCATCTTTTGATCGCGTGTTTGGCTACGGTCTCAAATTTCCCGACCATTTTAAGCACACGCACCTTGGCATGATTGGAAAATAGGGAATACACCTAATTAACTTTGAGACAATTTCCTCCATTATTTGGTACATATTTTAAACTGTATTCCGTCTCAGATTCCTTATCTTGGAAGCGATTTTTCAGACGTTAATCAAACATTTTTCTATGATACCAACAGATACGAAGGTCGGTGTAATTGGAGCCGGCACCATGGGAACCGGAATAGCACAAGTTGCAGCAACACAAGGTCACCACGTTTACCTTTATGATGCCTATCCACAACAACTCGAAAAATCCAGGGCCGGGCTTGAAAGCATACTTGCCCGACAAGTAGAAAAAGAGCGTATGAGTCAGGATGAAGTGGACGGCATTCTGGACCGCATTGAATTCGTTGATAACATCACCAATTTTGGGGAATGCGGATTCGTGATCGAAGCAATTGTTGAAGACATTGACATCAAAAAAGACACTTTTGCCCGATTGGAGGGCATCGTTTCTAAGGATTGTGTTCTTGCATCCAATACCTCCTCCCTTTCAATTGCAGCCATTTCATCTGCTCTTAAGAGACCTGAAAGATTTTTGGGAGTTCACTTCTTCAATCCTGCACCCTTAATGAAACTGGTGGAGGTCATTCCGGGGATAGGAACGGAAGATGATGTTTTCAAGCACACTAAAGAATTTATCAAAGGCTGGGATAAGATCACGGTTTCAGGTAAAGACACTCCGGGTTTTATCGTGAACCGCGTGGCCCGGCCTTTTTATGGAGAAGCTCTTCGAATTTACGAAGAAGGTATTGCTGATGCCGCCACCATCGACTGGGCCATGAAGGAGATCGGCGGGTTTCGGATGGGACCTTTTGAACTTATGGACCTGATCGGCCATGATGTAAATTATGAAGTTACAAGCACCGTATTTGAGGCTTTTTATTACGATCCCCGGTTCAGACCTTCATTTGCCCAAAAACGAATGGTGGAAGCCGGATGGCTGGGAAGAAAATCCGGCCGTGGATTCTATAATTACAAAGATGAGTCAAAAAATCCTGCCCCAAATAAGGACAAGAAACTTGGACAAGAAATATTTGACCGCATCCTCACAATGCTTATAAACGAAGCCTGTGATGCTGTTTTCATGAGCATTGCCTCCATAGAAGACGTTGACCTTGCCATGCAAAATGGAGTGAACTACCCGAAAGGATTACTTAAGTGGGGTGATGAAATTGGGTTGAAGAATGTACTTGATAGAATGACAGCCCTTCAGGTCGAATACCGGGAGGATCGCTACCGGCCAAATCCATTGTTAAAGAAGATGGTAGCCGAAGGAAAGAGTTTTTATGAGGAATAGTTGTCAGAACTCAGAATCCAGAACTCAGGATCTAATATTCTGAATTCTTAAATACATTGCTATGAGTAAAGAATCACATCACGTTATACAAAACATGCTTTCCAACGATCCCTTCTCGCTATGGATGGGAATAGAAGTCTTGGAAGCTGAACTCGGTTATTGTAAACTCTCAATGAATATTCGAGAAGAAATGACCAATGGGTTTGGGGTGTGCCATGGTGGGATCACCTTTTCTCTGGCTGATAGTGCCCTGGCTTTTGCCTCTAACTCTCGAGGCTCTGTGTCTCTCGCTCTTGAAAACAACATCAACTTTACCAAAAAAGTGAATGTAGGTGACAGACTGACCGCTGTTTCTGAAGAACTTCAAAATGGACGAACCATAGGAGTCTATAAAATTCACATTACAAACCAGGACGAAGAGCTGGTAGCAGAGTTCAGAGGCACCGTATACAGAACCGGCCAAAGTCACGAAGTAGAAAATTCATAATTCAAATTATACAATTCAAATTTCCATGTCCGAAGCTTATATCATTGACGGAATCAGAACTCCAATTGGCAAACTGAAAGGCTCTCTCTCCTCCATCCGTGCCGATGACCTGGCAGCCATTCCCATTAAAGAACTTATTAATCGAAATCCCGAGATCGATCCGGAAGCGATCGAGGATGTTATCCTTGGGTGTGCAAACCAAGCCGGCGAAGACAACCGTAATGTAGCTCGAATGGCTTCATTACTTGCAGGAATTCCCACTTCGGTCCCCGGTGAAACGGTGAACCGATTGTGTGCATCCGGAATGAGTGCTACGGTGAAAGCCTATCACGCCATTAAAGCCGGAGAAGGTGACCTGTTCATTACCGGCGGAGTCGAGCATATGACCCGTGGACCTATCGTGTTAGGAAAGGGATCATCACCCTATTCAGGAACTACGGAAATGCACGATTCCACTTTTGGATGGCGATTCATCAATCCAAAAATGGAAGAAATGTATGGAACTGATGGCATGGGAATGACGGCCGAGAATGTGGTGGAGATGCATGATATCGATCGCGAAGACCAGGATAAATTTGCGGCTTGGAGTCAACAAAAGGCAGGTGCTGCGAGAGATTCCGGTAGGCTGGCCAAAGAAATAGTTCCTGTAGAAATTCCACGCAGGAAGCAGGACCCATATTTATTTGAACACGATGAGTTTATGCGCCCTGATACTACTGCTGAAATTTTAGCCAAACTTCGCCCGGCCTTCAAAAAAGATGGAACTGTAACAGCAGGAAATGCTTCCGGACTGAATGATGGTGCCGGAGCCTTGTTGGTCGCCTCAGATCAAGCCGTTAAAGATTTTGGACTGAAGCCGAAGGCCCTAATTGTGGCTCACGCCGTTTCAGGAATTGAGCCGAGAATAATGGGACTGGGTCCGGTAGAAGCAGCTCAAAAAGTGTTGAAACGAGCCGGAATGAAGCTGGATGACATGGACGTTATCGAGCTCAATGAAGCCTTCGCCGGACAATCACTCGGTGTAACCCGACTGTTGGAAATGGAAGATAACGATCCCCGGCTCAACCCTAATGGCGGAGCTATTGCACTTGGACATCCTTTGGGCATGACAGGACAGCGATTACTGCAAACAGCAACCGTCGAACTTCATGAAAAAGAATCGCACAAATATGCGCTTTGTATGTTGTGTGTTGGGGTGGGTCAAGGTATGGCTGTTATTTTGGAGAAAGTATAATGGTTATTTGTTAATGGGAAATGGTTAGTTGGAGTCAATATGGGTGATGAAAAATCAAATATTCGGACTTTTGAAGATTTACGGGTTTGGCAACTTGCCCGTAAGATTCAAAATGAGATTTTTGAGCTTGTAAAAAAATTTCCTACTGAAGAAAAATATCGGTTAACTGATCAAATGATACGATCATCGCGGTCCATTTCTGATAACATCGCTGAAGGATATGGACGATTTCACTATCAGGAAATTATTCAATATTGCAGACAAGGAAGAGGTTCGGCCTACGAGCTAAAAAATCAGATCATCACAACTTTTGATTTTAAATACATTGATGAATCCGAGTATAAGTATCATAAAAATCAACTCATTGATTGTATCCAGCTTCTCAACGGATATATCCGATATCTAAAAAATGCAAAGAACAATGCCGTCAATGAAGATGAGATCCCATATATCTATGATGATCTTGATGAGGAACAAAATAACCATTACACCATTTCCCAATAACATGATCTACGAATTCAACGGATACAAACCCGTCATTCACGAGACGGCCTTTGTACATCCCAAAGCGGCAGTAACTGGAAATGTGATCATCGGTAAGGATGTATATATCGGTCCCGGTGCCGCTATTCGTGGAGACTGGGGCAAGATCGTGATCAAGGACGGATGTAATGTGCAGGAAAATTGCACGATCCATATGTTTCCGGGAGTTACTGTGACTTTGGAGGAATCGGCTCATGTTGGACATGGAGCTATTATTCACGGAGCACATCTTGGTGAAAATTGCCTTGTCGGGATGAATGCCGTCGTAATGGATAATGTGAAAGTTGGCAAAGAATCCATTATTGGAGCTTTGGCTTTTGTCCCGGAAGGAATGGAAATTCCGGAGCGAAAAGTAGTGGTTGGAAATCCCGCTAAGATCGTGAAGGATGTGACCGATGAAATGGCTAAGTGGAAAACCAAGGGAACTCAGTTGTACCAACAACTTCCTGACCAACTTCACAAAACACTAAAAGAGTGTGAACCATTAAGAGAAATTCCTAAAAACCGGGAAGATCAGAAAATGGGGTACGAGACGTGGGCGAACAAGAAATCAGAATTCAGAACACAGGAGTCAGAATAGCTGAACACTGAGTTCTGAATTCTGTTTCCTGTGTTCCTTCATTTTAATAGAACACAAATGATTAAAGTACAAAGCTTCATACAAGGAAAGTGGCTAACTGAAGGCGCCGAAACCGACCTCATCAGCGCGGTAACCAATGAGCCGGTTGCTCAAATGATTGAAGCAGATATTGACTATAAATCTGCCCTGGAATATGCGAGGGAGGTTGGCGGACCTAAACTCCGCGAAATGACCATCCACGAGCGAGCATTCAAGATCAAGTTCCTTGGACAGTATTTGATGGAGCGGAAGGAAAAGTACTATGAGATTTCCACGCATACCGGAGCCACACGAGCTGATTCCTGGATTGATATTGAGGGTGGAATTATAACGGCTTTTGGCATCTCCAGTAAATCGCGGCGGTATTTATCGGACTTGCCCTGGCACGTTGAGGGCGATACCGAGCGACTTTCCCGTCAAGGCACTTTCATGGGGCAGCATATTTGTGTTCCAAAACATGGGGTTGCTGTTCATATCAATGCATTCAACTTTCCGATCTGGGGAATGCTGGAGAAAATGGCCCCCGCTATCATTTCAGGGATGCCGGTTATTGTAAAGCCTGCTCCTACAGGCTCTTATCTCTCCTGGGAGGTTTTTAAGGATATCATAGAATCAGGGATTCTTCCGGAAGGTTCAGTCCAATACATCGCCGCTGATAAGCCCGGGGATCTCCTGGATCACCTTATCAGTCAGGATTCGGTGGCTTTCACCGGTTCAGCCCTGACCGGAAAGAAATTGAAATCACACCCAAACATTATTGCGAATAGTATCCAATTCAATCTGGAAGCCGATTCGCTGAACTGTTCTATTCTTGGGGAAGATGTTACCCCGGATATGGAGGAATTTGACCTCTTTATTAAGGAAGTGGCGCGTGAAATGACCGTAAAAACCGGGCAAAAATGTACGGCTATCCGAAGAACGATCGTTCCGGAGCATTTAGAAGATGAAGTTGTTGAGGCCTTAAAAACCCGGCTGGAGAAAACCACCATTGGAGATCCGGCTCAAAAAGAAACACGAATGGGACCGTTGGCAAGTTCCCTTCAAGCTGAACGATTTGAAGAGCAACTTCAGGAATTATCCGAGATCACCGATACGGTGTACTTGGCAGATGGTGATCAAAAAAATGCTTTTACGAACCCGAGGGTGCTTGTTTGTCACCAACCGATGCAAGTTGACGCTGTTCACCGACTGGAAGCTTTTGGCCCGATGACCACTGTAATGCCATACAAAAACACACAGGAAGCCATCGAAATTGCCAACAAAGCGAATGGTTCTTTGGTGGGATCTTTGTTTACCGCTGATGACGAGATCGCACATACAGTAACTATGGGTTGCGCTCCCTACCACGGACGATTTATGGTGATCAACCGGAATTCAGCCGGTGAATCTACGGGACACGGATCTCCAATTGCTTCACTCGTTCACGGCGGACCAGGTCATGCCGGTGGGGGTGAAGAATTGGGAGGTGCCCGTTCCGTCCTTCACAATATGCAAAGAATTGCGTTACAAGGCTCTCCTACGACCTTGCGGAATATTGTGAAACAGCACATCAAAGGAGCAGAAACACGGGAATCTGATAAACACCCCTTCCAGAAATATTTTGAAGAGCTCGAAATTGGAGAAGCCTTCACTACTGAAAAGCGAACCGTCACCGAAAAAGATGTAGAAGAATTTGCTGATCTTAGCGGAGATCATTTCTACGCACATACTGATCCTGAAGCTGCGGCTCGGTCCCTTTTCGGAAAGATCGTTGCTCACGGCTATTTTGTTTTATCTGCAACGGCCGGCTTATTTGTTCATCCGGATGAAGGTCCGGTAATGTTGAATTACGGGTTGGAGAATCTCCGATTCGTTGCCCCGGTCTTTCCCGGCGATACCATTCAGGCTAAACTGATCCTGAAACGGAAAAACGTCCGGCAGCAGAAAAAAGACGATCCATTTCCATTCGGTGTGGTGTACTGGGATGTGGAAGTGACGAATCAGGACGATGTACTGGTGGCTGAATACACTATACTCACTTTAATGAAACGAAAAAACAAATTACCTATAGACGAGAAATAATTTAACCACAAAGAACGCTAAGATTGCGAAAAGTGCGCCAAGTGCGCCAAGTACATTGCGAACTCTGCGAATCCTCTGCGCACTCTGCGGTTTATCAAAAATATAGAATTAGGAAAATGTCAGAACAAAACGGAGCAGTAAACTTAACCATCAAAAACAACATTGGAACCATCGAGTTCTATCACCCCAAAGGAAATTCTCTTCCCGGGGCAATCCTCCGAAAATTAGCGAAGACGATCACGGAAGCCGGTGAGAATGATGAAATCAAAGTGGTAGTCATCAAAAGCCGGGGCGAGGGTGCTTTTTGTGCAGGGGCTTCTTTTGATGAACTTATTGCCATTGAAGATTACGATACGGGCAAGGAATTTTTTATGGGATTTGCCTTAGTGCTAAACGCGATGCGAACCTGCCCGAAATTGATCATCGTTCGCGTTCATGGTAAAACCGTGGGTGGCGGAGTTGGAATTGCCTCAGCCGGAGATTATACCTTTGCCCACCAAAGTGCCTCTGTGAAACTTAGCGAGCTCGCCTTAGGTATCGGACCCTTTGTGGTTGGTCCTGCCGTAGAACGTAAAGTGGGAACCAGCGCCTTTTCTGCCATGGCCGTGGATGCCACCAACTGGTATGACTCAGAATTTGCTAAAGAAAAAGGCCTGTTCAACAAGGTGTTTAAAACGACTGAAGAATTAGATAACGCTGTTTCGGAACTGGCCGGACAACTCGCAAAAAGTAGTCCTGAAGCCATGAGAGACTTAAAAGCCGTGCTTTGGAAAGGCACCGAAGACTGGGATCTGCTTCTGGAACAACGGGCGGAGATCAGTGGACGATTGGTGCTATCTGATTTCACCAAAAACTTTATCAAAAAGTTTAAATCTAAATCATAGGCTTACCTGTGGGTAGATTTTATTATACTCTATCAAAATCAAACTAATACTCCGTTATGAAATTTTACGCTTTTCTTATCACGCTAATACTCTCTTATTCCGGTCTTTTTGCGCAGGATGCATGGGATGTGACAAACCCTGACCTGGGCGAAACAAGTGACCTTACTTTTACGACCGATGAAGGCACATGGATGAACCTTGATGTAAGCCCCGATGGATCTCAGATCGTTTTTGATCTTTTGGGAGATATCTACCTGCTGCCTATTGAGGGTGGAGAGGCCACATTACTCAGGGGCGGTCACGCTTACGAGATCCAGCCTCGGTTCAGCCCTGACGGATCTCAGATCCTGTTTACCAGTGATGCAGGTGGGGGTGATAACATATGGGTTATGGATACTGATGGAGGTAATCCAAAGCAGATCACAGAAGAAAATTTCAGATTGCTTAATAATGCCGTTTGGACTCCGGATGGTGAATATATCATCGCTAAAAAACATTTTTCATCTACCCGTTCACTTGGTGCCGGTGAGATCTGGATGTACCATAAAAGTGGTGGAGCCGGTGTACAGCTGGTAGAAAAAGCGAATGAGCAACAAGATATAGGTGAACCGTGGGTTTCCCCGGACGGGCGTTATGTGTATTACAGTCAAGCTGTATACCCAGGCGGATATTTTCAGTATAACAAAGACCCCAACAGTCAGATCTATGTGATCCGACGCTATGATCGGGAAGATGGTGATATTGAAACCGTAACCGGTGGAAATGGTGGTGCTATCCGGCCTCAGATCTCACCGGATGGAGAAACACTGGCTTTTGTACGCAGGGTACGTACTAAAACAGTGTTGTTTTTGAGAGATCTGGATACCGGAAGAGAATGGCCTGTTTACCAAAACCTAAGTAAGGATATGCAGGAAGCATGGGCAATATTCGGCCCCAACGTTAACTTTAACTGGCTGCCTGATAACCGGCATATCATTATCTGGGCCAACGGTAAGATCAATAAAATTGATACTGAAACCGGTGAATCTGAGGTAATCCCGTTTCAAGCTGAATCATCCCATAATATTGCAAAAGCTGTACGCTTTAAACAGGATGTAGCCCCTGACAAATTTAAGATCAAAGCGATCAGACAGCTTAGAACTTCCCCCGATGGAAGAACCCTGGTTTGGAGTGCGGCCGGAAAACTTTGGAGTAAGATGCTTCCTGATGGTACTCCAAAGCGAATCACCAACTCCGGCGACTTCGAGTTTGACCCAAGCTTTTCGGCAGATGGCAAGTCGGTTGTCTATGTTTCCTGGAATGATGAGGACATGGGAGCCATCAATATGGTTAAACTAAATCCCAGCCCGGAACCTGATACCCCAACAAAATTGACTTCTGAAAAAGGTATTTACAGGGAACCTGAATTAAGTCCTGATGGAAAAACGATCATTTTCCGCAAAGAGAGTGGAAACGGGCAGCTTGGCTTTACCCACACACTGAACCCCGGAATTTATACGATACCGGTTAAAGGTGGTTCAGAAACTATGATAACAGAAGAAGGTGCCAAACCCAGATTCAGTCCCGACGGGAAACGCATTTGGTATCAAACCGGAGGGTATATATTTGGTTCCATAAACAAAGCTTACAAAAGTGTTGACCTATCCGGAAATGATGAGAAAACCATTTTCACCTCCAGTTACGGACACGAATTTTCTCCAAGCCCTGATGGCAAATGGATGGCTTTCTCAAACCTTCATAAAGTATATCTCGCCCCGATCCCTAAAACCGGAAAAACGATCGAGATCAATCCCAATACAAAAGCTATTCCTGTTAAACAGATCTCATCTGAAGCCGGTTATCATATGCATTGGTCAGCTGAAAGCGACAAGATCCATTGGACCCTTGGAAGTGAATATTTCACAGTGGACCTGAAGAATACCTTTGATTTTGTGGATGGAGCACCGGATGAATTACCTGAGCCTCCAACAGAAGGTATTACCCTGGATCTTGAGCTGGATACCTATGTACCTGAAGGACAGATCGCGTTTACTAATGCCCGCATCATTACCATGAATGGGGATGAAGTCATTGAGAATGGAACCATCGTAGTTGACGGCAACAAGATCTCTGCTATTGGCGCGGATGTTACCGTACCGACCGGAGCCAAAGTGATCGATGCTTCCGGCAAAACGATCATGCCGGGTATGGTGGATGTGCATGCCCACGTTGGTAACTTCAGGTTAGGGATCAGCCCTCAACAGCAATGGGAATATTATGCGAACTTAGCGTATGGTGTAACAACGGTTCATGATCCATCCTCAAATTCCGAGATGATCTTCTCAAATTCTGAGGCGATCAAAGCGGGTAATATGGTTGGACCTCGCGTCTATTCAACAGGTGTGATTCTGTATGGTGCCGATGGATCGATCAAAACGGAGATCAATAGTTATGAGGATGCCCTATTTGCCCTGGAACGCACTAAAGCCTGGGGCGCATTTTCCGTGAAAAGCTATAACCAACCCCGACGTGAACAACGGCAACAGATCATAAAAGCAGCTAATGAGTTGGAGATGATGGTTATGCCTGAGGGCGGTTCCACCTTTACACATAACATGAGCATGATCCTTGACGGACACACAGGTATTGAACACAATATACCTGTCGCTCCACTTTATAAGGACGTGGTCAACCTGTGGGCTGCCAGTGAAACCGGGTATACGCCGACTCATGTGGTCAACTATGGCAGTATGAGCGGAGAGTATTATTGGTATCAAAAATCTAATGTATGGGAAAATGAACGACTGTTGACCTTCACTCCTCGCAGTGTGATCGATCCCCGGTCCCGTCACAGAACCATGATCCCGGATGAGGAATACGAAAACGGACACATCCTGACGGCAGAATCTGACAAGAAACTTGCCGATGCCGGCGTGAAAGTTAACCTGGGGGCACATGGGCAGCTTCAGGGACTTGGTGCCCACTGGGAACTCTGGATGTTTGAGCAAGGCGGCATGAGTAATCATGACGCATTAAAAGTGGCTACCATTAATGGGGCTCACTATCTGGGTATGGATCATGAGATCGGTTCACTTGAAGTTGGGAAACTTGCAGATCTTGTAGTGCTTGAGAAAAATCCTCTTGAGAATATCCGGAACACCGATTCAGTTACACACACCATGGTGAATGGCCGTCTTTTTGATGCCGCTACCATGAATGAAGTGGGTAATCAGGAACAAGAACGACTCCCTTTCTGGTGGGAACGTGACGGTTACGATGAGCGCTTTGACTGGCATGCCATCACCATCGCACCGGCCGGTTTACAGTGTACCTGTTTCGGGACTCACTAACATTTACACCACATAACTGTATTCAAAAAGGCTTCAAACTAAAATTGAAGCCTTTTTCTTTTTAAACGGTTCGGTAAATACCTGAGTTTTAGTACATTTTCGGATAAATTTGTAACAAAACCGGTTACCAACCCTCTTTGTTCTTAGTTGGCGTGATCGGGTTATTTAAACATCGGCTTTTAAGTAGAATAGCAGCTGGCTTATCATTTTATTTATGGGAATGGATCGACATATAGAAAAAAAGACGTGGACACCAAAACGAATCGTTTCTGTAGTTAGCGCATTGGGAGTTGCTGCTATTGCCATATATATGATATGGTTCATGGATACCCGTTCTTCTGTCAATGTGGATCTCAACAAGATCACTATATCAGAAGTTGAGGAAAGTAGTTTTCAGGAATACCTTCAGGTCAACGGAACAGTTCAACCTATACAGACATCGTATCTTGATGCCATTGAAGGTGGAGTTGTACAAGAGGTAATGATGGAATCCGGAGCCATGGTGGAAGCCGGAGATACGATCCTGACACTTACCAACTCAGGGCTTCAGCTTCAGGTGATGCAACAAACATCCGGATTATATGATCAGATCAACAATGTTAGAAATTCACGGCTCAACCTGGAACAAAACACCCTTGGCCTCCAAGAGCAGCTTGCTAACGCCAAAGCACAAATGGAGATCCTTAAAGCAAGATATGAGCGGGAAAAACAATTGTTTGATAAAGAACTGATATCGGAAGAAGCCTTTCACACCACCAAAGAAAATTTTCAGTTCCAGAAGCGAAGATATGAGCTCACTTACGAGTCATTTCGAAAAGACTCAATTCAGTCTGTCAATCAATTAAATCAGCTCGATGACTCTGAAACACGCATGTATCAAAACCTTGAAGCCGTTCAGAAAATTCTAGATAACCTCACCGTAACGGCACCGATCACGGGACAACTCAGCACTATTGAGTTAAATCAGGGACAATCCATTTCTTCGGGTGAGCGTCTGGGGCAGATCGATATTCTGGATGGATATAAGGTCAGGCTCGCCATCGATGAGTATTACTTACCGTCTGTTGCTACCGGACTAAAAGGGTCGTTTACCTATAACGAACAAACCCATGAATTGGTCATCACCAAGATCTATCCTGTAATTGATAACGGACAGTTCGAAGTGGATATGGAATTTATGGATCAGCCTCCGGGTAATCTCCGGCGTGGACAATCTGTGCGGATCAGGCTTGAACTTGGCGCGTCTTTTCAGGCCGTTCAATTACCGAGAGGCGGATTCTATCAAACAACAGGTGGTAACTGGATATTTGTTGTCGATGAATCGGGAAACAGAGCTTACAAAAGAGATATCAGGCTTGGGCGGCAAAATCCCGATTATTTTGAGGTGCAATCAGGTCTTCAGCCGGGTGAAAAAGTGATCACTTCCGGTTACGATTCCTTTGGGAGTAATGAAGTTCTGATCCTGGAGTAGGGAATTTGGCCTGTTCATTTAATTATTATTGATACTTACAATCAAACACAATGCATTATGATCGAAACAAGGGATCTCAATAAAATTTATAGAACAGAAGAGGTTGAAACCACCGCTTTGAATGGGGTAAATATTACGATCAACGATGGTGAATTCGTAGCAGTAATGGGGCCATCGGGTTGTGGCAAATCCACCCTCTTAAATATTATGGGTTTGTTAGACAGCCCGACATCCGGTGAGTATTATTTCATGGGGAATGAAATTTCAGGATACACCGAAAAACAGCGGGCGCAGCTGAGAAAAGGCAATATTGGGTTTATATTTCAGAGCTTTAATCTCATTGATGAACTGACTGTTTTTGAGAATGTTGAGCTTCCCCTCCTTTATCTCGGTTTAGATACGGCTGTACGAACTTCAAAAGTTGAACAAACACTGGATCGTATGG
The DNA here is from genome assembly GCF_002911695.1 of Gracilimonas amylolytica. Classification (GTDB taxonomy): domain Bacteria; phylum Bacteroidota; class Rhodothermia; order Balneolales; family Balneolaceae; genus Gracilimonas; species Gracilimonas amylolytica. Next base: position 61,169 of record NZ_PQBS01000016.1, read on the forward strand.
GTATGATACACCGACGAAATCATTTCCCTCAGCAATTATCAGGTGGACAACAACAAAGAGTAGCCATTGCCCGTGCTGTAGTTGCTGATGCCAAGCTGATCCTTGCCGATGAGCCAACGGGAAATCTGGATTCAGACCATGGTGATGAAGTTATGAAGCTGCTCACCGAATTAAATAAATCCGGAACTACGATCGTCATGGTTACCCACTCCCCTCATGATGCCAAATACGCCGGTCGATTGATCAATTTGTTTGACGGGAAAGTGGTAACTGAGGGACAGGAAGAAGCCTTTCATGTTTAGGAAGTAAGTCAGGGCTTTTATTTTTTTTGGAAATGCTGCACTCAAAATCTAAGTTAGGTCACTTTTCCCATGGTAATTTCTTAGATAATGCTCTTTAAACACCCGTACATACTTAATCTAACATTTCTTTTATTTTTAGGTTGGTATCAAATCACATGTGCACAACCAAATGTAGATGTATCAGATCTTTCATCTATCTATGAAGAAGCTGAAACAATCCAATCACTCAGAAGCATCCTCATCCAAAAAGACGGTGAGCTTATGGGAGTAGAATACTTTCGAAATGCATCTCCTGATTACCCTTATAACATCAAATCAGCCTCAAAAAGTATTATAACCTTATTGGTCGGTATTGCCGTTGATCAGGGGCATGTTGACATCGATGAAACATTGGGGGATCATTTTCCGGAATACTTTGAAGAAAAACCGAATCCTTATAAAGAAGCCATTACAATACGGAACCTGTTATCCATGCAAGCAGGACTCGAAACTACCAGTTTCAATAACTATGGAGCCTGGGTGATCAGTAATAACTGGGTGGAATTTCAGCTCGATCAGCCTTTGGTTGAAGCACCCGGCGGCAAAATGGTTTACAGTACCGGTATCTCTCACCTTTTGTCTGTGATCATTACTAAAGCTACCGGAATGAGCACGAAATCTTTTGCTGAAAAATATCTATTCAACCCTTTGAATATTCAGGTAGGCGGGTGGGACCGTGATCCTCAAGGGTATTACATGGGAGGTAATAATCTGGCCCTTACACCTAAAGACCTTTTAAGGATCGGGCAACTTATGCTGAATGGTGGCACCTGGAATAACGATCAAATTGTATCAAAAGAATGGGTTCAGGATTCCTTTCAAACCTACACCCGAAGTAATTTCAATCCCTATGATTACGGTTACATGTGGTGGAATCGGCAGGTCGGTGAATTTAACGTCTTTTTTGCCTGGGGTTTTGGTGGCCAGTATATCTTTATCATCCCAGAACTAAATAGCGTGGTAGTAATGACATCATTCCTCCAAAACGCCACGCAGAGAAGAACTTACAAGGAACCGATTTTTGACCTTCTTGAAACAAACGTAATCCCCTATCTCGAATCCCTCTAAACAGCGGAAATATATATTTAATAATTTTGTAACAAATTCATTACAGATTCCTCTTTGCATACATAAGGTACAATTAGGGTAAAACATACTTCCGTTGGTATTTCGAGGATTCACTGATGCTAAAAAATTACATTAAGATTGCGATAAGAAATCTCCTTAAAAAAAAGGGGTATTCGCTTATCAATATCACAGGGTTGGCTATTGGGCTTGCTACCTGCATACTTATAATTACTTATGTTTTAAATGAACGGAGTTATGATTCTTTTCATGATAAATCAGACCGTATTTACAGGATTGTCCAAACCACTGAATCGGCAGACCGAAATGAGAAACAAGCTACCACTCCATTTGAGCTTTCCCCGGTAATTGAAGAAGAGTTTCCAGGTTCTGTTCTGACAAGCGTCCGGTTCTTTGACATGCAGCTGGAATCCCACACATTTGTGAATCGTGAAGATGGGATCTCATTCAGGGAAGAAAACTTCTACTTCACCGATTCCACTTTCTTTGATATGTTTTCTGTAGATCTAATTCAGGGAGACCCTAAAACCGCACTTCGGGACCCTTTATCTTTGGTACTTACCAAAGACCTTGCCACTAAATATTTTGGCAATGAAAACCCTATCGGGAAAGCGCTGAACTACCGGGGAATTCGAAACATGACGGTAACCGGTGTCATGGAAAACTGGCCGGAAACCTCACACATGAAGATCGATCTGCTGGCATCATTTTCAAGCTTAGATGATATCTATGCGAGTAGTCCCGATTACAATTCAAGCTGGCTTTGGAATCCGATATGGACCTATGTACTGATCAATGAAAATACGAACCCGGCTCAACTTGAAACACAGGTACAGGGCTTAGCAGAAAAATATTATTACGCCTACTCCGGCTGGCCTGAGGATGAATCGGTGAAGCTGGAACTGCAACCTATCACTGACATTCATCTGCATTCCAATCGTGATCAGGAAATGCAAGTAAACAGCTCTGCCATCTATACGAACATTCTGTTGGCTGTTGCCGGTTTCATTTTGATCATTGCCTGCATCAATTTTATGAATCTCTCAACAGCCCGATCACTGGAACGAAGACGTGAGGTGGGTTTGCGAAAGGTTATGGGAGGATATAAAGAACAACTGATCTATCAGTTTTTGGGTGAATCGTTCTTTGTTTCACTTATCGCAATTATTTTAGGGTGCATTTTAGTTGTACTATCCCTTCCCTTTTTCAACGAGCTCACAGGAAAAACACTTACATTTGATCTATTTACTAACGCATATACCCTACCTGCACTTTTAGCTCTGACCCTTTTTGTCGCATTTTTCTCGGGTTCATATCCTGCCTTTTTTCTTTCATCATTCAATCCGGTTCAGGTTCTGAAAGGCAGTGGTATAAGCAGCCGATCCGGTGTTTTGTTTAGAAAGATACTCGTGACCTTCCAATTCTCACTTTCTGTACTCCTTCTTATTGGAACAGCGGTCATTTTTCTACAGCTTAAATTCATTCAGGAAAAAGACCTTGGTTTTGATAAGAACAATGTACTTTTGTTGCCGACCAAACAAAATCTCATCAGCTGGGAATATGATTCATTTAAACAACAAAGCCTTTCCCATTCTCAGATACAGAATATTACCGGGATCGGGAAGATCCCGGGGAGTGAAGTTCAGGAATACTATCGTTATGTGCCGGCCGGAACCGGAGACAGTGAAGACAACACAAACCTTGCCCTGCATGTAACGCATGATTTTGTTGAAACCTTTGACCTGAACATACTGGCAGGCCGTAGCTTTTCCCGGGAATTCCCAAGTGATCCTGAACAGAGCATCCTCATTAACGAATCGATGCTTACAAAGCTTGACGTTACTTCAGCCGAAGAAGCCATCGGTTCAACCTTTTACTTTTATCCACCCGTAGGAGAACGCGAGCGTTTTAACGTGGTAGGGGTGATCGACGACTTCAACTATTCTTCCCTAAAAAAAGAGATCGAACCCTTGGTTATTAAACTCGTTGAAGGTACTCAGGAAATATTAGGCTATGTGGTCCACACAGCTGTTGAGATATCACCGGGTGATCCTTCAGCGGCTATTCAGCATATTGAAAGCATCTGGAAAGAATTAAATCCGATCGACCCATTCGAGTACCGGTTTCTGGATGAACGATTGGATGAGATATACGAATCAGAGCAAAAAATAAGCTCACTGGCCACCGTGTTTGCTTTGTTAAGTATCGTGATTGCCTGTCTCGGTTTACTTGGGTTATCTTCTTATTCAGCCCATTTGAAGCAGAAAGAGATCGGGATCCGAAAGAGCCTGGGGGCATCTGTTACGGATATCGTCCGATTACTCTCAAAGGAATTTCTGATCCTTGTCATACTGGCTAATCTCATCGCATGGCCCCTCTCCTATTTTGGAACTTTAAAATGGCTCGAAAATTTCCCTTATCGTTTCGATATGGCAACTTATTTACCTGTAATCTTTATAGCAACGGGTGCCATCATCCTGTTTATCGCAATGGTCACCGTCAGTTATCATTCCATCAAATCGGCAATGATCAATCCGGTTCAGGCCATACGAAACGAATAGACATCTTATCTTTAAAAATTGATGTGGTTTATGTACCATTATGGAACCTTTAAGGCGAGGCTAACATTGGGTTGATATGAGAACGATTGCATATATCCTTTTTCTGATCACGGTGGTATTTAATCCTGTCCGGCAGGGATACGCTACCGTTGTGCCACAAGATTCCGTCAGCGGAAAAACCGTAACGGTCATAACGATCAAAGGAACCATAGGGCCTACAACCACAAACTACATTACCCGTGGCCTCGAAACTGCCATCGAACGGAATGCTGAAGCCCTGATCATTGAGCTTGATACTCCGGGTGGACTTCTGAACTCAACGCAGGATATCGTACAGGAAATGCTGGCTTCAGAAATGCCGATCGTTGTGTATGTCACCCCCTCCGGAGGCAATGCTGGAAGTGCAGGCACCTTTATCACACTTGCCGCCCATATTGCAGCCATGGCACCTACCACTACCATTGGAGCCGCATCACCCGTTTCTATGGGTGGCGGACAGCAGGATACAGTGATGCAAAAAAAGATCTTTAATTACTCAGAAAGCTTTATAGAAAATATTGCTAAAGAACGAAATAGAAATGCCGAGTGGGCGAAATCTGCTGTAAGCGATGGCGAAGCGATCACAGAAACAGAGGCCCTGGAATTGAACGTGATCGATCTTATTGCTACTGACCTGAATGACCTGATGGAGCAGATCGACGGACAAGAAATTGAAGGAAGAATACTTCAAACTTCAAATGCCACTATCGAACCGCTCGATGAAAGTTTTGCTGAAAAATTCTTCAGCTTCATTATGCGCCCTGAGATCATGCTGATCCTGACCATGGTGGCTATCTATGGCATCGTCGGGGAGGTCACGAACCCGGGAGCTATTGTGCCCGGTGTAGCCGGTGTCATTGCTTTGATCTTATTATTGTATGGATCTGCCGCTATGCCGATCAATGTAGCCGGATTTATTTTGATAGGTTTGGCAATTGTCTTATTTATTACGGAAGCATTCACCCCAACATTTGGTATTCTTATGACCGGAGGAGCCGTTTCATTTTTCCTTGGAGCCCTGATGCTATTTCAGGACTTCCCCAAAGAAATGCAGCTGGATTGGTATTGGCTGGTTCCGGCTACCATTCTTATGGTCATATTTTTTGGATGGATCGCGACCTCAGGCATCAAAGCTCAATTTACCGGACATCGAACCGGTCTCGAATCACTGATCGGTAAAAAGGCCAAAGTGATCGATGATGTGGATAAACGATCCGGGCGAGTGATGATATCCGGTGAATACTGGAATGCCATCACTGAAGGAGAAGAAATTAAATCAAACGAATGGTGCGAGATCGTCCGTTTTGAAGGACTAACCGTTACCGTAAAACCTTACACCCCTAAAGAGGAGACTCATCATGGAGCCAACTGAAGTATTGTCAGGATATTTAACCTGGGTAATCACTCTTGTTGTATTCTTTGTTTTATTAGCCCCCCAAGTATTCAAGATCTTAAGAGAATATGAACGTGCCGTGGTATTCCGGCTCGGTAAATTCCAAAGTGTGAAAGGGCCCGGCCTGATCATCCTGATCCCTTTCATTGATAAAATTGAGCGGGTGGATCTTCGTGTACTCACCATCAATGTGGACCGGCAAGAAGTGATCACAAAAGATAACGTAACCGTGAATGTGGATGCCATCACTTTCTTCAGAGTAGTTGATGCCGAAGCTGCCGTCATTCAGGTGGAGCGATACATTCATGCCACTTCCATGTTAGCCCAAACGACATTAAGAAGTATCATTGGACAGGTTGAACTGGATGAACTGCTGGCCAATCGTGAGAAGATCAACAAGCAGATCCAGCAAAATATTGATACTCAAACCGACCCATGGGGAATTAAAGTGGTATCTGTGGAAGTTCGGGATGTGGTCCTTCCTGAGAATATGAAACGAGCTATGGCGCGTCAGGCTGAGACTGAACGTGATCGTCGTGCGAAGGTCATTAACGCTGAAGGTGAATTCCAGGCTGCCGAAAGACTCGTTGATGCCGCCAAGATGATCGAGACGGCACCGGCGGCCCTTCAATTGCGTTTCCTGCAAACCATGAATGAGATCAGTGAAGAAAACGCCACGTTTGCTTTCCTTCCACTGCCCATGGACTTCCTGGAAGCTTTCAAAAAAATGACGCCTTCAGATCAGATCAAGAAGAAAGATGATTCCAATGAATAATACCTAAGGAATCATGTCATATAAATGCATATGTATGCTTCGGCATATTTATGTATGACACAACCTCTAAAAATTACTGGCTCTGACGCTTTGCGTCGGAGCCTTTTTTATATAAGCAATTCCTCCCCATCCTATCTTTAGTTTTATTAATTTCGAGCCGAACCGATTAATTAAATATAGATCTCGAAATGGGGCACATCAGATCACTGACATTATTTTTAACGATCTTCCTATTCACTGCAGGAACAGCTTTTGGGTTTCAGCAAGCTACCGAATCCTCCCCCGAACCCCGGCAACAGGACCTGTTAATCAACCCACAGCGGACTGTCCACACTTTTTTGCACTGGCAGCAATCCGGTCATAAAAACCCTGATTATGTGATCACCACAATGAAACTCGCAGACGGCAGTGATGAGGAAAAACTTGAACTGGCCGAACGCCTGTTAAAAGTATTCGATGCGCGAGGCTTACTCATCGACTATGATGCGATCCCAAGTGACCCCAACTATACTGACAGTCTTTCCGGACTGCAACAATATATTCTGTTTCAAAGCCTGCCCGAGGTTTACCTGACTAAAACTGCGCAAAATGAATGGGTCTTCTCGAGTTCTACCACTCAAGCCATTCCAAATTTGTATTCCAATACCTTCTCAAGCTGGTTTACATTTGTGATCGATCAGCTTCCTGAGTGGACGGAAAATGAATGGTTCGGGATCAGGATCTGGCAGTATCTGGCCGTATTCTTATGGATCTTTTTTGGTATGATCCTGAAGAAAATATTCGAATTCTTATTAGACAACTATGTGCGCCGGTTGGCGCAGAAAACCAGGTTTACCTGGGATGATGATCTCATTGATGGGGTTGAAAAGCCTTCCGGTTACATCTTTGTAACGGCTTTTTTTCTGTTAACCTACTCAAATCTCCAGTTCTCGGTTACCGTTAGCCATGCCTTATCCATATTTCTTGAGGTAGCGTTGTCAGCAGCTATCGTTTGGTTGTTTTATAACCTGGCGGATGTTTTTTCCAAATACCTGACGGTTGTTACCTCAAAAACTGAAACAAAACTGGATGATCAGCTGATCCCTCTTATCCGGAAAACACTCCGGTTCTTTGTATTAGTGATGGGCGTGATCGCCATCCTTCAAAATAACGGTGTGAATGTAGCCTCGCTTATTGCCGGACTCGGCATTGGGGGGCTTGCTGTTGCTTTGGCTGCACGGGAAACCCTTGCTAATTTTTTCGGATCAGTCACCATTTTTCTGGATCGCCCATTCAAGATCGGTGATTGGATCAAGTCGGGTAATGTGGAAGGAACCGTGGAAGAAGTTGGATTTCGATCAACCCGAATCCGAACCTTTTATAATTCACTTGTTAGTGTGCCTAATTCCAATCTTGCCAATGCCGATATTGATAACCTTGGTTTGAGAAAATATCGGAGACTCAAAACGGTGTTGAACCTGACCTACTCCACTACACCCGAGCAAATGGAAGCTTTTGTAGAAGGTATCAAAGCCATTGTTAAAGCCAATGAACATTTCCGGCAGGATTATTACGAAGTTCACTTCAATTCTTTTGGAGCCCACTCACTTGACGTTCTGGTGTATGTATTCTTTGATGTCCCCGATTGGAGCACTGAACTTCAGCAGCGCCATAACTTCTTTCTTGAAATACTGCGCCTTGCCAAGGAAGTCGGAGTCGAATTTGCTTTCCCAACTCAGACCTTACATATGGACAGTTTCTATAAAGAGCAGCCCCGACAGGTAGGCGAGGAACGAACCGAGGAGGAATTGGCCTCTGCTGTTTCAGAATTTGGTCCCGGAGGTAAAAAAGGCAAACCCGAAGGCATACGAATTTATCGAGATGGAGAAGAAATAGATTTTGGAGCGAATAAATAAAAAAGCCAAAGCTCATAACATGAAATCTACACAGATAGAGAACCTATTGAGCGTCAAGTGGTACTCAAAGCGTTCATAATACCTGCAAACAACCGCTTGATTCCCGTAGGAACCTTAATACGCTACGAATTTACCTGTTTACCAGCTTGGTGTTAAAACAAAAATAGCCGGCTCTTATGAGCCGGCTTTTAATTTTTTAAGCTGTGTTCAACTACAGATTCAGAGTAGCTTGAATCTATTCAGTTGTTTTTTCTTCCTCTTCCTTCTTTCCAGAAAAAGCATCAAATACCATAACCAGGTCGTTGGCAACCTGCTCTTTGGTTCGGCCTTCAATGCGGTGACGCGGGATCAATGCTTTGATCTCACCGTCAACAAAATAAGCGAAAGATGGAGATGATGGGGGATATTCACTGAAATAAGCTCTGGCATGCGCTGTTGCCTCTTTATCTTGTCCGGCAAACACGGTTACCATATGATCCGGTTTGGTTTCTGTACTTTCCAGAGCAATACCTAATCCCGGGCGGGCATTACCGGCCGCACATCCACAAACCGAATTCACCACGAGAAGCATAGTGCCTTTATATTCTTTCATGGCACGGTCTACATCGTCTGTGGTTTTAAGTTCTTCTACACCAAACTGAGTCAGTTCTTCTCTCATCCAGGACGTATCAGGTCCCATTCCAAATCCAAATTGCATAATAATCTCTTTGTTTTATTGATTGCTATATCGGTTCAAAAATACAAAATATTTGAGCCAAAAATAGACAAGGCTTCCCGATAATGAGAAGCCTTGTCAGATCTAAAAGTTTCCGAACTAACGGATCATCTTTTTAAGTCTCGAACTTACTTGGCAGCTTTGTAATTTTCTGCAACTTGATCCCAATTGATCACATTCCAGAACGCAGCTACATAGTCAGGACGGCGGTTTTGATAATTCAGGTAATAAGCATGTTCCCAAACATCAATGCCCATAATTGGGGTATAACCTTCCATCAATGGACTGTCCTGATTAGCTGTTGAATGTACCACGAGGTTACCGCTTCCATCCACAGATAGCCATGCCCATCCGGAGCCAAAACGGCTTCCGGCTGCTGCTGAAAATTCTTCTTTGAATTTATCAAAGCTTCCGAAAGTATCATTAATGGCATCTGCCAGTTCACCTTCAGGAGTTCCGCCTCCGTTTGGAGAAAGAATGGTCCAGAATAAGTTGTGATTGGCGTATCCGCCACCGCTGTTTATAACAGCTTGTTTAACATCAGACGGTACTTCATCAATTCTTCTTAGTACTTCTTCAATATCAAGATCAGCAAATTCATGGCCCTCAAGAGCGGCATTTACTTTGTTCGTGTACCCTTGATGGTGCTTGGTATGATGGATCTCCATCGTACGTGCGTCAATATTTGGTTCAAGTGCATCGTAATCGTATGGCAGATCTGGTAATGTATAAGCCATTGTTTACTCCTTTTTTATTTTCATGTTATCGACGCTTAAAACTTGTGCGCCTTTTGTTTATCGTTCCCAAACATAAGCAAAACGGCTTTAAAATTCGTTCCTGACATCCATCAATACCCTCTATCTTTTAGATATGTTAATACTATATGCCAAATGTTGCTCTGAAATCCATTCAGAATTAAAGTATCTTTAGCCTTCACACTCATAGTTATTTTACTCACTCAGATCATTTATGAAGTACAAGTACGATGTTATTATCATTGGCAGCGGGCCGGCCGGTTTTTCGTGTGCCATGCAAAGTTCTAAATTTGATAAAAAAGTTCTGGTTATTGAAGCCAATGAGGATTCATTCGGTGGCACCTGGATCAATTCCGGAACTATTCCCAGTAAAGCCCTTCGGGAAACGGCCCGTATCATCCAACGCTTTCAGAGTCAGTTTGAGGACCTTTCGGGTGAAAAAGCCTACCAGCATCATCAGATGTCAGAGTTGCTGAAGTACAAAAATGAAATTCAGCACAGTAAGAATACCAAAGTTGAAAATGATTTCAGTAAAAATGAGATAGATACGGTTCATGGATTTGGGGAATTGATCGACAACCACACCGTTGAGGTCACAGATAAAAAAGGAAAGAAAAAAACCTACACAGGCGAATTCATTTTTCTCTCCCCGGGAAGCAAACCGGTTCAACCCAAAGAATTTAAACTGGATCATAACAAGATCCTCGATTACATATCCATACTGGATCTCACTCACATCCCCAGAAAATTACTGGTGATCGGCAGTGGTGTTCAGGCTTTGGAATATGCTACTACCTTTTCTAACCTTGGCAGCCGGGTCTCTATTCTTAACGAAGCAGATTCCTTTCTTCCATTTCTGGACAATGAAATACGGGATCAGCTTGAAACCCTTCTGGAAAAGCAAAAGATCGAAGTATTCTCTAATGCTGAGCATATCAACATCAAGACCAACACCATCCGTAATACCACAGAAGTAAGCTACAATCTCCGTCAGGATAATGAAGGTAAGCGTAAACGGGTGATCGAAACAGAGCATGTGCTGTATCTGGGAGGTAAAGTGCCCAACACAGAAAATCTTGGGCTATCCGATCTTGGGATTGAAACCGACAAAGAAGGAAATATCATCGTTAATGATAATTACCGCACGAACATTGATAACATTTATGCAGGTGGAGATGTGATCGGGTACCCGGCCTTAGCTTCAGCCTCTTTTTCTGAAGGCCGACTTGCATCCTGTAATATGTTCGGGATTCAGGCTTTGGATGTACCACCTGAAATTCCTTTTGCCATATACTCTATTCCGGAGATCGCCAGTATTGGTCTGACCGAAAAAGAGGCCAAATCCAGAGGGTATGAGGTTACAGTTGGTCGCGCTTACTACAAAAATATCACTCAGGGTGATATCAGTAACCAACAGGATGGATTATTAAAACTCGTTTTCGAAACCGAGAACCTGAAATTGGTTGGTATTCACATCATAGGTGAACGTGCCAGTGATCTCATTCACCTTGGTCAGGCCGTTATGTCGCTTGGTGGGGACATCCGTTATTTCATCAACCACGTTCTGAATTATCCGACCTACAGCGAAGCGTACCGGATCGCGGCGTTTAATGGCATGAACCGAGTCTATGAAGCCGGTGTGAAGTACAAAAAGATCCTGAAAAACAAATAATAACCAACATCCAACACGGAATATCCAATATTCAAGGTTAATTGATCATTCCGTGTTGATTATTGGATATTGGATGTTCTACACGTAATGAATGGCTTTCCGCATGCCTTCAGAATCATATTCAAACTCTTCGGGTAAAGTTTTGATACCTTTTTCTTCAGAGATCTTTGCAGAATAGGCAAGCACCATCGCATCCACGATATCATCTTCCTCGACTTCATTACGACGGAAGTCTTCCTTGATATCACGGAAAAAATCATCCGCAATGGGTTCCCGGTTTTTGATCAGCTCCAAACGATGCTTGATCCCTTTTTTCAGATTCTTTTTCTGATAGATCATACCACCATTTATGGTTTGAAACAGTAACTCGGGATGAGATTCCAAGACTTTATCAATCAGGCTTTCATCTGCACGAAGCAATTCATCCACCATCCGAATCTTTGGGGTGATATTCCAGGATTGCAGGGTCAGCTTCTTCTCTGTGTACTCATGGCTGATCATATTGGCTTCTACATAGGAAGGAGCCGTCAAAGCAGGGCGAATCGGCGGACTGAATACACTTGAGGCATAATCTCCTCCAACTTTTTTACGCAGCAGTTCATCTGCTTCACGGGTGTAATTTTCGTCTTCAAGGCCGATCGGCATGTCTATGAAGATGCGGTCAAAATCTTCGAACGCTTTTTTTAAGGCATCCCTGTCTCTGAGTACTTCGTACTTCTCATTTCCTTCATCAAAGGTAATGAGAAGCCAGCCTGCTTTACACCCGTCTATTCCTGCTGTTTTCACTGTAACTGATCTTTTATGTTCTTTTTAAGTTGAATATGCAATTCATCCAGTTGATGCTTATCCACAACATCAGGAGAATTATCCATCATGCTTTGTGCCTTCTGATTTTTCGGGAAGGCAATGACATCACGCAGGCTCTTCGCCCCCGTCAGTAACATCACCGCACGATCGACACCAAATGCGATCCCGCCGTGTGGAGGTGCGCCATATTTGAATGCATCCAGGAGGAAACCAAATTTTTCTTCCGCTTCTTTCTCGCCAATGCCTAACAATTCAAAGACTTTACGCTGCATCTTCTGATCATGGATTCGAATAGAACCACCACCCAGCTCATTTCCGTTCAGCACCAGGTCATAGGCACGGGCTTTCACTTTACCCGGGTCACTTTCCATCAATTCCACATCTTCTTCTCTTGGTGAGGTAAATGGATGATGCATAGCATGATATCGACGGGTTTCCTCATCCCACTCAAGCAGTGGAAATTCAGTGACCCAAAGAAAGTTATAAGTGGATTCGTCGATCAGGCTGAACTCTTTCCCCATCATCAGACGAAGCTGCCCCAGTTGCTTTAACACATCCGGTTTTGGTCCGGCAAGTATCAATACCAGATCTCCCTTCTTAGCTTCTGATCTCTCAACCATCTGCTCAACGATATCATCCGTCAGAAATTTAGCAACACTGCAGAGCGGACCATCTTCCTGCATCTTAATATAGATCAATCCACCCGCGCCGGTTTCCTGTTTTACCCGATCAGTGAGTCTGTCTATGGCACCACGCCCCATATCACCCTGACCTGGCACGGTGATACCAACCACACCACCGCCTTTTTTCACCGTATCAGAGAAAACCTTGAATTCCGCATCCCTTACGATCTCAGAAAAATCCTTGAACTCTAAACCAAATCTTGTGTCCGGTTTATCTGAACCATAGGTATTCATGGCTTCATCATAGGTCATTCGAGGGAATGGAGTTTCTACCTCATATCCGATAGTGTCTTTGAATATCTTCTTCCAAAGTGCTTCATGGGTTTTATACACATCCTCCTCATCCACAAAACTCATCTCAACATCTATCTGAGTGAATTCCGGCTGGCGGTCAGCTCTAAGATCCTCATCCCTGAAACACTTCACGATCTGAAAATACCGGTCATAACCGGAAACCATCAGCAGCTGCTTGTACGTTTGTGGACTTTGTGGTAGCGCAAAGAACTTTCCTGCATTCACACGGCTTGGCACCAGATAATCCCGGGCACCTTCTGGGGTACTTCGCATCAGCACGGGCGTTTCCACTTCTGCAAATTCAAGGTTGTGATAGAATTCCCGAACAGACTGATAGAATTTGGATCGCAGCATCATCTTTTCCTGAACTTCAGGGCGGCGCAGATCCAGGTAACGATATTTTAACCTGACATCTTCATTTGTGGAAATACCATCCTTGATCTCAAACGGAGGAGTTTCAGCTTCAGAATAGATCACCAGGTCGGTTGCTTCGATCTCGACCTCTCCGGTAGGCAGGTTTGGATTTAAATTCTCTTCACCCCGGGTGATCACCTTACCCTTTACTCCGATCACATATTCAGCCCGGAGTTGTTCCGCCTTATTATGCAGCTGATCATCTTCTTCTTTAAAAACGACCTGTGTTACGCCATATCGATCGCGGAGATCAATAAATATAACACCACCCAGATCGCGACGGGGACCAACCCATCCATTCAAAATTACTTCTTCGCCAATATTTTCTGCAGTAAGTTCTCCGCAGGTATGTGTTCTTTTAAGGGTCATTATTTTCGATGAATCGTAGAGTGAAAACTTTTGGTTATTAAGGCGCTGAAAATACGCATAATGTTAACGAATCGCTTAATCAATGTCGCCGGAACTTATTTTTCTTATAAATACCTTTGCCTCCTTCTTTATGACCGGGCTGATCTGGATCGTGCAACTCGTTCATTACCCTTCCTTTCATTATGTGGGAGCCGACAATTTCAAGGCCTTTCAGCTCCATCACGTAAATAGCATTGATAAGATCGTTATTCCTGTCATGATCGCAGAGATTGCCACTTCATTTGGTTTGGCCTGGATGGATGGTTTCCTCAGTTTGAATGCAGCAGGTTTCTACATCGTGATCCTTATCTGGGTTTGTACAGGTCTCTTTTCCGTTCCGGCTCATACCAAACTGGAATCCTTAAAAAATGAGCCGGCTATTAGAAAGCTGGTTTCTACAAATTGGTTCAGAACAGTATTATGGTCACTCAAATCCTCTCTTAATTTTTATCTTCTCACTGAACTTATTCAGTAGAAATACGCCTATCCCTATTAACTAAAATCAGCCTTAAAAATTAAATTGGCGCAATTACAGCATTTTTAAGTACATTGTATGCCCTTCTGCGAGTGGGTCGTGGAAGAAACCATTCTACCTGGGGAGGTAAAATGAATATCATCACCACTATTGTTGCGGACGGCAACGAAATTTTCAGGCATGGCCTCAGTGCAATACTACGCGACGAAGGCTCATTTAACATCGAGAGTGAAGTGGATAACGGAGCTCTGGTATTAACCGCTTATGAAAGTGTAAAGCCTGATCTGTGCATCGTTTCCTTTAGCCTGCCCGAAATGGAAGGGATCATCATTGCCAAAAAGATCCTTGACCGTGACCCCAACGCCAACATTCTATTAATGGCCGATGACACCAACCGAAAAACCCTCAACGAATTTCTGGATTCAGGAGCATTTGGCCTGATCCATAAATCAGCCCATCGTTATGAACTTCTGGATGCTGCCCAAAAAGTATCTCAGGGTGAACGATACCTCGGCAAACAGTTCTCAAGAATGATGACGGAGGAATACAAACGGCTCGCCCAAAAGAAAAAACGTCCCGATCCTGTTAAATCCATAACCAAAAGAGAACGAGAGATCCTTGGCTTGCTCACCGAAGGCCTCACGAGTACTGAGATCGCCGAAAAACTGTTTATTAGTCCGCGTACCGTCGAAAAACACCGAACAAACCTGCTCAAAAAACTGGATCTAAAAAATACGGCCTCCCTTGTTCGTTTTGCCATGGAAAATGAGCAAGCCCTACTGTAACGCCTGCCTTTCTTTACCAATTTTTTAATGCATCTTAGGGAATATCTTTTATATTCATGAGGCAATTGTCTGCCTAACAAGCTGTATCACATAATCTTATCTAACCATCACTATGAAATCAAAGCTTTTCCCTTCCCTGTTAGTATTCTTTGGATTGATACTTTCAGTTCAACTCAATGCTCAGGGTCAAACCACAAAAACAGACCTCACCATTGACGATTATTTTGAACTAAAGAGTGTTGGATCCCCGGTTATCAGTCCCGATGGAAAATGGGTAGCCTATACCATCACAGAAACGGATTATGAGGATGACAGCCGTGAAACCCGGATCTGGATGAAATCAACCTCAGCGGGCGAGGCACTGCCAATGACTGCCAAAGGGTATTCTGCCGGAAATCCGCAATGGAGTCCGGATGGAAAGTACCTGACTTTTACCGCCTCTCGTGGTGATGTAGAAAAAACTCAGGTTTGGACCCTCAATATGATGGGTGGCGAAGCTGTGCAGCTGACTGATATTGAACAGGGAGTGTCTGATTATGCCTGGTCTCCAAAGGGTAATCGACTACTGCTAATGATAAAGGACAAAAAAGAAGAATCGGAACGTCCTGAGCCCTATGTGATCGATCGACTGCAATTTAAAAGGGATTATGTAGGATACCTTGATCGCCTGAGAACGCATGTTTATACCTTCACTCCCGGTGATACGGCTGCTGTTCAGCTGACCTTTGGTGATTTTGATGATTCGCAGGCAGTTTGGAGCCCTGATGGAACTAAGATCGCCTTTGTCAGCAATCGCACATCAAATGCAGATGGCAATGTGAACAGTGATATCTGGATCGTGAATGCTGATGATCCGGATGCCGGTCTAACCAAGATCACAAAGAATAAAGGGGGCGATTCCTCTCCTTCCTGGAGCCCTGACGGAAAACATATCGTCCATACATCAGTGATCGACACCAGTGCCATTTGGTATGCCACTAACAAACTTTCCGTTTCGGCGGCTGATGGGAGTGGTGACACTAAAATTTATTTGGACGGACTAGACCGGAATATCTCCGACCCAACCTACTCAGAAGATGGAGAAACGATTTGGTTTGTCCTGGAAGACCGAGGTGAGAGTCAGCTTGCCTCTGTAAATGCAGATGGACGTAATCTAAAAAGAGTGATCGCCGGAGACCTCAGTATCAGAAGTTTTGATGTCGAAAATGAGATCATTGCGACTTTGCAATCCACAGTCGACCGCCCGCACGAAATTTTTATCTGGGATGGTAATTCCCAGGACCGTATCACTCAGGTTAATGATGAACTGATCGATGCACGAAATATCGCTAAGGTTGAAGAGATCAAATTTGACAGTAAAGACGGTACCCCTATCGAAGGATTTATGGTCACCCCGGCTGATTATAGTGGCAATAAAAGGATACCTACCATTTTATGGATTCACGGAGGACCGGTTGCCCAGTACGATCATAGCTTCGATTTTATCCCCCAACTTTACGCAGCCAATGGTTATGCGGTCCTACTAATTAACCCTCGAGGATCCTCCGGTTACGGTCAGGCATTTTCTGAGATCCTGTTTGCCGATTGGGGAAATAAAGATTTTGAGGATGTTATGGCCGGAGTGGATCACGCCATTGAAAAAGGTGTGGCTGACCCCAATAAACTTGGTGTTGGCGGTTGGTCTTACGGAGGAATACTGACAAATTATGTGATCACCAAAACAGGACGTTTTGAAGGAGCTATTTCAGGAGCCAGTGAAACCCTGTACCGTTCAAACTATGGGCATGATCATTATCAGTTAACCTGGGAAAAGGAACTCGGTCTTCCCTGGGAAACTCCTGAAAAATGGGAACGAATTTCACCATTTAATGATGTAGACAAAGTAACAACCCCAACTCTCTGGATCGGCGGGGCCGCTGACTGGAATGTACCGATCCTCGGCTCAGAACAAATGTATCAGGCCATGAAACGACTCGGCCTCGAGACTCAACTTGTGGTTTACCCGGGTGAGCATCATGGAATTCGCAAACCCACCTTTCAGAAAGACCGATTTGAAAGATTTCTTGGATGGTTTGATACCTATGTAAAAGGTGCTGAGTAGAGAATTACGTAAAAACACGTAGTTAAATTACGTAATTCTCACCATTGACGGCCATGCCCTATTAATGTAAGTTATTGATGCAAATGGGGTAATAGCCGTCTGTAGATGATATCTGCCACCTCTCATTGATTTGAGGGTGGCTTTTTTTATGCCATTACTTTTTGGATTTGAGTTGCTTCAATTTGGCCGCCTTGAGCTCATGGTAATTGTTATGCTCATCCACCATAGAAGAAAGAGCGAACAGGTCATACAAAGCCCCAAGTCCCAAGACTCCTCCACTTAAGATCCACCCGATCCCAGTACCGATCTTCCCTAAATAAAACCGGTGAAATCCAAATATCCCGAAAAATGAGATGAACCAAAACAAATAGGCTTTACCCTTCGATTTTCTTTCGAAATCAAGATGAGTGGTACCGTTTATGACAGACACTTTTTTCTGACCACCTACCTTCGTTATAAAGTCCTCATAACTCGCCATAAGTTTTTTGGCAAACTTCCTGTACCGGGCCAATTCACTCTCTCTGACCTCCAGTTCACCTTCCAGTACCTGATACTCAAATATAAACTCATCGACTACCCTTTCCATCGGCAGTTTATCGTGCAGAAAAGCCTCTATCTTTCTTCTGAGATTCCGGATGGAGTCGTGGATAGTGATCATAAGATCTGACTGAACACCGGTGTCATTCTCTGCCACCATCTCGTCATATTTCTTAAGAGCTTTACCCAGCGCCTGATCAGCCACTAAAGCCATCTCATATTCTTCTGATTTCCGCATAATGCCCTATTGATTTAACACTCATACTGTTCGAAAAATATATCAAATTGTTTCAGAAGTAGGCTCAAAAATAAAAAAGCCCGATCCAGTGAAGAATCAGGCTTTATTTATGTACCGTGGGACGGAATTGAACCGTCGACCTCACGATTATGAGTCGTGCGCTCTAACCATCTGAGCTACCACGGCAGGTCTCTTTTCATAAAGAGCATCAAATATACGGGTTTATATAACAAAGGGTAAAATGTTTTTTCTCCGTCGTCCCGCGTATGCGGGAAGGCCCGGTAACCAGAGGCTCAAATCAAAATAAACAATGATATAGATTCAGAGTCATTTGCTTTCATCAACTTTTTGGAACCGCCGGTTCCGGTATGCATTACGAACGGGACGTTCGTAACGAGGTAAAAATATTTCTGAATCGTTACAAAGAACTGATCTCACAGAAGTTGTTAAGAAAACAGAGCTTCATAACGAGAGTAAATTATTCGACCTTAGAAAAAAGAGCGTTAAGAGGATGGCGGAATGGAACGTTAAGAAATAAATCATACCGCACGGTAATTGATTACAGGCAAGCCCGGAAAAGGAGCATTGATTTATTTTAGTGCAATGGAGACCGCTTTAGCTCTTTTTTCGCAGTCGAGAGTTTTTGGATCTTTTGTCGGTACAAAAGAACAAGGAAGGTTTAAAGGCCCAAACACTTATTCAAACCCACCTGAAGCCACAACTTCCCAAAGTACGTTACGAAGCAGGAGCTTAATAGCGAGGAATGTTTTTTCGCATTCGCCTCCTTATTCTCTACGTTAAGTTTCTTAACTTCCATGGTTCAAAAAAATTAAACTAAAACAGGTTCATGGCTAAAAACATTACATCACAAGACAAAGACTATTCACAATGGTATCTCGACGTTGTTCGCGAAGCGAAACTGGCTGAACACTCTCCGGTGCGTGGCAGCATGGTGATCCGACCGAATGGAATGGCGCTTTGGGAAAATATGCGCAACGCATTAGATCAGATGTTCAAAGATACCGGCCATGAAAATGCGTACTTCCCGCTGTTTATTCCCAAGTCATTTCTCTCAAAAGAAGCACAGCATGTAGAAGGTTTTGCCAAGGAGTGTGCCGTGGTGACCCACAGCCGACTTAAAAGTGTGGACGGAGGTGTGGAAGTAGATCCGGAATCGAAACTGGAAGAAGAACTTATTGTTCGTCCAACTTCTGAAACCATCATTTGGGATACTTATCGCAACTGGATACAATCATATCGTGATCTTCCAATTTTAGTAAACCAATGGGCCAATGTGGTACGCTGGGAAATGCGAACCCGACTGTTCCTCAGGACCATGGAATTTCTATGGCAGGAAGGTCACACGGCTCACGCTACAAAAGAAGAAGCTGCCGACGAAACCCTGCAGATGCTGGAAGTATATAAAACATTTGCCGAAGAATGGATGGCGATGCCGGTTCTGACCGGAGTTAAGACCGAAAGTGAGCGTTTTGCCGGAGCCGAAGACACCTACTGTATCGAAGCGTTGATGCAGGATGGGAAAGCTCTTCAAGCCGGAACCTCCCATTTTCTTGGACAAAATTTTGCCAAGGCTTTTGATGTAAAATTCCAGGATAAAGACGGCGAACACAAACTTGTTTGGGCTACCAGCTGGGGTGTTTCTACCCGATTGATAGGTGGTTTGATCATGACACATTCAGATGATCAGGGCCTGGTATTGCCTCCGAAATTGGCTCCAACTCAGGTTGTCGTCGTACCTATTTACAGAAGCGATGAGCAGCGTGAAGCCGTACTCGAATATGCCGATGGTATTTATGATGAACTGAAGGAACTCGGTATACGTATCAAAGTGGATGATCGCGACAACTATAATCCCGGCTACAAATTCGCCGAGCATGAAGCGGCCGGAATTCCACTGAGAATTGCCGTGGGTCCCCGTGATCTTGAGAATAACAATGTGGAACTGGCCCGCCGTGATCTCAAGTCCAAAAATATTGAAAGCCGTGAAGGACTTGGTTCTCGCGTGAAAAAATTACTGGATGATATTCAGGGTGAACTGTTCGAGAAAGCCAAAAACCGTCGTGAAGAGATGACCTCAGAAGTGGATTCTTACGAGGAATTCCAGAAGGTGATCGAAGACAAAGGCGGTTTCATCTGGGCGCATTGGGATGGTACACCTGAAACGGAAGAAAAGATCAAAGAAGAAACCAAAGCCACCATTCGCCTCATTCCTCTAGAAGAAAGTGAAGAAGGCAAGTGTATGGTCACCGGCAAACCATCGAAGCAGAAAGTGCTATTTGCTCGGTCGTATTAATTAATTTTTTCAACTTAGATTCACCATATTCTGTTGTCATCCTGAGCGCAGATTAAATAGACTAGGGTTCAAATGTCTTACGCGAAGGATCTCAAAATTTAGTACATGCTGTTTTTTGATTTGAGATACCTCGTGTTATACACTACATCACAGTTCATATAATAAACCACTCGGGATGACACCATTGGAGACAATGAATCATTATATATGCTAAAGATCCCACACCAATATTATCTCTGCTCAGCTGAACAATCCCGGTTCATGGATGAGAAGACCATTTCTGAATTTGGGATCGATGGGTTTACACTGATGGAAATTGCCGGAACCCGGGCTGCGGATCTTATTATGTCAGAGACTCCTTTAGGATCGCACGGTATATTTTTTTGTGGTAAAGGGAATAACGGCGGAGATGCTTTAGTTATAGCCCGACTGCTTTCCCAACAAGATTATAGAGTCACGGTTTGCTTTTTGTCAGGTACCGAGGATTTGAGTCCCGATGCCGATAAAAATTACCGGCTTCTCCAAAAACTGGATACTGATATTGAGATCAAGACCTGGAATGATCTCTATCCGAGTAAATATGATTTCGTGGTGGATGGAATGCTGGGAACCGGCCTCAGTTCTGATGTACGGTCACCCTATTCTGATGCCATACAATGGATCAACCAACAACAAGCCCCCGTTTTTGCCCTGGATGTACCAACCGGATTGAATGCCGATTCGGGTGAGATCATGGGAACCGCTGTGCAGGCTGATTTCACCCTTAGTTTTGGAGCCCTTAAAACCGGGTTTTACCTGAACGAAGGATTCGACACTGTGGGTGAAGTGATACTGTGTGAACTTTCCTTCCCAAATAAATACAAGAATCCGACTGCTTACCTGATAGATGAAAGTTGGGTGGAAGCAAATACCCCTACACCCAAAAAAAGAAACCATAAGTATGATGAAGGCGTACTTTACATCATTGCCGGATCAGAAGGATTGACCGGCGCCGGAATTTTAGCAGCTCGTAGCGCATGGTCAACCGGATTGGGGGCCGTGGTTCTCATCACTCCAAAAGGATTGCTGCAAATTTACGAGAAACAGCTGGAGCAGATAATCAAAAAACCGGTTGGAGAGCGGGATGAACTTATTTTTAAGCAATCGCATCTTGAAGAGGTTCAAAAAATATTAAAAGAAAAGCCCGGTAAATTATTGATCGGACCAGGATTAGGTCGCCGGAAGGATACTATTCGGTTCACTCAGGAATTACTAAAAAACTTTGCCGGCGATGTTGTCATAGATGCCGATGCCTTATTTGCATTATCAGAAATGGAAAACTGGGAGAAACCTGAATCAGCAAACTGGATATTGACTCCTCACCCGGGTGAATTGACCTCACTGGTTAAAAAGAACCTGACCAATGACCGGGAGAGATTAAATTCCGTTTCAGCTTTAGCAGCTGAAAAAAATATTACTATCTTATCAAAAGGGATGCCGGGGATTATTGGAACAGAAAACGGCAAGAGTTATATAACCGGATATGACACCCGAATTTTTTCCAGAGCCGGATTTGGTGATGTACTGGCCGGAAAGGCCTCTGCTTTCTGGCAACTGTCCGGTTCTGCAGAAATCGCTTGCTTCAAAGCACTGATAGACGGCAAACAAAAATCAGAAGCATTTTACTCGATACAGTCCGGGGCATTAGAACCAATTGATATCATTTAATGACGAAACCTCTTAAGAAGCTGACCCGCTCAGTACAACTTTACCTGATCTTGTTGATCATTTCTACCATTGGCATTCTGTATGGCACGCTATTTCCTGCAGATTATAATGTGCCAAGATCATTTTACGGTTTGGATAAAGTGGTACATTTTGTCATGTTTGGAGCCTGGACCTTCTTTTTTGGGATCGTCAGGTTTTTAAAAGGAAATTTTAAACTCATGATCGTTTTTGCCGGAGGAGCGGTCTTTGGCATCCTGATAGAGGTACTTCAACACTATCTGCCAACCGGACGAAACCCTGAGATGCTAGACCTTGTTGCAGATATAGCGGGCACCGGAGCCGCTGTAATTGTTCTATACATTATTTCAAAGACCTTTACACTGTTTTCTTCCAACCCACATGAAAATGCGATTTAAACTTTGTAAGGGATTAGTTTGATTGAATACAGATGCCTAATGCAAACAGTAACTTAAATTATCCTGAGTATTTAGTTAAATTAACAACTGATTACTTGCACAGTATCTAATAAATTCCGTTCTTTTTAGCGGATTAAAACTGACTAACTCTGTACCTGAATTATGATAAACGAAAGAAAATCACCAAAAGCCGATCTCAAGAGATCATATACTGTCTATTTAGAGGCAGGTTTGATTCTTGCTCTGCTTATAATGATTACTGCTGTTAAAGTTACACTTGAGACCGAACCACCTCAGGTTATACAGCTTGATGAGCAGGAAGTTGTTGAAATGGAAGAGATCGTTCAAACGAAACAAATTGAAACTCCACCTCCACCACCCAGACCACCGGTGCCGGTTGAAGTTCCAAATGACGAGATCATTGAAGATGAAATGATCGACCTTGATGCGGAATTAGACTTTGATGCACCACCTATGGATCTGCCTCCTCCCCCTGAAGAAGAGGAAGAAGAAGAAGATTTCTTCGTGGTAGTAGAGGAAATGCCTAAGCTTATTGGCGGTATGGCCGAGCTTCAGGGAAGTGTAAGATATCCTGAAATGGCACGACGTGCCGGTATCGAAGGCCGTGTTACCGTACAGTTTATTGTAAACGAACAGGGGAAAGTTGAAAACGCCCGTGTTGTTCGTGGAATTGGCGGTGGCTGTGATGAGGAAGCTCTGAAAGCTGTTCAAAAGGCTGAGTTTGAGCCCGGAATGCAGCGCGGACGTCCGGTTCGTGTGCAGTATGCACTCTCAATTAACTTCCGCTTGGAGAACTAATTCTCTGAAATGTTTTTACAAAAAAGGGTGTGATCGTTTGATCACACCCTTTTTTTATGACTTAAATTTTTGCAGGATCTCTTTCAGGTTGTCATATCCTGAAACAGTGACTGCTGTTTCAAATGGCATCCATTCTATTTTCTCAATTCCCTCTTCAGTTTGAGGAATCAAGTCCTCATTTCGGGTAAAGATCATAGAATACCAGTGAGTCGTTTTACCCATCATACTTCCCTGATCAGGATATTCATGATAGGTCTCCCCCAACTTTTTTATAAGCGCGGGGATCCCACTTCCCACTTCTTCCGAAACTTCACGGGCCGCACACATTTCTAAGGTCTCTCCTTCCTCATGTTTACCTTTCGGGAGGTCCCAAACCCCATTCCTGAAGATCATCAGGATCTCCGGGGCCTGCTCTTCATTCAATCGGAAAACAACCCCTCCTGCCGCTGTTATGGGTACAACGTCAGAGTTACTCACTTTCTCCGTTTTGTTGCTCTTCTCCGGCCTCAGACTTTTCTTTCTTCTTCTCGTCGGCATAATTCAGGCGCAATGTGGTCAATGTTTGTTCCAGATATCCGGCAGCCTCATCAGAAAGATTTCCTTTAGTATATTTCTTAAGCATACCCAAAGTATCGATCGCATATTTAGCGGAGGAAAGATCTTTTTCCATTTCCTGAGTAGCCGGGTTTTGAAGCTTTCCTAAACCCATCATGGCAATTTGCTGATGTTGTTGAATAAGCATCATGAACAGTAGTTGCTCCTGCTGTTCTTCGTTTAAGTTCTTGTTGTTTATATCCATTTTATTCTCGTTTTATTTACACAATTTGATTGTGATAAATTTAATAAAGTTCATTTTTATGTACCTTCAATAATTCTAAGGATAACCAAAATTACACACATTATATGGCCGTTCTAAAGCCTTTTAAAGCATGGAGACCCCAACCCGAATTTGCAGATAAAGTAGCCTGTGTACCTTACGATGTCATTAACACATCTGAGGCTAAAGAAATGGCCGCCGGTAATCCAACAAGCTTCCTGCATGTGATCAGGCCTGAGATCGACCTCCCATCCGGAATATCAATTTACAAAGATGAAGTGTATCAAAAGGGAAAGGAGAACCTTAAGAGCCTATTAGATTCAGAGGTATTTACTCAGGAAGAACAGGAAGCCCTCTATATCTACCGATTAACTATGAATGGCCGATCCCAAACCGGAATATTTGGTTGTGTGAGTGTAGTCGATTACAACAACGATATCATTCTGAAGCACGAGAAGACACGGCCTGATAAAGAAAATGACAGAACGCGGCATATCATAACTCAACAAGCTCATGCTGAACCGGTTATGTTGACCTTCCGGGATTCTGAAAATATTTCAACATACATGAGTGCTTTTACAGGTGATCACGACCCTGTGTACGATATTCAAACTGACGACGGTATTTCTCACACTATTTGGAAAGTAGAAGAAGCCTCTGATCTGATCGAGGCTTTTGGAAAGATCCCAAAGATCTACGTGGCCGATGGTCATCACCGGTGTGCAAGTGCAGCCCGAGCGGCTAAAGAATCAGCTGAGAAAAATGCTGACCACAATGGCTCAGAGGAGTATAATTACTTTCCTGCGGTCCTGTTTCCTACTGACCAACTTGAGATCCTGGCCTACAACCGGATCGTATTATCAATTCCCGACGATTTCTTGAAACAACTATCTGAGCGTTTTCAGGTCAAAAAGAATGCCCAACCCGTTCCTGAAGAAAAGGGTACTGTAGCATTCTATGTGAATGATAACTGGTACAGCATTCATTTTAAGGATCAGGATCACTCAGACCCCACAACTTCTCTCGATATCTCCAAGCTTCAGAAGCGGGTACTGGAACCCATTCTTGGGATCAAGGATCAGAGAACGGACCCCAATATTGATTTTGTTGGGGGTATTCGCGGTACAGATGAGTTGGAAAAACTGGTGGATAATGGGGAAGCTGCACTCGGCATCAGCCTTTACCCCACAAGCATTAACGAATTAATGGATGTTTCTGATGCCGGATTACTCATGCCTCCAAAATCTACCTGGTTTGAGCCGAAACTTCGGTCGGGACTTCTCGTTCACACATTTTAAGAAATCTGATTAACTCCCTAATTGAGTAGGAGCATCTATGCATCGTGTTCACAATTTTAGTGCCGGCCCGGCTGCTTTACCGGACGAAGTTCTTGAAATTGCCAAAGAAGAAATCATGGACTACCACGGACAAGGCACTTCCATCATGGAACAAAGTCACCGAGGCGAGGCCTATACCGAAGTCGATCAACAAGCTAAAGAAAGGCTCGATCGAATTCTGAAACTGGAGAACCGATTTCACATCATGTTTTTACAAGGAGGAGCCAGTTCTCAGTTCATGCAAGTTCCCTTTAACTTTCTTGACAGGCACGAAACGGCAGATTACATCAATACCGGTGTTTGGTCAAATAAGGCGATAAAGGAAGCACGGCTATTTGGCAACGTCCACGAGTCTTACTCCGGAGAGAATGAAGCTTTCAGGCGTGTCCCGCAGGATTCTGAATTGACCTTTCATGACCAAAGCCGATATGTGCATTACACCAGCAACAATACCATTTACGGAACACAGTTTTCCGGGGAACCGGATACTGGTGGTATCCCTCTCATTTGTGATGCCTCCTCCGATTTCATATCACGCCCCATTGATCCTAAAAAATATGGGATGATCTATGCAGGAGCTCAAAAGAATCTGGGTCCTTCCGGTGTCACTGTGGTAATGGTCAGAAAAGACTTCCTGCAATCCATCTCAAAAGAAAATATTCCCACTATTCTGGATTATAGAACTCATGCTGAAAGAATATTCAATACCCCACCGACCTTTGCCGTTTACATGGTAAACCTGGTTTTAAAATGGGTGGAAGAGCGTGGAGGCATTCCTCATTTCCAAACCTTAAATGCCAAAAAAGCTGAGCTACTTTACAGTGAAATCGATAGAGATGCTTTTTACAAAGGCACTGCTGAGAAGAATTCCCGGTCCAAAATGAATGTCACATTCCGTCTCAACGATGAAGGTCTTGAAGAGCGATTCATCAAAGAAGCTGCCAAAAATGAACTTGTGGCTTTAAAAGGACATAGAAGCGCCGGCGGGATCCGAGCCAGTATCTACAATGCCTGCCGGTTAGAATCGGTAGAGGCCCTGGTTAGCTTCATGGATCATTTTAGAAGCAAATACGGGTGATCGAACTCAAAGTAATCCAAATACGGTCAGAAAATGATCGATCGTATTAGGTACAAAGATGATCAGATACACTAAGCCCCAGAGCGCCCCGGCAATATGAGCCAGGTGATTGATCCTTCCCTCCTTTCGGCTTGCATAGACGCTGTAGGCTAAAAATAATGCTCCAAAAATGATAGCCGGTATCCCGACCGGAATAAACATTATATAGATAGGATCTAACGGGAACAGAAAAATAAAGGCAAACAAAACACCCTCCACTGCACCGGATGCACCAACGGTCGCAAATTCCGGGTTGTCTTTTTCCTTATACAATGAAGGTAAACCGGAAACGATCAACCCCGTGAAATAAAGCGCCAAAAAGTGGCCCTGACCGATGGTTCTTTCCAATACCAATCCAAAAAAGAATAGTACAAACATATTCAGGAAAAGGTGACCGAGACCGGCGTGAACAAATCCAGAGCTGACCAACTCATACCAGGTCTTCTGCCGAACGGTACGATATGGCATCATCATGAATTTGTTAAATAATTGAGGGGCGGCGTAAAGCGTCACAACAGACACCAGTACGTTCAAAGCGATCAGCGAAATGGTTACCGACATGAATTTTTTCTTTTTAAGTTAAGACGAAAACGCGTCTGTTGCAGAAGAACCATAAAGAGTTGTAAATTTGATAAGAAAACTAACCGAAGCAGCTCAGGGGTAGAGTCCAGAGGGCCATAAGCCAATATAGCTCAGTTGGTAGAGCAATCCCCTCGTAAGGGATAGGTCGTCGGTTCGAGTCCGACTATTGGCTCATAGGGATAAAAAATAGATCGTCGGTTCAAATTCGATCTTCGGCTCATTTAATTATATTTCATAATTCTACTTCTGCATCAACGGAATATCCTGCTTTAGCATTTCTGGAAAAAGCGGAATATATTTTCGTAATCATAATCTATTATCATCTACATGAGATCATTACAAGCTACGTTAATCATTGTGTTGGGTATATTTGTGCTAACCGGATGCGGGATGTCCAAAGAAACCCTGGATGCAGATTACGCCTCCACAGAAAATGCACGAGCTATTGAGAATGGAGTATCCAGTTGGTACGGCCCGAATTTTCACGGAAAGTTAACTGCAAATGGCGAGACTTACGATATGAATGGAGTCACGGCTGCGCATCGCACCCTTCCGTTTGGCACTATCCTGCTTGTAGAGAATCTTGATAATGGCAAAACCGTACAGGTTCGGATCAATGACCGGGGGCCTTATGCCAAAAACAGGATCATTGATCTATCTAAAGGTGCCGCAGAAAGAATAGACATGATCGGTCCGGGCACGGCACGGGTTAGACTTTACCTGCTTGAAGGTGACCTCGAGAATTCAAGAGTGACCGATCTTAAAGTTCCCACCTACACCGTTCAACTTGGTTCCTACAAAGATATTCAGCAGGCTGAGCTTCATGTTGAAAAGCTTGAAGGCACACGAATTGAAACCATCGAAACAGATGAGAGCACCTTTTATCGGGTTTACTTCGGGACATATACTGATCCCGATGAAGCACGGCAGGAAATGCAGCGACTCAATAATCTGGGTCATGCAGGCTTTGTGAAGCAGATCGAAAATTAATTATCCTTTCCGGGATTGATTATTCCTTTTTTTCCGTTTTCCGCACAAACAACAAAACTATATCTGTTATGAAAAAGAATATCATTGTTATTGGAAGCGGATTTGGCGGATTAGGTGCTGCATCGCGTTTACTTTCTGCCGGTCATGATGTCGCCATCCTGGAAAAAAGAGATAAGCTGGGTGGACGCGCATATGTCTACGAAAAAAATGGCTTCAAATTTGATGGCGGGCCAACGGTGATCACCGCGCCTTTCATGTTCGACGATATTTTTGAAGCTGCCGGGAAAAAACGCGAAGATTATTTTGAATTGGTTCCTTGTGACCCTTTCTACCGGATCTTTGACCATGAAGGTAAAGGTTTCGATTATAACAGTGATCACGATTTCATCCTTTCTGAGATCGAAAAACGTAGCCCGGGCGGTGTTAAAGGTTATGAGGAATTCATTAAAACCACCAAGCCCATTTTTGAAAAAGGCTTTATTGAGCTGGCTGACAAACCATTCCTGAAGTTCACTGATATGCTGAAAGTGGCTCCGGACCTCATTAAGCTGAAGTCTCATCAATCCGTTTATAAATATGTATCTCAGTTTATTGAGGATGATTTCCTGAGAAGAGCTTTTTCATTTCATCCCCTCCTGGTTGGCGGAAATCCCTTTGATACCACTTCCATCTATTCCATGATACATTATCTGGAACGTGAGTGGGGTGTTCATTATGCCATGGGTGGCACGGGTGCCATTGTAAATGCCCTGGAGAAATTGATCCGTGAACAAGGGGGGGAAATTCATACGGAAACTGAAGTCGAGGAGATCCTGATCAAAAACGGCAAAGCTGTTGGGGTCCGACTGAAAAACGGTGAAACACTTGAAGCAGACGAGGTCGTTTCCAATGCTGATGTTGCATTCACTTACAAAAACCTTATCAATCCAAAACACCGCAAGAAATACACCGATCGCAAGATCCAGAAGACCAAGTATAGTATGTCTCTTTTTGTGATCTATTTTGGCACCAAAAAACGCTACAACGATACGAACCTGGCTCACCATAATATCATTCTTGGCGAGCGCTACAAGGGACTTCTGTCAGATATCTTCCACGACAAAAAACTGGCAGATGATTTCTCATTGTATCTGCATATGCCAACGAAGACCGATCCATCAATGGCTCCAAAAGGACATGAAGCTTTTTACGTTCTCTCTCCGGTTCCACATTTAGACAGTAAAACCGACTGGAACGAAATGGCTCCGATCTACCGCGATAAGATCATGAATTTTCTGGAAGAGAATTATTTACCGGATCTTCAGGAAAATCTGGTGGCCGAGCATTACATAGATCCCCTGCATTTCCAGAATGAACTGAACAGTTACAAAGGCTCCGCTTTTTCTGTAGAACCGATACTGACTCAATCAGCCTGGTTCCGCCCTCATAACAAATCTGAGGATGTTGAAAGCCTGTATTTTGTAGGCGCCGGAACTCATCCGGGTGCCGGTTTACCCGGAGTACTGTCTTCTTCTATCATTGCCCAGGACCTGATCGGGAAAGCTTAGAAGATCACTTCAATTTTCTATCAAGGCTGTTTGATCGGTTTTACTTCATAATATCTTAATCAGTTTCCATTAGGTTGCTGATACAGATCAATGGAGGTAATAGCGATGAAAACAGCCTTTATTATATTCATGGTTTTACACGGACTCATCCATTTGCTTGGATTCCTAAAAGCTTTTGAACTGGCGGAGGTCAAGGAACTTAAGATGCCCATCACAAAAGCCTCCGGAGTTATCTGGCTTATCACGACTCTATTATTCATCCTCACAGCCACACTTTACACTTTCAACTCCGGTATATATGTAGGCTTGGGAGTTTGCGGCGTTACCCTGTCCCAGGCGTTGATCTGGCGGGATTGGCAGGATGCTAAATACGGCAGTATTCCGAACCTGATATTCGGTATCGTGCTTTTTCTTTCAATTTAAAGGCTTGTTCTTGTAAAATCCTATCAGGGCACTGTATGTACCCCCTCTACATTGTATATTCCGCTTCTAATCACGGAATAAATTTTTATGCAATGAAAAAACTACTGCCTTTATTTGTACTGCCACTCTTATTTCTTGCCTGTCAGACTTCCTCTAAATTTGATGAACTTGGGCTTGAAGAGATCACGATCTCTGATCTCCGGGAAGGATATGAGAATGGAACCTTTTCTGTTGAAGATGTAACCGCTGCTTATCTGGAACGCATCACTGAAAAAGACCAAAGCGGACCAACGTTGAACTCCATGCTTTACATCAATCCAAAAGCTTTGGAGGTCGCAAGAGAAATGGATACCGAACTACAGGAAGGCACGACCCGCGGTCCGTTACATGGGATCCCGGTTGTACTGAAGGACAACATCAATACCGATGATATGCCAACTACGGCAGGAGCCAATGTTTTAGACGGTTCCATACCTGATGAGGATGCCTTCATCACCAAAAAGCTTCGGGATGCGGGAGCCATTATTCTTGGGAAAGCCAATTTGAGTGAATGGGCTAATTTTCACAGCAGTTTCTCTTCCAGTGGATGGAGTGCCCTGGGCGGTCAGGTTCACAACCCCTACGACCTGACACGAAATCCATGCGGCTCGAGTGCCGGTTCGGGTGCAGCCGCATCAGCTAACATGGCCGTGTTTGCGATCGGCACAGAAACCAACGGTTCCATAACCTGCCCTTCATCTGCTAACGGATTGGTTGGGATCAAACCTACCGTAGGTCTTTTAAGCCGGTCAGGAATCATCCCAATTTCTTACACACAAGACACAGCCGGCCCTATGGCTCGTACCGTCACTGATGCAGCCATCGCTCTTGGAGCTATGGTTGGGGTCGACCCGACTGATGACAAAACCCAACTGAGTGAGGGAAATTCTCATACCGATTACACCCAATTTCTGAATGAAAACGGATTAGAAGGAAAACGTATCGGACTTTGGACAGGCTCATTGGGAGGGCATTTCAGGGTAGATACCCTTATGCATGAAACGGTTCGTTTACTCCAAGAACAAGGTGCCGAGATCGTGGAGATCGAACAAATTTCTGAACAGAATGCCGGTGGTGATTCTTACAACATTATGCTGTTTGAGTTCAAGGACGGATTGAACAAATACTTCGAATCTTTAGGCGAAGATGCTCCCGTCAAAAATATGGAGGAGCTGGTTGAAGCTACCCTGAATGATCCTGAAGAAATGAAATATTTCGACCATGACATTCTCATTCAGGCCAGTAAAAAAGGAAGTCTGGAATCAGAGGAATATCAGGAAGCCTTGGAACGTATGCTCAGAATAACCCGTGAAGAAGGCATTGATCGGG
Organism: Gracilimonas amylolytica; assembly: GCF_002911695.1. Classification (GTDB taxonomy): domain Bacteria; phylum Bacteroidota; class Rhodothermia; order Balneolales; family Balneolaceae; genus Gracilimonas; species Gracilimonas amylolytica. Next base: position 92,580 of record NZ_PQBS01000016.1, read on the forward strand.
TGATGGATGAATTTGACCTGGATGCCATTATCGGCCCGACCGGTGGTCCGGCCTGGAAAACGGATCTCACCAATGGCGATAACTTTGCGGTATCCTCAAGCTCCCCGGCAGCCCGTGCCGGGTATCCAAACATAACGGTGCCTATGGGTTTCATTGATGAATTACCTGTTGGCATCTCGTTCTTTGGCCGGGCCTGGAGTGAACCCCTCCTTATTGAAATGGCCTATTCTTTTGAACAGGCTACAAATGTGAGGAAAGCTCCAAAATTTTGATCTCCTGAAAATATTCCTGAAATAAAAAAGGGCTCTCATTTGAGGGCCCTTTTTGTTTAATAAATATGTTCCGAAAGTTATTTCAGGCTTTCCTGAAGATCTTCCCAATCCTTTAGAAACCGTTCCAATCCAATATCGGTCAATGGATGCTTCAACAAGCTCTTGATCACATTCAATGGCATGGTTGCCACATCGGCTCCTTCTTTGGCACATTCAAGCAGGTGCATTGGGTGGCGAATACTGGCGGCAAGTACTTCTGTTTCGTATCCGTAATTGTCATAAATAGTTACAATATCCCGGATCAACTGCATGCCTTCTGTTGATATATCATCCAGCCTGCCCAGGAATGGAGAAATGTAGGTGGCCCCGGCTTTTGCGGCGATCAATGCCTGAGTAGGGGAAAAGCAAAGCGTGCAGTTTGTTTTGATACCCTCGTCAGAGAATGTTTTGATGGCTTTTATCCCATCTTTGATCAAAGGCACCTTAACAACCACATTATCAGCGATGGCCGCGATCTTGCGCCCTTCTTCAACCATTTCTTCGTATGAGGTGGAAACAACTTCAGCTGAAACATCACCATCAACAATATCACATATCTTGGCAATGTGTCCTTCAAAGTCTTTGACCCCAATTTTAGCACACAAGCTGGGGTTCGTGGTTACACCATCAAGAACACCGAGATCGTTGGCTTCTTTGATTTCATCTAGATCAGCGGTATCAATAAAAAATTTCATCAGCGGGAGAAAGTTTAATTAAGAATTAGCATCAAATATAAAGATAAGTATTTCATTCCTCTCATTCATTGTGAATCAAAGAGTTCATCAAGTTATCTGCTTTCTTTTTTTTACAAAATAACACCTTATAAAACCAAACTTTCTCAAGAACTTTGGTGTATAACATACAATACTTGAAAACACTAAAAACAGACACAGATCAAGTGAAAAAACAATTTATTTTATTCGCCTTACTGAGCGTAACTCTAATCAGTTGTGGTAGTGATAACTCAGAAGGTAACGGGATGCCGGGTTTTGGAGCCTTTGGCGGGCCGGGGCAGCGCACAACAAGTGTAGAAACCAGTGATATTCAAATTGGTAATATTGCTGAACAGGTTCGCTCTTATGGCAATGTAAAGGCACAAAATGTCGTGTCTGTGCTCCCGCAGGTTAGTAACCGTATCACCAACCTCTACGTGGATCTTGGAGATACCGTAAGACAAGGACAAACCCTTGCCAAGATATATGATGTCACGTTCAGGGATCAATTAGCACAAGCTCGCTCTCAGTTAGAACAAAGCAGGATCGCTGTAAAAAGAGACAGTGCCGAATATGTTCGTCAGCAAACCCTAATGGAGCGTGACCTGACAAGCGAATCAGAACTTGAGATCGCGGAAGCTGCTTATCAGAGTTCACTCTCACAATTTGAAGCCGCACGTGCTTCTCTGACTCAGGCTCAGGAGAATTTCAATAATACCGAAGTGAAGTCTCCGGTAAATGGGGTTGTGGTATCCAGAGCACTGGAAGAAGGTGATCTTGCCAGCACCGGTACCGAACTATTTCAGATCGCCAGCACCAACGGCTATGAATCACGCATCTACCTGCCTGTGCAGGATTGGCGTGCCGTAGAGATCGGACAGGAGGTAAATCTCAGGGTTTCAAATGAAAGTGATATCAGTGCCCGGGGCGTGGTATCCAGAAAAAGCCCTCAGTTAGACGCCACTACAGGATTGGGTGAAGTGGTTATCACTCTCACCTCTACCGGCAATTCTATTTACCCGGGTGTATTGGTTGAAAACGTGATCAATATTACGACTAAAAATGAGGTTATGATCGTGCCAAGAAGTGCCTTAGTGGAACAGGTTGAAACGGTCATCAACCCGGAAACAAATACCATCGACCTTGAAAGAACCTATTCGGTATTCGTTTCCAAAGGTGACAGTGTTGCTGAACGCCGGCCTCTTGAGTTAGGAATTGAACAAGGGGAAAGAATTGAGGTCTTGTCCGGTTTACTACCAAGTGACAAGATCATTGTTACCGGTCAGAGTGGACTTGAAGACGGATCACGAATTTCTGTTGCTACCGGTGAACGCTTTCGAACACCTGAAGAGCGACAAATAAGCACCGAAGGTGACGCACCTAACGGAAATAATGCCATGGGTGGCCAAAACCCACTGGCTAATATGAGTGAGGAAGAACGAGCCGATGCCAGAGAAAAGATGCAGGGCATGTCGCAAGAAGAGCGCAGAGCCTTTTTGCGTGAGCTCAGACAGGATCAATCAGTGAACTCCGATTCAACCTCAAACTAAAAGGAAACAATGGGATCTTTATCCAAACTGGCGGTAGACCGTCCGATAACTTTTTTAATGGGGACCCTCATCCTGTTGGGCTTTGGCCTGTTCGGGCTGCAAAACCTGAGGCTGAATCTCTATCCTGATGTATCCTTCCCAACTATCACTGTATATACCAGTTATGAGGGTGTAGCACCTGAAGATATTGAGACATTGGTCACCCGGCCTATTGAGGAATCGGTTGGCAGTATAAGTGGTATCAGACGAGTCCGTTCGCTTTCGAGCCAGGGAGCATCGGTTGTTAAATTGAATTTTGAATGGGGAACCGATCTGTATGAAGCAGAAAATGATGTTCGTAAAGAACTCGGGTTCGTAGAGCGCTCCATCCCTGATGATGCCGAAACCCCCCTTGTTTTTTCCTACGACCCCAATCAGGAACCGATTGTTGTACTTACCCTGACCTCGAATGCCCGGAGTGCACGCGAACTGCGTACGTACTCTAAACAGGTTCTGGAACAACGCATTGAACGCATTAACGGGATCGCCTCAGCAGAAACCTCGGGTGGACTTGAACGGCAGATCAATGTTCGCATCGACAACGAAAAGATGCGGCTCTATAACATCAGCATTGCTGATATCGCTCAAAAATTACAACAGGAAAATATTCAGGTTCCGGCCGGTCAGCTTACGGAGGGTAATATCAATTACTCACTTCGAACTCTGGGGGAATTCAAGAATGTAGATCAGATCCGAAACACTATTATCACGGTCAGAGAAGGGCAACCCCTCTTACTTAAGGATGTAGCCGATGTAGTGGATGGCATCGAACAACCGATCGGTAATGTGCGTGTCAACGGTGAAAATGGGATCGTCCTTAATGTGTACCGGCAAAGTGATGCCAATGTGGTAACCGCTGCCAATGCCGTGGTTGGCGGGCTGGATCAGATCCGCACCACTCTGCCCGGTGATATTGAAGTGAGTGTACTCACCAACAAAGCTGATTTTATTGAACAGTCGATCAGTAACCTGCTATGGACAGGGGTTCAGGCCATCTTTCTGGTAGTATTGATCCTGCTCGTTTTCCTGAGAAGCGGGCGTTCTGCAACCATCATTGCCATTTCCATACCTGTATCCATCATTACCACATTCATGGTTATGGATATTGCCGACCTGAGTTTGAATATCATATCACTTTCCGGCTTGACCCTTGCGGTTGGACTTGTTGTGGATAATGCCGTGGTGGTTCTCGAAAACATATTCCGTTTCCGTGAACAGGGAGCCAACCGGGACGAAGCCTCTGTGAGCGGGGCTAAGGAAGTCGCTGTTCCTATCATTGTATCGACATTGACTACCCTCGTGGTTTTCCTGCCCATTCTGTTTGTACCGGGCATCGCCGGGTTTTTATTCAGAGATCTGGCGCTAACTATTTCATTTTCACTGATCGTTTCTACCCTTGTGGCTTTGACACTCATTCCACTTATGGCTTCTCAATTCTACAAAGAGAAGACTCAAAACATCAGTGCGAAAAACAAGATCGCCAACTACTTTGGTGATCTCCTTGAAAAGCTTGAAACCACATACAATGATCAGTTACAAAAAGTGATCGGTAAAAGCGGGTTAGTGGTAACTGCAGCAGTCATACTTTTTGCGGCCTCCGTTCCCCTTTTCTATGTGATCGGTGGTGAGTTTTTCCCCCGAGTGGATGAAAATGCCTTTGTTCTGGAAATTCAGCGTGAACCGGGAGTCAACTTATTCGAACTGGAACGATCTATGGGGCAGGTGGAGTCAATTGTCCGGCAAGAAGTACCTGAAGCCAGGCTGATCGTATCAGATTATGGCGATAAAGAAGGGATAGAGGGAGCCGATGATCCCGGAGGGTTTACAGGAACTGTACGTATTGAACTGGTTTCACAAAATGAACGTGAACGCACACAGGCTGAGATCACAAGTAATTTAATGCAAGAACTTCAGGTCGTACCCGGAGTGGAAATACAGGAAGTGATCATAGATCCCCTCAGTCCGGATGGTGAAAATGGCTTGATCGTTCAGATATTTGGATACGATCCCGAGATCAAAAAAGAATTAGCTGAGGGTGTAAAGGAACGACTTCTCGAGATAGATGGCATCAACAATGTATTCAGTTCTGCGGATCAGGGGCGGCCTGAGTTGAGGCTGGTCATGGACCGCGAGCGAATTTCACGTGTAGGCATGACCACCAATCAGGTAGCCAGTGCTGTTAGTAATGCCGTTAAGGGCAACGTAGCGACTTCTTTTGTAGATCAGGGTATTGAATTTGAAGTGGTGGTGGAACTGGATCCAAAAGACAAATCTCAATCCGTCGATCTTGCCAACATTCAAATTCAAACTCCCGGTGGAGAATGGATGCCACTTAAGAACCTTGCACGAGTAGAGAGGTTTACAGGCCCAACTAATGTGCTTAGAATTGATCAGGAACGCGTGGCCGAAGTTACGGCAGAGCTTGCAGGTATAGACCTTGCAACGGCTTCAGAACGAGCCCGGGCTACCTTAGATCAGGTCAACTGGCCGGACGAATACCGCTATGAGATATCCGGAACGGCAGAGGAACAGGCGGAATCTTTCAGCTACCTGATGTTTGCATTCATGATCGCCGGTATTTTAACATACATGGTGATGGCTTCACAGTTTGAAAGTCTAGTCGAGCCTTTCATCATTATCCTGACCATTCCACTCGCCCTCACCGGTGTCTTGGTTATGCTTTGGATCACCGGCACCTCCATCAGTGTCACCTCTATGGTAGGTTTGATCCTGCTCACCGGTATTGTGGTAAACAATGGTATTGTAATGATCGACTACATCAAGATCTTGCAGGCACGGGGAATGAAGCGTGAAAAAGCCATTGTTGATGGAGCTACACGTCGTTTACGACCGATTCTTATGACCGCCTTCACTACCATCCTTTCCATGGTGCCCCTGGCACTTGAACTTGGTTCAGGTTCTGAAACCTGGAGTCCCATGGCACGAACTGTGATCGGTGGCTTGACCATGAGTACCCTGCTTATGTTATTTGTGGTACCGTGTTTTTACAACATCATCAATGGGTTGGTTGAACGCCTTGGTTTTGATGCGGTTCACAAAGAAGACCCACTTGCTAAAACCCAAGAGGCCCTCGCATGAAAAAATTCTCAGTAGCCGGCAGTATTTTAAAACGACCGATCACGGTGATCATGATGACCCTGATCGTTATTGGGTTTGGAGTATTTTCTCTCACCAACCTAAAGGTGACCCTATACCCATCCTTTAATATTCCGGTACTCGCCGTATCAGCCGGTTATAAAAACGTCGCACCTGAAGATATCAACCGGATCATTGTAAATCCTATAGAGGGTGCCTTATCTGCCATTGAAGGCATTGAAACCCTCGAAGCCCGTGTAAGTCGTGGCAGTGCCTTTATCATCCTTCGCCTGCGTGACGGTTCCGATATTCGAAAAACTGAATTGAAGGTCCGGAAAGCTCTTGATCAGATCAGGGGCGATCTTCCGCAACAGGCTCAGGAACCGGTCATTTTTCAATTCGATCCGGAAAACCGGCCGATCATGCGCCTCAGTATTGATGCAGAGAACCGTGGCCTTGATGAACTTCGAAATATTGGTCTGGAACTCGTTGAAACTCGATTAGAGCGAATCGAGGGACTGGCTTCGGCAGAAACACAGGGTGGGCTTGAGCGAAGAATTTATGTAGATGTCTCCCCCATGTCGCTGGCTCAGTATAATCTTGTTCCACAGGATATAGAAGGGGCACTGAGATCAAACAATGTTCAGCTTCCTATCGGAAATGTGATCTCAGATAAGATCAATTACAGTATCCGTGCTGAATCGACTTACGAAACCGTGGAACAGATCAGGAATACGATCATCAGAATGTCTGAAAATGGTATCCCGATCCGTGTGAGTGATGTGGCTGATGTTTCTGACGGTTTCACTGATATAACCTCTCTGGTTAAAGTTAATGGCAAGAACAGTGTATCGGTTGAAATTCAAAAGAACTCTGATGCCAACACCCTTGACGTGGTGAACGAAGTTAAAGCCCTTGTTCCGGAGATCAATGAGATCCTGCCGCCCGGAGTAACCCTGCGAGTACTGTCTGATGAAGGAAAGACCATTGAGGATTCCATCAATAACCTGTCTCAATCAGCACTTGGAGCACTTGTGGTAGTAATTCTTGTGATCCTGATCTTTATGGGTGGATGGAGAATTTCGCTGGTGGTGGCTTCCACTATTCCGGTTTCCATTGCCGCTACCTTTGCCGCTATGTATGCCGCAGACCTCACCCTGAATATTTTAACGATATCGGCTCTTGCGCTGGCGATCGGTTTGCTGGTTGATAACTCGATCGTGGTAACCGAGAGTATTGCAAGAAAGCTTGAGGAAGGTCTTTCAAGGTTTGAGGCAGCCCTGAAAGGAACCAACGAAGTGATCGGCGCCCTGCTCGGTTCAACCTTAACCACTCTTGGGGTGTTTGTACCTATCATCCTGATATCAGGAACACAGGGAGCCTTTTTCAGAGAGTTTGCCTACGCCATCTGTTTCGCCATTGGTTTTTCTTTTTTGTCTTCCATTATTTTGGTTCCGGTCATTTCCCTGCTTGCCCTGGATGCCAAACAGTTTAATACCAAGAATTTTGCCTTCAGAGGCATTGCCAAACTTGAACGGTTATATACGGCAGCCCTGGGTTGGCTATTCCAACATAAATGGATCCCTCTCACGGCCATGTTGCTTATCGCAGCAGGTACATTCCTCCTTTACACCAATATCCAGAAGTCCGGATTCCCTGAGGCTGATTCCGGTCAGATCGATGTCAATATAAGCTTGCCGGAAGGAAGTCAACTCATCAGAACGGCCGATGTACTCGATGAATTCAGCCGACGCGTGGATGAAATGCCGGAAGTTGAGACCATTATCTCGAACATTGGTCGCAGCCGGTGGAGTGCCAACAGCAACCGTGGTGAGATCAGCTTGACCCTGGTTCCTGAAACCGAGCGTGAAATAAGCAGTACAGATTTTGCAGCCAAACTGCGGCAGGAACTAACCTCTCCCGGAGTAGATGTTCGGGTTCGTGTTGAAGGCGGAGGTTTGCGTTTCGGACGTGGATGGGATTCAGGCGGCAACTCCATTCGCCTAAGCCTTATCGGAGCCGAGATCGAGCAATTATTAGCTATCTCGCAAAAGATCGAAGCCAATCTCATGAGCGATCCAAAAGTGATCGACGTAGATAACGGGCGAACGGACCCAACCCCTGAACTTCACTTTATAGCAGACCGGGAGCGTTTGGCACGTCTTGGCACAAATCTCAATACTGTAGCCAGTGCCTTAAGAACACAGACGCTTGGTAATCAGGCCGGTTATTTTATAAACGATGGGCGTGAGATCCCTATTGAAGTTCGAACTCAGAGAGAAGCACTTACAAGTCGAGAAGAATTGTTTGATCTGGAAGTCTTTCAATTTGAAGATCAACGCATACCGGTTTCAGCTGTGGGTGAGTTCATTCCGGTTCGTGGCGTAGATTCGTTTCAGCGCAGAGACCGGGAAACAGTACTTGATGTGAACATTCAGGTTCAGGGAAATGCACTGGAATATGAAGGGGTGATCCGCGAATTTATAGAATCAGAGATCGTTCTGCCTGATGGATATCGATATGAATTTACCGGAGGGACTGCAGAAACGCAGCAAGGGCAAGCTGAATTTGGCTTTGCACTGCTTGCAGCCCTCGTACTCATGTTCATGATCATGGCCTCCCTGTTTGAGAACTTCAGGGATCCATTTGTGATCTGGCTGTGTATTCCGCTTGCCATGTTCGGTGCACTCGCCTATCTATTTATGATCGGCGATCCACTGAGTACCACAGCCAATATTGGAATGTTTATGTTGGTGGGAATTATCGTGAACAATGGTATTGTACTGGTGGATTACATGCACCTTTATACCAAAGGCATGGATTATGATATGCTGAACCGAAGATCCGTAAGCTGGAAAAACTTATTCATACCTGTTTTCTTCTGGAAAGAGAAACCAACTGTGAAAGACTCTAAACTGTTAAAGGAGATCCTTGAAGCCTGCCGTCGACGAATGCGGCCAATTTTGTTAACCGCCATTACCACGATCTGTTCTATGATCCCACTTTCTTTAGAGATCGGCTCCGGAGCTGAAACCTGGTCACCATTAGCGAAGGCTGTGATCGGTGGATTGATGTTCGGTTCACTTCTGACGCTTTTTATCACCCCTGTGTTGTCTGTTTCGTTGAGCATGACGATCGAATGGTTCAAAGAATTATTCAAAGGGAGAAAAACTGAGACCGTGAATTCTTGATCGGGTCATATGCCGGTGAAAATCCTCCAAATACCTATTGCACATATGGAAATTGGAACTTGTTCTGCCTATACTTGTTTTAAATAATAAAAAGGAGAAAAATTATGAGTAGATCATCAGATTTTATTTCAGGAATAGTATCAGGAGCATTGGTAGGAGCTGTTTTTGCGCTCCTTTACGCACCCGATTCGGGAAAAAATACACGGGATCGATTGTCCTACAAACTCAGTGAATATTACGACGAGCTGAACGACCTTATCGATCAGCTAAAAGAAGAAAAAGAGATCCTTGTATCAGAAGCCAAAGAAAAAGGCGACAAGGTAGTTCTTGATGCCAAGGAAAAGGCTGAAGGCCTTATTGCCGAAGCTGAGCAACTTCTGGAATCTATTGAAACGGCCAAAAAGAAAGCCTGATACGTTAGATCACACCAAATTTCTAAAGAGTCCCTTTCACAATTGTGTCAGGGACTTTTTTTATGTCCATTACCCAAACTGCAAAACTTTGTAGGCCAAGGCCTTTAGCCCTTGCATTTTTCACTGTCATTGGGTAATTCCCGATACTCTCTAATCAACCTATCGGGAACATGGAATCACGAAAACAATTTCTGAAAAAACTCGGAGCCGGAGCGGCCGCATTTGGAGCAAGTACCTTCTTTAGTCCGATCAAAGCCCATGAGATCACTCAAGATCTCAAAGGATTCACAGGCTCGGCGACCGATATCGCTAAAAATGAAGACTACTGGGCACGCGTTCAACAGGCTTTTACGGTTGACCGAAGCCTCATCAACCTGAACAACGGAGGCGTGAGTCCCTCACCCGATTTTGTGCAGGCAGCCATGAAAAAGCATCTCGATTTTTCCAATCAGGCACCCGTGTACAACATGTGGCGGATCCTTGAACCTCGTAGGGAGGGCGTTCGCCAACGTCTCGCCAGAAATTTCGGGGTTGATACAGAAGAAATTGCCTTGACAAGAAATGCCTCAGAAAGCCTTCAGATCTGTCAGTTAGGATTTGACCTGAATCCCGGTGATGAAGTTCTGACAACCGATCAGGATTACCCACGCATGATCAATACGTTCAAACAAAGGGAACGGCGTGATGGTATCAAACTCAATCAGATCAGTATTCCGGTTCCGGCTGAAAATGATGAGGAGATCGTGCATCGCTTTGAGCAAGCGATCACCCCTAAAACAAAGCTCATCCTGATGTGCCATATCATCAATCTGACCGGACAGATCCTTCCTGTAAAGAAAGTGGTTCAAATGGCCCGCAAAAAAAGTATCCCTGTTATAGTAGATGGGGCCCATGCCTATGCCCATTTTGATTTCAAACATGAAGACCTCGATTGTGATTTTTATACCAGCAGTCTTCACAAATGGTTGTTTGCTCCGCATGGTACCGGCCTTTTATATGTGAGAAAGAATAAGATCAAAGATCTTTGGCCACTGATGGCTGCGGCTGAATCTCAGGATGATGATATCCGAAAATTTGAGGAGATCGGCACGCATCCCGCAGCCAATTATCTGGCGATCGGTGAAGCCCTGACGTTCCATGAGGGAATCGGTTCAAAACGAAAAGAAGCCCGCCTCAAATATCTGAATGATCTTTGGATCGATGAGATCGTGGATGGAGACAAAGTGGTACTACACACCAGCCGAAATCCAAAGTACGCCTGTGGTATCGCCACGGTTGAGATCAAGGGAGTAGAACCCGGAAAATTGAACGGAGCGTTGTGGAATGAACACCGTATCATCACGACACCGATCGTTCATGATCAGTTCAAAGGAATTCGGGTTACTCCTAATGTTTATACCACCCGGGAAGAAATTGCCCGCTTTACTGCAGCCATGAAACAACAAATCAACAAAGTTTGAACGAATATTTTTAAAGGATTTAGAGAAGGGTCTTATGAAGTTTAGAGCTCAAAGAGGTTCTTCTCTAAGCTTCTTCAGTAAGATCTTGTATAAGTTTTGATTTCGATGATTAAAGCGATATTCAGTTTCTTTTAAATACACATAAAAATGAGATTTCGATACCCCATTAAATTGAGCCAACCGGCGTTTGGCATAACTCCAAAAAGATTCAATGCCATTAATGTGACTCGAGGAATTGGCGAATTCATCCTGGCCATGTTGAACACGATAATGTTTGTCATAGCCCACATCCACTAGGCCATTATAGCCTCGCCAACCATCACTGTGAATCACACTGGCCGGGGCCACTTTTCCACGTATAATACACTGGAGTGTCTTTTTTCTTGCATCAGGGACAATTTCGGTATAGACTTTGCCCTTACGTTTGAAAATGCCAAAGACAATGGTTTTACCCGAAGCTCCTCGTCCTCGTTTACCAGGAATTCGTCGTGGACCAAAATAAGACTCGTCAACCTCAATGATGCCTTGGATCCGAGCCGATTGCTCAGACCATCGAGCGATGTGATGGCGCAGTTTGTCAAAGATCACGGTAACCGATCGCAATGAAATGCCGGTTAACTCAGCCGTTTCCGTTGCGGTTAAATCTAACGAAAAACACTTGATCAGATGCCGAAATTTAGCTTCTGAAATATGTGACCGTTTATAATACTTGTTATTCATTGTATAGCAATATGTTACAAGATTTTATAACATGCTATACTTCATAAGACCC
>NZ_PQBS01000017.1:0-20000 GCF_002911695.1 Gracilimonas amylolytica
AATCATGGCAAAAGAGACCTTTCAACGGAATAAGCCCCACGTAAACGTAGGCACGATAGGCCACGTAGATCACGGAAAAACGACACTGACGGCAGCGATTACGACGGTAATGGCGAAGACCTATGGTGGAGTAGCGAAGCAATTTGCGGATATTGACAATGCGCCGGAAGAGCGTGAGCGCGGTATTACGATTGCGACGGCCCACGTAGAGTACGAAACCGACGAGCGTCACTATGCCCACGTTGACTGTCCGGGTCACGCCGACTATGTGAAGAACATGGTAACGGGAGCGGCTCAGATGGACGGAGCTATTTTGGTGGTAGCTGCCACGGATGGTCCGATGCCACAGACGCGCGAGCACATTCTGCTTGCCCGCCAGGTTGGAGTGCCACAGATCGTGGTCTTTATGAACAAGGTGGATCTGGTAGACGATGAAGAGCTGCTGGAGCTGGTAGAGCTGGAAGTGCGTGAGCTTCTGTCCTCGTATGAATTTGATGGCGACAACATTCCTGTGATCCAGGGATCTGCCCTTGGCGCGCTGAACGGTGAAGCTGAGTGGGAAGAGAAGATCGTTGAGCTGATGAAAGCCGTTGACGAGACGATTCCAACGCCAGAGCGTGACGTAGACAAGCCGTTCCTGATGCCGGTAGAGGATGTATTCTCTATCACCGGTCGTGGAACCGTGGCTACCGGACGTATTGAGCGTGGCGTGCTGAAGCTGAATGATGAGATTGAGATCGTTGGTATCGTTGAAGAGCCAATGAAGACGGTAGTAACCGGTATTGAGATGTTCCGCCGTATGCTTGACCAGGGTCAGGCCGGAGACAACGCCGGTATTCTGCTGCGTGGTATTAACAAGGAGCAGCTGCAGCGCGGTATGGTACTGTGTAAGCCGGGCTCGATCACCCCGCATAAGAAGTTTGAGTGTGAGGTGTATGTATTGAGTAAAGATGAGGGTGGTCGTCACACGCCATTCTTCAAAGGCTATCGCCCGCAGTTTTACTTCAGAACCACCGATGTGACCGGCTCTTGTGAGCTGCCAGACGGCGTTGAGATGGTAATGCCAGGCGACAATGTGAAATTAAACGTAACCCTGATCCAGCCGGTGGCGATGGAAGAAGGATTGCGATTTGCGATACGCGAAGGTGGCCGTACAGTGGGCGCCGGAGTGGTAACTAAAATCTTAGACTAAGGATCTGATCGTGGCAACACAACAAAAAATCAGAATCAAATTGAAGTCATACGATCATAATTTGATCGATAAATCAGCTGAAAAGATTATTCAGACTGTGAAATCTACAGGTGCGGTAGTTTCGGGCCCGATCCCGCTACCCACCCGTAAAAGCATCATTACAGTTAATAAATCTGTATTTGTTGATAAGAAATCTCGAGAACAATTCGAGTATAGATCACATAAAAGACTGATCGATATTCTTTCAACAGGATCACAAACTGTAGATGCATTGATGAAGCTGGAATTACCTTCCGGTGTTGATGTAGAAATTAAAGTTTAGAAAAGGACCAGAACACGATGAGTGGTTTGATTGGAAAAAAAGTTGGTATGACAAGCGTGTTTGATAACAACGGGAGAAATATTCCTGTGACTGTTATTGAAATTGAACCTTGTGCTATTACCCAGATCAAAACGGAGGAAACTGACGGTTATACAGCTGTACAGTTAGCTTCATTTGATCGCAAAGAAAAGAATGTTAGTAAAGCCGTTAAAGGCCATTTTGCGAAAGCAGGTGTTGATACTAAGCATCAGGTAGTTGAATTCCGTGATTTCATTCCGGAGGGTTTAAATGTAGGTGATGAACTTACAGTATCTGATGTATTCTCCGTTGGAGATACCGTAGATGTAGTAGCAACTTCAAAAGGCCGTGGATTTACAGGTGTTATCAAACGCCATAATTTCAGTGGTGTTGGAGATGCAACACACGGTCAGCACAACAGAATGAGAGCTCCCGGAGCAATTGGTAATGCATCTGACCCTTCTAAAGTATTTAAGGGAATGAGAATGGCCGGTCAATCAGGTAATGAAAGAGTTAAGGTTAAAAACCTAAGTATCGCTAAGATCCTTGAAGACTCTAATTTACTTCTTGTAACAGGCTCTGTTCCTGGTGCAAAAGGTGGATACGTAGAAATTCATAACAAAACGTCTGTTATTGGGTAATCATGAAATTAGATATATATAAAATAGACGGATCTAAAAGCAGCAAAAAAGCTGAATTAAGCGATACAATTTTTGCTGTAGAGCCTAATGAAGTTGTGCTTTATGAAGACGTTAGACGTCATTTAGCCAACAATCGTCAGGGAACAGCAAAAACTAAAGAAAGATCTGAAGTAGCCGGTAGTACCAAGAAAATGTATCGTCAGAAAGGAACGGGTAATGCTCGTCGCGGCGATATTAAATCACCACTTTTGAGAAAAGGTGGTACTGTATTTGGTCCTAAACCGCGTGACTACAGTTTCAAGCTAAATAAAAAGACTATACAATTAGCGCGCAAATCAGCTTTGTCACTTAAAGCAAATTCAGAAGGAATTCGTATTGTTGAAGATTTCTCTTTTGATGAGCCTAAGACTTCTCAAGTAGCAGATATGTTAAAAGCTTTTGAAGTAAGTGATAAGAAAGTATTGATATTAACGGCTGATACTGATTTAAATATTTACAAATCAGCACGAAATATCCCTAGGGTTAATGTTCTTGAAGGATATAAACCTAATACTTATCAGATAATGAATGCTGACGTAATACTTATTCAGGAAAGTGCATTAACCATTCTTGAAAACAGTATTGAAGGTAAAACTGAGAAGGCAACAGCATGAGTGTAATTATTAAACCAGTTATAACCGAAAAATTAAGCAGACTTCAGGAAGAAGGTAAATACACCTTTGAAGTTGCTAAAAATGCAAGTAAGCCTGAGATAAAGGTTGCAGTTGAAGCAGCTTATCCTGGAGTTAAAGTGGCTAAAATTAATACAGCTATCATGCCTTCTAAGCCAAAAGGCCGCTATACCCGAAGTGGGTACCAGGGCGGACGTACTAAAGTTTGGAAGAAAGCGATCGTAACGATCAAAGAAGGCGAAATTGATTTCTTTGCTGAAATTTAAGACCAATAGAAAATGCCTACTAAGAAATTAAAACCAATTACACCGGGAACAAGACACAGAATTGCTCCTGTATTTGATGACATTACAACTGATAAGCCGTTAAAAGCTTTATTGGCAGGTAAACATTCTACCGGTGGTCGTAACAGAAATGGACGTATCACTTCACGACATCGTGGTGGTGGACACAAACGTCGGTATCGTATCATCGATTTCAAAAGAAATAAGCATGAGATACCTGCGGTAGTGCAAACTATTGAATATGATCCTAACCGATCTGCCCGTATTGCACTAATTGCATACGCTGATGGTGAAAGAAGATATATTCTGGCACCAAATAAACTGCAAGTTGGAGATACGATCATCTCTGGTGAAAATGCTGCACCGGATCTCGGAAATGCATCACCAATGATTAAAATGCCTCCGGGTACTTTTATTCATAATATAGAACTGCATCCGGGACAAGGTGGAACCTTATGCCGTAGTGCAGGAACCGGAGCTCAGTTACTTGGCCGTCAAGGCAAGTATGTGAGTGTTAAGCTTCCATCAGGCGAAGTGAGAATGATCCTTGGAAGTTGTTATGCAACGGTTGGTGAAACAAGTAACCCTGACCACATGAACACAACTATCGCGAAAGCCGGTAGAAGTAGATGGAAAGGTCGTCGCCCACAAACACGTGGTGTTGCGATGAACCCTGTTGATCACCCGATGGGTGGTGGTGAGGGTAAAGCCTCCGGTGGTCACCCACGTTCACCATGGGGACAATCTGCTAAGGGTAAGAAGACCCGTAACAGAAATAAATTGTCTTCCAAGTATATCGTCAGAAGAAGAAAAACAAAGAAAAAATAATTAGATAAGTATGCCACGCTCACTGAAAAAAGGGCCTTTTGTTTATTACAAGCTTCAACGCAAAATTGATGAAGCTAAAGAAAGTGGATCTAAGAAAGTGATCAAAACCTGGTCACGCAGTTCTATGGTAACTCCTGATTTTATGGGGCTGACCATTGCGGTTCACAACGGTAAACAATTTATCCCTGTTTTTATCACTGAAAATATGGTTGGCCATAAGTTAGGAGAATTTGCTCCTACCAGAACATTTCGTGGTCACCCAATGAAAAAAGCAGCAAAATAATTAATCGGATTTAAGAGATGGATACTCCAGTATTAGAAGCACGAGCAATTCAAAAGCACTTGAGGAGAGCCCCAAGAAAGGTTCGCCTGGTAGCTGATGCTGTTCGTGGAAAATCAGTAGAAAAAGCTATAAAACGCTTGGAATACACTAAGAAAGCATCTGCAGAAGATGTGATCAAAGTGATTAAATCTGCCGCTGCAAATTTACGCGATAAATTTCAGGAAGAGCGTTTTGATGACGAAGACCTTTATATAAAGGAAATATATGTTGATGAGGGTGTAACTCTGAAAAGAATACAGCCTGCACCGATGGGTAGAGCTCATCGAATTAATAAGCGTTCATGCCATATCACAGTTAAAGTGGCAAAGCGTGATCAAGAAAGTGTAAACGAATAAACGATAAATACCTTGGGACAAAAAACAAATCCAACTGGTTTTAGATTAGGCATTATTCGAGGATGGGACTCCAATTGGTTCTCTGAAGAGAATCAACCAAGTCTTATCATAGAAGACGAAAAGCTTCGTGAATATTTGCACACAAGACTCCGTAACGGCGGTCTTTCTAACGTAATTATTGAACGTACCCCTAAAAGAATTCTGCTTACACTACGTACCAGCAGACCGGGTGTAATTATTGGTAAAGGTGGAGAGCAGATCGAATTACTTCGTGAAGAGCTCAAAAAAATTACCAATAAGGAAGTTCAGATTAATGTTAGTGAGATCAAACGCCCGGAATTGGATGCAAGTCTCGTTGCTCAAAATATTGCCCAACAGCTACAAGCCAGGGTTTCTTTCAGAAGAGCAATGAAAACTGCGATCTCATCCGCTATGCGAATGGGTGCCAAAGGTATTAAAGTTCGTTGTGCCGGTCGATTAGGCGGTGCTGAAATGGCACGTACTGAGCAGTATAAAGAGGGACAGATTCCTCTACACACCCTGCGTGCTGATATCGACTATGCAACTTCTACTTCAAACACCATTTATGGATCAATTGGAGTGACTGTTTGGATCTTCAAAGGTGAAATTATCGGTGATGTTGATCTGACT
Source organism: Gracilimonas amylolytica (assembly GCF_002911695.1). Taxonomy (GTDB): domain Bacteria; phylum Bacteroidota; class Rhodothermia; order Balneolales; family Balneolaceae; genus Gracilimonas; species Gracilimonas amylolytica. The sequence goes on from NZ_PQBS01000017.1 coordinate 5,286, forward strand.
CCTGGAACTCAATCCGGTCGTGATTCTGATTCCGGTAGAGATAACAGAAGAGGCGGTGATGACAAAGGAAGAAGAAGTCGTCGACGCAGCAGAAATAGAAATCGATCTAATTAAAATCAGTTAATACGAAACGATGTTAGAACCAAAACGAGTTCAAAGACGCCGCGTACACCGCGACAAACTGAAAGGTAATGCACAGCGTGGACACACAATCAACTTTGGTGATTTTGGACTGAAGGCTTTAGAACCTAAGTTCATTACTTCTCGCCAGATTGAGGCATGCCGTATTGCAATTGCAAGATCTCTGCAAAGAGATGGACAAACGTTTATCAGAATTTTTCCTGACCGACCAATGACAAGCAAGCCTGCTGAGACCCGTATGGGTAAAGGTAAAGGTGCATTGGATCACTGGGTAGCAGTGGTTAAGCCAGGACGTATTTTATTTGAGATCGCAGGTGTAAACGAAGACAGAGCAAGAGAAGCATTAAGACGTGCTGCTCATAAACTTCCTATTAAGACTAAGTTTGTTGTAAGAAGAGATTATCAGGGAGGATAAGATGAAAGCACACGAATTAAGAGATTTAACACTTACTGAATTACAAGCCCGTTTAAAAGACGAGCGTGAAGTACTACAAAATCTGAGATTTTCTAAATCAGTGACCGGACAATTAGAAAACCCGGCCAGGTTAAGAAATCACAGAAGAGAAGTTGCTCGATTAGAGACAATTATTAATGAAAAACGTAGTGCTGAACAAGCATAAAGATTTAATTATGGCACAAACAGAAAGAGCCCGAAGACGAGAAAGAATTGGACATGTTGTTAGTAACAGCATGGACAAGAGTATAACGGTTGCAGTAGATCGTCAGGTAAAACATTCCATTTATGGAAAGTACATTACCAAGACTACGAAGTACATGGCACACGACGAGAACAATGAAGCAAACGTCGGTGATAAAGTACACATCATGTCTACCAGACCACTTTCAAAGAGAAAATCATGGCGATTGGTTGAAATCGTCGAGAAAGCTAAGTAACGAATAGAGCATTAGGAATTAGCGATGATTCAAACGAATACGACATTAAATGTAGCAGACAACAGCGGAGCCAGAAAGCTGATGTGTATCAAAGTTTTAGGTGACTCTAAAAGAAGATATGCACGAATTGGTGACCTGATCTCTGCATCTGTTAAAACTGCAATACCGGGTGGTAACGTCAAAAAAGGTGATGTTGTTAAAGCCGTTATTGTTAGAACTAAAAAAGAATTCCGCAGAAAGGATGGTAGTTACATTCGTTTTGATGAAAATGCTGCGGTAATTATCAATAAAGATCAAGAACCGGTAGGTACACGTATCTTTGGCCCAGTGGCGAGAGAGCTTCGTGAAAAAAGCTTCATGAGAATCGTGTCGCTTGCACCGGAAGTACTTTAAAAAAGGAAATTAGAGTATGCCACGCAGGTTCAACAAACAAAAGAAATTAAACGTTAAGAAAGGTGATGACGTATTGGTCATTGCCGGTAACGATAAAGGTAAAAGAGGCCGTGTATTGATGGTGATGCCACAAAAAGAGCGTGTGCTCGTTGAAGGTATCAACATGAAAACCCATCATGAAAAGCCAACCCAGGATAATCCACAGGGTGGACGTCTGAAAAGAGAAGGTTCGATCCATATCTCAAATGTTATGGTGATCGATCCGACTACAGACGAACCTACCAGAGTTGGTCGTAAGCGTATTGAAGAAAACGGTAAAGGCCGTTGGGTTCGGTATGCGAAGACCAGTGGCGAAATGCTGGATAAATAACGCATATAGATAGCAATGGCTGAAGCAAGATTATATACACAGTACAAAGAGGAAATTCGCGACAGTTTACGCGAAGAGTTTGAGTATGAAAACCCAATGGCCATACCCAAACTTCAGAAAATAGTAATAAATGTAGGTGTAGGCGATGCTATAACTGATAAAAAGGTTTTAGATACAGTTGTAGATAATGTAGCCGCAATTACTGGTCAACAACCGGTAACTACTAAAGCGAAAAAATCTATATCAAACTTTAAACTGCGTGAGGGAATGCCAATTGGCTGTAAAGTAACACTTCGCCAGCGTATTATGTTTGAATTCCTGGATCGATTGATCAACTTGGCTTTGCCAAGAACTCGTGACTTTCAGGGAGTTCCGGATAAGAGCTTTGATGGCCGGGGTAATTACACCCTTGGTATCAAGGAACACACGATCTTTCCGGAAATCGATACTGACAAGGTTTCAAAGGTCCATGGTATGGATATCACATTTGTAACCTCTGCAGAAACGGATGAAGAAGCTTACGCCCTGCTTAAGCACTTTGGAATGCCATTTAAAACGAGAAACTAAGGATATTCTATTATGGCTAAGAAAGCTTGGATAGCACGCAATAAAAAAAGAAAAGAAACAGTAGAAAAGTATGCTGAAAAGCGCCGTAAGCTGAAAGAAGCCGGTGACTATGAAGGCCTTCAAAAACTTCCGCGCGATGCCAGCCCTACACGGGTTAGAAATCGTTGCAATATTACCGGAAGAAGCAGAGGCTATATTAGCAAATATGGAATATCACGGATCAAATTCCGTGAACTTGCCTTAGCAGGTAAGATTCCAGGTGTACGAAAAGCAAGCTGGTAACAATAAAGAAGGAATCGATGACAGATCCTATTGCAGATTATTTAACACGTATAAGAAATGCCCAACAAGCCGGGCACAGAAGAGTTGATATACCCGCTTCTAAATTGAAGCGTGCCATGACCAAGATCTTGGCTGATAAAGGGTATATCTCAAAATACATTGATATTGAGGATGGAAAGCAAGGTATCATCCGTTTGTTTCTGAAATATGATTCATACGGCCACCCTGTTATCCGAAGTATGAAAAGACTTTCAAAACCAGGTCTAAGAGTTTATAAAGGCGGGGACGAAGTTCCACGTTCACAAAACGGACTTGGTATTGTAATTCTTTCAACATCCAAAGGTGTAATGACCGATAAAGAAGCTCGCAAGCTTAATGTAGGCGGCGAGATACTATGCACCATTTACTAAAAAATAGTTTTTGAAAAATGTCTCGAATTGGAAATTTACCGGTACCTATTTCTGACAAAGTTGAATTCAGCATTGATGCTGATAACATTGCAACTTTCAAAGGAGAAAAAGGAACCAACACACTTCGTATTCACCCTAACATCACTATCGAAAAGAACGATGGTGAATTGATCATCAACCGAAACAATGATGAAAAATCTAACCGTGCTCTGCATGGTTTATTTCGTGCACTGATCAATAATGCTGTAGTAGGTGTTAGCGAAGGATATACCAAGAAACTGGAAATCATTGGTGTTGGTTACAGAGCATCTATCAGTGGTGATGTACTCGAACTTAGCCTTGGATATTCTCACCCGATTTTCTTCGTACCGCCAGAAGGTATTACTATTGAAGTTGATACGAAGTCCAGCAAAAATCCTATCCTGGTGATCACCGGTGTGGATAAAGAAATGGTTGGGCAAGTTGCTGCCAAGATCAGATCATTCAGAAAGCCTGAACCTTATAAAGGTAAAGGTATCAGATATGTAGGCGAGCAAGTAAGACGTAAAGCCGGTAAATCAGCTGCTAAATAGAGGATTTAAGAATGAATAAAAAGCAACAAAAGAAAACGGAACGACGAAACAAGATCAGAAGAAGAATCCGTTCTACGGTTAAAGGAACTTCTGAGAGGCCTCGTCTAAGTATTTACAAAAGCAGTAAGTACACATACCTGCAATTGATCGACGATATGGAAGGCGCAACAATTGCTTCTACGAAAGCTGAAAGCGGTGTTGATAATGCCAAAGAAGCAGGTAGTGAAATTGCTAAAGCTGCACAAGACAAAGGAATTAATAAAGTGGTATTTGACCGTAGCGGTTATAAATATCACGGCATCGTTAAGGCAGCTGCAGAAGGCGCCCGCGATGGTGGATTAGACTTTTAATTGAATTGGGATAAACAATGCCTAAAATAAGAAGAAAACAATCTATACCTGCTGCTAACCTGAACCTCGAAGAAAAACTGGTTCACGTTAATCGTGTATCAAAGGTGGTTAAAGGTGGACGTCGTTTCAGCTTTAACGCAATTGTAGTGGTTGGCGATGGTAACGGAGTTTGTGGTCACGGACTTGGTAAAGCCAATGAAGTTTCTGATGCGATCCAAAAAGGATTTGATAACGCTAAGAAAAACCTGATTCGGGTTCCACTAACAAAAACCAAAAGTATCTATCACCCAATTGTTGGGAAAGCAGGAGCTGGTAAAGTATTATTGAGACCTGCCGCTGAAGGTACCGGTGTAATTGCTGGTGGTGCTGTTAAAGCTTTGTTGGATGTAGCAGGAGTACACAATATTCTTTCTAAATCCCAGGGTTCTTCAAACCCTCATAACATGGTTAAGGCTGCGTTTACAGCTCTGAAAGAATTGACAGATCCTGTCGAAGTAGCACAGAGAAGAGATATTTCTCTGAACAAAGTATTTGAAGGATAATTATTTAAAGAATTAGATGATGGACTTAAGCAATCTAAAAGCGCCGATCCCAAATAGAAAAGGTACCAAACGTGTTGGTCGTGGACAGGGTTCAGGTCGCGGTGAACAATCCGGCCGTGGACATAACGGACAGAAATCAAGATCCGGTCATAAGCAACGTGCATGGTTCGAGGGTGGACAAATGCCACTTCAAAGAAGACTTCCGAAGTTTGGATTTAAAAACTTCAACCGTACTGAAAATAGAGGAATCAACGTACATACTATCGGTGAATTTATTGAAGCTGGTAAGTTGGATTCCAAAATTTCGATCGAAGATCTCATTAATTCAGGTCTGGCCCACAAGAATGATACTATAAAATTGTTGGGTCGTGGAGATCTAGATCAGAAAATTGAAATCGAAGTACACGCTGCCAGTAAATCTGCTGAAGATAAAGTAGAGAAAGCCGGTGGTACACTAACAATTGTTAAGAAATAATAGCTTAGTACAGACCCCGCATGAGTCTTATAGAGAACTTTCGCAACATATTTAAAATTGAAGACCTGAAAAACAGAATACTCTACACAGTAGGTATTCTGATGGTTTATAGGGTTGGTAGTTACATTACTTTACCCGGTGTAGATGCAAACCAATTGATCAACAATTCAGGTAATGCAGCAAGTAGTTTGCTGGGTTTGTTTGATTTGTTTGTAGGTGGGGCATTTTCGAGAGCCGGTGTATTTGCGTTAGGTATCATGCCTTACATTACAGCTGCAATTATCATTCAGTTGATGGGTGCAGTAGTTCCTTACTTCCAAAAATTACAACGTGAAGGTGAGGAAGGCCGGCGTAAGATCACCAGGTTAACCCGTTATGGAACCGTAGGTATTACTGCTGTGCAGGCCATAGGTTTTTCAATAAACCTTATTTCTTCATCACCACAGGCAATTGTTGTAAACGAATTGTTCTTTGTTATTACGGCTATGATCGTATTAACAGCCGGAACCGTATTTGTGATGTGGTTAGGTGAAAGAATTAGCGAAAGAGGTATTGGTAATGGTATTTCACTGATCATTATGATCGGTATCATTGCTGCGTTACCTGCTAACTTCTACAACGAGATCACTACTAAGGCAAATGCCATTTTGGTGATCATTGAAGTTGCTGCATTGATTCTTGTGATCGCAGCTGTGGTTCTGTTGACTCAGGGAACCCGTAAAATTCCGGTACAATATGCCAAGCGAGTTGTTGGCCGTAAAGTTTATGGTGGAACCACACAATACCTTCCACTTAAAGTAAACGCTGCCGGAGTAATGCCGATCATCTTTGCTCAGTCTATTATGTTTATCCCGAGCACGATCGGTTCATTTTTCCCTGAAAATGAAACCATACAGTTTTTGACTCAGTGGTCGGTTGATTTCACAGGTGTGACATACTCAATTGTGTTCTTCTTTGTCTGTATGTTCTTCACCTTTTTCTATACTGCCATCGCGATCAACCCTAAAGAAATGGCTGATACAATGAAGCGTCAGGGTGGATTTATTCCTGGTGTACGCCCGGGTAAGCAAACAGTAGAATTTATTGACAATATTTTGACTAAGATCACTCTTCCGGGATCTATCTTTTTATCCTTCGTTGCGATCTTACCGGCTATTGCCGTTGGATTGTTCGGAGTAACACCTGGTTTTGCCCTCTTTTATGGAGGAACCAGTTTGTTGATCATTGTGGGTGTAGCATTAGATACTTTACAACAGATCGAAAGTCATTTGATGATGAGACACTACGATGGATTCATGAAGACAGGTCGTATTAAAGGCCGAAGAAGAGCATAGTAATGATTTACCTGAAAAGTGAATCTGAAATTGAGAAGATGCGTGAAAGTGCACTCATCGTCTCAAGAACATTAGCGGAAGTCGGTAAACATATCGAGCCCGGTGTTCAAACAGGTAAACTTGACAGGATCGCAGAAGATTATATTGCCAAAGAAAAAGGAAGGCCTGCATTTAAAGGTTATGGTCCTAAAGGCAATGAGTTTCCTGCAACACTTTGTATCTCTGTTAATGAGGAAGTTGTCCACGGAATACCCGGAGAAAGGGTATTAGAGGAAGGTGATATCGTTTCTGTGGACTGCGGAGTTGAAAAAAACGGATACTTTGGAGATCACGCTTACACTTTTGTGGTGGGAAGTTGTGATGATGAAACTTTGAAATTATTGAAGACCACACTCGAATCCTTGCATAAAGGTATTGATCAGGCTGTTCACGGTAACAGAATTGGAGATATGGCTAACGCCATCCAGACTCACTGTGAAACTGAAGGATATGGAGTAGTGAGAGAATTAGTTGGACACGGCATCGGTAAAGCGATGCATGAAGATCCATCGGTTCCAAATTTTGGAAAAAAAGGAAAGGGTGAACGCCTTAGATCAGGCATGACCCTGGCTGTAGAACCAATGGTTACCATGGGTTCATATAAAGTTAAAACATTAAATGATGGCTGGACAATAGTTACAGCCGACAGGAGCTTAGCAGCCCATTTCGAACACGATATTGTGGTTCGGGAAGGAAAAGCTGAAATTCTAAGTACTTTTGATTATATTGCTGAGCTCTCGGATAAAAATCAAAACATATTGTATTATGGCTAAACAAGAGCCGATAAAACAAGATGGCGAAATAATAGAAGCATTGCCGAATGCTCAATTCAGAGTTGAGCTGGATAATGGACATGAGATATTGGCTCATGTATCAGGTAAAATGCGTATGTATTACATAAAAATTCTGCCGGGAGATAGAGTGGCTGTAGAGATGTCACCCTACGATTTAACCAAAGGAAGAATAACTTATAGATATAAATAAGGGTTGTCATGAAGACTAGATCATCAGTTAAAAAAAGAAGTTCAGACGACAAAATTGTAAGACGTAAAGGAAGACTTTACGTGATTAACAAGAAAAACCCACGTCATAAGCAACGACAGGGATAATAGACTAACAGATTACTTATATGGCACGTATTGCTGGGATAGATTTACCTAAACAAAAACGAGGCGTAATCAGCCTTACTTACATTTATGGAATTGGCCTGACAACGGCTAAGAATATTTTGGACCGTATTGGTATCGAGCATGATACTAAAGTTCAGGATTGGACGGATGAGCAAGTAAGTGAATTGCGTAAGATCATTGATGAAGAGTACAAAGTTGAAGGTGCTCTTAGAAGTGAAGTGAATGGAGATATTCGCCGCTTGATCGAAATTGGAAGTTACCGTGGTGTTCGTCACCGTAAAGGTCTTCCGGTTAGAGGGCAGAATACCCAGAACAACGCTCGTACCAGAAAAGGTAAAAAGCGTACTGTTGCAGGTAAGAAAAAAGCAGTTAAGTAGTAATTGTAATTGAGATAACCAATGGCTAAAAAACAACCAAAAGCAGCAGCTGCTGCAAAGAGAAAAAGAAAAAAGCAATTAAGCGATCCAAACGGGATGGCTTTTGTTAAAGCTACTTTCAACAACGTTATTGTCACAATTACTGATGCGGATGGTAATGTAGTGTCATGGTCTTCTGCCGGAAAAGAAGGCTTCAAAGGCTCTAGAAAAAATACCCCGTATGCTGCGCAATTAAGTGCCGAAACTGCTGCTAAGACTGCACATGATATGGGTCTTAGAAAAGTAGAAGTATTTGTTAAAGGTCCTGGTTCTGGACGTGAAGCAGCGGTAAGAGGTATGGCAAGTTCAGGTTTGGAAGTGACATCTATCAAAGATAGAACCCCACTTCCACACAATGGATGCCGACCACCGAAACGTAGAAGAGTTTAATAGTAAAGAGATCAGATAATGGCAAGATATAGAGGACCAAAACAAAAGAAAGCCAGAAGGTTTAAAGAGCCGATCTTTGGCCCAAGTAAAGCGTTAGAAAGAAAGCCTTACGGACCTGGTGAGCATGGCCGTTCCAGATTTAACAGAAAATCTGAATATGCTATTCAATTAGAAGAAAAGCAGAAGGCAAAATACACGTACGGTTTGCTGGAGAAGCAATTCCGTAATCTATTTAAGGCTGCTTCTGCTAAAGATGGTGTTGCCGGTGAGAACCTGCTACAAGCTCTTGAGTGCAGACTCGATAATACGGTATACCGTATGGGTTTTGCCAGAACAAGAAGACAAGCCAGACAGTTAGTGACTCACAAGCATATAGTTGTGAATGGTAATATTGTAAATATACCATCATTTGAAGTGTCACCGGGTGATGTGATCTCTGTTCGTCCAAAATCAAGAAGTCTGGAAGTTATTGAGGATTCACTGTCAGGTTCTTCAAGAAACAAATACAAGTGGGTTGAAACAGATCCAAAGATGAAATCAGGTAAGATGTTGAATGTTCCTTCTATGGAAGAAATACCTGAAAATATTAACGTTCAGCTTATTGTTGAGCTTTACTCTAAGTAATTCTAAAAGACATAGATCTTATTATGAGCAATTATAGCATTCAAATGCCTGAAACCCTTAACGTTGTTAAAGACCAGAATGACTTTGGTACATTTGTTCTTCAACCGCTTGAAAGAGGTTTTGGTGTAACGATTGGAAATTCGTTTAGAAGAGTTCTGCTCTCATCCTTGCCTGGTATTGCTATTACAGCAGTTAAAATCAACGGTGTTGATCATGAATACTCCAGCATCAAAGGTGTTAAGGAAGATGTTTACGAAATTATCCTGAACTTCAAGGAAGTAAGGTTTAAGCAGGTTGAACAAAGTTCAGGAGTGATCCATATTTCCAAAAGTGGGCAAGGTGAACTGACAGCTAAAGATATTGATGATGCAACGGCTGAATATGAGGTGTTAAACCCTGATTTAGTAATTGCTAATCTGGCTGATGATGCTGAACTGGAAATTGAGCTGAAAATAGGCAGAGGTCGTGGTTACGTTCCTGCAGAAGAAATGACTATCGAAGACGATGATGTAAACCTCATCCCAATCGATGCTATTTTCACACCTATCAAATCAGTTAAATATAACGTTGAAAACGTACGTGTCGGTCAAAGAACTGACTACGAAAAACTTGTAATGGATATTCAGACTGACGGCTCAGTTAATGCGAAAGAAGCATTGACCATTGCCGGTAAAATTCTGAAAGAACATATTGAGAAATTCATTACGGAAGAGATCGAAGAGCCATTTACTCAGGAAGAAGAGGAAGTGGATGCTGAGAAGCAGCGCGTTGCTAACCTGTTAAGAACCAGTATTGAAGATCTTAACTTAAGTGTTAGAGCTTATAACTGCTTGAAATCAGCAAACATCAACTCCATCGGAGAGCTTGTATCTCGCGATGAGCAAGATCTTCTTAAATTCAGAAACTTTGGTAAGAAATCACTAAGTGAGCTTGTAGAAGTGATCGAAGAGAAGAATCTTGAGTTTGGAATGGACGTTTCAAAATATTTGGATTAAGCAGAAAGGAATTAGAAAATGCGTCACGGAATAAAAGGAAGAAAATTAAGTCGAACCGCAGCTCATAGAAAATCGACCATGCAATCTCTTGCTATGGCTTTGATTAGAGAGCACAGAATTGTTACAACTGTTGCTAAGGCGAAAGAACTAAGAGGATATATAGAGCCTCTCATTACGCGAGCGAAGGAAGATACTGATCATAACAGAAGACAGGTATTTTCAACACTTCAAAATAAAGATGCGGTTACTACTTTATTTACTGAGGTCGGTCCAAAATCTAAAGATAGACCCGGTGGTTACACTCGTGTGATCAAAGCGGGATTTAGAAAAGGTGATGGAGCGGAGATGGCCGTTGTAGAGCTTGTTGATTTTAATGATATCAAGCCTGAAGGATCTTCCAGTACCAAGAAGAAGAGAACCAGAAGAGCAGGTAAGAGTAATACTCCAACTGCAGCCGAGACAACTAAAAAATCGGAAAATAAAGAAGCTGGTCAGGAGGCTGATAAAACATCTTCAAAGAAAGAAGAATCAGCTTCTTCAGACGAAGAAGAATAGTAGAGAACTGGGGTTGCTAAACCTTAGTTAAAAGGTGCCTATAGGGCGTACCTGTTAGTGTCACGCAGATTATATAAAAAATCTGAAATTAAAGTTGACATCTTAATTAAATAAGCCCTATCTTTGGTTTCTGTTTCGAAAACGATTTTTCACTTCGAAACAATTGTTCTTAGACATAATGAAGTATAGATCAGATTGTTTGTGCGAGCGAGAGCTTGTTCAATTCTTTGATGCATTAATTTGCATAGAAAATGACCAAGAGCGTAGGGTTAGCTCACAGAGTATATATTAGATATTTACAATGGAGAGTTTGATCCTGGCTCAGGACGAACGCTGGCGGCGGGCTTAACACATGCAAGTCGAAGGAGAAGGTAGCTGCTTGCAGCTGCTGGAGACTGGCGGACGGGTGAGTAACGCGTAGATAACCTGCCTATATCTGGGGGATAACATCTCGAAAGGGGTGCTAATACCGCATAATGCAGCGGGGCCGCATGGCCACAGTTGTTAAAGGTTTCGGCCGGATATAGAGGGGTCTGCGTACTATTAGTTAGTTGGTGAGGTAACGGCTCACCAAGGCGATGATAGTTAGGGGGTCTGAGAGGATGATCCCCCACACTGGGACTGAGACACGGCCCAGACTCCTACGGGAGGCAGCAGTGAGGAATCTTGCGCAATGGGCGAAAGCCTGACGCAGCCACGCCGCGTGCCGGAAGACGGCCCTATGGGTTGTAAACGGCTTTTGAATGGGAAGAACGTACGAGATTCGTCTTGTAGTGACGGTACCATTTGAATAAGCACCGGCTAACTCCGTGCCAGCAGCCGCGGTAATACGGAGGGTGCAAGCGTTGTCCGGAATCATTGGGTGTAAAGGGTGCGTAGGCGGGAGCCTAAGTCTGTGGTGAAATCTTGCCGCTTAACGGTAAAATTGCCATAGATACTGGGTTTCTTGAGTACAGAAGAGGTCGGTGGAATTCGTAGTGTAGCGGTGAAATGCATAGATATTACGAAGAACATCAGTGGCGAAGGCGGCCGGCTGGACTGTAACTGACGCTGAGGCACGAAAGCGTGGGGAGCGAACAGGATTAGATACCCTGGTAGTCCACGCTGTAAACGATGTATGCTAGTTGTTGGTCCTTTGGGGCCAGTGACGCAGTTAACGCAGTAAGCATACCACCTGGGGAGTACGTCGGCAACGATGAAACTCAAAGGAATTGACGGGGGCCCGCACAAGCGGTGGAGCATGTGGCTTAATTCGATGCAACGCGAGGAACCTTACCTGGGCTAAATCCACAGTGTTATCTCCCGAAAAGGAGAGTCCCTTCGGGGCACTATGGAAGGTGCTGCATGGCTGTCGTCAGCTCGTGCCGTGAGGTGTTGGGTTAAGTCCCGCAACGAGCGCAACCCCTGTGGTTAGTTACCAGCACGTAATGGTGGGGACTCTAGCCAGACTGCCTACGCAAGTAGTGAGGAAGGTGGGGACGACGTCAAGTCATCATGGCCCTTACGTCCAGGGCTGCACACGTGCTACAATGGATGGTACAATGGGTAGCCACCCCGCGAGGGGGAGCAAATCCACAAAGCCATTCTCAGTTCGGATTGGAGTCTGCAACTCGACTCCATGAAGGTGGAATCGCTAGTAATCGCGTATCAGCAATGACGCGGTGAATACGTTCCCGGGCCTTGTACACACCGCCCGTCAAGCGATGGAAGTCAGGAGTACCTGATGTCGCTCCAGCAAGGAGTGCCTAGGGTAAGCCTGGTAACTGGCGCTAAGTCGTAACAAGGTAGCCGTACCGGAAGGTGCGGCTGGATCACCTCCTTTCAAGGAGAGCGTTCCTGCAATATGGAACTACGACGCTACGCAAGCGCTCGTATCAAACAATCTGATCTGTACTTATTATATAGCGGGTGAACACTCGCCGCAGCCGGCGACCAACGCCTGTGCCGATACCCCGCTAAGCGGGGCTTGTAGCTCAGGTGGTTAGAGCGCACGCCTGATAAGCGTGAGGTCGGAGGTTCAAGTCCTCCCAAGCCCACAATTTAGTGCAAGGGGCTATAGCTCAGCTGGCTAGAGCACCTGCTTTGCAAGCAGGGGGTCCGGGGTTCGAATCCCCGTAGCTCCACACGAGTTTGACATAGTGAAGCAAGCGATACTGAGTGGCTGATTGAGGCCGCTGCAGGGTTGGCGGTTCCCCCGAACATCGGGGCCGTAGCTCCACACGAGTTTTTTGAGATTTTGAGGTAGTAAGACATGAGATGAGAGGATGCAGATCCCGGATGTTTTATACCTGTTCTTTAACAGAATGTTTGAGTTTGAGGCGTTGCCGGAAGGCGCGCGAGCAAGCAGACACGTTCCACACGCGAGAGTGTGGGTTCTTTGACATGATGAAAGCAATAGCAATAGTAAAAGGTCTGATATTGCTTACCTGCTTCGGTAGGTAGGTAATGGAAGATAGTAGTGCGTGCGTCCGATTGGGCGTGCGTGCTACGCCAAGGTATCTGGATGCGGTTCGTCCCACATCCAGACCACAATTGTAAACCAATAGCATGAAGTACTTATGTAGGCCGTGCGGCGGAGACGCCGTGCAAGCCATATAATAGAAGCATACTAAGGGCACACGGTGGATGCCTAGGCATACAGAGGCGAAGAAGGACGTGTAAAGCTGCGATAAGCTGCGGGGAGCTGCATAAGAGCAATGATCCGTGGATTTCCGAATGGGGCAACCCATCCGCCAATTGGCGGATACTCCTTTCGAGGAGGGCATACGGGGGGAACTGAAACATCTAAGTACCCCCAGGAGAAGAAAACAATCAAGTGATTTCCCAAGTAGCGGCGAGCGAACGGGAAGCAGCCCAAACCGGCTTCCTACGGGGAGTCGGGGTAGTAGGACCTGCGTAATCGAAGCGAGCTTAAGTCGAAACTGCCTGGAAAGCAGTCCCACAGAAGGTGAAAGGCCTGTAGGCGTACGGCGAGCGGAGAGGCGGGTATCCTGAGTAGCGCGAGGCCGGTGAAACCTTGCGTGAACCAGCCGGCACCATCCGGTAAGGCTAAATACATCTGTATGACCGATAGTGAACCAGTACCGTGAGGGAAAGGTGAAAAGAACGCCGAGAAGGCGAGTGAAATAGTACCTGAAACCGTGTGCTTACAAGCGGTCGGAGCCTCTCTTTGAGGGGTGACGGCGTGCCTTTTGTATAATGAGCCTACGAGTTGCTCCTGTTGTGCGAGGTTAAGCCCCTAAGGGGTGGAGCCGTAGCGAAAGCGAGTCTGAAACGGGCGAGCAGTACAGCGGGGCAGACGCGAAACCAAGTGAGCTATCCATGGTCAGGGTGAAGTGGGGGTAAAACCCCATGGAGGCCCGAACCGCCAGACGTTGAAAAGTCTTCGGATGAACTGTGGATAGGGGTGAAAGGCCAATCAAACTTGGAAATAGCTCGTACTCCCTGAAATATATTTAGGTATAGCGTCTGGTTTTGTCTCTCCGGAGGTAGAGCACTGATTAGGCTAGGGCCCTTCACCGGGTACCAACCCTAGACAAACTCCGAATACCGGCAGAGAGCCACCAGGCAGTCAGTGGCGGGGTGATAACGTCCCGTCGCGAGAGGGAAACAACCCAGACCACCAGCTAAGGCCCCCAAATGTATGTTAAGTTGAACAAAGAAAGTTGGGTTGCCCAGACAACTAGGAGGTTGGCTTAGAAGCAGCCATTCCTTTAAAGAGTGCGTAATAGCTCACTAGTTAAGCGGCCCGGCGTCGATAATACACGGGCATTAAACATACTGCCGAAGCTGTGGACTCTAATAGAGTGGTAAGGGAGCATTCCAGGGGCGCAGAAGCCGGATCGTGAGATCCGGTGGAGCCCCTGGAAGCGAAACTGTAGGCATGAGTAACGATAAGAGGAGTGAGAAACTCCTCCACCAAAAACCCAAGGGTTCCTGATCAACGCTAATCGGATCAGGGTTAGTCGAGACCTAAGGTGTAGCCGAGAGGCGAAGCCGATGGCAAACCGGTTAAATATTCCGGTACCGATTGTAGCGCCAGGCTAAGGCGTGACGCAGAAGTGACACTCCCGCGTGCTGACGAATGCACGTTAAAGGGCGTAGGCCGGGGGGCAGGCAAATCCGCCTCCCATTAAGGCTGAACCCCGACAGTACTGTGAGCCTGCGGGCAAGCAGATAGTGGAGGTAATCCCGCTGCCGAGAAAAGCGTCGTAGTTTGTTACAATCGCTCGTACC
>NZ_PQBS01000018.1 GCF_002911695.1 Gracilimonas amylolytica
GTCATTGCGAATACTATGACTAAATCAAGTGGATTAGGCTGATTTTTTGTATTTCTTGATCATTTTCTGAATGTGTTTTGGATCATATTCTGCCCGGTTATTCCACATGGCACAGTACAGACGAATCAGTTTATTGATGATGTTGTTGATAGCAACTAATTCATGCTTGCCTTCATTAATTTTCTTCTCGTAATATTGGTGATAGTGTGGTTTGTGGTTGGCTACACTGCGGGCTGCCTGATGCATTAATCGCCGCAATTCGGAGTTTCCGTACCCGGTGGATCGATCCGGGCTTTTGACCGAGCTTCCGGAGCTTCGCCCGTGTGGGGCAAAGCCAAATCGAGAAGATATTTTCCGGGGATTGAGTTGGTCTTTCCCAGCAAACATGCACAACCAAAATCGTGCAATGACCGGACCGATACCGGGAGCTGTTCGCAAGGTTTGATGGCGCCTGCACAGAATTGGGTCCTGACGGATCAGCTCATCCATGGTGTATTCCAGCTGCTCGATATGCTGGGTGAGAAGTTCTACCTGTTGGTTCCACATCTTGGTTAATTGGCTCATGTCCGCATCATGAAACTCAGCCTCGCCAAGCTTACTCTTGAGGGCTGCTCGTCGATCCACCATCTTCCGTCTTTCGGCCTGAAGCCGTTTTAATTGTGCTTGCGTGGGTTTTGGAGCCTCTGCCAGCTGTAATCGGTCATTAAATCGAGCTCCATATTCTGCCAGTTGGCTGGCGTCAAATTCATCCGTTTTACGGTGATGTTCCCAGCTAACTTTTTCCAGGGCCGTTGTCTTTACCACCGCATGAGGCCAACCAGTCCGTGTACTCCATCGTAACAAGTGCTCCCCATAGCGTCCGGTGTGTTCACTAATAAGTATCGTCTGTGATTGAGTTACTTCGTGATCTTCCATCCACTCGGCTAAGTTGTGGAACCCTTCCTGAGTGTTAGGCACCTGCAACATATTTCTATCGCCGGTTTGGCGATCAAATAAAGAGATATCCAGGGTGTGTTTAGAAATGTCAATACCTACGATAAAGCGCCATTTAATTGTAATTTCCATAGCTATTTACCTATTTTAATTAAGATTGAATAGCTGCCGAGTAGTTATCTTCCCGCCTCTTTTAAAAAGGTATACTTTCCATACTATATGGGTTTAGATAACTACCTGCCATGACAGGCTTTGATTCGCAATAAGGGTTTTACCCGGAGGAGCGCAAGAGATTGCCTGCCATGGTTCGGTAGCTTTATTTTGTTAGTAGCTAACCAACAAAATATTTCCTAAGAAGTCTAAAAGAGGCGCCCGGAGGACTAATGTTGACTTGGTAAGTTTAACAACGAAGCAATCTCCAGATACGAACACCCAGGTAAATTCAAACGATCCATCACCCCGTTCTCATGTTGTCAAACCAATAAACAGATGCATGCTGAACGGAATGATGGATGAGGGTTTTGAAAAGCACACCCATCATTCGGCTCACGCTAATTTGGTTTCGGGATTCATTACCAAAAGAGCCGGGTGATGGAAACCTGAATTACCGATCATTCCTTATAACCCAGTAATATACTTACCGCCACAAGCGAGACGCTTGCGCTAGTATCAGAGTCAAAGATCCGTGATCTTCCGAAATCTAGCTCCCAAGTAGGTCAGACAGATTGCCACGACCTTTGTTTCGCCGAAGGCCTCGCAATAACATAGCTTTAAATGGAAACACTTAGAAATTCAATTGGTCATCCTGAGGAACCGAAGGATCTTCACAATTCATACCTGGCTACCCGTAATCACAACCCAATCCCTGCCGGCGGGGCAGGTTTAGAAGGGAGAGGCTAAAATCAGTTTACTGATTTTACCGAGGGATGTGAGTGCGGGTATAATGGCAACCAGGTCAAATCTACCCCCGTACATCCTCCGCCAGGCTTCGTATTCACTCAGCCCGACACCTCTTTCAAAGGAGGAATTCTCTTGTAAAATGATCTTGCTAAGGATTGGTTTTCTTGAAATAATTCGCTAGTTGTCATCCCTGCCTCATCGGCAGGCAGGCTCGTGGTAAATCACCTGTTCGTTTGCATTTTTCGAGAGACTCGGGATGACAACTTTTTAGTTTAATGTACAGATGGTTTATCAGTATATCCTTTATCAACTGGTAATGCCAAACACCTAAAGCAATCATAGAGTAATATACATTTGATATCGAACCGTCATCCCGCCACTATCTTCAGGTAAAGTCAACATAACACCGTTAAGTGTAAATCGTATCATTTAACGCAGTTAAGGTAGATTTTTATTCAACTTATCTTTACAATGAGCAATATTTATTCGTTTTAGCTAAAAGGTACTAACAAAAGTACACATGCGAATAATTGGAAGGACTAAAATAACAACGCAAACAATAAGGTTAGCAAACAACTAAATAATAAAACTATGATGACATACACGAAACGAGATGTAGTGCGTCGGGTGGCAGAATCTATGGATGAACCCATGATTCAGGCAGAACCATGGGTTGATGCCGTAATTGTAGCTTTAAGAGAGATCATGATGTCGGCCGATACGGAATGCCGTATTGAGATACGTGATTTTGGAGTATTTGAAGTGAAGGAAACCAAGGCTAAGCCAAAGGCACGAAATCCAAAAACGAATGAGGTGATCTATGTACCGGCTCACCGTAAAACACATTTTAAACCAAGTAAGTTGATGAAGAAATTCTTGCGTCAGCCACTGGAAGATGTAAAAGACAAGAAATAGATAAAAAATACCGTTTCATTGCAGGATTATGCTCGCCTTATAGGTATAGACGTTGGTAAAAAGCGAGTTGGAATCGCTCAGACGGATTTGTTGCAGACTATTGCAAGTCCGGTTGGAACATTTTCTCCGGAGAATGTTTTTACAGAGATCGGAAATATCGTTGAACATGCTCCTGTAAAAAAATTTGTGATAGGCTGGCCTTTGTCTCTGAGTGGAGATGAAGGGTCGGCCACACAAATGGTTGAAGCGTTTATAAAAAAACTGCAACAGAAATTTCCGGAAATTGAAATTATTAAAGTGGATGAACGTTACACCTCATCCCGGGCCCGTGATATAATGTTAGAGGCCGGGGTGCCCAAAAAAAAGAGGCAAGAGAAGGGACGCGTTGACCGCATAGCGGCGGCTATCATCCTCCAAAATTACTTAGATTCGAATATATAATACATCATGCCCATATTACCTATTGTTACCTACAATGATCCTGTTCTACTCAAAAAAGCAGAAGAAATAGAAGAAGACAGCCCTGAACTGCAAACACTCATCGATAATATGCTGGAGACCATGTACAATGCAGATGGTGTTGGGTTGGCGGCTCCACAGATCGGACGTTCAATAAAACTTTTTGTCATGGATACGGATGCCATGATCGAAGAGGGAGAAGTGCCTTATGGTCCCATGGTTTTCATCAATCCGCTTATCCTGGAAAAACGTGGCAACAAAGTGCCGATGGAAGAGGGGTGCCTGAGTATCCCTGAAGTGAATGATAAGGTATTCCGTCCTGAAACCGTGATCATCGAATTCTTTGACCGAGATTTTAACAAGCATCGCCTGGAAGCGAGCGGGTGGACCTCACGGGTTATTCAGCATGAATATGATCACCTCGAGGGAGTGTTGTTCATTGATTATCTGAGTTCATTCAAAAAAAGGCTGCACAAAAAAGAACTTGAAGAGATCGACTCCGGCGCTAAAAAAGTGAAGTATCCCGTCGTTCCGAAAAAGGACAAGTAATTCATGAATATCGTTTTTATGGGATCGCCAGAATTTGCGATTCCCAGTTTGGAAAAGATACATCAGTCTGATCATCATACCGTGAAGGCAGTGGTCAGCAATGTGGACAAACGTCGAGGCCGCGGTTCAAAGACCTCCCCAACACCTGTTAAAGCCAAAGCCATGGAATTTGGCATTCCGGTTATAGAAGTGGAAGACCTCAGTTCACCCGATTTTGCAGAAAAACTGAAAGCACTGAATGTGGACCTGTTTGTGGTCGTAGCATTCAGAATACTTCCCACTCATGTTCTTGAGGTCCCAAAGATCGGTTCGATCAATTTGCATGCTTCTTTGCTTCCGAAATATCGTGGGGCAGCGCCCATCCATTGGGCCATTATGAGTGGTGAAAAACAAACCGGCTGCACGATCTTTTTCCTGGATGAAAAGGTAGATACCGGTAATACATTACTTCAGAAGAAGACGACTATCGGAGAAAATGAAACCACTGGTGAATTGTATGGGCGCCTTAGGGATATGGGAAGTGAACTGGTCGTCGAGGCTCTTGAGCTGATCGAATCGGGAGACTATGAGTTAAGTCCCCAGAATGACGAAATGGCTTCTCCGGCTCCAAAATTATTTAAGGATGATTGTCACGTGGATTTCACAAAACCGGCGATGGAGGTGCATAATAAGATCAGGGGGTTGAGTCCCTTTCCAACAGCCTGGGCTTCTTTGAATGGCGATAAATTTAATATGTATGCTTCAGAAGTGGGGCCGGATATCGGCATATCACCCGGAGAACTCACCGAACACGAAGAGAATCTCATTGTTGGTTGCGGAACCGGAACGGTGATCCTGAAAGAGGTACAGCTACCGGGGACAAAACGAATGTCGGGTCAGGAATTTATACATGGCCATTTAGCTGAGGGGATGCTTAAGTAGTTATTAGTGTTGAGTTGGGTTTTTTCGACCGATGACCGTGAACGGAAGACTGTTTGTTTATAGTGCTATTTAATTAGGCTAAGACCCTGAAAGGTTTCAGATCAAATAGCCCCGTCCTTCAGCCTGCCAGCCGACGAGGCAGGGGCGGGGTTAGTAAATATCCAAATAAAAAGCTTCACCCGGAGGTTGGTAACATTCACGATGTTTTTCGAAGCTTTGGCAGGGGAGGCATTAGAGAGTTGTTTACCCAACTCTGAGGTAGTTTTGGGCAAGATAAAAACAAGACACGGGTTCTTAGAATTGATTCAGAATACCACGTTCTGAAGGACGTGGCTAATGATCAACAGTACACGAATGTGAAATAACTAAGTCGAAAAGTCATTTTAAATCTAATTTAGGTGATGGAAATAAGGGTATTCCTCATTAGCTATAGGGTTTATATTTAAGGGAATATTATAATGCCGATCTGGTTTTTAATATTTACAATCGGATCTAACCCTGAAAGGGTTCAAATCACATAGCCCCGTCCTTCAGCCTGCCTGCCGACGAGGCAGGGGCGGGGTTGATAAGTAATTCAATATGAAAGCTTCGCCCCGAGGTTAATAATGTATATGGTGTTTTTCGAAGCTTTGGCAGGGAAATCGATAAAGAATTGGTAACCCAAACGAGAGGTTATTTTTGGGTAGAAAAAATAAACCTCTGATTCTAATTTTTGTTTCAGAATAACCGGATGAGATGGACGAGCCTCATTGCTCTCATTCCCCACATCACCCCAATAACAAAAATTTATTAAAGAATAAGTTTGAGATATACGTACCGTTTTTTATCATCACGCCAACCATAACGGTAAAATATTTATAGCACCATGGAGCAACCAGCAATTATAGACGCAGCAAAAGCAGGAGATATTGAGAAGATCAAGACGCTTCTTAATGGAAGTGCGAATATCAATGAGACAAACAGTAGTGGGGCGTCAGCATTGATCGTTGCTTCAGAAAAAGATCATACCGATATCGTGAAATTCCTGGTGACTGAAGGTGCAGACCTGAATCTTACCACTAAAATGGGTGGAACCGCATTAAACCGTGCGGCCGAAAATGGCAATGTGGAGTTGATCAAGCTATTTATGGACAAAGGTGTTGAAATAGGCGATCTGGCTTTGATCGCAGCGGCGCGGGCCGGAAATCTTGAAGCCGTACAGTTGCTGGTAGGTGCCGGTGCCGATGTAGATGCTCAACAACGCTGGGGACACACCGCTCTGATGGTAGCTGCAAAAGCCGGAAATACTGACGTGGTCAAATACCTGATCGAACAAGGGGCTAATGTTAAGCTTCGGGATAAGAATGGGGATACAGCCATGATCATTGCTATGGATAATGAGCAGGAAGACATCGCCCTGATCCTGAAACGCGCAGGTGCCAAACCGGAAACAAAGCCTAAGAAAGAAGTTGCTCCCATCGTTGACGATGATGAGGACGACGATGACATCGACGACACCCCGGATGTTGATGACCTCGTTGATGAAGACGAAGCCCCCGATGATGTAGACCTGGATGATTGAGGTAAGTTCTCTTCTGATTAGTCATTGCGAATACTATGACTAAATCAAGTGGATTAGGCTGATTTTTTGTATTTCTTGATCATTTTCTGAATGTGTTTTGGATCATATTCTGCCCGGTTATTCCACATGGCACAGTACAGACGAATCAGTTTATTGATGATGTTGTTGATAGCAACTAATTCATGCTTGCCTTCATTAATTTTCTTCTCGTAATATTGGTGATAGTGTGGTTTGTGGTTGGCTACACTGCGGGCTGCCTGATGCATTAATCGCCGCAATTCGGAGTTTCCGTACCCGGTGGATCGATCCGGGCTTTTGACCGAGCTTCCGGAGCTTCGCCCGTGTGGGGCAAAGCCAAATCGAGAAGATATTTTCCGGGGATTGAGTTGGTCTTTCCCAGCAAACATGCACAACCAAAATCGTGCAATGACCGGACCGATACCGGGAGCTGTTCGCAAGGTTTGATGGCGCCTGCACAGAATTGGGTCCTGACGGATCAGCTCATCCATGGTGTATTCCAGCTGCTCGATATGCTGGGTGAGAAGTTCTACCTGTTGGTTCCACATCTTGGTTAATTGGCTCATGTCCGCATCATGAAACTCAGCCTCGCCAAGCTTACTCTTGAGGGCTGCTCGTCGATCCACCATCTTCCGTCTTTCGGCCTGAAGCCGTTTTAATTGTGCTTGCGTGGGTTTTGGAGCCTCTGCCAGCTGTAATCGGTCATTAAATCGAGCTCCATATTCTGCCAGTTGGCTGGCGTCAAATTCATCCGTTTTACGGTGATGTTCCCAGCTAACTTTTTCCAGGGCCGTTGTCTTTACCACCGCATGAGGCCAACCAGTCCGTGTACTCCATCGTAACAAGTGCTCCCCATAGCGTCCGGTGTGTTCACTAATAAGTATCGTCTGTGATTGAGTTACTTCGTGATCTTCCATCCACTCGGCTAAGTTGTGGAACCCTTCCTGAGTGTTAGGCACCTGCAACATATTTCTATCGCCGGTTTGGCGATCAAATAAAGAGATATCCAGGGTGTGTTTAGAAATGTCAATACCTACGATAAAGCGCCATTTAATTGTAATTTCCATAGCTATTTACCTATTTTAATTAAGATTGAATAGCTGCCGAGTAGTTATCTTCCCGCCTCTTTTAAAAAGGTATACTTTCCATACTATATGGGTTTAGATAACTACCTGCCATGACAGGCTTTGATTCGCAATAAGGGTTTTACCCGGAGGAGCGCAAGAGATTGCCTGCCATGGTTCGGTAGCTTTATTTTGTTAGTAGCTAACCAACAAAATATTTCCTAAGAAGTCTAAAAGAGG
>NZ_PQBS01000019.1 GCF_002911695.1 Gracilimonas amylolytica
GTCATTGCGAATACTATGACTAAATCAAGTGGATTAGGCTGATTTTTTGTATTTCTTGATCATTTTCTGAATGTGTTTTGGATCATATTCTGCCCGGTTATTCCACATGGCACAGTACAGACGAATCAGTTTATTGATGATGTTGTTGATAGCAACTAATTCATGCTTGCCTTCATTAATTTTCTTCTCGTAATATTGGTGATAGTGTGGTTTGTGGTTGGCTACACTGCGGGCTGCCTGATGCATTAATCGCCGCAATTCGGAGTTTCCGTACCCGGTGGATCGATCCGGGCTTTTGACCGAGCTTCCGGAGCTTCGCCCGTGTGGGGCAAAGCCAAATCGAGAAGATATTTTCCGGGGATTGAGTTGGTCTTTCCCAGCAAACATGCACAACCAAAATCGTGCAATGACCGGACCGATACCGGGAGCTGTTCGCAAGGTTTGATGGCGCCTGCACAGAATTGGGTCCTGACGGATCAGCTCATCCATGGTGTATTCCAGCTGCTCGATATGCTGGGTGAGAAGTTCTACCTGTTGGTTCCACATCTTGGTTAATTGGCTCATGTCCGCATCATGAAACTCAGCCTCGCCAAGCTTACTCTTGAGGGCTGCTCGTCGATCCACCATCTTCCGTCTTTCGGCCTGAAGCCGTTTTAATTGTGCTTGCGTGGGTTTTGGAGCCTCTGCCAGCTGTAATCGGTCATTAAATCGAGCTCCATATTCTGCCAGTTGGCTGGCGTCAAATTCATCCGTTTTACGGTGATGTTCCCAGCTAACTTTTTCCAGGGCCGTTGTCTTTACCACCGCATGAGGCCAACCAGTCCGTGTACTCCATCGTAACAAGTGCTCCCCATAGCGTCCGGTGTGTTCACTAATAAGTATCGTCTGTGATTGAGTTACTTCGTGATCTTCCATCCACTCGGCTAAGTTGTGGAACCCTTCCTGAGTGTTAGGCACCTGCAACATATTTCTATCGCCGGTTTGGCGATCAAATAAAGAGATATCCAGGGTGTGTTTAGAAATGTCAATACCTACGATAAAGCGCCATTTAATTGTAATTTCCATAGCTATTTACCTATTTTAATTAAGATTGAATAGCTGCCGAGTAGTTATCTTCCCGCCTCTTTTAAAAAGGTATACTTTCCATACTATATGGGTTTAGATAACTACCTGCCATGACAGGCTTTGATTCGCAATAAGGGTTTTACCCGGAGGAGCGCAAGAGATTGCCTGCCATGGTTCGGTAGCTTTATTTTGTTAGTAGCTAACCAACAAAATATTTCCTAAGAAGTCTAAAAGAGGAGTTCGCATAGTATAATGTTGGTTGAATAAGCTAAACGACGAAGCAATCTCCCGAAATCGATATCCCAAAAAGATCAGGCAGATTGCCGCGGGTTGTGTTCACTTCGTTCACGGCAACCCTCGCAATGACATTCTCTAAATAACCGGTCATTGCGAGGCGCCCGGTGGAATAACGTTGGTTTAGAAAGTTAAACAACGAAGCAATCTCCCGAAATCGATCTCCCAAAAAGATCAGGCAGATTGCCACGGCCTTTGCTTCGCGGAAGGCCCCGCAATGACTGGCTACAAAAAAAGCCCTGCATGCTTTCGCATACAGGGCTTTGATACTTTTAAAACCGAATCTCTCAGTTATTACTTATTTGAGAATTCGAATTTTTGAAGGTCAATATCAACGCCATCCTTAGGACGAAGAGTGGTTGATTTCGGCTCAAGGAAATACTTGAGATAATCACGTCCACCGGCTTTGGCATCGGTTCCACTTAGTTTGAAACCACCAAATGGCTGGGCTCCAACAAGGGCTCCGGTACATTTTCTGTTGATGTATAGGTTTCCAACTCTGAATTCTCTGAGCGCACGATCCAGTTTCTTAGGATCATTGGAGAAATAGGCACCGGTGAGTGCGTAATCCACACCGTTAGCAATGCGAAGGGCATCATCGGTGTCTTTGGCTTTGATGAATGCGGTTACCGGACCAAAGATCTCTTCCTGTGCAATGCGGGCATTTTCATCCACATCCGCAAAAACAGTCGGCTCGATGTAATAGCCTTCCTCATCGGTTTCGGCACGTTTACCGCCGGCCATCAGTCGGCCTTCCTCTTTACCGATCTCAATGTAGCTCATGATCTTATCCACGGCTTTCTGATTGATAACCGGTCCTGAGATATGATTGTCTTTTGGATTACCTACACTCAGAGCCTTGGCTTTCTCAGTTACTTTTTCAAGCAATTCATCATAGATAGCCTGGTGGGCTACTACACGAGAACTTGCAGAACATTTTTGTCCCTGAAACCCGAAGGCTCCTTTGATGATCTCATCTGCTGCGGCATCGATATCAGCGTCTTCATCAACAACGGTTGCATTCTTACCGCCAAGTTCACAAACCATGCGCTTAAGGAATTTCTGTCCTTCTGCAACTTCAGCTGCGATCTTATTCAGGTGTAGCCCCACTCCCTTGGATCCGGTAAAGGTGATGAAACGGGTGTTAGGATGCTTCGCAAGATTTTCACCTACTTCAATGTCGCCACCTGTTACGTAGTTGAACACACCGGCCGGTAATCCAACTTCATCAAGGATCTCAGCGAGTAAATGTCCCATTTTTGGTGTGTCGGGCGCAGGCTTGGCAACCACTGTGTTTCCAACAGCGATCGGCGCCACGGCCATACCCACAAATATTGCGAATGGGAAGTTCCAGGGTGAGATCGAAACACCGGCGCCGATCGGCATGTAGATGGTTCGGTTATGGTCGCCCCAGGTTTCTTCAAGCACATCCATGCCATCATCAATGCGGAGGGCTTCGTGTGCGTAATATTCAATGAAGTCGATGGCTTCGCAGGTGTCGGCATCCGCTTCCAAATAATTCTTTCCGGCTTCGCTGACCATCCAGGCATTGATCTCTAGTCGTCGGCGGCGGACTACATCAGCGGCTTTAAAAAGATACTCAGCTCGTTTCTCGGCAGAAACATATTGCCAGTTTTCAAAAGCTTTCCATGCTTTGTCGAGAGCATCAAAAGCCTGTTCCTTACTTGCCATCTGAAAGGTTCCGATGGTCTCAGAGAGGTTACCGGGATTCTTGCTTTCGAAGGTGCCGGCATCACCCTTTACAAATTTTCCGTTAATATATAGATCATATTCTTTGCCAAAATTAGATCGCACTTCTTCAAGGGCATCCTTTTGGGCTTTATCGTTAGTAGGGTCTGAAAAATCCAGATACGTTTCGTTTCGGAATTTCTTTAATGTTTGATCAGGCATAGCAGTTTTTTATCTCGTTTTTATAATTATACCTACAAGATACGCAGAAAAGCGCTCCCATTTCAAAGGCCATATTTAATCTGAGAGGGTACCGGGTAAAACATTGAAAATCGGGCGTTATAGTGGTACTTTTATGGAGATTCACAAGAACTTTATAAGTGCTTTTTACATTGTTGTTATATGAATGAAGAGCATTAATATTTAATCATAAACAAGGATTAGAAATGTCAAAAATAAAAGTAGGAATTAACGGGTTTGGAAGGATCGGAAGAATGGTTACCCGTTCAATCCTCGCAAATCACAAAGATAGTATTGAAATTGTTGGTGTCAATGACCTGACAGATACTAAAACACTGGCTCACTTGTTCAAGTATGATTCAGCTCAGGGTATGTATCCCGGTGAAGTATCTGTGGATGGGGAAACCATCACGATTGATGGCGACAGCTTTAAAGTATCAGCTGAGAGAGACCCTGCAAATTTGAATTGGGGTGATCTTGGTGCGGAAGTGGTCATTGAATCCACCGGATTTTTCCGCGATGCTGAGAGTGCCGGAAAGCACCTGAAAGCCGGAGCTAAAAAAGTCATTATTTCTGCACCTGCCAAAGGTGATATTCAAACCATCGTATTGGGTGTAAATGACGAGAAGATCGACAAAGACGTTGAGATCTACTCAAACGCAAGTTGTACAACCAACTGCCTGGCTCCAATGGCTAAAGTACTGGATGATAATTTTGGATTGGTGAAAGGGTTTATGACCACTATTCACTCTTACACAGGCGATCAGGCTCTGGTTGATGCACCGCACAAAGACCTTCGCAGAGCGCGTGCCGCTGCTGTGAACATTGTACCGACTACAACCGGTGCTGCTAAGGCTGTGGGACTCGTACTTCCTCACCTTGATGGTAAGCTGGACGGTGGAGCTGTTCGTGTTCCTACTGTAACCGGATCACTGACTGATTTCACGGTCGTTCTTGAAAAAGAAACAACGGAAGAAGAAGTCAATGCTGCATTTAAAGCTGCATCTGAAGGACCAATGAAAGGAATCCTCGAATATTCTGATGTGGAACTGGTGTCAAGTGATATCATTGGAAACCCACACTCAAATATCTTTGACAGCCTAAGCACTAAAGTGGACGGAAATCTTGTCAAAGTGATCGGCTGGTATGATAACGAAGCAGGATATTCTGCACGTACCGCTGACCTGATCTCAAGGATCGTTTAATTCGACACTGAGAGATCAAAGATCTATTTGAACTCCTGCTCTCGAAAGAGGGCAGGAGTTTTTTTATATCTGTTTACTTGTATAACTGGATCTATCTCCCCACATTTGCATAGGAGTAACATCCCCCTGTAAATGAACAAGTTCATTTTCTGTCCCTCTTCAAAGAGGGAATTCTTTGTAGTTACTGGTGAATTTATTTTCAGGCTTTGGTTCCTTAACCTATTGTGAAAATTCTCCCTTAGAAGGGAGACCGGTTAAGAGCTTTAGCTCATAACCAGGGGGATGTGAGTGGTAAGAGTTAGCAGTGTATTAACTATTAAATCTAAAAAGAGATACTATGATTCGGTCAATATTTTTGGCGACGATCTTTGTCGGAATGGCAACATCCGGCTGCATTACCCAAACGGAAGAATCCGGGGCAGAAAAAGAAATTGAATACGACTATGAGCTCACGGATGCACAAACACACGCCCGCTGGAGTCGAACCATTGAGCCGGTGCTTACAGTCCCTTCAGGTTCTGTGGTAAAAGTGGCAACACAGGAAGCCTCAGCTAAACAACTGACCGTCAACTCAACGGTTGAGGACCTTGGGAACCTGAGTTTTGATCCCATTCACCCACTTACCGGACCGGTGTATGTGGAAGGCGCTGAACCGGGTGACGTCCTGAAAGTCACATTACACAAGGTTGAAATGGGCGATTGGGGCTGGACGGCCATCATCCCCGGATTTGGTTTTCTCGCCGATGAATTCGATGAACCCTATCTGAAAACATTTGAACTGGGTAAAGATCGAAAAACGGCCAAGTTCTCAGATAATATTGAGATCCCATTGAAACCCTTTCCCGGCGTGATGGGTGTGGCCCCTGATACCGATGAAATGTTGTCGACCATTCCGCCCCGGGCAAATGGAGGAAATATGGATGATCCAAATATGACCGAAGGATCGACCATTTACTTTCCGGTTTTTGTAGATGGTGCTTTGTTTTCTATTGGTGACACTCATGCTACTCAGGGGTCATGGTGAAGTTTGCGGAACAGCTATTGAAGCACCAATGAATATCATTTATGAAGTGGAAGTGATCAAGGGCGGCAGAACGATCACCGAACCTCAGTATGAAACCGATGACTACTATGCCGTTACTGCTTTTGCTGAAACGATCGATGAGGCAGCTAAAAAAGCCACGCGATTTATGATCGATTACCTGGAAGAGGAAAAAGGTTTGAGCCGAAATGATGCCTACGCCTTACTTTCCCTGGCCGGTGACCTGAAGATCGCAGAGGTGGTGGACGTCCCGCACATGCTGGTGTCCATGCATATTCCAAAAGATATCTTCAAATAACCTCACACAATTCAAATACTAATTAAACTTAAGCTGACTGAATAAATGAATCATTTAAAACTCCACCTGCTACTTTCTTTTTTTGTACTTCTTTTTGTTTCCTGTTCAGCAGATCAGGAAGCTGAATATGTTCTTGATACAGATCAGCTGATCGAGGACCTTCGTATTATTTCATCCGATTCCACAGAAGGCCGACGTACCGGTACGGAAGGCAATCAACTTGCCCGGGAGTATCTGCTGGATCGATTTGAAGAGGAAGGAGCGGAGCCCTTTCAGGGGGCATTTACTCATGAATTCAGTTTTAACAGCCGACAGGGAGAGGAAGTAACTGGCAATAACGTGATCGGGCAGATCACAGGTAAAACGGATTCGGTTATCGTCATTACGGCGCACTACGATCATATTGGCAAAAGGGATTCCCTGATCTTTAACGGAGCCGATGACGATGCTTCGGGAACAGCCGCGTTATTGGCTTACATCGACTATTTTAGCAATGTGGAGCCGTATCATACATTGGTCTTCGCTGCTTTTGATGCCGAGGAAATGGGGCTGCAGGGAGCAAGAGCATTGGTTCAGGATTCGGTATTTCTGGATAAGGTAAAAATGAACATCAACCTGGATATGATCGCCCAAAATGATAAGGATGAGATCTATGCGGTTGGGACCTATCACTATCCTGAGTTAAAACCGGTTTTGGATGGCATTGATAAGGCAGGAGTGAATGTGCTGTATGGGCACGACGATCCGAACAGTGATCTTGACGACTGGACCTACGCCTCCGATCATGGACCGTTTCATCAGCAGGGGGTTCCGTTCATCTATTTCGGGGTTTCTGACCATGAACATTACCATCAGCATACCGATGATTTTGAGACCATTCCCCAGGAATTCTACAAGAAATCGGTTCAAATGATCCTAAATGCGATCAAGGCGTTTGATGTGAGCTTGTGATCTTGAATAAGGCACTCACATCCCCCTGTAAATGATCAGTGGATCATTTACGATCCCTCTTCGAAGAGGGAATAATCTTTAGTCAGTTTCGGAGGCTATTTTAGGTTTGTGGGTTTAAAAAAACAGTTTAATTATTATTGTAGAATTCTCCCCTGCCTCGCCGGCAGGCAGGCTTAGAAGGGAGACCGGTTGAGAGCTTTAGCTCGAAACCAGAGGGATGTGAGTCAAGCACAAACACAAAAAAGGGAGTACAATATGCCTAATAAGATCCTTCCGTATGATCGGAATTTGAAATATTTAGCACGGGAACTAGGGAAAAACAGCACCCTCAGTGAAGTACTTCTTTGGAAACAAATAAAAGGTAAATCACTGGGTGTTGAGTTTCACAGACAAGTGCCAATATTGAATTATATAGTAGATTTTTATTGTCACGAGATCATGGTAGCAATAGAAATTGATGGGATAAGTCATGATCATCCAGAGAAATTTAGACAAGATAAAATACGACAAAAGGAAATTGAGAATTTAGGTGTCACATTAGTGAGAGTAAGTGATGCCGACGTAAAGAATAAATTACCAGATGTTGTACGGTATTTGGAAGGTTTTGTGGAGCGTTATAAGAATAAATAGCTTCTCGAAAACAGTTTACATCCCCCTGTAAATGATCGGTGGATCATTTACGGTCCCTCTTCGAAGAGGGATTTCCCCACTATAAAATTTTGAGTGTTGAATTGAAATGTACGTTTGTAATAAACTTTTGAATGAGGTATTAGAGTAAATCTCCCTTAGAAGGGAGACCGATTGAGAGCTTCAGCTCTCAATCAGAGGGATGTGAGTCAGGTTACCTGCTTTAAACAAAAAAAGCCCCTCCAAATGGAGAGGCTTTCGGTATAAAAAATGTTTCGACTCAGTTAAAACTTACGGAGATAACTGGTGCACTCTTTGCATTCTTTTCCGTCTTTTCGGGCATCTTCTTCTTTTTCAAAACCTTGACTGGAAAAAGCCTCAATATCACCATTCTTGGAAACACGTCTCCATCTCCATTCGCCTTTAACGTCTTGGTATAACTCACATTTAGCCATAGATAAGTAATTGATTTATTGAATTTTATAAACTATAAAATAGCTAAAATGTAGCTCACAAGCAATTCAGAGGGCTTTTCAAACTACTCAATAACATAGTCGTAAGTGATCTCAGAGCCCTTTTCCAAAGCTTTTGAAGCTGAGCAATATTTTGTGATGGATAGTTTGAGTGCGCGTTCCACTTTTTTAGGATCCAGGTCACCGGAAAGAATAAAATGCAGATGTATGGATCGATATTCAGTATGCGAAGCACCTTCTACTTTTTGACGGTCTCCATCCACTTCAACCTTGAGAGAGGCCACTTTTTGTTGCTGTTTTTCCAGAATGTGGAGGACATCAATAGCACTGCAGCCTCCAACACCGGCCAATAAAAGCTGCATTGGGGCAAGACCGCCTTCGAGGCCACCGATCTCATTATTTCCATCTATTCGGATCTTGCCGTTGGTTTCGTTTTCGGCTTCAAAATGGAAGTCTTTTCCAAGCCAGTTTACATCAATTTTCATCTGTAGGTAGTCTCTTTTGTATGATTTAAAATTTAAGTGAACAAAGGTAAGAAAATAGTAATGGCTTAACCATTCTCTTTCATTTCCAGCCGGCGCATAGGCATCTCATCAATGACGTCAAATAGCTTTTCGTGACGGATGAATTCGTCAGATCTATATTTGCTGCCTCCATCTTTTCCGATCAGAATGATCCTGAATTCAGACGGATCAATGTTAAATCGATCTCTTAGTTCTTTAGCATTTTCATCGCTAAGCAGATGATCTGAGTCATAATTACCGGAATTTTCTATAATCTCATAGAACAATAAATCTCTTTCTTCAAAACCATCCTGATGTTCTTTTATCATTCTCAGAGTTGAATTGAGGTCGGTGTGTGTACTGTTTGGAGAGAAGATGAGTAACACCCGGTTTTTCCATTTAAGGTCACTTAGATCTGTATCCATTTCAGTTTGTGCCGAAAGACCCGTGCTTAGTAGGCTTGCTGTTAAAAGGATCAGTAGAAGAGTCTTCATGTATGCTATTTTGTGGTCATTCGATAAATAAACAGGGCAAACAGCCAAAAAGTTTAGTTTTCAACGAAACGGTAGATGCTTAAAGAATCGTTAAATCAATATTCGGAATTGTACCTAAAACAAACTATGCCTATTTTTGAGCCGTGAAAAAAATGAACCTATATATTTCTCATCCAATTCATCATGGTGTCCGTCATGCCCATCAGGGACATCATCATATTCATGTGCATTAAATTTGCATCTGTTTTCACACGTTTTCTACCCTCTATAATTTTTATTTAACCAACCATTACTTACTGATATTATGAACCGAACGAAGGATTCTTCAACCTCATTGCGTATTGCTATTCAAAAAAGTGGTCGTTTGACTGATAAGACCATTGCTTTACTTGAAGGCATTGGAATAGAATTTGATAACTACAAGCGTAACCTCATTGTCAAAACCCGGAATTTTGATGTAGAATTGTTATTGCTTCGGGATGATGATATTCCCGAGTATGTACAGGATGGGGTTTGTGATCTTGGTTTTGTGGGTGCCAACGAAACTCAGGAAACAGGAGCTGATGTAACACCGATCCGCGACCTTGGCTACGGGAAATGCCGGTTATCGCTGGCGGCTCCTAAAAATGGGAATATTAAGAAACCCAAGGATTTTGACGGGAAAAAAGTAGCCACAAGTTACCCGAATCTGACCCGTAAGTTTTTTGAAGAACTGGGGATCGATATTAAAGTGATCGAAATTTCCGGTGCGGTTGAGATCGCGCCACAGCTGGAGGTGGCCGATGCGATCGTGGATCTGGTGTCCTCAGGTGGTACGCTGCGTGCAAATGGATTGGTGGAACTGGATACCATTCTTGAATCTCAAACACAGTTGATCCGAACCAATAAGGAACTTTCACCCGGCAAAAAGGAACTGATCGAACGCTTTTTGGTGAGAATGGATGGTTATCAGCAAGCGGCCAAGAGTCGTTATATTATGATGAACGCGCCGAATTCAGCGGTTGAGAAGATCAAGGAGATCATTCCGTCTATGAAAAGTCCGACTGTGATGCCATTGGCTGAAGAGAACATGGTTGCGGTTCACACCGTCATCCCGTTAGAAAAATTCTGGACCGTAATGGAAGAACTGAAGGAAGCCGGAGCATCTGATATCGTGATGTTGCCGATCGAAAGTATGATCCTATAGAACATTGAACAAGGAATATTGAACCTGCCTCGCCGGCAGGCAGGTATCGAAGTATTCGAAACTCGTTCCGTCGCTTCGCTACGGAATGCCAAACTGAGGCCTGCTTTAAACTATAAGGCAAAGAAATGAAAAAATACAACTATTCTGAATTATCACCGGAAGAGATCAGAGAGCTGCTGAAGCGGCCAAAAATTGATTTTAGCTCCATATTCCAAACGGTTCAACCCATAATTGAAGCTGTTGAAGAAGAGGGCGATTCTGCCGTGATCCGATATACGGAGCAATTTGATGGTGTGAAACTGAATGAGGTCACGTTGGATCCAAATGATGTTAAGGTTCAGATAGACGCCTCGGTCAAAGAGGCCATAGATATTGCGTTCAGTAATATTTCCCAATTTCATAGGGCCCAGCAGGCACCGGACCTGCATGTGGAAACCATGCCGGGTGTGCGGTGCTCAAAAGTGAGTCGCCCGATCCAACGTGTTGGACTGTATATTCCCGGTGGAACCGCCGTTCTGCCTTCCACGGCGATGATGCTGGCTATTCCTGCCATGATCGCGGGTTGCACAACAAAAGTGTTAGCAACACCGCCCAAGAAAGATGGAAGTGTGGCACCGGAGATCATTTACATTGCCCAGAAAGCCGGGATCAATACGATACTTTTAGCCGGTGGTGCCCAGGCTGTGGCAGCATTGGCTGTGGGAACCGAAAGTGTGCCCAAAGTGGACAAGATCTTTGGGCCGGGAAATCAATATGTGACAGCGGCGAAAATGATCCTTCAAAATTCGGAGGCTCAGATCAGTATTGACATGCCGGCCGGGCCTTCTGAAGTTCTGGTCATTGCCGATGCTGAAGCCAATCCTGCTTATGTTGCAGCCGACTTGCTGTCTCAGGCAGAACACGGAAGTGACAGTCAGGTAGTTTTGGTAGCCACTGAAGATTTTGACATGAATGAATTGGAGCATGAACTAAAAACCCAACTCAACGAGCTTCCCCGAAAAGAAATGGCAACCGGGGCTTTGGATAACAGTTTCAGCCTTGTGGTGAAGTCGCTTGATGAGGCTTTTGAGTTTTCAAATCAGTATGCGCCCGAGCATTTAATTGTGAATGTGAAAGAAGCTGAATCGTATGTGGATGAGATCATCAATGCGGGGTCGGTCTTCCTGGGACAGTTGACCCCGGAAAGTGTGGGGGATTATGCTTCCGGCACTAATCACACATTGCCAACTTATGGGTATGCCCGCATGTACAGCGGGGTGAATCTGGCCGCTTTTCAGAAATCAGTGACCATGCAATCTCTTACAGAAGAAGGGTTGAAAAATGTGGGTCCTGCAGTGGAAATACTGGCGGAATTAGAAGAACTTCAGGCGCATAAAAATGCCGTCAGCCTTCGGTTGAAGAATATCGAATAGTGAATAAAGGAATATTGAATTTGAAGTTGTAATAACACCGGAATAGAACAAGGATGACGCAGATTTAGCAGATGATCGCTGATATAAATTTAGATCTTTGGGCATGCGTAAAAGGCGCTTCATCCGCGTTTCAATTCAAAAGCAGAAATAATATATAGCAGTACACCATAAATCATTAGGAATGAAAAAAATTGACGTTAGTGCCCTGGTGAGGGAAAACATCCGTGATCTCAAACCTTACAGAAGTGCCCGGGATGATTTCGACTCAGGGATCTTACTGGATGCCAACGAGAATAGTTTTGGTGCTCCTTTCGCGGATGACCTTGAGCTGAACCGTTATCCAATGCCGTATCAGAACGAACTGCGTGATAAGATCGCAGCATTCCGGGGTGTGGATACAGAGAATGTGTTTGTGGGTGTGGGAAGTGATGAGGCCATTGAATTACTGTTCAGGATATTTTGTAAGCCCGGGAAAGATCGGGTGATCATCAACCCACCTACCTATGGTATGTACAAAGTATCTGCCGCGATCAACGATGTGGCTGTGGATGAAGTACTTTTGACGGAGAATTTTCAGCTTCAGCCTGATAAGATCCTTGAAGCGGTTCAACCCGAGACCAAAATGATCTTTATTTGTTCTCCCAACAATCCTACAGCCAACAGCCTGGATATTGATGACATCATGCAGGTGCTCAATGAATTTGAAGGGATCGTAGTGATCGATGAGGCATATGTTGATTTCAGTACTCAGGCCAGTTTAGTGGGAAATCTCACTGACTATAACAACCTTGTGGTGCTGCAAACTATGTCGAAATCATTTGGGTTAGCGGGCATAAGGCTGGGAATTGCCCTGGCTGATGCGGAGATCATATCCTACTTTTTGAAGGTGAAGGCGCCATACAACATCAACAAACTGACGGCTCAAAAAGCGAATCAGGCATTCTCTAATCTGGATAATCTTCAGAAAAATATCAATGCTGTGTTAGAAGAAAGGGAACGGGTGATCAGTAAGCTGATTACTTTTCCTCAGGTTAAACGCGTGTACCCAACCGATGCCAATTTTGTGTTGTTCAGGATCGATGATGCCATGGAGGTGTATAAGAAACTGGCTGATGAGGGCGTGATCATTCGGTATCGGGGAAATGAACCCCATTGCGAAGATTGTTTAAGATTGACTGTAGGAACGTCCGTGGAAAGCGACCGGTTCTTCGCTGCATTAAAGAATATTCAATAGTGGATACAACGGTATGGAACCCGGATGATGCTGATTTTATAGATACCCGCAGATATAAAATTTACTCATCAGTGGTAATCCGCTGAATCTGTGTCATCCGCGTTCAATACGATTATTTTATTAAATAATATCAGCTTTAAATATCAAAAATGGACGACTTGTCCGCCTAAGAGGCTTAACCATGTTGATCTCAATTACCAAAAACGCACTGAACGACCCTTCCGAAACGTTCATATTCCGTCCAAATACCATTTCTGTCTTAAAACAAATTGTGGGTGGGGGACGTGACCTGCATATTCCAACGGATGCCATTTCATCTCAGCAAAGGTTGGTATTGGAACAGGAAGGGATCTCGTTTGTTGAAAAAGGGGATGCAGATCTGGTTATCACTGAAGATGAAGGGAAGCTTAAACTTCTCAAAAAGGAAGAAGTATTGATCACTTCAAAGGAGTGGGAGCCTGTGATCGGGTTTATCATCCGGAAAGCGCGTAAGGCAAGTATTCAGCGAAAAACGAATGAGACGAATATCAGCATAGATGTAAATTTGGATGGCACGGGTAAGGCAGATATCTCAACCGGATTAAACTTCTTTGATCACATGCTGGATCAGATCGCCCGGCATGGTTTGATCGATATGAACCTGAAATGCGAGGGGGACCTTGAAGTTGATGAGCACCACACCATTGAAGATGTAGCCATTGCATTGGGCGAAGTGATCACTAAAGCCCTGGGAAACAAGATGGGAATTGAGCGTTATGGTTTCGTGTTACCAATGGACGAAACGCAAGCTACCGTGGCTATTGACCTGTCAGGCCGGCCATATCTGGTGTTCGAAGGAGACTTCAAGAGAGAATATGTTGGAGACTTCCCCACAGAAATGGTTGAGCATTTTTTTTATAGCCTGGCAATGAACTTGAAGGCGACATTACATGTTAGCTTTTCAGGTAAAAATGACCACCACAAAATTGAAGCCTGCTTTAAGGGTCTCGCCCGGTCTTTAAAGATGGCTATAGAACAGAACGGGCGCATAAAAAATCTGGTCCCAAGTTCAAAAGGGACGCTGTAGATTACATATGATCGCTATCATCAAGTATAAAGCCGGTAACACAGCTTCAGTGGCCAATGCCCTGGAGCGGCTTGAAGCACGATATTTTTTTGCTGAGACACCTGAAGAACTTGAAAGTGCAAGAGCTGTAATATTTCCGGGTGTCGGACATGCCGGTGCTGCCATGGAGTCACTCAAGGAAAAAGGGGTGGATGAATGGCTGAAGAACACGAAAAAACCGGTACTCGGTATCTGTGTCGGAATGCAGTTGATGTATGAAAATTCATCAGAAGGGGATACGGCAGGACTTGGGATCATTCCCGGTTCATTGAAAAAATTTGATGAGTCTAAAGCCAAGGTTCCGCACATGGGCTGGAATAAATTAAAAAGCACAGGACAACATCCTATCCTTAAAAATCTGATCGAAAAAAACTACCTGTATTTTGTGCATAGTTACTACGCGCCTGTAAGTGAGCATACTTTAGCTACCTGTAATTATATCAACAACTTTTCAGCAATAGTTGCCAAGGATAATTTTATTGGGGTTCAATTCCACCCGGAAAAATCAGGAAGTGTCGGCTCAATGATCCTTCAAAATTTTCTGGATCTTGTTTACTCTCCTAAAGCAGCCAATGCCCTGGATAAATAGGATGAAGGTGTAGCTCTTCACCTTAACTTCACGTGTTTCAGGTATTTTCTTTTGACCTTAGTTTTGGTTAAATAACCGGGGAGGTCAATATGATACTATCCAAATCCAAAGCCTGTTTACTTTCACTGTTTTTACTGCTTCTTTCGGGAACAGTTTTGGCACAGAATGCATCCGAGATCGTGAAGAAAATGGATGAAAAAATGCGGGGGGAATCGCTGGAAGCCGAGGTTACCATGACTATTGTCAGGCCGGATTGGAGTCGGGAAGTATCCATGAAGAGCTGGAGTCGCGGTTCAGAATACTCAATGATCTTGATCACAGCCCCTGCCCGCGATAGGGGTACCGCTTTTCTTAAACGAGGTAACGAAATTTGGAACTGGATCCCGAATGTGGGAAGAACCATAAAAATGCCACCATCAATGATGATGCAGTCATGGATGGGCTCTGATTTCACCAATGATGACCTGGTTCGTGAATCGTCTGCTGTGACAGATTATGAGCATGAACTGGTTGGGGAAGAAACGATTCAGGGGTACGAGTGCTATAAGATCGAAATGACCCCCAAACCGGATGCCCCGGTTGTATGGACGAGAGTGGATGTGTGGATCTCAAAGGAAGAATACATCGAATTAAGAGCAGAGTTTTATGATGAATTCGGGGAATTGATCAATGTGATGAATGGCATGGATGTGAAGGATTTTAACGGGCGGCAGATACCCTCACGCATGGAAATGATCCCAATGGATAAAGAAGGCCATATGACAATACTTGAATACAGATCTATGGAATTCAATGAAAACATCTCTGAAAGATTCTTTAGCGTGCAGAATATGAGAAGAGTTCAGTGATCAGTTATCAGTGAACAGTGATCAGTACCCAAAGTATATTATAACTTGATTGTTGAATCCAGTTCGGCCAGCTTCTGCTAACTGCTAACTGCTAACTGCTAACTGCTAACTGCTAACTGCTAACTGCTAACTGCTAACTGCTAATCCTAGTCGTTTTTAATATGGAAAATAGAATTCTGCAAAGTTCATCTGCATCGTCATGCATACTATTAAACGTCTTAGAATTTATAAAATCAGTATCATACAATAGGTTTAGCCAATACTTTGTTTCTAAAGATTCTTTGTATGCAATGGAAATTTTAGATGAAAAATCAGCTTTTGAAATGGCACCATTGGCTTCAGATATATTTGCGCCAATACTGGTTCCACATCGAAGTAACTGTTTTGAAAGCATAAATTAACGTTATTCTTTACTTAAGAATTGATATCCTTTAACAACCCGAATTGCAAATGCATATGCTTTTTTAGAATTAATGATGGATTACATTGTAAGAGCCATTAAATCCAAAATCCTTACAGAATTTTTTAAAACATATGTAAAACTGTTTACTGATCACTGTTAACTGCTCACTGAAAAACGAACATGTTATATCTAAAATTAGCCTGGCGGAATATCTGGCGGAATAAGAGGCGCACGTTCATAACGATGCTATCAATTATTGTGGCCGTCATGCTCTCGTCAGTTATGAGGACGATGAACGAAGGTTCCTATGAGCAGATGATCGAAAATACGGTCGGCATCTTTACCGGTTATGTACAAATACATCAAAAAGGGTACTGGGACGACAAGACACTCGAAAACACGTTGGTTTCTTCAGACACACTGTTCCAGATCATTGCCCAAACTCCCGGCATTACAAAAGCAGTTCCAAGAATTGAATCCTACGCTTTGGTAGCAGGAGAGAACCAAAGCCGAGCCGCTATGGTCATCGGCATAGATCCTGAAAAAGAAAGGTCTTTAAGTGATCCTCAAAACCGGATCGTTACAGGTTCCTATTTTGAAGATTTAAATGAGCGATCGGTCCTTTTGGGAACCGACTTGGTGCAGAGACTTGAGCTACAGGTAGGAGACAGCCTTGTGATGATCGGGCAGGGATTCAGAGGACAAAGCGCAGCCGGATTATACGAAGTGAAAGGAACCGTGCGGTTTCCAAATCCGGAAATGAATAAAAGCCTGGTTATGATGCCACTCGGAACGGCTCAGTTCTTTTTAGCCGCTCCCGACAGACTTACTGGGATCTCACTTATTATTGAGGATTCTGATGACGCAGAATCGGTTACAAAGATACTATCGGGTTATTTATCGAGCGAGGATTATGAGGTCATGGACTGGAAGGAACTGATGCCTGAGTTGGTTCAGGCCATTGAGTCGGATCGGGGCAGTGGGTTAATCATTATCATGATATTGTATGTGGTTGTTGGTTTTGGAATACTGGGAACCGTTCTCATGATGATCACGGAACGCACTTACGAATTCGGTGTGATGATATCGGTAGGAACATCAAGGTTTGCAATTGCGATGATGCTGGCCTTTGAGGTCTTACTCATGGCCATGGCAGGGTCACTCGTTGGTATTGTTGCCTCCTATCCAATTTCATACTACTTCCACATAAATCCGATCCGTTTGTCAGACAGTGGAGACATGGCACAGGTTATTGAGACATTCGGTATGGAACCGGTCCTTCAGTTTTCACTTGAACCTTCACTATTCTACTCTCAGGCCATCATCATTTTTGTGATCACCCTGATCTTTTGCCTCATACCTATTCTTAAAGCCAGTCGGTTGAATCCTGTTAAAGCGATGAGGTCCTGATATGCTGAAATATATCCTGAAACTTGGCTGGAAGAATGTCTGGAGAAATCCCACACGAAGTGGTGTAGTGATCATCACCGTGCTGCTTGGAACCTGGGCCGGTATCTTTGCCACCGGTTTTTTTAATGGAATGCTGAATGATTATATCAAGGGACAGATAAATTTGACGGTGGGTCATGTTCAGATCATGTATCCGGAGTTTGAAGATCTATACAATCCGAATTATGCCATCCCGAATGCTGAGAACCTAATAAGAACACTGCAGGTAAACCCGGATGTGGATGAGGTATCGGGTAAAAGTGTGGCAACCGGACTGGCGCAAAGTGCGCGAAACAGTTTTGGGGTCACAATATGGGGTATGGATATTGAGAATGACACCTCTGTTTCGGTGCGTTCCATTAAAGGGTATCTGGAAGAGGGAGACTTTCCGGAAGCTGAAAATCGAAATCAGATACTGATTGGAGATGACTTGGCCGAAAGACTTGGCCTGGAGTTGCGCTCCCGAATGGTATTAAGTTTTCAGGATGTAAGTGGAGACCTCACGGCTGGTGCGTTCCGGGTAGCCGGCATTTTTGACAGTTTTGATAGCCGGTTTGATGAGAACTTCGTGGTGGTCAATAAAGCCGATCTGAACCGTATTTTAGGAGGGAAAAACTTAACCCATAACATCCGTATTGATACAGACGATCTGATGACAGCCGGTGTACTTGCTGAACAGCTTCAGGATTCGAATCCGGACCTTGAGGTGAAAAGCTGGAGGGAGATCGCCCCGGATTTAAGGTATGTTTTTGATATGCAGGATCTGTCCCTGTATTTGGTGATGATCATAATCATCATTGGTCTGATCTTTAGCATCATCAATACTATGCTGATGGCCGTGATGGAGCGAACCCGCGAACTTGGTATGCTGCGTGCTATTGGTATGAATAAAAGCCGAACCTTTAGTATGGTCATGCTTGAGACGGTGTTCCTGACCCTGGTTGGATCACCGGTAGGTTTGCTTCTCGGTTGGTTAACGATCACATATTTTGGGGCTAGCGGGATCGACCTCAGTGCTTTTTCTGAGGGACTGGAAGGATGGGGTTTTACAACCATGATCTATCCATCACTGGCTTTGAAATACTATTTGAATATTGTGCTTTTTGTGGCTGTAGCAGCCTTGATCTCGGCACTGTATCCGGCCTGGCGGGCACTTCAATTGAGACCTGTTGAAGCAATACGAAAATTTAACTAAAGGTTAGAGATGTTTAAACGGATGTTTATAGTGAAATTTAATGCCAACACAGAACGGAAATAACATGTCTGTAATACGAACAGAAGGGTTGACCAAAGTATATAATCCGGATCAGGTACCGGTTCATGCCCTGAACGGTGTGGATCTTACCATTGAAAAAGGTGAATTCACTGCCATTGTCGGCCCATCCGGTTCAGGTAAAACCACCCTATTGAATATCATTGGTGGCCTGGATGAACCGACCGGGGGGAAAGCCTTTATCAGAGGGACAGACATCAGCACCCTTTCTGACCGTGAGTTGATCAACTTCAGGCTCAATCATATTGGGTTTGTATTTCAATCCTTTAATTTGATCCCGGTTCTTACTGCCCTCGAGAATGTGTCGTTCATCATGCAGATGCAGGGAAGGCCGGCAAAAGAATGCCGTGAAAAAAGTATAGAGCTTTTAGAGGAAGTTGGTCTTAAAGACAAGATCAATAAACGTCCCTCAGAATTATCAGGAGGACAGCAGCAGAGGGTAGCAGTGGCCAGGGCTTTGGCATCCAAACCCGATTTTGTCCTGGCTGATGAACCGACGGCCAATCTTGATTCTGTTTCCACAGCCGAATTACTGGATATGATGGCGGAATTGAATGAGGTGGAGGATATGACGTTCATATTTTCGACTCATGACCAAAGGGTGATCGATAGAGCGAGGCGGGTCATTACACTTGTGGATGGGAAAATTGATTCGGATGAAGAGAGAACAGTGGACAGTGGATAGTAAACAGTAAACAGTAAACAGTAAGCAGTGATCAGTGTTTAGTTTGAATATGGAATTATGAACGAACATATTTTTAAATATGAAGTAGGAGCTTATGAAGTAACGTCGAGGCGTTTTGGATTTGGCTTAGTTATTCTGATTCTGATTTTGCTGGTTCCAACAACCATTCAGTCCCAAAATATTGAGGCTGACCTCAGAGGATACGTGAAAGAGCTCGGTGTTTTTAGCCTGAGCAATGATCTTGGAACACTAAGGTACGATAACATCCTGCATCATCGCATTGAAAGCCGTTTTGGCCTGGGGGAAAAATTTGAGATCAGGGCAGATGCCAGAACACGCCTCTTTAACGGCTGGACGGTCAATAATTCACCGGGTTATGGTGACTTTCTATCCAACGATCGCGGATACTTCGATCTGAGTCACACCTGGATCGATACGGACAACACCGTGTTAAATACCGCCATTGATCGCCTGCACGTATCTTATATCAACGGACCGTGGGAACTGCATGCAGGTCGCCAGCGGATCAACTGGGGAAAGACCATGGTGTGGAATCCCAACGACCTGTTCAACGCCTACGCCTATCTCGATTTTGATTATGAAGAGCGTCCGGGTACAGA
Organism: Gracilimonas amylolytica; assembly: GCF_002911695.1. Classification (GTDB taxonomy): domain Bacteria; phylum Bacteroidota; class Rhodothermia; order Balneolales; family Balneolaceae; genus Gracilimonas; species Gracilimonas amylolytica. The sequence goes on from NZ_PQBS01000019.1 coordinate 19,686, forward strand.
TGCTTTTTATGCATCTTATTCGTGGAGTTATGCATCCAGTGTGGAGGCCGGTTACCGTTTGGGGAATGGCATTGATGAGTCGGTTATAGCCGGAATGGTCCGCGGAAATGCCGGAGAGTATGATCTGCAATTCATTGTAGGAAATTATTTTGAAGAACTGGCCGTAGGAGCCGGATGGAGCGGATATCTTAAGAATGCAGGATTCAGGGGTGAGTTCACGTATTTTCACCCCAGAGATAATTTCTTTGATGAAACCGGACATATCACCTCCACGGTAGGAGCAGATTATATGTTTCAGAATGGGGTATATGGCTCTGCCGAATTATTGTATAACGGGGGATGGAGCCGATCCCTGAATCCGGTGGCACAGTTAACCAGACCGCCCAGTGCATCCGATCTTTTTATTGCGGAAACAGGGTACTTCCTGAATGGAGCCTATCAGGTAAATCCTTTAACAAGTATTTCCGGTGGAATTATGGGGAGCTTTGATCGGAAGATGATCATCCTGATCCCCCAGTTTACCCGCTCCCTTTCCGAGAATATCGATCTTTTGATCCTGGCTCAGCTTCTAAAGGGGGCCGTCTTTACTGATCTGACCGATACCCCGAACGGCATTTACTTTAGGTTAAAGTGGTCCTATTAAAAAAGCACAGCTTAGAAAACCGTGCTTTTTGATCAAATTCGTAAGATCCGAAAATGTGACTAATCCACCCAGTCAGCCACAAAGACGTTGGTAGATCGGTCACCGCCGTTATTTCGATTGGATGAGAACACGATCTTCTTGCCATCCGGTGAGAACATCGGAAAGGAATCAAATTGTTCATCAAAGGTGACCTGTTCAAGTCCGGTTCCATCCACATTGATCATGAAGATGTTGAATGGAAAGCCACGTTGCGACTGATGATTTGAGGAGAATACCACTTTCTCTCCGGATGGATGAAAATAAGGAGCCCAGTTGGCATTGCCGAGATCGGTGATCTGTCGTAATCCGGTACCGTCTACATTTACAATAAAGAGCTCCATGTTAGTCGGTTCCACCAGACCGTCATCCAGTAATGACTTGTATTTTGTGACTTCTTCCTCAGTCTGAGGTCGTGAGGCCCTGAAGATCAGCTGAGTGCCATCAGGCGAGAAGAAAGCGCCGCCATCATAACCGAGTTCGTCGGTTATCTGTATCACGTTGGAACCGTCGGTGTCCATAATGTATAACTCCAGATCTCCGGAACGGTCTGACGTAAAAACGATCTTGTCACCTTTGGGAGAAACAGTAGGTTCAGCATCATAACCCGGTTCATCGGTGAGTTTTGCAATGACGTTACCATTCATGTCAGCTTTATAAATATCGTAGGTATCATAGATGGGCCAAACGTAGGCACCTGCTTCTCCGCGCTCGGGAGGGGTAGGACATTCCATGCCAGACTCGTGGGTTGAAGAATACACAAAGGTTGAATCTCCCGGCAGGAAGTACGCACAGGTAGTCCGGCCATTTCCGGTACTGATCATGGTTGGCTCAAATCCGGGTTCTTTTTCAGAAATATCCATCGTGAAGATCTGATCACACTCCACTCCCCATTCCGGATTGTTGGATTGAAAGATCAGTTTGTCACTGTCGTAGCTCCAGTAAGCTTCAGCATTGTCGCCACCAAAAGTGAGCTGTTGAACATTCCGGAGGTGAACTTCCTGCTCGTACTTGAGTGAGTCAGATTCCGGGTTGTAAGTTTCTTTTTCAGGTGTGGAGTTACAGGAAACAGCCAGCATGGCTGCCACAGATATTAGTAGGTACTTCATGAATAGTTTTAGAATAATTTTGATGAATGGATTAAAGATAAGGAAAATAATTTGTTTTGAATGGGCAGGAAATTGCTCAGAATTTAACTTCCGATCTTAAGCTCCAAAGTAAGATAAAAGGTACGTGGGGGGGATGGGATAATGCCGGGGCCGGGATAACCTGTTGCACGTCGTGTAAAATACCAGTTGTGCAAAACGTTATTGATGCCTGATTCAAGCGTTACCCTATTCCAGTTATAGGAAAAGGAAAGATCCAGAACATCATATGCAGGTATTTCACCCCGGATGCCACTTTGGTTATCAAAGGGATTTTGCTCTGCGTTAGAAGCATCCGTGAACTGCCTGGTTACATAGGTGTACTGCAGACTCCCAACAAAATCTTTATAACCAATGTTGAATCCCGTTTTAAGATTCAAAAAGGGGACAAACTCTACATTATTACCTTCGATACCTGGAATGTCTGAATTGAGGTATTCCGATCGGGTCAGAGCCGTATTGGCAAAAAAGCTAAGTTTTTTATCCGGTGAATCATATCCTAGTATCGGCAATAGATTTAATTCGATCAGGCTTTCAATGCCATACATAAATGCCTGCCCGATGTTTCCACGGTAACGGACAACACGGCCTGTTTCCTCCAGTTCTCCTTCTGTATTCTGGCGGGTTTCTGCTCTCAGAACCTCACCAATTCGGTTATCATACAATAAACCAAAACCCCCGATATCATATGAAACAGATTCATTAAAACGACCCCTGATCCCAAAGTCGGTTGTAAATCCGCTTTCATCTGTAATGTCTGGATCAACCTGAAATGTTGGATTGACAATGCGAATATCATTGAAAGTTACAGAGCGATAGTTTTGAGAGAAATTTCCATAAAATTCTGTTTTTGAGCTCGGGAGATAACTGATACCGGTTCCCAATAAAATAAAGCTACGCTTGAAATCGCGGTTGTCTTCAAAAGTTTCGTTTTGTATTGGATTTCCGGCAAGATCGAAATTGATGCGTTTAAAAGTCCCTTCACTTCTTGTATTGATATATTCGAAGCGAAATCCCGGTGTGATCGAAAGGTTATCCTTTAAATAGAATATGTTCTCCCCAAACACAGCCACATTGCGGTTTGGAAAGGTGAAATCAGATTGGTTGGGGTAATTAGGAAACTGTTGGTCACCAAGAGAAAAGTCAGCTTCTGAACTTGCGGTACCCGGCCCCTGGACGGATTCATTGTTAGACTGATAATATTTGGAACCGATCAGGAAAACAGAACTCATGGAACCGATCTCATAGCGATTCAGGAAACGTATTTCAGTACCCCAATTGTTGAAATCTCCAAGAATGAGGTCGCGGGGGGCATCAAGGTCATCTTCCTGAGAGACTCGGTTTGTACGGAATCCGACAGATTTCCTGGAGGCATCAAGGCCATAGGTCAATACGCTTAGTCGGGTTTTGTAAGAAAATCGGTGCTCTAATTTTAGAGAGGCCAGTTTCCAATCCACTTCAAACCAGTTCCGGGTACGATTACTAATGGTTGGGTCCCGGTAAAACTGAGCATCTGTTAAGCCACCCGGCTGCTGTGCCAGGTAGTACAGGTAAGTAAAATCAGCACTGATGGTTGTGTTTTTACCCAGCTTGTAATCACTGAAGATATAGGCATTCTGAGAATCGAAATTTGAATTGGGGCGAAAACCATTTCCTTGCTTATAATTGAAATACCCATAATATCCGATCTTACCGATTGAACCACTCAGGCTGTTGAAAGAGGTAAAAAGAGCATTAGATCCAAGAGATTGACGAGATATGAGTTCTATATTTCTATCTCTTTCAGGAGTTTTCATTTTAAAATTGACGAGACCACCAAACTGAGTACCATACTGCAGGGAAGCCGCTCCGCGTATGACCTGTATCTCTTTTATGCCCTCGGCTGGAGGGGTGTAATAACTTTCAGGGTAGCCTAACACATCCGCACTGATGTCATAGTTGTTTTGGCGGGTATTAAAATTGGAAGAACGATTTGGGTCCAAGCCACGTCCACCGATATTCAGTTGGAGTCCTGCATCATTTGATTCAAATATGTTCAATCCTGAAATCTGGCTGTAGATCTGCCGGGCATTATTGGAGGATGTATTTACAATCATCTGATCCAGATTGATGACCTCATTCTTCTTGCCTGCAAAGATGGCTGTGCCCTCCACTTCACGCAAGCGCTGCATGGCAAATACTTGCTCTTTTTGCTCAATGATGGCCACCTCAGACATTTCCCTGGATAATTTTCTGAGTTCAATGTAGATGTTGGCGTTTTGGGTATCCAAAATGATGGGCCGTTGTTCTACTTCATACCCCAATTTGTAGAAAAACAGAAAATAGGTTCCATATGGCAGGTCATTGATCTCGAAATAACCCTCCTCATTCGTACTATAGGACTTACCCGCATTATTATCATATATCTCAACTGATTCAATGGGTTCCTTGGATTCCGCATTGATCACATACCCTGAGATCTGATGCTGGGCAAAAGCAGGGAAGCACCAGATTCCTGTGAACAGTAATAAACTAAAGGCCTTTAATTTCGTCATCAAATGGGAGTAACCAGGTTCGGTGTTTAAATGAGGGTTCGATCTCTGTTAGATCAACGTTTGGGTCTACATAAGGTTGACTTCGCCGCCCATTGAGGGCAACGTAGCTTTCAGCATATATTTCTGGATCTTTGATGCCTTGTTCCTGATAATGATCTTCAAGGAAGTGTGCATATTCCAGAATAAAATCCGGCTGCGAGGACATCTGCTTTTCCTGGAAGCGGGTCAGAAACTGCGTATTATCAACATAGAAACGCTGATCATTTTCAGGATCAACAACCTTGAAATTTGCATACCCGGCTTTTTCCATGAGCATCACTCGCCATGAAAATCGGTACCCTTCCTCAGTCCAGAACAATTCACCCGGATAGAGTAGGTACCGAAAGGGGATCAAAAGTTGAAGAATAAAAAATGCTGATATGATACCCATGGAGGCATTACGGAGCCAGGTCTTTGGAAATTCGTAAACAGCACCGTTATCAAAATAGGATTTACTGATCCTAAGCCATTCTGAAAGTTTTTCCAGGATCTTATTATGTAATGCAGAGTCAAAAAAGATAAGGGCACTGGCGATCATTATATATGGAAACATACCGATCGGGAAAAGCACCCTGGTCATAACGTGGAATACAACCACCAAAATAAATGCAAAAGGCTTGGTTCGTTTATATAACAGCAGAAACGGAATAGACAGATCGTAAATGGCGCCACTCCAGGCAAAGATGTAATGCATCCAGGTTTGCTGCAGCAGATCACCTAATAATGGAATAGAGTACTTAGCCGGTAACCAGATCTGCAATGGCATGGCTTCAAATAACCAGTCCGAATTGAGTTTGGCAAGACCGGCATAAAAATATACGATCCCTAAAAGTAGTTTGATAGAATCGATGGTCCAGGAGGGAACTTTCTGTGAGCGGATCTTTTCATCCTGCCAAGCGTCTACAGAAAAATAGCAGTGAGCCGGGAGAAAGATCATTAAAAAACTGAGTATACTGATGAAGTAATAGTGGTTCAGGTAGGTGGTCTTATCCATCAGCTCGATGTAAGTGAAACTGAGGAAAAAAATGATAATTGCCCATCTATATTTGAAGCCTATGGCTACAAATAAAGAGGCGAGCCCGCAAATGATAAAAATCAGATAGGTCCATTCACCCAAAGGCTGAACCCATTCAAAGCCGTAGTAGGAAAAGAAAAATTGCGGTTCTATGTAAAGTTTAGAAATCCAGCCGTTTGCCGCAAAACGAATGATGCTCCAAAACATCAGGATCCCAAACTGGATTCGGAAAACGGCTAATGGAGCAGCATTCTTGGTACCGGAAAAATATGTGCGAATGGAAGAATTATTCACGCCTTAGTCACCGTCGGCATCCACATAATCTACATTGATATTCAATGCCTGAAGCATATCCACTTTCAGGTTGACGACATTCCGCTGAAGCTCATCGTATGTTGAAAGCATGAGGCTGTTATCAGATTCTACCTGAACAGCGAAGTTATCGTTCAAAGTCTGAGCTTCATTTTTTGCATCCTGAAACTGGCTATTTATGATGGATGTGAGGTCAGCACCATCTTTCATGGTATTGAGATAATCCAGGTAATCATCCAGACTTTGACCATCAGCTTCTCCTTCAAAGTGAGTGCCATTAAAGAAATTGATACTCGCTGACAATGCTTCATTGAATAAAGCCTTAGAAAAGCCTTCACTGTAATAAGCCTCAACATGACTGCTTAATGGCGAACCGGAAAAAACACCGGCCGGAATGCCGATCTTGCCCGCGCGCAAGTGTTTTTCGTAATAATAGATATAATCATTTACCATCATGTCGAGTGAAGAATTAGCTCCGTTTCCAGAGTTACTTACAAATTCATCCCGATATCCTGATGTCCAGCTGTTTAAGACCTGATCAGTTAGAGTATCGATTCGCAGGGTCAGGTCTGTCAGGTAAGTGCGATAGTTTTGGGCATCAATGTTGGTGGTGTAATATGATAGTATTTCAATGTCATTATCACCGAGACCATGGATCAGATAATCCAGTGCAGGGAAGCCCTGACTGTCATTTAAAGAAGGAAGTGTTAGATCATACCCCCCTTCACTGACATTCTGTTTGATCTCAGTTGTGTCGGTTGGGTATATATTCAGATTATCCCGAAAACGAAGCTGCATGGCTTCTCCCATCTCAAACATAGAAACATGCTGAAATGCGAGATAAGTATTTTCCCAGGAGTTTCGAAGGGTGTTTAGATTTTGCTGGGTAGGGGAGGCTGAAAAAGTTTCAGCCGAGGTATGGAGTTGGTCAGTCGCCTCTGATAGATCAGTAAATGAAGGGATGATAATATTATCAGCCCAGTTCACTAAAATTGCTTCTCGATCAAAATCATCCGGGTTGGGGCCTGAAGGGCCGTTATTCGTACAGCTCCATAGAAAGAAAACAGTTAATAACAGAATGGCATATTTCTTCATGGCAAAAATGGTTTAAAACAAAAAAGCTGGCAATTTTTCTTAATGCCAGCTTTATTATAAAAATGGTTTTAATTAGCGGCTTGTGCTACTGTGAAATCAAATTGAGCCGCAATCGTTTCAGACATTTGATCCAACGTGCTGGTTTCAACATCCCAAAGTCCTTCTCCATCCTCTAACTGAGCTAACATTGCATCAATTTCCTCAGAAGAAAGGTAGGGACTATCAGAATTTGGAACACGGCTGAATTTCAGGCTATACATAAACCCATAAGCTTCAGAAAGATCGTGAAAAGCTGCTCCAAAATCAGGATTGGATTGCTCCAGGGCTGCTTTCCCGGACTGCAGATAGTAGACAGCTCTTACCGAGATCACAGTTGAGATATTTTCCCGAATGATCTGTGCTTGTTCATCACGAACATCATAAGCTCCGGCCTCAATGGCGGCTCGTCCAAGAATAAAAGCTTCGTAGGTTTCCTGTCCAATTCCGGCAAAATCATCGTCACCGTCAACCCGCCCAAGATAGGTATTCAGAAAACCACTACCCTCACCGATGGTAGGATTTGCAGGATTGTCAGCATTTCCGAATAAGTATCCGTAGGCTTCATCCCACTTATGTTCCATGTTGGTATAATTGGAGCCTTCAGCGAGAGTTCCCTCATTATTATCTTCGCGGTTCGTTCCGGCGTCCAATACCGAAGTACTTAAATAGTTATTTAGCATTTGGTCGGCCATCAAAGCACCGATGAGGCTTTTGCCCACCAGTTGATTGTATTCAAAACCTTTTCCGTTTACATACCGTGTAGATGAACCATCAGCAATTTGTCCGGGCTGACCGGGGGCTGCCAGGGTATTTTCATTAGGAAATACTTCATTGACCTGAGCGCTGATCCAGCTTTCAAATTCATTTTTGATATCGGCACTCATCTGAGTGTTGGAAGCAAAATAATCAGTGGAGGCAGCTACTTTGCCTTTTATATTTTTGGTGGCATCATTCAGATCCGGATTCTGAAATGGATCGGCATCACCACCATTAGCAGTTTCATTACGATACATTTCCAGGAGCAGCGTTTCAGTGGAATTGTCAAAATCCAGCATGGCGGAAGTCAACTCTGCGGCCATTTGTATCCGGGTGGTTTGACCGGTAAATGATACAGATGATTCACCGTTTCGGGTAAACTCATAAGTGGCAGGAGCGTCTATATTTGGTTCGTTATTATTATCGCAGGAAAAAAGAGAAAGAGCTAATATCGGAAGTAATAATATATTAGAGAGTTTCATCTGAGAAGAAAATTGATATGATATGGTTAGAGTTATTATTTAGAACAATTCTAAGTTAAGGAGCTTTTTAGACGGAATCAAAGCTTATGTAGAATAAATCTAAATTAAAATAAGAAAGCTATAGAAATATAAAGGGAGGCGTATTTTTAGTCGTGTTGGCGGGGTGAAACGATCTCCATAACCTGACTGAGTATGTTCTTACTGACGCTGAAGATGCGTTCCTGATGATTCATGGCAAGCATTCTTAGTACCATTCGTAGTTCGGCAAGTAAAATAGGTGGATCGTTGACGAGGGTATCTTCAGCAACGACTTCATTCCAGTCAATGCCTCGCTCAAATTTCACTCCGGCGCGGGCCATGGTCTTGATGTACACATTGGCCATTAATCCATAACCGATGGTGGTAGGGTGTAGTCCATCCAGGCTGAAAATACCACCTTTGTAGATCTTTCCTTCCTCGTTGAGCCGGATGAAATCAGTGGTTAGCTTGATGTTGCCGGATTCATCCACCAGGTGTTTTGTGGATTCTCTGGCAAGCAGGGCATCACCTAGTCCTTTAGGAAGATCGCGAACTAACTCGCCTCCAAGTCGCCTGTGGGCAAGTCCGGCTACATTCTTAGCGATCGGGACAACTGTCCAGCCGTACTCTTCAGCAATGGATTTGATGATCTTGTTGTAAGCGTCAATTGTAAAGTCGAGTTCAATGACCTGTTCTTTGGTAAGGTAGGGATGTTTATCGGGATGAAAGTCTTCATCCCAGATCCAAAAGCGGGTGTAGTAATCAAAATAACCCAGACGTTGACTTGAAAGATCGGAATTTACGCCACGAATTACGGGTGGGATGGTCACGTAGGGGATCGTTGGCACAAACACCCGACGAGCTCCTAATTTCGAGATCTTTTCAGCCAGTTTTCGGTATTGTTGCTCAAAATGCTCCGGCCGGTATACCGTATAGTTTCGGTGACCCGGAAACGCCTCAAGGTCATCCTCATCTTCCGTCCAAATGACTTTCAGGTCTGTGACGGCAGCAAGTATGTTATTGTGACCATGGCATACGATCAGATTTTCGATACCACCATCTTCTGCTAATATGTGAGCATTATCGATCTGAGAGCGGTTTTCGTACTCCGGGTTCAGTGTTGGATTAAGCACCAGGCGGGCTGTGGTAAATTTAGCATGCTCCGGCAGCATATTGAATACGGTAAACGATTCCTTGTTATTAAGGATGTATTCACGGCTGTTCTTTTCTGTGACAGTCCAGGAATCACTGATATTGAATCCCCATATCGATTGATTATGATAGGGAGTGGTTCTTTCAACCGACAGATCCTTCATGCCACCTTCCCAGTATTTTTTGATCCGCTTGAAGGTTGTGAACATATATTTCGAAGCTGATAGCGCCTCGGTCAGATCAATTTCATCTCCGTATTTTTCCGAAAGTCCTCGAACAATGACTTCTATATTCAGAGGTATACCGGCCTGAGCCGTAAAAATGGGTTGATCAAAATCAGGTTTGGGTTCAAAACACCTGTGGATGAAGGATGGGAAATTGATGTCTGTACGGTAAATGCCACCGTTGTTAAAACCCTGAGACAGGCTGTCACCGATAACGACCAGTTTATGTTTAGCTTCCTTCTTTTTCCAGAACATTGAACCTTATTTATAAATCTTCTAAGCATAAGAAGATAGTTAAGAGTCAGAGGATTCAAAATGCTTTTAGAAGGAATTACACTCAGCATGTGAATTCAGGTACGTCTCAATCTTAATTACAAAATTCAACACCACATTCCCTCTAAAAACTCTCTATTTTAAGCAGACAATAACAAGCCAAAAATAATCAACCCTAATATGTCCGATAAAAACCGATTAGATCAATTCAGAGAAGAACGTGAGATCATGAACGAAAAAGTGATGGATCTGGATCACCTGGGGATCAAACGTTTTTTCAATATGGATACCAACACTTACCGGGATGGGGCGCTTCCGAAACAAACCAAGGAGCTTCTGGGCTTGGTTGCTTCTGCCGTGCTTCGCTGCAACGATTGCATTGATTATCACCTCGAGCAATGTGCAAAAACCGGTTCAACCAAAGCTGAGATCGTGGATGCCATGAACGTAGCTTTGATAGTGGGTGGCAGTATTGTGATCCCCCATTTGCGTCATGCAACCAATACACTTGAATTGCTGGAAGAAGAAGGGACGTTAAAGACGGTTTAATTTGGATATTTCATTGGATCGGGATGAATGAACTCATATTCAAGATCCTTGACCAGTTTTTGAGAAGATATCTGTTTGTAGTCGGCTCCACCCTGTAAAAAATCAGGTTCATCCATACCCAGTCTATTAGCTATGGTGGTATAAATTTTCTGCTTTGAGGGATGAACCGGGCCGCAAACATTATAGATCTGTGAACGGATCTCATTCTTGATCATTAATTGTGTGACCTGAATAACATCCTCACGGTGGACCAGATTTACAGGAGCCTCACCATTCTTTACATTCTCACGGCCGGCCAGATACTTCACAGGATGACGGTCTTCACCGTACAAACCCGCCAGTCGAAGTATTACAGCATCACTCAAAGCCTTACAGAGTTCACCTTCAGCAGCACATATAACGTTGCCATTCTTGGGGTCTGGTTTGGTATGGTTTTCATTGATCAAACCTTTTGCGTTTCCATACACTCCGGTGGAACTATACATGATCACCTGTGTGTTGGTTTCCTTCCAAAGCTCGCCGAGCTGGCGGATGATATCAGGATATGTATTTCTGTTCTCACCCCGCCCCGGTGAAATAGATATAACAACTGAATTTACTTTAGGAAGCTCAATATTTTGTATTTTATCGATCGAAAGCTGAAGCTTTACGGGCGTGATATTATGTTCTTTGATTCCGGAAAAATTTTGTTTAGATCTGGTGGTTCCATAGACCTTATACCCATTATCACTGAGGTACTGACCAAGTTTTTTCCCAACCCATCCGCAACCGACGATCAATACGGAGGTAACTGAATCTGATTTCATAATATCTTCACATTAAACAATGTTATTGCGCAACTGTACACTAAACTTATACTAAAATCTGGCATGGAACAATCTAAAACAGGCATTTTATTGGTAAACCTTGGGTCACCGGACAGTTATGAACCGGCCGACCTGAAAGTGTACCTGAGAGAGTTTTTAACTGATAAAAGAGTGATCGATTTCCCAACCCCGATCAGAAAGGCACTTGTGGAAGGGATCATCTTACCTATTCGCCCCAAAGAATCTGCAGAAGCTTATGAACTGATCTGGTGGGATGAGGGATCTCCTTTGATCGTGATCACACAGCAGGTGATCGATAAACTTCAAAAAAGACTGGGAGAGAATGTGCCGATCGCCATGGGAATGCGTTACGGTAACCCTTCAATTGAAGCCGGTTTTGATGAATTGATGGAAAAGAATCCGGATCTGGAGGAGATCTTCCTGATACCACTTTATCCTCAATACGCCATGTCAACCACCGAAACGGTGATCGAGAAAGCGAAAGAAGTGTGGCAGAGTAAGTATCCACAACTTGAAGTGAAATTCAAGGAGGCCTTTTATGACGATCCCCAATATGTGAAAGCATTGGGTGAGAGTATTCGTCCATATATTGAAGAACATGACATTGAGCATCTTCTGTTCTCCTATCATGGTGTTCCGGAACGGCACATAAAAAAGCGCGATATCACCGGTGATCACTGCCTCAAATGTGAAGATTGCTGTAATGTGAATTCTCCGGCTCATACCTTCTGTTATCGCCATCAGGATATGAAGACTACACAGAATGTGGCAGAATATCTTGATCTGGACAGTAAGGACTTCAGCTATAGTGTTGCTTTTCAATCTAAGCTGGGTATTGACCCCTGGCTACTGCCGGCCACTGATGATGAGCTGGTACGCCTAGCCGAAGAGGAGGGTGTGAAGAAAGTAGCCGTTGCCTGCCCGGCTTTTATCTCTGACTGTATTGAGACCCTGGAAGAGATCGGAATACGCGGTAAGGAAGACTTTGTGGAAGCAGGCGGAGATGATCTGATCCTGATCCCATGCGTCAACGACAGCGATCTATGGATCGATGCGCTTGAAACCTGGTGTACCGATATGCTAAAACCTGCCGAACCCGTAGCTTAAATTAATGAAAATCGGTTCATGTCGGTTTGTTGAACAACCGGTCAGAACTTAGTGAACATCCTGATGGAAGATTCCGGTGAAAAAAGAAAAGTAATGGTATTAGGCGGTGGGATCTCCGGATTAGCCACGGCCTGGTATCTTAAAAAAGCCGGAGTTCCATTTACCCTTATTGAAAAAGAGGATAAGGTCGGTGGCGTAATTAGGTCTTCAGAAATTGAGGGAACCGTAGTCAATTTTGGGCCGAATTCACTTCGGGATAAAGATGGCTCACTCAGAGCCCTGGCAAAAGATGTGGGATTGGAAGATGAGATGGTAGAGATCTCAGAAGCCTTTAAAACCCGATACATCGTGCGGCATCAGGAGCTTCAGGAATTGGTGCCATCTCCAAAGACCCTGTTTACCACCAAGGTGTTGTCGGCAAAAGGTAAATGGCGAATATTTGCTGAACCGTTTATCTCAAAGGGTCCCGAAACCGATGAAAGTGTCGGAGCTTTTCTGGAACGCAGGATCGGAAAGGAAGCGGTTGATTATCTGGTGGACCCGGTCTTTTCCGGGATCTATGCCGGAGATATCTACCAAATGAGTAAAAAGGAGATATTGCCGCAACTGGCAGAAAATGAGCAACAGTTTGGCTCCTTGATCATCGGGGCTTTCCGGTCTAAAAAAGAAAAGTCTGATGTAAAGCCAACCGTTCTTTCCTTCAAAAAAGGGGTTCAACAGCTGGCAGAGGCCATACAATCAAAGCTTACAGAAAATATCCGCCACGAAAAGATCCTGAGAGTCACAAATAAGGAGGGGGGATATCTGGTCGAAACGGATAAATCCACGTATCACTCAGATCAGGTTATTTCATGCCTGCCGGCACACGAACTGGCGAACCTGTTAGATAACGTTGAGGGAGATCTGAAAGATGCGCTTGGACAGATCACGTATTCGCCCATGGTATCCACTCAGCTTATATTTAAAGGAGAGAATGTGGATCTTGAAAAGCAGGGATTTGGGTTTTTGATCCCAAGAAAAGAAAACATTCGACTGCTTGGCGCCATTTGGAAAACAAGCATTTTTCCGGAATTGAGTAAGGATGATCATTTTCATTTTACCCTTATGACCGGAGGGGCTCACGATAAGTGCTTGTTAAGTGAATCCATAGACGACATCGAACAAGAGATCCTTCAGGAGTTTGCAAGTCTCACTGGAATAAAGGCTGATCCGTTGTACGTAAGGTCGGTTATGTGGGGAAAGGCGATCCCTCAGTTTCACGTGGGTTACGAGCACATTCGTGAAGTCCTGAAGCAGGCAGAAGAGAATTATCCCGGGTTGTATTTTGGCGGTAATTACCGATGGGGAGTTTCAGTACCTGATTGTATAAAGGGTGCAAAAACCTTGGTTCAAAAAACGTTCACATTATAGCTCTGAAATCACAAGTTCTGCTTCAGCGTTTTCAGAGTCGAACGTGCCAACAAAAATACTGTATAACCCATCTTTAGGATCCTGGAAGGTAATAGCTGGGTTTACTCCATTTGAATCATCACTAAAGTACCAGGTCCCTTCAGGATCATTGATGAGCAAAATCGTATCCGTTTCACTGTTGACAGAGATAGTAAGAGTCTCATTTGCATTACTAGAAGGAGTAAAATAAAAATCTATATCTGGTTTTGCAGCGGTATATCCGGAGTAGCCGTATTGGGACAGATCTACAGAACCTCCGGCTGTAATGGTTTTTACATAGGGATCGGGCATAAAGCCACTTTCAAGGGTTACGTCACCATAATAAGGATCTTCAGAGATGTCCAGCTCATCAAAAGAGGCATTGCTTATTAAGCCGGTGTTCTCGCTGTTTCCATATCTGTTGATCTCTGAGATCACCAAGGTAGTTGAAATGAAGTCCTCAGCATCATAGTTGCCAACCCATACCGCATAATTTCCTGATTCAGGGTTTTCAATTGTTATTTCTGAATTATACCCGTTTTCATCCCCATCATCATTAAAATGAAACTCACCGGAGGGTGAAAATATCAGTATCACAGGGTCATCTGCACCATCTTCGACCTCTACTGTAAAATTGAGTTCACTGTTTGATGCTTCATAGGTCAGTTGTAGGTCGGGTACAGAGCTTATGAATCCCTCATAGTCACCGTTCATTTCAGATAGGTCAAAAGAGCCTCCTGCTAAGATATCCTGAGAAACACTGGAAGCTGAGTTTCCAAGCTCTGCTGTGCCATAGTAAGGGTCCCCAAGTACATTAGGTAAGGTTTGTGCAAACAGAGGTGAGGAAAGAAACATTAGGAAGGCAACAAAGGTCGCCATAGGTATAGTTTTTAGATATGAGGTGGACATGAACACATTTTTTAATTAAAAAAAGAAGAATGTAGTAAAATTGAACTTATATAACATTGAAAAGTTGAATTTTGCTTTTCCCTTCTCAGGGGCGATATTCGGGCTCATAATTCACATATTTAAACAATGAAAGATTCAAATTCCTCAAAAGGACTCTTTGCATGGGCTATGTATGATTGGGCCAACTCCGCCTATTTCGTGATGATCCAAACCTTTGTATTTGCTGCCTATTTTGCTCAATCCATCGCTGAAAATGAAACCACCGGTACAGCCCTTTGGGGAAATATGATCGGACTGGCGGGTTTTGTGATAGCGCTGACGGCTCCATTGCTGGGTTCCATTGCGGATGAAGGTGGACGCCGTAAACCGTGGATTGGCTTTTTTACGCTGATGTGTATTTTTGGCTGCGGTATGCTATGGTTTGCCGAACCCGGTACAGATTTTATCTGGTTTGCGTTGATCATGGCTTTTATTGCCACAGTTGGAGCGGAACTTTCCTTCATCTTTTACAACGCGATGTTGCCTGACCTGACGACCAGCCTTAACATTGGGAAGTGGTCAGGCTGGGGCTGGGCCATGGGCTATGCGGGTGGATTATTTTGCCTGATCATCTGTTACTTTGGGTTTGTTGAGAATGGGGCGGAGCTTTTTGGACTGAATGAAGGGTCCCTTCAAAATGTAAGGATCACTTTTTTGTTTACAGCCATATGGTATGCCTTGTTCAGCCTGCCCTTGTTCTTAAAAACTCCGGATACTCCTTCTAAAAATAAGACCATCAGGCAGGCTCTAACTGACGGTAAGCAAGAGCTGAAAAACGGGTTGGTAATGTTAAAGGATGAGCCGAACATCTGGAAATTTCTTCTTGCCAGGATCTTTTATAATGATGGACTTGCCACCATCTTTGCAATGGGTGGTGTATATGCTGCAGGGACCTTTAATTTTGATACCGGTCAGATATTCATGTTTGGAATCGCTCTCAATTTTACGGCAGGATTAGGGGCATTTGGGTTTGCATGGCTGGATGACATCAGCGGAAGTAAGAAAACCATTGTACTGGTTTTAACAGGATTGATCATACCGGTAGTGGCAGTACTTTTTGTAGAATCCGAAACCTGGTTCTGGATCTGGGGTTTACTGCTTGGGATCTTTGTGGGACCGGTACAGGCATCAAGCCGCACATTCATGGGCAGACTTGCGCCACAAGATAAAAGAAATCAAATGTTTGGACTGTTTGCACTATCCGGAAAAGTGACGACATTTGCCGGCCCGATCATGGTAGGGTGGATCACGCTGATCATGAACAGTCAGCGCTGGGGCATGAGTGCCATATTACTGCTGTTGGTGATAGGACTCATTCTTATGTTTAGTGTTGAAGAAATTCAGGGAACAAAACATGAGAAAGTCCCTCAAAGATTATAACAAAGAAAAAAATGTATTTATCTACTTATTTATTAAATTAACGCAGAATTTAATGCTGTTTAAGTACAGTACATTTTAGTAGCGGGTGTTTTTCGTTGAGATAAATGCTCTTAACCAAAATATAATTTAAAGGAGTACACACATGAGTAGAATGGACGACATCAACAACGTAGTTGAAGAATTACAAGTTGACATGCAGAAGTTTTATGAGAAAGGAAACAAAGCAGCCGGAACCCGGGCTCGTAAGCATCTGATGACTCTTAAAAACATGGCCCACGAAATTCGTCAGGAAATTCAGGCTAAGAAAAACGAAATGTAATATTCTACAATTACGTAGTTTTTAAAAAAAAGCCACCATTGTGTGGCTTTTTTTATGCCATAAATTTTTTTAAAAGCACGTAGTTTCTACCTTTAGTAAAAACAAGGAACGTTGACCTATGCAGACAGAACCCTCCCAAAGAATTCACAAAAATGCGACCAAGGCATGGACTGTCAATGCACTTATCGTTGGGCTGGTTTGGTTTATCCCATTAGTGTTCTTTGTGGTTCTTTCCATTGGTGGTACCGTCAATACGGAAGTAAAATGGTATCAGGGGATCGATTGGTTCGTGTTTTCGCTATTGTTGATAGGTGGATTATTTATGTATCTGCTGATAGGATTGATTTATCCAAAGTTACGCTGGCAACGATGGAAATATGATGTTTCGGAAAAAGAGATCGATCTGCTAAGAGGGATCATAATCAAGAAGCGAACACTGGTTCCGATCAATCGTGTTCAGCATGTGGATACGCGACAGGGGCCCGTGTACAGAAAATTTGGTCTATCATCTGTAACCATATCCACGGCAGCAACGACACACGAGATTCCCGCTCTTGATGATGAAACGGCCAATGAATTGCGAAATACCATCTCAACCCTGGTGAGAAAAGTGAAAGGTGATGTCTGATTTCAAGAAACAACACCCGGTAGCTGCCGTTTCTCAGGTTTTTGAAACCATTAAACAGAATTTTATTACGCTCATCATTCTGTTCTTTATAGGGACTTCCAACACAGAAGGGTATTTTTTGTATTTCCTGGCAGCCGCTCTTGGTTTATCCCTGTTTGCAGGGGTATTCGGCTGGTGGGTCTTCCGGTATAGGGTAAAGGATGATGAACTACAAATCCGGAAGGGGGTATTTGTTAAAAATAACATCTACATGTCAAAAGACAGAATTCAGGTAATAGACATCACTGAGGGTTTGATACAGCGACTGTTTGGCTTGGTGAAGGTGGAGATCAAAACGGCCGGCGGGGGAACGGAATCGGCTACGATCAGTGCGATCACCCGGGAGGAAGCGGAAGCACTCAGAACGGAATTGCGGAAGAAAAATGGACCGGTGTCGGCTGAAGCCGAAGATGGTTTTACTGATGAGCAGGAAGAAGAAGAAATTCTTGATACCTGGAAATTGCCAAACAAAGATCTGGTTTATGCGGCCTTTACCTCAGGAAATTTTGGTTTGATCGCTTCTATACTTGGTGCGGTGTCCGGTCAGCTTAATGAGGTGATAAATGAAGAAACGATAGAGTATTTGTATGAAATACTACCGGGTTTCAACAATGTGACAATGATCATAATGGTGGTTGTAGCTATCATCGTGGTCTCATGGACACTATCATTTCTTGGCGTGATCTTCAATTACTCAGATTTTCGCCTTCAAAAAACAAAGAAGGAGCTCATTATCACTAGTGGACTTATTGAAAGGAAGCATATCACAATACCCTTTGATAGAATACAGGCGGTACGATTTGTGGAAGGAGTGATCCGTCAGCCTTTTGGATACGGCATGGTTTATGTGGAAAGTGCCGGGTTCAATCAGACTCAAAAAGACCGTTCTATTGTGATCGCTCCATATTTGGCTGCTGATGCATTCAGCACATTTTTGAGTGATTTTCTCCCGGAATATCAGGAACCGGACTACGAGATGACTCCACAACCCAAAGTTAAATTCCGTTACATCAGACGGCCTGCATACCTGATACTTTTAGTTTTACCGATCGTGTGGTTTTTGCTGGACTATGGTTGGTTACTTGGTTTGATGTTACCGGTAATGGGCTTTTTGGGTTGGCTGCGTTACAGAGATGCCGCTATAGGTATTAACGAAGAGTATATCCGCTCAAGGTTCAGAAATATTTCAAGGACCACTGCGATCTCTAAACGGATCCGCGTGCAGAATGTGGAACTCTCCCAGAATCCGTTTCAAAAGAGGAAGCAGGTGTATAGTCTGTCCACAACGGTGGCATCAGGCGCGGGAGGTATGAACTTTGAGGTTGATGACCTTGACAAAGACGACTGTATGCAGGTTTATAATTGGGTGGCCGGAAATGTAAGTGTAACTGAACCGGATGATGCAGTGGAAGAGATGATCAATTCCGATCAGGCAGGATCACACTTTTAAGAAACCATTTCTTGTTTGAGGTTAAAGGTGATCTTAAACCTGGTCCATTCATCCTGACTGATATCAAGCTGACCATCAATGCGCTGTACCAGTACTTCGATGAGTGTCATTCCCAAAGAGTCGGAATCATTGATGTCGAAGTTCTTATCCATCTTGTTCCCGTCACTTTCTATAGATAATTCCACCTTATCATTTATTACATTTAATAACACTTTTAAGGTACCTGAGTTCAGCCCGTTAAAGGCATGTTTATAGGCATTATTGATGAGTTCATTCAGTATCAAACCGATAGGAATGGCACTGTTGATATCTACGGTCAATGGAGCAAGATCCATTTGTATATCAATGTTTCTGTTATCAGACAGATAGGCTCGTTTAATTTCTTCAGTTATTTCAGAGATGTAGGTATTCAGGTTGATATCTGAAAGAGTGGTAGATTCGTAAAGCTTTTCATGAACCTTTGCGATCGATTTGATACGTGCCTGACTGGAAGAGAGCATATTTTGTACGTCTTCGCTGACCCCCTCTTTTTGCAGCTCAAGAAGACTGGAAATGATCGCGAGATTATTCTTTACCCTATGGTGGATCTCCTTCAGTAAGAGTTCCTTTTCCTTTAAAGATTCTTTTATGGTTCTTTCTTGTTGTTTTTGAGTCGAAATATCCCTTACGACTCCAACAATTGCGGTTGCATTTCCCTGCTCATCATGAATTAATGACCGTACATTACTAACCCATTTGTATTCACCGCTCTTGGTTTGGAGCCTGAACTGGGTTTCCGATAAAAAGTCCTTAGAACTAAGTTCATCATATTTTTCTATTTCTCTATTCATTCGTTTTAGATCATCAGGGTGAGTGATCGATAGAACAAAGGGTATCCCTCCTTCAATATAGACCTGTTTTTCATATCCAAGCATATCGTAAACACCCGGACTAACGAATTCATAGGATCTGGTTTTCAGGTTTAATTTGTAGAGGAAGTCTTTAGAGTTATCAAGAATATTTTTGAGCTGTTCCTCACTTTCCTTTATTAGCTTTGTATAGGTCTGGGTGGATTGATAAAAGCGTAAAGTGATCCAGACCCCAATAAATATCAGAATGAGTCCAAGTGAGATGGTGCTCCATCGTAAGATCTCATTGATCAAACGAGCCATGTTTCCCATAGCAAGAGAAAAGCTGTATTCAAGATCGGTCAATTCATGATCCAGGGTTTCGAGGTTTTCCATCCAGCGTGTTTTCTGTACCAATGAAACAGTATCACTGTTTTGGATAACGGAATGGATGTCTGCTGCAAATTTTCTTAATTCCCCAATTTTTTCATCACCCGCTGGCCACGTTTCGATCGCTTCATTCACATGAGAGAAACCCTGAAATCTTCGAAGAAGGTTGATCATGTCATCAACATCGTCCGGGTGGTTTTTACCGGTTATAAAACCTTCGTAGGCAACGTCGTAGTCGAAATCGTCTTTCTGAAGTTCTTCACGACCGATCCTATCTCCCTCAATGACCCGAAGTACACTTTTGAAGTGTTCATATTTTGCAGGATCCTCAGTTATTATATAATTGCTGAGATGTAAGGCGGCTTCTTTTTGAGCCTTAGCCCAATAGCCCTCTCCGGCAACATAGCCGCGAACACCGGAAGAAGTGTTGATCGATAAATTCACAACAAATATAAGTAATAGCGCACATAGCAAGCCGAATGCTACCACACCGAAGATCCTGCCATTACCGATCATTCGTTCTTTTTCCCCACTTATGTTCATGTATATTTAGAATATATGATATGAATCAAATTATAAACTACTATTTAACGAAATAAAAATCGCAATAGTAGTTTTTATAAAAGTGAATGTTAATTGAGAATTAGATCAACGCATAAGTTTTTTGTACTTGATCCGATGTGGCTGATCATCTGTAATACCAAGCCGCTGTTTCTTGTTCTCCTCATACTCTTCGAAGTTACCCTCGAACCAGTAGACCTGGGAATTCCCTTCAAACGCCAGTATGTGGGTGGCAATACGATCAAGGAACCAGCGATCATGCGAGATCACTACAGCGCACCCGGCAAACTCCAATAGAGCTTCCTCGAGGGCACGCAGGGTGTTAACGTCAAGGTCATTCGTAGGTTCATCCAATAACAGTACATTGGCCCCTTCTTTCAGCATTTTTGCCAGGTGAACACGGTTGCGTTCTCCACCGGACAGTTCAGTGACCTTCTTCTGCTGATCACTGCCACTGAAGTTAAACCGGGCGACGTAGGCACGGGAGTTAACCTCTCTGTTGCCGAGTTTGATGGTATCATGACCTCCTGAGATCTCTTCCCAGATCGTTTTATCAGGATCCAGTGGTCGTTTTTGGTCGATATATCCGAGTTTTACGGTATCGCCGGTCACAAGTGTACCTTTATCCGGTGCCTCTTCTCCGGTGATCATCTTAAACAGGGTGGTTTTACCTGCGCCATTCGGTCCGATAACCCCAACAATACCACCCGGAGGCAGCTGAAAGTCCATGTCTTCGATCAACAACCGGTCTTCAAAACCTTTGGATACATGATCGGCCACGATCACTTTATCACCGAGGCGGGGTCCAGCAGGAATGAATATCTCCATATCATCCCGGCGCTTTTCATGTTCCTCAGAAAGCATTTCCTCGTATTTGTTGATACGGGCTTTACTCTTGGCCCGGCGCCCTTTGGGGTTCTGCTGGATCCATTCAAGTTCCTGCTTCAGGGTTTTTTGTCGTTTGGATTCTTCTTTCTCTTCCTGTGCAAGACGCTTGGATTTCTGTTCCAGCCATGAGCTGTAGTTTCCTTCGAATGGAATGCCTTCCCCTCGATCCAGTTCCAGGATCCAGCCGGCTACATTGTCGAGGAAGTAACGATCGTGAGTTACAGCGATCACGGTTCCCTCATAGCGTGCCAAATGCTGCTCCAGCCAGAGGACGGATTCAGCATCAAGGTGGTTAGTAGGCTCATCTAATAAAAGCACATCCGGTTTTTTCAGAAGAAGCCGGCAAAGAGCAACACGCCGGGCTTCACCACCGGAAAGCACTTCAACGGAGGTATCTCCGGGAGGGCACCTGAGGGCATCCATAGCCTGTTCCAGTTTGCTGTCAATATCCCATGCATCGATCTGATCGATCTTTTCTTGCAGTTTGGCCTGCTTCTCGATCAGTTTTTCAAAATCCGCATCCGGATCACTGAACTGAGCATTAATGGATTCATATTCTTTAAGCAGATCCATGGTTTCCTGTACGCCTTCCTCAACGATCTCTTTCACCGTTTTTGAAGGATCCAGTTTCGGTTCCTGGGAGAGATATCCAAAGGTGATGCCCTTTTGAAAACTGATATCACCCTGGTAATTCTGATCCTCACCGGCAATAATGCGCAAGAGGGTCGATTTACCGGCACCGTTAAGACCAAGAACACCGATCTTGGCCCCATAGAAAAATGAGAGGTAGATATCTTTTAAAACTGTTTTATTAGGTTTATAGGTCTTGGAAACCCCAACCATGGAAAATATGATCTTGTTATCGCTCAATGGAGTAAGATTTTATGTGAATATGAAAGGGGATAAAGGTACGAAATGCGTACCGATTTTAGGAAGGCATTTTTAACCGTGGAA
Organism: Gracilimonas amylolytica; assembly: GCF_002911695.1. Taxonomy (GTDB): domain Bacteria; phylum Bacteroidota; class Rhodothermia; order Balneolales; family Balneolaceae; genus Gracilimonas; species Gracilimonas amylolytica. The sequence continues at coordinate 41,744 of NZ_PQBS01000019.1, forward strand.
AGCAGTTAAGGAATTAAGCAGAACCTATATGAAAGATCCTGCTCAATGTGGTCGATCATCAAAGATCAGCCCAATGATACATCCAGCACCATCATGACCACAAAACCAACCATAAGACCTAAAGTGGCCAGATCAGCATTACCGTGCTGTTGGCTTTCAGGAATTAATTCCTCCACCACCACGTAGATCATTGCACCTGCCGCAAAAGAAAGGGCGTAAGGCAGCACAGGAGTTATGTAGATCACGGCTGCAGCTCCGATCACCGCGGCTACCGGTTCAACAATTGCGGATAATTGTCCGTAGTTGAAACTTTTTAACCGGCTGACTCCATCCCTGCGCAAAGGCATTGATATGGCAACCCCCTCAGGGAAATTTTGAATCCCGATCCCGATAGCGAGGGCAACAGCACCCACCACAGTGGCTCCTCCATCCAGTTCCAATCCAAGGCTGGCGGCTCCAAACAGAACCCCGATGGCAAGTCCTTCCGGAATATTGTGAAGGGTGATGGCCAGCACGAGCAGGGTGGCGCGTTTCCATTTAGTGTCCACTCCCTCTGCTTCGTCACGGGGCAGGCCAATGTGAAGGTGGGGAATGTAGGCATCACAGATCCTTAGGAACAAACCACCAAGTAAAAAACCGACAGCAGCAGGTATCCACCCGATCATATCCTGGGCTTCTGCGAGATCAATACCGGGTATGATCAGTGACCATACACTGGCTGCGATCATAACGCCGGCTGCAAAACCCATCATTCCATCCAGCACTTTGTAATTAATGGTCTTGGTGAGGAACACCAAGGCCGCACCAAGAGAAGTTACACCCCAGGTGAAAAGGCCTCCAATGAGTGCCTGTGTGATAGGGCTAAGGTTGAGAAACCAGTCAGGGATAAATTCCATAGAGATTCAATTTGTAATTATTTGATATAACATATATTAAATTTAGCCTTGGCTAAATATATAAAATTTTGGCTATTACTATACAGGAAATAATTTTACTAACTTGGCATGAATTCTACAGAAAAAATTTGGGAATGAGCAAAGATCTAAGAGCATTTGAAGATCCGATTGAAAGTGGACTTATACGCATATTTGTAAGGATCAGCAGTGTAGTATGTACATTCGAAAATGACGCTCCGGATTTTGTTAAGGCTGAAGATGATACCCCAAAATTGAGAGTACTTCCCGAATCCGGTATCACCGAACTGACCGATGCTTTTAATAACTCATTGAGTTTGATAAGGGACAAAAGGAAAAGTACTGATGACCGACTGGTTTGGTCAGTTGAAGAGGGGGGCGTTTGGTTTGACATCCCTATGGAGGAAGTAAAACAAGTCTGGGTTTCAGAATTCAGCTTTCACATTGAAAGTGAAAAGCCCCGATACCTGGCCTATTACGTGAAGGATGTTGACCACAAGATCGAATGGCTTCAGCAGGATGATGAAACCGGTGAGATCAGGTCGTTAAGTGTGCATAAAAAAACCTTTAAACCCAGCCCGCTTTCGGAAAAGGAAAGTTATAGTGGGGCAGAAGTTGTCAGGTGCGCGGATATGATCGGCCGGGCTGCCAAAAAGATCGATATCAGAACGGGTTCGGCCCTGGTGAAATTCAACACGGATAAAGGCCGCCTTGAGACACTGATCACAGGTATGGCCGAAAAGTTGGGTTACAGGATCGAACCACTTGATAAGGATACGATCGCAAGTGAAAATGAGAAGGATAACAGTGTTAGCCATGTTATTTCACTCAAATAAAAAGCCGGAACAAATGATCTGTCCCGGCTTTTGGTAAAAGTGATGTTCGGTATGATTCAGATCAGCTAGATCATCTGTCCATTTTCCAGAAGATGATGCCACCTGCTTGTTTTCCGGTTTCAACCACATCCACGCGTTGGAGTGTTTCAAGGTTGATAATATCAACAGACCCCGGTTCACCGCCAATGCCCTCAACTGATATAAAGGCAAATTTGTCATCCGGTGAGATCGTAACACCATGGCTTACTTTTCTGCTGTTAGGGATCTTTGCCAGTTCCTGTCCTGACTCAAGATCCCAGATCCCGGTTGCCCCTTCACCTTTATAGGTCACAACCAGCAGTTTTCCATCGTGAGTTACTTCGAGGTTGTAGGGAGCTTTTCCACTGCTCCATCGTTTGGTGACTTCCCACTTCCCGGTATCCACTTCGAGAATCTCATCTGAGCCATTCCCTGCAATATAAACAAGGGGTTTGGTTGGGTGGGGATCAGCCCATGTCGGTTTTTCCACCGGGTTATGCTCCATGCTGTCATGATCCATATTGCTGTGATCCATATCACCGTCACCATGATCCATGTTTGAGTGGTTCATCTCAGAACCGGTGTGCATATTATGGGCACTGTTATTGGCATCTTTACCGAGTTTGAGTCGGCGTGATACTTCCAGCATTTTGGTATCGATCTCAATGAGCTCATCGGTCATCATGGATACATGATACTGCCGGGTTCCATCATCTGAAATGCGTGAACCGTGGGGCATGATCCCGGTCTCAATATCATCAAGCCGCATCATAGTTTCAGGTTCAACAACCGATACCGTGCTAGGCTCCATATCGCCATGCAAGTTGAAGTTTACGATATAGAGCAACCCGGTACTGGATGAAATATCCATAGTGGCCGGAAAGAGTCCAAGTTCAACTTCATCCACATACTCGTTGGTTCCTGTTTCGTATTTCCAAAGGGAACCGTATGGCATGCCGTGCGCGATGCTTACAAACCAATAGTTACCATCAGGTGAAATATTAAGGCCATGGGGACCTTCATTTTCCTGTGGCCAGGTTCCCACATCAATGGTCTCAGCGATCGAGCCTTGCTGTGAATTTCCGTCAAAATGAACCAGGTGAACCTGATCGTCAGATTCAGCGGCAACGTACAAGTAATAATCCTGAGCAAACAGATCAGAAGCTCCCCAGCTGAGGAGTCCTCCGATCAGAATTGCCTGTAATGCTCTCTTAAAATGCATGGTACTTAATCTCTTGTTAGAATATTAGTTGGTTCCCTGCTGTGGTTTATCTACCAGTTTGATCGACCACAATCCGGAATTCCAGTCAGACATAAAGATGTTACCTTTATAAGGTTGAGGTCCCCATGTAAAAGGAGCATTTGGTACCAGGGCATCGGCGTGAGTTGGCTCAAATTTAGCGATCTCACGTCCCTGATCGTACAGGTTCCCCATCAATTCACCGGAAATATCAACGATACGAAGTCCGCCATTGTAGTAGGCCACGTAAAGTACATCACCAACCACCCAGAAGTTGTGAGTACCGGCTTCAGGAACCTGATATCGGGCTACTTCATCCGGATTTCCCCAACCATCAAACTTGATGAAGTGGATCCATCCTGCAGCGGCAACCGGATTATTTCGTGTTGGCAATCCGTATGGGAATGATTCGTCACCGGCAATGACGTAAAAGTCGCCCGTAGATTCGCTTTTGAAAGGGAAGGCTGCGTGATTTCTTCCGCTTGGGTAGGTATAGCTTCCAAGCATCACCGGGTTTTCAGGGGATCCTCCGGCATCGGCCAGTTCGCTGTTACGGCTTCCTATGTCAACGGCAACCACCCCATCTTTCCAGTTACTGGAGTATGCGATACCGTCCTCGATCCACACATCGTGAATAGAATGGCCCGGAGTATCCAGTTCAAAACGCCCAACTGTATATGGGTTGGCCGGATCTTCAATATTGATGATATCATACCGGCGACCGTTGTTAACCGCATAAACGTGGTCTTCGTAAATAAATGCGTTGTGAACCCCACCGGTCAGACCATCGGTATATTCTGAGATCACACTCACATTTCGTGGATCAGATACATCCAAAATGACAATACCGTTCTTACGGTTTGATGCGCCCTCGCGGGTGAGTACTCCAATGGTACCGTCTTCCGAGATCTTTACATCATTCACGGTACGAGCGTCAACCCGAACGGTATCCACAGCCACCATATTTGTTGGGTCGGTCACATCCCAGAAGTAGGTATCACCGTTAGCTCCCCAGGTTCCGGTAATGGCATAATCGCGGCCATCCACACCTTCCCAGACCCAAAGGTCGGATGTGTGTACGTCAAGCACTTCAGCATGGCCAAGCAGCTCTACATCTTTTGCTACATTACGTTCGCGTACTCTGATTACCTGATCGGTTACAGCATCTCCGGATCGCGCACTTAAAATAAACGTACCCGGTACGTTTGCTACAAATTTTCCTTTTTGGTTGATCTGTCCCTCGGCACCCTGACCCAGGTTATCATCCGGTTGGGCCACAAATGAGTACGTGATCGGTGCATCAACAGTTCTACCGTTAGCCGCTTTGGCTGTAGCATTCAGGGTGATCACATCACCGGTTCTGATGCTGGTTTCAGTGTTTGCGATCTCAATGGTTTGAGCCGGATTGGCTTTGATATTCAGATTAAGGGTAGCAGATTTACTTTCAGAGGTTGCTGTAACCCGAACATTACCGGGCTTTAGAGCCAGCAGTTTTCCATGGCTTACCGTTGCCACCGATTCATTGCTGCTGCGGAAGGTGACATCAGGATCTTCTCTGATGAGGTCCATTTCATCGGTTACCTCGACGTGCAGATCGATGGTTGTTTTTGCATACACATTTTCCGGAACCTGCTTAAAAGCTACCTCAGCGATAGGTGGATAGGGAACCTCGATCTCAAAGTTTCTGGTAACCCGCTCTTCACGCGGACCGGATCTCATGGCTATGACCGTATAGTTGCCGGGTTTATTGGCTTTAACGAATCCTTCACGAGAAACTTCCAGGTCGGCCCCATTTCTGGAAAAGAATAGCACGGTGTCGGGTAAGGCCTGCCCCTGTGCATTCACTAATTTTGCTGACAACTGAAGCTCAGATCCAACTTCTACGACAACGGGATCGGGTTCAATTACAATTTTTAATGTGTTTGCATCCTGTGCAAAGATGTTACCGGTGCTCAAAAGCAAGACGGCGACTAAAAGTTTTAGTGCTTTTCCCATGATTTGATAAAATTAATTAGCGGAAATACTGATTTTGATTAGAGCACTAATAAATCAAAAAAAAATGACAAACTGAATTAATTGAAGAGCTAAATGATGCCTTTTTGAAGCGCTTTTTCCTTATTTTACAGAATCCGAATGTTAAGCTGTTTTCTGGAAATGAAGGACGGCAATTCAGTGTTTCATTTTTAAATTTCTAACCTCACGTTTTAGCCTAAATGAACATCAATTTCGACCGAGAAGTATTTGCTCACCGACACAATGGACCCGATCAGGAATCAACTCAAAAAATGCTGGAGGTTATTGAAGCTGATTCGCTGGACAAGCTGATCGATGAGACCATTCCTGAAGGCATCCGGCTGAAAAAACCATTGGAATTACCGGAGTCGTTGAGTGAGGCTGACTTTCTGAATGAATTCAAAAAACTGGCTGAGAAGAATAAGATCTTTAAATCGTTTATCGGGATGGGGTATTATGATACCTACATGCCCAATGTAATCAAACGGAATATTCTTGAGAATCCGGGCTGGTATACGGCTTATACGCCATATCAGGCTGAGATCGCACAGGGTCGGCTAGAGGCATTGATCAATTTCCAGACCGTGGTTACCGACCTGACGGGGATGGAGCTGGCCAATGCTTCATTATTGGACGAAGGAACCGCTGCTGCTGAAGCCATGAGCATGTTGTACGGGCAGCGTAAAGGTAAAAAGCGAAAAGAAGCGGATGTATTTTTTGTCTCGGAAGCTTGTCATCCTCAAACCATTGAAGTACTTCAGACACGGGCTGAACCGATCGATGTAAAGATCGTAGTTGGCGATCACAAAAAGCTGGATGTTACGGATCCAACATTGTTTGGTGTACTGCTTCAGTATCCTGCAACTGACGGTTCGGTTGAAGACTACACGAACCTCATTACCGCTGCTCACGAAAACGATGTTTATGCTGTGGTAGCTGCCGACCTGCTTAGCCTTACCTTACTGAAAGCACCGGGAGAGATGGGAGCAGATGTTGTGGTTGGCTCCTCACAGCGCTTTGGAGTCCCTATGGGCTATGGCGGACCGCATGCAGCCTATTTTGCTACTCAGGAAAAATTTCAGCGCAAGATCCCGGGCCGTATTATTGGAGTAACCCAGGATGCCGAAGGGAAGCCGGCCTATCGTATGGCTCTTCAAACACGTGAGCAGCATATCCGTCGCGAGAAAGCGACCTCCAATATTTGTACCGCTCAGGTTCTTCTTGCCGTGATCGCCGGAATGTATGCCGTGTATCATGGCCCCGAGGGGTTGAAGAAGATCGCCTCTAAAGTGCATGGGCTGACCAAACTGACCAAAAAGGGTCTGGAAGCGATGGGTGTGGAGGTTATGACAGACAATTTCTTTGACACCATCACGGTAAAAGCAGATTCAGACAAAGTTCGTGCGATCGCTGAAAAGCATGAGGTGAATTTCCGTTTTGTGGATGAAGCAACCATCGGTATCTCATTTGATGAGGCCAAACACCTGGAAGATGCTGAACTGGTACTCAATATTTTTGCAGAAGCGCTTGGTAAGGATACTTCCTTTGATGTATTCGCTGAAGCTGAGAACACCAAGGTCGAGTTTCCGGATGAGCTGAAAAGAACGACCGATTTTATGGAACATCCGGTGTTCCATTTGTACCATTCCGAGCATGAAATGCTGCGGTACATGAAGCGATTGGAGAACAAAGACCTGTCTTTGGTTCACTCCATGATCTCTCTCGGTTCCTGCACAATGAAGTTGAACGCTACCGCAGAAATGATCCCTGTGACCTGGCCGGAATTTGGTCAGATCCATCCGTTTGCACCACGGAAACAAGCCAAAGGGTACACCCAACTGTTCGACGAACTTAGTGACTGGTTGTGTGAGATAACCGGATTTGCCGGTATGTCTCTTCAACCAAATTCCGGGGCGCAGGGTGAGTACGCCGGATTGATGACGATCCGTGCTTACCATCATGCCAATGGGGATGATCACCGCGATGTAGCCCTGATCCCATCCTCGGCTCACGGTACAAATCCTGCCAGTGCGGTTATGGCCGGTATGGATGTGGTAGTGGTTGATACGGATGATCATGGCAATATTTCCTACGATGACCTTAAGGCAAAAGCGGAAAAATACAGCGACCGGCTGGCAGCTCTGATGATCACTTATCCTTCCACACACGGAGTATTTGAACATAAAGTGAAGGATTTCTGTGAGATCATTCACCAGCATGGCGGACAGGTTTATATGGATGGTGCGAATATGAATGCACAGGTTGGCTTAACCAGTCCGGGTGAGATCGGGGCTGATGTCTGTCACCTGAACTTACACAAGACCTTCTGTATTCCACACGGTGGCGGTGGACCCGGTATGGGGCCGATCGGTGTGGCAGAACATCTGGTGCCCTTCCTGCCTTCACATTCTGTAATTAAAACAGGCGGTGATAAAGGGGTGACGGCTATTTCGGCTGCACCGTGGGGTAGCGCCAGTATTCTGACGATCTCCTATGCCTACATCAGAATGATGGGCGGAGATGGTCTGACCGATGCCACACGATTTGCAATCCTGAACGCGAATTATCTGAAGGATCGCCTCAAAGATCATTATGAGATCCTGTACACCGGCATGACCGGTCGTTCGGCCCATGAGTTCATTGTGGATCTGCGTCCATTCAAGCAATCAGCCGGCATTGAATCGGTGGATGTGGCTAAAAGGTTAATGGATTACGGATTCCATGCCCCAACCATGAGTTTCCCGGTTCCCGGAACCCTCATGATCGAGCCGACAGAAAGTGAGTCGATCGAGGAGCTGGACAGATTCTGTGAAGCCATGATCTCCATCCGGAAGGAGATACAGGAGATCGAGGATGGCATGGCCGATAAGGAAGATAACGTACTTAAGCATGCGCCACACACGCAGAGAGTAATGGTAGCAGATGAATGGACCCGAAGCTATCCGCGTGAAAAAGGTGCCTTCCCGCTTGAAGAGTTGAGATACGATAAACTCTGGCCGGCAGTATCACGAGTAGATGATGCTTATGGCGACAGAAACCTGGTGTGTGCCTGCATCCCAATGGAGGCTTACGAAGAAGGGATCGAAGTTATCGAATAACGAATATTGAACCTGCCTGCCGACGAGGCAGGCGCAGAGCGTCTTAACGAGGCAAACGAAGTGATTTCACAACCAAACATTCGTCAGACGGGCTCAAAGCCGTCAGACGAAGACGTGGTTACAAGGTTGCAAGGACCTCACTAACTCAACGTGCCAACGCAGAGCGTAGGCACGAGGATAAATGCCAAGGTTTGAGTTCGAATGAAATATCATTCAACCCCTCGTTAAGACGCTCTGCGTCGTAACGAACTCAGGAAGTGCTCAGGCTACTCTCGATCGTGATATCACTCATGAGTGTTCGGTGAACCGGACATTTCTTAGAGATCTCCAGCAGCTTATCTAACTGTTCCTGCGTCAGGTCTCCTTTAACGATCAGCTCCTTTTCAATGTGGTCGATCTTGCTTTTTGGGTCATCACACTCCCTGCAATCATCCGCATGCCGTTTGTTGTGGCGCAACTCCAGGTACATATCATCCAGTTCCCAGCCCTTACGCTCAGCATACATTTTTACCGTCATCAGGGTGCAGGAACCCAATCCCATTAATAAATAATCATAGGGATCAGGGCCGGCATCGGTTCCCCCCTTAACGCTTTCCGGTTCATCGGCAATCAGTTCGTGTTTACCTGCACTCAGCGTGGTCTTATAGGTTTCATCTTTTGGCAGGTGTACGTGTACGATCTTTTTCTCGCTCATATTTTAGGTGTGGTTAGAATGCTGATTTACAATTTCGTAACACATTGGTAACCAATGTTTAACGCTTACTAAAAGCCGGGATAACATAGGATGTGGATATTTACCATCAATCATCTATCCCATGGCTATGAAGCGTTCACTTGATACCGTTGTTTTATCTGATATTCATCTGGGAACCGTTGGCTGTCATGCGGTTGAACTGGTTCAATATCTGAATTCCATTGATCCAAAGCGAGTGGTTCTGAATGGGGACTTCATCGACATGTGGAATTTCAAGAAATACTACTGGCCGGAATCCCATATGCATGTGATCAGAACCCTCATCACCATGATGACCAACGGGGTTGATATCTATTATCTGACGGGTAACCACGACGAAACCTTACGAAAGATCTCAAGCCTGCAACTGGGACCACTTTTCATACGGGATAAACTGGTGCTGGAAATGAATGGGGAAAGCGTCTGGATCTTCCATGGAGACATTTTTGACATCACCATGAAACACAGTAAGTGGGTGGCCAAGTTAGGCGGAAAAGGGTATGAGCTGCTTATTTTACTGAACCGATGGATGAACAATCTATCAGAAAAAATGGGGTATGGAAAGTTTTCCTTGTCTAAAAAGATCAAGGACAGTGTGAAGCAAGCCGTGAATTTTATCGATGATTTTGAAGTCACGGCCATGGAACTGGCCATCGAGGAAGGTTATGATTACGTGATCTGTGGGCACATTCATCAACCGAAGATAAGAGGGTATGAGAATGATAAGGGATCGGTGATCTATCTGAATTCGGGCGATTGGGTTGAGAATCTGACGTGTCTGGAATATGACGGAGCCGAGTGGAGTCTATATCGTTACAGCGAAGATAAAATATTACAGGAGAGCCCAAGAATGAACCTTTTGATGAAGAGCCACACGTTTGATCAAAGGGTGATGATCGGATGAGAATTTTATACGGCATTCAGGGAACCGGACATGGGCACATCAGTCGGGCAAGGGTGGTGTTACCCAAGCTTCGGGAATATGCCGAAGTGGACGTCCTGATCAGTGGGTACAATTACAATATGTCAATCGATGGTCCGGTAGATTTTACAGCACGTGGGTTGAGCCTCACTTACGATCATAGGGGAAGTGTGGATCTTCTGGGAACAGCATTAGGCTTGAATCCGGTCAGGTTCATTCAGGATATTCAAAAACTGAAGGTTGAAGATTACGATTTTGTCGTGAATGATTTTGAGCCGGTGACCGCCTGGGCCGCAAAAAAAGCAGGTGTACCTTGCGTGGCCATCAGTCATCAGGCATCGTTTTTATCGGAAAAGGTGCCACGGACAGACAAACGATCACCGGTGGCAGAACAGGTCATGAAGCATTTTGCCCCCTGCACAGCTGCGGTTGGGTCACATTATCTGAGGTATGATGATTTTATCGAACCACCCATAATTCGACATCAGATCCGGGATCTTAATCCTTTGCAGGGGGAACATGTGACGGTTTACCTTCCGGCCTTCGACCATGAAACATTGGCTTCGATTTTCGGTTCAGTTAAAGAAGTAAATTGGGAGATCTTTTCACCTTCCTGCAGATCAGCCTATCAAAAGCATAATGTGAGGGTTAATCCCGTGGGCAAGGAATCATTCTTGAAGAGTATTGAACATTGTTTGGGAATTGTGTCCGCAACCGGATTTGAAACGAGTTCAGAAGCAATGTATCTGGGTAAAAAATTCCTCACGGTGCCCATCAGAAAACAATACGAACAACTCTGCAACGCTGCCGCTTTAAAACAGCTTGGTGGAGAGGTTGTTTATCGAATCGATCAAACATTCAGTAAAAAGCTGACTGATTGGGTTAAAAATGGAAAGGCATTGTATTTACCGGAGATATCGGATGAGGAAGCCCTGGTGCAGAAGATCATTAAGGCAGGAAATGGGGAGCATGAAAATGTGGATGAGTTCAAGTTGGAGCAAGCCTTGTAGCCTGACTCACATCCCTCTGGTTTTGAGCTGAAGCTCTCAACCTGTCTCCCTTCAAAGGGAGATTTATCCTTAGCAATTTGGGATGATGCTATCAAGTCGATCAGCAAAAGTTCAATCCTACTGATCAGGCGAAAATCCCTCTTTGAAGAGGGACAGAAAATGATCCCCGATCATTTTCAGGGGGATGTGAGTGGGTGCAATTTTAGTTATACTGTCATTAAAGTCAGATAAATCAGTAAGAAACCATGGTTTTTGGAAAAACGATAAAGATATTTTTGATAGATGGCGATCCCAACGGTCGAATGACCTGTGAATTATCAAATTGGACAGGAAAAGCATACAAAATCCCAAGAATTAAGCTTAAAGAGTGTACAGATCGTGATGAGTTAAATAGTACGGGGGTGTATCTACTATTTGGAAAAGATGAGGAAGGAAAGGATCTGGTTTACATTGGGGAGGCAGAATCTATTTATAAGAGATTGGTTCAACATTTAAACCAAAAGGACTTTTGGAATGAGACAATTGTATTTATAAGTAAAGACGAAAATCTGAATAAGGCTCACATTAAATATCTTGAAAATCGATTATTCGAAATTTCCCGAAGTGTAAATCGATATAAAGTTGCCAACTCTGTAACTCCAACTCAATCATCTATTTCTGAACCGGACCAGGCAGAAATGGAAGAGTTTATAGAGAATATTAAAATGATGGTTAATACTCTTGGTCATAAAGTATTTGAGGAAAAGAGAGAGTTAAAGAAACGTTTGAAATCTCAATCGTTTTTTATAGATAGTGTAAGAGGAACTAATGCGGAAGGTGAAGCAACTTCTGAGGGTTTTGTAGTTTTTAAGAATTCAAAAGCTGCAGGATCAATTGTCAATTCAATGACGGATAATTTCATCAAAATGAGAAACAGTTTGATAGATGAAGGTATTCTGATTCCAAATGATGAAAGTTTGATATTTGGTGAAGATTACATTTTTAGCAGTCCTTCGACAGCTGCGTCAATTGTGATGGGAAGAAATGCAAATGGACTTACAGAATGGAAGCAGGAGGATGGTACATCACGGGAGTGTTCATTAAAGTGTGTCAGGGGTTAAAAATCTATCTTCAAAGTAATCTACTAAATCCCGACGAACCGAGGACCATCCAAACATAGCTCCACTCCATTTGGTTTGGGCGTTTATCGTGGCCAGGTAGATTTGTTTAACAATAGCATTCTCGCAGCTGAATGCTCCTTTGGTCTTGGTTACTTTACGAACCATTCGGTGATAACTTTCAATTGGGTTATTGGTATAAATAACCCTGCGTAGTGCCGGTGGATACTTATAAAAATTAGTCAGCCGATCCCAGTTATTATGCCAGCTGCGAAAGATGACCTTGTATTTTGCTCCCCAGGTTTGTTCGGCCTGCTCCAGATACTGCTTTGCCGCTGATTCATTCAGGGCTGTATACACTTTCCTCAAATCCCGGCTTACCGCCTTATAGTCTTTGTAGTTGACATACTTGAGACTGTTACGCATTTGATGCACCAGGCATAACTGCACATCGGTGTGCGGGAACAGGTCCTCAATAGCTTCGGCGAAGCCAGACAAGTTGTCGATGCAGGCCACAAAGATGTCTTCCACACCCCGGGTTTGTAATTCGTGGAGTACGCTGCGCCAGAAACTAGCCGATTCAATATCTCCAAAGTAAATCCCCAGCACCTGCTTGACCCCTTCGGTGTTTACTGCCAGTACTGAGTACACGGCTTTGGATATGACTTTTCCGTGCTCGCGTACTTTAAAATGCATCGCATCCAGCCACATGACCGGATAGACCGAATCCAAGGGCCGGGACTGCCAGTCCAGGATCTCCGGCAGAATCCGGTCGGTGATCGCACTGAGCGTGCCTGTACTTACCTCTACGCCGTACATATCGCTCAGATGAGCCTGAATATCCCGGTAACTCATGCCCCGGCTGTAGAGCGAGAGAATCTTGGTATCCACATCACTGGTAAGCCGCCGCTGACGCTTGGGGAGTGTTTGTGGGGAAAAACTGCCATCGCGGTCACGGGGAGTAAAAATCTCAAATCCTCCCAACGAGCTTTGCACATTCTTGCTTCCACGGCCATTACGGCGATTGGAGCTCGTGCCCTTCTCCTGTTCCAGATGAGCATCCATCTCACCTTCCAGACTCGCTTCTATCACGCGTTTGAGCAGGGGCGTGAATACCCCGTTCTGACCCGTTAAGGGCTTTCCCTGGGTTAATTGCTCCGATAACTGTTTTACCAAAGCATCCAGGTGTTTGTTGTTTTTTGTAGGTTCCATGTGTCTAAGTTAGTTATGACACACTTAATTGAACAGTCTC
>NZ_PQBS01000020.1 GCF_002911695.1 Gracilimonas amylolytica
GTCATTGCGAATACTATGACTAAATCAAGTGGATTAGGCTGATTTTTTGTATTTCTTGATCATTTTCTGAATGTGTTTTGGATCATATTCTGCCCGGTTATTCCACATGGCACAGTACAGACGAATCAGTTTATTGATGATGTTGTTGATAGCAACTAATTCATGCTTGCCTTCATTAATTTTCTTCTCGTAATATTGGTGATAGTGTGGTTTGTGGTTGGCTACACTGCGGGCTGCCTGATGCATTAATCGCCGCAATTCGGAGTTTCCGTACCCGGTGGATCGATCCGGGCTTTTGACCGAGCTTCCGGAGCTTCGCCCGTGTGGGGCAAAGCCAAATCGAGAAGATATTTTCCGGGGATTGAGTTGGTCTTTCCCAGCAAACATGCACAACCAAAATCGTGCAATGACCGGACCGATACCGGGAGCTGTTCGCAAGGTTTGATGGCGCCTGCACAGAATTGGGTCCTGACGGATCAGCTCATCCATGGTGTATTCCAGCTGCTCGATATGCTGGGTGAGAAGTTCTACCTGTTGGTTCCACATCTTGGTTAATTGGCTCATGTCCGCATCATGAAACTCAGCCTCGCCAAGCTTACTCTTGAGGGCTGCTCGTCGATCCACCATCTTCCGTCTTTCGGCCTGAAGCCGTTTTAATTGTGCTTGCGTGGGTTTTGGAGCCTCTGCCAGCTGTAATCGGTCATTAAATCGAGCTCCATATTCTGCCAGTTGGCTGGCGTCAAATTCATCCGTTTTACGGTGATGTTCCCAGCTAACTTTTTCCAGGGCCGTTGTCTTTACCACCGCATGAGGCCAACCAGTCCGTGTACTCCATCGTAACAAGTGCTCCCCATAGCGTCCGGTGTGTTCACTAATAAGTATCGTCTGTGATTGAGTTACTTCGTGATCTTCCATCCACTCGGCTAAGTTGTGGAACCCTTCCTGAGTGTTAGGCACCTGCAACATATTTCTATCGCCGGTTTGGCGATCAAATAAAGAGATATCCAGGGTGTGTTTAGAAATGTCAATACCTACGATAAAGCGCCATTTAATTGTAATTTCCATAGCTATTTACCTATTTTAATTAAGATTGAATAGCTGCCGAGTAGTTATCTTCCCGCCTCTTTTAAAAAGGTATACTTTCCATACTATATGGGTTTAGATAACTACCTGCCATGACAGGCTTTGATTCGCAATAAGGGTTTTACCCGGAGGAGCGCAAGAGATTGCCTGCCATGGTTCGGTAGCTTTATTTTGTTAGTAGCTAACCAACAAAATATTTCCTAAGAAGTCTAAAAGAGGAGGCAACCGGGTTTGAAGTCGATTACTTGGCTTTTCGACGTGGCGATCTCCCTGAGTTATTTGGGATATTGTTTTAGAGAGATGACTTCGTCGCCATATTCCGGAAACTTACGTTCAGGAATACAAGCGCCTCGCAAAGACAATACTTTTCGTCTTATTTTTATCCTTACATACCACAAACTAAGAAGAGAGGGTGACAGTTCGTGGCACATCGGAATCAATTAATAGAAGACGAGAGAGTAATAAATGGGTTTATGATAATTTAGAAGCTAAACCCTTTAGATTATAATTCCGCTTTGGTCTTGTTAACAGAATGAAAAATATTCACCAATCTTACTCAATAACCAATTTCTCTTCCTGATCCCGGAGGTCTTCCGGGATAGAATCTTTGATCACCTCGGCAAATGCTTCGATCAAATTCTTTTTCAGGAATTCGCGGCTGTAAACCAATCGGATCTTCCGGGAAGGGATGGGGTCTTTGAAGTTTTTGATCACACCGTTGGCACACCGTTTGTCAATATCATTCAAAGCCAGGTAAGGCATAAGGGTCACACCAAAATCCTGCTCAACCAACCGTTTCAAAGTTTCGAGGTTACCGCTTTCAAATATGATCGGAGACTTGTTCAGCTTCTCGTTATTCTTCTTGCAGAGTTTGATGGTCTGATCCCGGAAACAATGTCCCTCATTCAATAACCACAGATCTTCCTGATAAAGGTCATCGATGGTGATCTTGTCCTTTTTGGCCAGTTCGTGGTCTATGCTCACATAACCCATGAATGGTTCAAGGAACAGGTCTTTTTCGAAAATATTCTGATCGGTTGGGGTGGCGATGATCCCTACGTCAAAGTAATCCTCATTTAGTCCCTTCAGTACCTCTGAGGTCAGTGCTTCCTCAAAAATGAGCTCAACTTCGGGGTGTTTTTCCATGAATGGTTTCAGGAATAATGGAACCAGATAGGGAGCAATAGTTGGAATGATCCCGATCCGGAAAGTACCTTTCAGTGTTTCCCCCTGAACCGCAACCATATCCTCAATATGTTTGGCTCCGCTCAAAATGACTTTAGCCTCTTCAATGATCTGCTCACCCATGGCTGTAGGTACAACCGGAGATTTTGAACGATCGAAGATCAAAACACCGAGTTCATCCTCCAGTTTTTGGATTTGCATACTGAGCGTAGGCTGAGTGATATAGATCTTTTGTGCAGCTGTGGCAAAGTGCCGATATTTATCGACGGCAACGATGTATGATAGTTGTGTTAAGGTCATCTTTCCGGAAATTGGTGAACTCTAAAGGTAATGATTCCTTTGTATTAAATAGAAAAGTAAAATAGAATTTAAATTGTAAAAAATAAGCGTTCAGTGAAAAAACACATTTACATAACCGGACGGGTTCAGGGCGTGGGCTTCAGACATTTCACCCGGAAAAATGCAGATAAATTAGGGATCACGGGATGGGTCAAGAATTTACCGGATGGCAGGGTAGAAGCTGTATTTCAGGGAACTGAAGAACATGTGAAGGAACTCATCAGCCGGTGCAAAAAAGGACCGATCTCAAGCTATGTTCAAGACATTGAGGTTTCTGAAATTGAAAATACTCAGGATCACCGGTCGTTTGAAGTGATCCTGTAATAACGATTCCGAATATCAGTTGATCTGGTCGTAATAGGTCAAAAGAGTGGCTACATCTTCTTCAGAACGAAGTCGGAGATCGCTTGATCTTATAAAATCATTAAGGGCCTTTCTTTGATCTCCGATTTCCCGAAGGATATTGCGTTTTCTCAGGCGGGTTTTGGTCAGCTTACCATCCTTAAGCAGGAAGTAGGTCATGGAATCATCGTATTCGCTATACGGACGATTTGAGACAATATCACGCCCGCTGTTTCTTACAAAATTGGTTTCATGTTGGGCAAGAAATTTAGTGTCTCCGTTGTAAATAACACGGAGTAGATTGTATGGGTTTATGCCATGCTGCCTATCAGAAATTCCGGTCACGAATTCTTGCGTTTTATTCCCATTTTCATCCACAAACTGGAAGCCCCGTACCTGAGCAGGGTCATAGGCTTTAAGCGTGTTTCCATCTCTGAAAATGATCTTATCTTCGTAGGTATTGTAGTTGATGTCGTGAATTTCCGTGATGCTGTTATCTCTCAAGATCACACGACCGGGGGTCCAATCATCGCGGTACCACTGATCGCCGCGTACTTCCTCATTACTGCTTTGAACGACAGGGGTCTCACTGTTCCAGATATCAACATGGGCATTCGACCCGGCCGTTGATTGAGCAAAGATCAATGAGGGCGTAAGTATCAGCAGGGGGATTAATACGGTAACTATTTGTATTGGCTTTGTGAAAGAAACGCTCATAAGTCTGAATTTTTGGTGATCACCTTTGTCTTCAGCCATCAATGTAATGAAACATCAAGGGATGAAAAACACGTTTTTCGATTTTGCCAATTATCAAAATGTGGAAAACTAGTGTGCAATTAACTTCGACTTGTAGGGGAATGAATAGTATATTCAACATTCGAAGTTCTACTCAATGAAAGCATCTATATGTATCTGATTTTTGATACCGAGACCACCGGGTTACCTCAGGATTTTTCGGCTCCCATTTCTGATCTGGATAACTGGCCAAGACTGGTTCAGCTTGCCTGGCAGCTGCATGATCATACCGGAAAACTGATCAACAGCGGAAATTATATTGTAAAGCCCGAGGGGTTCACAATTCCATTTAACTCCGAAAAAATTCATGGGATCTCAACGGAACGGGCACATGATGAAGGAGTGGAGCTTGATTTTGTTCTCAAGGAATTTTCCAAGGATATCGATCGTGCCTATTTTCTGATCGGGCATAACGTAAGCTTTGATGAGAAGATCATGGGGGCGGAGTATCTTCGTAAGAAGATCTCTTCAGCCATTCTGGATAAACCCAAGATCGATACCAAGATCGACGGCACGGATGTCGCTAAGATAGAGGGTGGTCGTGGAGGTAATTATAAGTGGCCTTCTCTGGGGGAGTTACACCATGCCCTGTTTGATGAAGGTTTCGAGGATGCGCACGATGCGGCTGCCGATGTGGAAGCTACAGCCCGGTGTTTCCTTGAAATGGTTCGTATCGGAGCTACCAACATCAATTTCCCGATGGATGCCAGACTGTATGAATCGGCACAGAGTTACATGAAACGGGATGAATACATCGATCTCGTATCCCCGTCCCGGTTCAAGACCAAGCAATCCGATGAGCAGCTTGAGGCTCAAAAAAAAAGTGGAAGCTCAGAAGAGACAACTGGTAGCGAGGTCATAGAGCAGGCCACCTTTACCCACCTGCATAATCATTCAAAATTTTCAGTTCTTCAGGCTACGGCTGGTATCAAAGACCTGGTGGCTAAGGCCAAACAAGAGGGGATGACGGCTGTTGGACTTACCGATCTCGGTAATATGTATGGGGCCTTTGCATTTGCATCTGCGGCCCATGCCGAAGGCATAAAGCCGATCATTGGGTGTGAGTTATATGTGGTTGAGGATCGCCTTCAGAAAAAATTTACGCGTGATAATCGCGATCGCCGGTATCAGATCCCGATCTTTGCCAAAAATCAGAACGGCTATAAGAATCTTTCCAAGATCAGTTCGGTGGGTTTCACTGAGGGCTACTACTACAAATATCCCCGGGTGGATAAAGAGACCATTGCCAAATATTCGGAAGATCTCATTTGCCTGAGTGGGGGAATCAGAGGCTGGCTGGCCGATCTGATCCTGAACAAAGGACAAGAGTTTGCAGAAGAAGAATTGCAGTGGTGGGTGGATACTTTCGGAGATGATTTCTATCTCGAAGTGCTGAATCATGGGCTGGAGGAGGAGAAGAGAGTCAACGAGGTCTTTAAGTCCTTTTCTGAGAAATACGGCGTGAAGCTGGTTGCTTCCAATAATGTTTTTTACCTGAATGAAGAAGACGCTAAAGCACACGATGCCCTGATCTGTATTGATGATGGAGAGCTTATGAGCACGCCCAAGGGCAAGGGGCGTGGGTTCAGGTATGGCTTCCCCAATGATGAGTTTTATTTCAAGACTCAGGACCAAATGAAAGAATTGTTTGTGGACATGCCTCAGGCTGTAGCAAGCACTCAGGAGATTGTCGACAAAGTTGAACCGATCAAGCTGGAACGGGAGATTCAGCTGCCCCGGTTTGAACTTCCGGAAGGGTTCGAGACGGAGGACGACTATTTGAAACATCTTACTTATGAAGGTGCAAAACCAAGGTATGAGGAAATTGATGAGGAAGTTACTGAGCGCATAGAGCTTGAGCTGGGGATCATCAGGGAGATGGGATTTGCCGGATACTTTCTGATCGTTCAGGATTTTATTGCAGCCGCCAAAGACATGGGCGTTTATGTTGGACCGGGTCGTGGTTCAGCGGCCGGTTCGGTCGTGGCCTATTGTACGGGTATTACCAATATCGATCCCCTAAAGTATGATCTGCTTTTTGAGCGTTTTCTGAATCCCGAGCGTGTATCGATGCCTGATATTGATATCGATTTTGATGATGACGGCCGCCAGCGTGTGATCGAATACGTGGTAGATAAATATGGCAAGGATCAGGTGGCTCATATCATCACCTTTGGTTCGATGGCTGCCCGATCTTCGGTTCGTGATGTCGCCCGGGTGCTTGATCTTCCTCTTTCTGATGCAGATCGACTGGCCAAATTGGTTCCGGAAAAACCCGGTACCTCGCTGGATGATGCCTTTTCAGAGGTCAAAGAGTTGCGGGATATAAAAGATGGTGAAGGCCTGGAGGCTGAAACCCTGAGAATGGCGCATGTTCTGGAAGGGTCTGTACGAAACACCGGAATACATGCCGCCGGTGTCATCATTGCCCCCGATAAACTCACCGAATTTATTCCGGTAAGCACTGCAAAAGATGCTGACCTGTATGTTACCCAGTTTGACGGCAGTGTGATCGAAGATGCCGGTATGCTTAAAATGGACTTCCTCGGGTTAAAAACCCTGTCTATTTTGAAAACCGCTATCGGGTATGTGGAAGAAAATTACGGTAAGGAATACAATCTGGATGATATTCCCCTGAATGATGATAAAACGTACAAGCTCTACCAACAGGGGGGCACCTTAGGTACGTTTCAGTTTGAGAGTGAAGGGATGCGTAAACACTTACGTAACCTGAAACCCACGGGTATCAACGATCTTATCGCGATGAATGCCCTGTACCGGCCGGGACCTATGCAGTTCATTCCGGATTATATTGAGCGAAAGCACGGCCGCGAAAAGGTTGAGTACGATCACGATGACCTGAAAGATATTCTGGAACCGACCTTCGGTATCATGATCTATCAGGAGCAGATCATGAAAGTGGCTCAGCGTATGGGTGGTTACTCATTGGGTGAAGCGGATGTGCTTCGCCGGATCATGGGTAAAAAGAAACCCGAATTGCTGCCACCGGAAGAGAAGAAGTTCGTGAGTCAGGCTGTAGAGAAAGGTTATGATGAAGCCACAGCCAAAGCAGTATTTGACAAAATGGCGATGTTTGCCGGTTACGGGTTTAACAAATCTCACTCTGCGGCATATTCGGTAGTGGCTTATCACACCATGTATTTCAAAGCCAATTACCCGGCTGAGTACATGGCGGCAGTGATGACGCACAACATGAGCGATGTCAAAAAGATCGCTTCCTTTATTGAAGAGTGTCAGCGGATGAATATTCCGGTCGACCCGCCAAATATCAACACAGCCCGTGGTAAATTCCGGGCCAAAGAGGGAAGGGTTCAGTATGGGATGTCGGCGATCAAGGGAGTTGGATCTTCAGCTATTCAGCATATTGTGGAAGAACGTGAGGAAAACGGTGATTTCACTTCTATCTTTGATTTTGCCACAAGGGTGGATCTTAGAGTTTGCAACCGAAAAACCTTTGAAAGCTTGATCATAGGCGGTGCATTTGACTCACTGAACAATAATCGTGCACAGCTGCATGAATCCATAGAAGATATCTTATCCTATGCGGTACGTAAGCAGGAGGAGATCCGCCTGAATCAGGGAAATTTATTTGGAGGAGACAGCGGAGGCCCCGGTTCACAGGAACCAAAATTGCGGGAGATCGTGCCGTGGTCACAGATCGAACGGTTGAATAAGGAACGTGATCTGATCGGACTGTATCTGAGTGGCCACCCACTGAGCCGTTTTAAGGAAGAGATCCGGTTATTTGGAAGGCAGGACCTGAGTGATGAGGTCATGCACCGGATTTCTGACCGTGGTAATATCAAATTCATTGCCATTATTACGGGTATCAAACGGGTAACCGATAAAAAAGGCCGACCCTTTGCATTCCTTCAGATGGAAGACCTGAACAGCTCCTCAGAAGTGATCGCCTTTAGCAAAACCTATGATCAATATGCAAATCTCCTGCAAACAGACAATGTGCTGTACGTGGATGGCGTGGTGGATAAACGAGGGGGTGAACCGAAAGTGATCGCCAACAGCTTTGAACGGGTAGAAAATCTGCGCGAAAAATATCAGGAGCAGCTGAATATCAAGATCGACCTGAAAACCTCTGATATTGATAAAAATGATCTGAAGCGAGTTGAGACCCTGTTTTCGTTGAATAAAGGCAGTTCGCAGGTGCGTTTACAGATCCACAGCGAAGAGGCTAATGCCCCGATCCGTATGAATGTGAGGAACTTTGTGGTTGAACCGAACGACGAGTTACTCAGAGGATTACGGGAAGTACTGGGTGAGGAAGCCGTTCAGCTTGTACACGGAAATTAATGGAACCAATTCAGGTTAGAAAAGTTGTTTTTACATATCGGTTTGATGCAGTATAAAGGTCTGCTATGGACCCAATAACTTAAAAGAATGTGATAACTTGAATGATTTATTCCGATATTTGTTCAGAAACTGAAAGAAAACCAATAAATAACAAATAACAGCAAAATGGCTAAACCAATAGAATTTACAGACTCAAATTTCGAAGAAGAGGTATTGAACTCTGATAAACCCGTACTTGTAGATTTTTGGGCTGAATGGTGTGGACCTTGCAGAATGATCGGACCGATCGTTGAAGAAATGGCTGAGGAATATGAAGGCAAAGCCAAGATCGGAAAAGTAGATGTTGACAGTAATCCGGAAGTTTCTGTTAAATATGGGATCAGAAGTATTCCTTCTCTGCTAATCTTTAAAGACGGTGAAGTAGTGGATCAGATCGTAGGGGCTGTCCCAAAATCTCACCTGACCAAGCAACTTGAGGCACAGGTTGCCTGATCTGTAGGTAAAATCATTAGTTTTAAAAGCGGTATTTGGAAACAAATCACCGCTTTTTTTATGCACTTTTACAAGGCTTTGCACAAACCGAGAATTCTCAGTGCTATATAGTAGTTATCTTTGAGTAACCCTTAAAAATTTTAGAACAGATTCTGACACATGAAACGAGTATTAATAATTACTGGAGTTTTGGTAGTACTTGCCTTGCTGGCTTATCCAAAATTAACGGAACAGTCGGCCGGTGAGGGAAATTCTTCGGGACAAAACTCTGGGGGAAGCCCGCTTTCGGTGGATGTTCATGTAGTTGAGCCTCAGGTTTTTGAGAACAAGATCTTCACAACGGGTACACTCATTGCAAATGAAGCCATTGATCTGAGAAGTGAGATCTCCGGTAAGATCGTAGAGCTGAAACTTGAAGAAGGAACCCCGGTTCGTGCCGGTGAAACGCTCATCAAGATCAACGATAATGAGCTACAGGCACGCCTTGAACAATCGGAATACCGTATAAGCCTGGCTGAAGTACGTGAGCAACGTCAAAAGCAGTTACTCGAGCGTGGCGGTATCAGTCAGGAAGAATACGATGCTACACTAAACGAATTAAATATTCTGCGTGCAGAATCTGAACTGATCAAAGCTCAGATCGAAAAAACAGAGATCAAGGCTCCTTTCAACGGTGTGGTAGGGTTAAGGTATGTAAGTAACGGAAGTTACATCAGTCCGACCACGAATATCGCCAACTTGCAATCCATCAACCCCATCAAAGTTGAATTTTCAGTACCTGAACGATATGCCGGCGTGGTGGAAGTAGGAGACCGGGCATTGTTTAATGTACAGGGGCAGGATGAGGATTTTGAAGCTGAGATCTATGCTATTGAGCCTCGTATTGAAACCCAAACCAGAACGATCCGGATCAGGGCTCGTGCCGATAATAAAGATAGTAAACTGCTGCCAGGTGCTTTTGCCAACATCGAATTAATTTTGGAAGAGATTGAAAGCGCCCTGATGATTCCCACTATAGCCGTGATACCGGAATTACAGGGACAAAAAGTCTTTGTTCTGAAAGATGGGAAAGTTGCGGAACAGCAAGTGACAACCGGCATCAGAACGGAAAGTGATATACAGGTACTTAATGGCCTGGCCCCGGGAGATACTGTTTTAACGACCGGTTTGCTTCAGGTTAGAACAGGCATGCCGGTAAGTGTAGATCAGGTTGATAAATATGAGGAGGGTGAACTATGAGTTTATCGTCATTAAGTATCCGGCGACCGGTTTTAGCTACCGTAATGTCGCTGGTCATTTTGATCCTCGGAGTTGTGGCCTTTACGTTTCTGGGAATCAGGGAATACCCGGCCACCGAACCCCCTATCGTTACAGTAAGTACCTCTTATACCGGGGCAAATGCCGAGGTTATTGAGTCTCAGATCACCGAGCCACTGGAGGAAGAGATCAACGGGATCGCCGGTATCAGGACCATCACTTCTACAAGCCGTGAGGGTCGCAGTACTATTACCGTAGAGTTTGAGTTGGAAATTGACCTGAATGATGCGGCCAATGATGTGCAATCAAGAGTTTCTCGGGCTGTCAGAAACCTGCCGCCCGATGCCGATCCACCCGTAGTCTCGAAGGCTGATGCGGATTCAAGTCCCATTGTGTTTTTGAATGTAAGGAGTGATAAACGAAGTTTGCTGGATCTCTCTGATGTAGCCTTCAATGATTTTAAGGAGCGTGTTCAAACCATTCCCGGAGTGAGCAGTGTTCAGATCTGGGGAGAAAAAGAATACTCCATGCGCTTATGGTTAGATCCATTGAGGCTGGCAGCCTATCGGCTCACCCCACTGGATGTACAACGTGCCCTGCAAAGAGAAAATGTAGAGTTACCTTCAGGCCGTATTGAGGGAGAAATGACGGAACTCACGGTTAGGACACAGGGAAGGTTGTATGAGCCGGAGGAGTTCAATAACCTGATCATTGCAGAATCTGATGGAAATGTTGTCAGGTTCAGGGATATTGGACAGGCTGAACTGGGTGCCGCCAACGAGCGTACCATCCTGAAAAGAAATGGAGTGCCCATGGTTGGGGTAGTTATCGTTCCTCAGACCGGCGCGAATCAGATCGAGATCGCCGATGAATTTTATGAAAGGGTAGAGCAGATCAAACAGGACCTTCCGGAAGATATTCAAACCGCCGTTGGATTTGATACCACTGAATATGTGCGAGCCTCCATTGATGAAGTTCAGCAGACCATTTTCCTTGCGTTAGGCTTGGTGGTCCTGATCATATTTCTATTTCTCAGAGACTTCCGTACCACGGTTATTCCAATTATTGTGATCCCCATTGCCTTGATCGGGGCCTTTTTCGTGATGTACATTGCCGGATTTTCGATCAATGTATTGACGCTTCTGGCTATTGTACTGGCAATTGGACTGGTAGTGGATGATGCCATTGTGGTATTGGAGAATATCTATGCCAAGATCGAAAACGGTATGGATGTGATAGAGGCAGGGATACTGGGTTCACAGGAGATCTTCTTTGCAGTAGTAGCCACCTCACTGGCATTGGTTTCGGTATTTACACCGATCCTGTTCCTCGGTGGTTTAACAGGACGTTTGTTCCTCGAATTTGGTGTGGTGATGGCCGGGGCTATCATTATTTCATCATTCGTGGCTTTGACCCTGACACCTATGCTTTCAACAAAATTCCTGAAATCGGATGCTAAGCATAGCTGGTTTTATAAGAAAACAGAGCCATTTTTCATCAGGTTGAATGAGGTTTACAAATCAAGTCTGGAATCATTCATGGCTAAACGCTGGATAGCTTTTGTGATCACTGTATTATGTATTGGTGGGATCTGGGTGTTCTTTAACAATCTTCAGCAGGAACTGGCTCCGCTTGAGGATCGTGGGCGTTTGATCATCAATGCTACTGCGCCTGAGGGAGCTACTTTCGATTACATGGATAATTACATGAACCAACTGACGGATTTTCTCCTTGATGAAGTTCCTGAAACCGAAGGTCTGATCACTGTGACTTCACCCGGTTTCGGTTCATCAGGGTCTGTAAATTCCGGCTTTGGACGTTTGATCCTGTCGGATGCCTCTGAACGAGAAAGATCGCAACAGCAGATCTACAATGAACTATCTACCAAGATACAGGATATGAGCGGTGCCCGAACGTTTGTAGCACAGGAGCAAAGTATTGGTGGCCGACGAGCCGGGCAGCCTGTGCAGTATGTGCTGCAGGCCAATACCATCGACAAGCTCAAGGAAGTGATCCCTGAGTTCATGGAGAAAGCAAGTCAGGATCCGACCTTTGCTTTTGTGGATGTGAACCTGAAGTTCAGTAAGCCTGAAGTTGAGATCAGAATCGATCGCGACAGGGCACAGGCACTGGGTGTTTCTACCCGTGATATCGCAGAGACCCTGCAACTGGCATACAGTGGCCAACGGTTTGGATTTTTCCTTAAGAACGGAAAACAATATCAGGTGATAGGACAAATGTCTCGTGAAGACAGAAATGCGCCTATTGATCTAAGGTCACTCTACGTAAGAAATGATGAGGGTGATATTATACAAATGGATAACCTCGTAACCCTTACGGAAACAAGCAGTCCCCCTCAGTTATATCGGTTTAACAGGTATGCATCAGCTACAGTATCTGCGAGTCTTGCTCCCGGAAGAACGATCGGAGACGGTATTGAAGCCATGGATGCTATTGCCGATGAAGTGCTGGATGCGTCCTATACAACGTCTTTATCAGGACCTTCACGAGATTTTGTGGAGAGTTCCTCAAGCCTGATCTACGTATTTCTACTGGCTCTGGTGCTTGTTTATCTGGTACTTTCTGCACAATTCGAAAGTTTCCGTGATCCCCTGGTGATCATGTTTACTGTACCCCTGGCTTTGACCGGTGCGCTACTGACCTTGTGGTACTTCAATCAAACTCTGAATATTTTCAGTCAGATAGGCATGATCATGCTGATCGGATTGGTGACCAAGAACGGTATTCTTATTGTTGAATTTGCCAATCAAAGGCAGGTACAGGGGTTATCAAACCTCGAGGCGATCAAGGATGCAGCGGTTGCCAGGTTCAGACCAATTCTGATGACCAGTTTTTCTACAGTTCTGGGAATCCTTCCGATAGCCCTGGCATTGGGAGCCGGTGCAGAAAGCCGTAAGTCTATGGGTATAGCGATCATCGGTGGATTGATCTTTGCGAGTATTCTGACTCTCTACGTGATTCCTGCACTGTACAGTTATATCTCAGCAGAGCGATCAGAAAAGGGTGCCATAGCTGATGATAAATTGAAAAAGATTGATAATATGGAAACGGCCCAGGTATGAGATCAGTAACAAAAATGAATTCAAAAATGAGTATGAAAAACTTTTGCCTGATTTTATTGGCAGTGGCCGGGTTAACCGTGCCTGTACACGCGCAGGTAATTTTGGAACTTGAAGATGCCGTTAAAATAGGATTAGAGAATAATTTCTCAATTCAAATTCTTGAAAATCAGGTTCAGATCTCGGAGAATAACAACAGTATTGGAAATGCCGGTTTCCTGCCAGTGATATCGGCCGACGGTTCCATCAATGAAAGAGTGCAGGATAATATCACTGTGTACGGAAATCCGAATATTGCAGATCGTAATGATCAGAATGCCGTTACAACCGTATATGATTATGGGGTCAATGCCACATGGAGAATTTTTGACGGTCTCACCATGTTTGCCACTCTCGACCGTCTTTCAAATGAAATGGAGGTCAGTGAGGCTCAGGCTCAACTTCAGGTAGAAAATGTTCTGGCTGATATCATTACCGGATACTATGAAATAGCCGGACAGCAGAAGGCAGCCGAAGTACTTGAAAATACGGTTGAGATATCTGAAGAACGTATTCGCATTGCAGAAACTAAACGAGACCTGGGATCCGGTTCTGAATATGAGTTATTGCTGGCCCGGGCAGATTATAACACAGACCGAACGGCATTGATCAGAACCAACACGAACCTGAATCAGCTTAAAGTAATTCTTACATCCGTTTTAGGAGATTCAGTGAGCATCGATTTTTCGGTTCAATCTGAGATCAAACTGGCTGAGAGGTTGTCTTATACGGAACTGCTGAATGAATCGCTGGAGCAAAATCAAGAGCTTAAGATCGCACGCATCAATGAAAGGATCGCTAAAGCTGAAGTTCGGGAAGTACGTGGTGACTGGTTGCCAAATGTTGATGTTAATGCCGGCTATGGATATTCCAAAACGGAAGCAAGTTCAGGTTTTTCAGAATTTTCAGAAAGTAAGGGCTGGCGCTATGGCGTGAGTGCTTCCATCAATTTGTTTGATGGTTTCAATAAAAACCGGCGCATGCAGAATGCTCAGATCAGGCTCAAAAATCAGGAGCTGTCTAAACAGGACCTTCGTCTTCAGATCACCGCTCAGCTAAGCAGAGTGTATGCCCAATACACAGATGCCCTGGATCTTATTGATCTGGAGCAGGAAAACCTTGAGATCAACAAGGAAACCGTGAGTATTGCCTTAGAACGATTTGAGTTGGGTACCATCAACTCCATTGAATTGAGAGAAGCACAGCAAAGTTTACTGAATGCCGAGAACCGATTGATCGAGGCAGAGATAGCGGCAAAATCAGCTGAAACAGAGTTGCTCAGGCTGAGCGGACGCCTGCTTCAAAAGAATTAATAGTACAGACTGAATCAGATCGGTCAGTCAAGATCAAAGGATAAGGTGAGTTTACGTCCGTTGTCTTCAAAGAGAACCTCATCGGCATACTCTTTCATCAAAAAGACGCCGCGACCACTGGTGTTGAAAAGATTTTCTTCGGCTATCGGGTCGGGAAGGGAATCCGGTTCAAAACCCTCACCTTCATCCGTTGTAACAAAAGTGAGTTTCGTCCCGTCATGATATGCTTCGATCACCGCTTTCTTGGATCCGTCCAGTTTGTTGCCATGTACAATAGCGTTGGTTGCCGCTTCACTGACAGCTAACATCAGGCGGGCATAGAGCTCATCGTCAAACCCCAGCTCTTTCTGTAGCTTATTCAGCAATCCTTCGAGCTTCTCAACTTCTTCGTATTCGGATCTAAGTGTAAGTTTGTGTAGTAACTTCATTGATTATGCATAAATGCCACGCAATTTCAGCGTCGTAGCTACCCGGTCGATAGCATATACATACGCCGCCTGTCTGAGCGTAATACTATACTTTTCACTTACCATAAACAAGTTGTCGAAAGCTTCACGCATCATGCGGTTCAGGCGTCGGTTCACCCGTTCTTCAGTCCAGAAATAACCGTGCCTGTCCTGCACCCACTCAAAGTAGGAGACAGTAACTCCACCGGCATTCGCGAGGATATCCGGGACAACCATAATCCCGTTTTCTTCGAGGATCTTATCGGCATTTGCCGTTACCGGGCCGTTAGCGCCCTCAGCTATGATACGGGCTTTAATATTTGGTGCATTTTCTTTATTGATCTGATCCTCTTTGGCAGCAGGGATTAATACATCACATTCCAGTTCAAGCAATTCCTTGTTTGTGATCCTTTCTGCTCCGTCAAAACCTTCTAATGAGAAGTTGTGTGTCATGGAATAGTTGAGGGCTTCCGGGATATCGATCCCATCTTTGTTGTAATATCCCCCTGAAATATCACTTATAGCAATGATCTTAGCACCTTGTTCATACATGAGCTGTGCCGATACGGATCCCACATTACCGAAACCCTGTACCACAACGGAAGTATTGCTTGGTGATATTTTGAGCTTACCGAGAGCTGCCAGTGTACAGGTAACCACACCGCGACCGGTGGCTTCTTTACGACCTTTGGAACCACCCAGGATGATTGGTTTACCGGTTACTACAGCCGTTTCTGTTTTCTTTTGCTTCATGCTGTAGGTATCCATGATCCATGCCATCACCTGTTCATTGGTATTCATATCAGGAGCCGGGATATCACGGTCGGGGCCAAATACATCGAGCATATTTGCAGTATACCGGCGGGTAAGTCTTTCGAGTTCACTTTGGGAAAGTTCTTTTGGGTTGACCCTTACACCACCTTTTGCACCTCCAAAAGGCACATTTACCACCGCACATTTCCATGTCATCCATGCAGCCAAAGCTTTCACTTCATCGATGGTTACATCATCAGAATACCTGATTCCTCCTTTTGATGGACCGAGAATACTGTTGTGAATAACACGATAACCATCAAAAACTTCAATGCGGCCGTCGTCCATGGTAACCGGAATAGAAACCATAATGACTTTCTCGGGACTTGACAGATATTTGAAAATGCCTTCATCCAGATCAAGGATCTCTGCTGCAAAACGAAATCGCTCCATCATGGAAGCAAATGGGGAGTCGGGGGTCATATGGGGAGTTGGTTCTTTATAATAGCCGCTGGAGATAGAGTCTTTTTTAGACATTGAAATGTGGAAATAAAAATGTTGTGATTTTAGCTCAAAAAAGCGGTTCCAAATATAATAGTAAAACCTAAAACTATCGCTTTTTTTATAGAAATATCCTGCAATTTTAAAATTTAACAATGAAGAACACATGAACCGCCACGGGTAAAATTTCCGGGAGGGTTGATGTTATCTAATTGTTAAGTATCGGGCGATACGGTGTATCGTAATACTAGCTTAACATTTACTTTTTACACTTGTGCCCAAATCAGCACACATAACAGAGTAAATGTCAGATTCATCTAAAAACAACAACGGTTCAAGCCCAATCGAACAATTTATTCCAACCGGATTTTATGACGTTATCCGTCAAGAGAGAGTCTTTATAGGCCTCATCGGTGTATTCTTTTTTATCGCCGGTGTCGCATTCCCATATGCGGAACTGGCCATGTGGGTCGGCTTCTTTTTTGCAGGCTACTCAGCTATTGCAAACGACAGTATCCAGACTATAGGTACATTTTTAGCCTCCAACATGGACAAAAAATGGTGGGTTTTATGGCTTTGGATCGGCGGTATTTTTCTTGTCACAGTAACTGCAAGTTGGGTCATCTATGATGGGGATGTTACCTATCATAGATTGACTTCAAAAGGATTCTCCGAAGCGCCCACTAATTTTAGCTTCCTTCAGGTTGCCGCTCCGATCTTCCTGTTGATACTGACCCGCATGAGAATGCCGGTTTCAACTACCTTTCTACTTTTAAGTGCGTTTGCCAGCTCTGCCGAGGGGATCACCTCAGTACTGGGTAAAAGTTTGTCAGGGTACGGTCTGGCTTTGATCACCGGACTTGTTGTATGGCTGGTGGTTACCAAAACAGTTGAGAAAAAATTCAACGGAGAGCCTAAGAAATACTGGTTGCCTTTGCAATGGATCATATCCGGTACCCTATGGGCCGTTTGGGTGATGCAGGATGCCGCAAACATAGCCGTATATCTGCCGCGGTCACTGGATGTTACCCAGTTTCTCGGTTTCTCACTTTTTATCTTTTTTGGCTTAGGACTACTGTTTTACCTGAGAGGGGATAAGATCCAGGAGATCGTGACTGAAAAATCCAGGGTAACGGATATCAGGTCTGCTACCATCATTGACTTCGTGTATGCTATCTTGCTCGTGTACAAACTTACAGTGAGTACCGTGCCAATGAGTACTACCTGGGTATTCCTTGGATTGCTGGCCGGACGTGAACTGGGTATCAGTATCATGGACAACAAGGAAATGGGGCGACCACTGAGTAAGGTATTTATCATGGCCTTTAAGGATCTGAGTTATGCCCTTATCGGATTGGCTGTATCGATCATTCTGGCGGTATCAATCAATAATGATGTGAGGAGAGAATTACTGCAATTCATCGGCTATTGATATTTAAAGCCAAATATTACATACTAAGGCGTCCCGAACAAAAGTTTAATTGATCGGGGCGCCTTTTTTGTTTTCATACACTGCATTCTCCATGAAAGAGTTAACATCTGAAATATCATCAACAGGAATTAAACCGGATGCACTATGAACGCGAATGTTTTGGTCTTAAATCAGGATTATCAACCTTTGAGTGTCTGCTCGGTTCAGCGATCCATGAAGCTGATCTTTTTAGAAAAAGCAGAACTGCTTCACGATGATCCTGAAAAAGAACTGAGAACTACCCGGAGATCCTTTCAGTTTCCTTCGGTGATAAGGTTACGGAACTACATCCGTGTGCCTTACAGTAAGATCGTTCTTTCCAGAAGGAATGTGATGCGCCGCGATGATTATACCTGCCAGTACTGTGGGAAGAAATCGGATCTCACAATAGATCACATCATGCCAAAGAGCCGTGGAGGCAGAGATTCATGGGAGAACCTGACGACGGCATGTGATCGCTGTAACGTTAAAAAAGGGAACAGAACGCCTAAAGAGGCAAAGATGGAACTGATGAGTAAACCGTACCGACCGGTACCCATTACCTTTTTTCGGGATTCCAATGGCGGTGTTCAGGAACCATGGAAACCATATCTTTACATGACCTGATCTAATGTGTGTTAGTCAAAGACGAGTGGCACGTATCCGTCGTGAACGTGGGTCGTCACAACGGTTAACATGGATAACCCAAATGTTATATGCTCGTGGATCTCATCAAAAGCATATTGTCGGGCGATGAGTGACTGCCCACAAACGTACAGTTCTACACCGGCTTCTTTCAGTTCAGTTAGAAGAGGTAGGTTGGGATTATCCATCTCATATCGTTTCTGATAGGCCTCATCTGTTAAGGTGACATCGGTTGCCCCACCGTGAATGGCTACACTGACTTTAAGGTTTTCATGTTTAACACCTCCCAAAGCATGCAGGTTGATCATTCGTGCTACATTATTAAGTCCCGGATTGATACTGGATTTATCTCTTTGCAGGGTTTTAAGGTCCACCACAATCTTGTATTCCTGATCGGCATTTGGGTTCACCGAGTTCGGGATCTCAAATATACCCCCGTAATTTTTGATGATTGGAAAATTTGTATCCTGAGCAGAGACTTCACTGATAAATGGTAGGATCAATACAGTGAAAGTGAGCAGCAATTTCTTCAGCATAAGGCAGTTATGTTTATCAGGTTTTTGGGTTGAGCCGGATATATAAGAGTCTATGAAGCAAATAGCCATTAACAATTATCGGTCATCGTCCTTCACCTAAAAAAACCTTATCTTTCAATTTGGCTTATGCCATAAAAAGTTTTCAAAAAGAGTACTATGAGTAAAAAAGGAAGAGTATTAGTAGCCATGAGTGGTGGGGTGGATTCATCAGTTGCCGCTGTAATGCTGCAGGAGCAGGGCTACGAAGTTATCGGAATTACGATGAAAACCTGGGATTACCACCGAAGTGGCGGTAACTCCGGGAAAGAAACCGGCTGTTGTACCGTGGAATCTATGAATGATGCACGGCATATTGCTGTAAATCATGGTTTCAAGCATTTCATTGTTGATATCCGCGAAGAATTTGGTGACTGGGTGATCGATCGTTTTGTGGATGATTACATGGGAGGAAGAACTCCTAACCCTTGCGTGCTTTGTAATACGCATATCAAATGGGCAGCCTTGCTGAAGCGAGCTGATAACCTCGGTTGTGATTTCATTGCGACCGGACACTATGCCAAAGTCAGAGAAGAAAATGGCCGGCATGTGATCTCCCGCGGACATGATCCCAAAAAGGATCAGTCTTATGCTTTATGGGGGGTTGATCAAAAACACCTGGCAAGAACGATCTTTCCTCTGGGAGAATACCCAAAAACAGAAATCCGTCAGATCGCCGAAGACCATGGATTGCTGAATGTTGCCAACAAACCTGATTCCTATGAGATCTGTTTTGTACCTGATGATGACTACCGAAGATTTTTAAAAGACCGGGTGGATGGCCTGGAGGAGAAAGTATCAGGTGGTAAATTTGTTGATCAAAAAGGTAATGTGGTAGGTGAGCATGAAGGATATCCCTTCTATACCATTGGTCAGCGAAGAGGACTCGATCTGGCTATGGGAAAACCGGTATATGTGACTCATATTGACCCGATCACAAATACCATCACCATTGGTGAAAAAGAAGACCTGGTCAGTTCAACCCTGATCGCAGGTGAAATGAACCTGGTGAAGTACGACAAGATCCCTGAGGATGACATGGAGATCACAGGAGCCATTCGATATAATGATGACGGTGCGATCGGTCATTTAACTCAGCTCAGTGATACTGAAATGAAGGTACATTTTCCGGCAGGACGTGAAGCGATCACTCCGGGACAGGCCATTGTCTGTTATGAAGGAGATGATGTGCTGGCCGGTGGCTGGATCAAAAAGGTAAGTGTTGGGATGGAAGATCTTATTCCGGCCTGACATGTAACAAATGCAGTACGCATACGTTTAACAACCGACTATAAATCTAAAAAACCATATATGTTTACTAAACGATTTTCACTACTTGGGCTTCTTTTTGTGTTGGCCCTTTTTTCCGGTTCGGCTTATGCCCAGTTCGAAGGGCAGATCACCATGGATGTCTTTTCTGAGGAAGATGGAAAAATTGAAGTCAGTCAGATTAATTTATACGCCACTCCGAACCGAATTATGCTTAAAGGAGAAGATGACTTTGCTGTTATGGATCAGATGTCAACCGATGGCCTGCTCATCAGAAACGACATGAAAGATTTTGTGATCATGACCGGTAAGGATCAGGCACTTCAGGTGACCAAGGTTGAGATCGAAGGATTGGTTGAAATGCTGAGCAGCTGGAGTGGAGGCGCTTCTGAGCCGGATAACACACCCAAACCGGATTACAGCTTTTCTGACCGAACACAAACCATACTTGGCTATGAAGCTGCAGAGATGATCGTCACTGATTCAGAAAATCCGGGCAAACACCTCTCAATTTGGCTGGCACCCGACATCAATATAAACTGGGGTATGCTGGCTGAAAGATGGAATAACATGCCCGAAAGTATAGATTCTGAGATCAATGGAGTGGCACAGGATGTCGTATTCAAGGGAAAGAATTTTCCACTGCTGATCGAAGCGGTAGAAGGGGGAGAACGAACAACCATTATGAAAGTTAATAACGTGAACCCTTCTTCTGTTGCTAAAGCAATGGTTGAGATCCCGGCCGGAGTAACCCTGATGAGCTTTAAAGATTACGTTTTCAAAATAATGATGGAACGTTGATCAGATAACTGACTCAGGCAATCAATTTTATGAAAGCTCTCCTCAAATGAGGAGAGCTTTTTTTATGAGCTCAATGTTTTCTTCATCTCATCAGGATCAAACACAGGTTGATCGCAGGTAAAATTAGTGCAGACATAGAGTGCATTCTCTGTTTCTCTAACGGTCTGGGAGTCGGTATAAGGGGCCACTTGTCCTAACTTCGAAGCATTATCCTGATGCTTGAAATGAATGACGTTAAACGGGGCATAAGATTCTCTGAAGAGGGTGTTAAAAAGCTCTGTATCATTTTTAGAAGAAACGAGAGTGATCTCTCTGGAATCAGTATTCAGGAATTGAATGGCTTGCATACTGTGCGTGATGCTGGAACCCGATCTTATCAGTTCAGCAGAGAAGGCTTCACCCAGTTTTTGAGCCTTGTCTTCCAGTTCTGTTTTGCTGGTGAGGCGACTTAGACGGATCAAATTATTTAGAGCCACCGAATTTGAGGATGGGACGGCCCCGTCGTACAACTGTTTTTGCGGTCCATATATCTGATCATCCTGTTGCATGCTGAAAAAATATCCGCCGTTCTCTTCATCCCAGAAAATGTCTGAAAAAACCTTGTTCCAGTGGAGGGCCTGCTCAAGATATCTCGGCTCAAATGTAGCCTGATAACATTCGATCAGTGCCCAGATCAAGAAGGCATAATCATCAGCCATTGCCTCAATACCGGCTTCTCCATCTTTGTATCGGTGCAGTAAGGCATCAGATTCAACCAGTTGTTGATTGATAAAGTGGATCCCTTGCTCTGCAGAGCTGATCAGGTCTTCGTCATCAAATATAAAACCGGCTTTTGCCAAAGCGGCGATCATCAGGCTATTCCAGTCAGTTAGTATCTTATCATCCAGTAAGGGGTGTACCCGACCTTCTCTTTTTTCAAAAAGCTTTTTTCTGATGACTTGAAATACTTTTGATTCATTTTCTGAAAGAGCCTGCTGCAGATGGGGGATGTTGGCCCCGGTTAGTTTTTTAGTGGCCTCATCTTCAAAATTACCTTCTTCCTTGATTTGGAAATGATCTGTGAAGAACTCAAGCTCATCTTCTTCGAGAATGTTTTTTAATTCAGAAAATGTCCAGACGTAAAACTTGCCTTCTTCGCCTTCGCTGTCAGCATCCTCCGCTGAATAAAAGCCGCCTTCAGGATGCCTGAGTTTCCGGTTCACATAGTCTATGATCTCGTAAACGGTTTGTTTGAACAGGGGATCTCCGGTTGCCTGCCAGGCCTCAGAATATGCCATAAGCAGCAAAGCCTGATCATAAAGCATTTTCTCAAAATGAGGAAGCAGCCATTCCCGGTCGGTTGAGTAGCGATGAAAGCCATAGCCAATATGATCCCAGATCCCGCCCAATCGCATGGCTGTAAGTGTTTCAGTGACCATATCTAAAAACCGTTGGTCTCCACTGATTTTCCATTGGCGTAGAAGAAACATCAGGTTATGGGGGCTTGGGAACTTAGGAGCTGAGCCAAAACCACCGTGCGTGGTGTCAAAACTTTTAGCGAGTTGTTCAGCAGCAAAATCAGTTGCTTCGGTTCCGGGGAATTGACCATTTTCGAACTGTTGAGATCGCTGAAAGCCTTCTTTTATTTTGTCCGTTGCTTTGCTGACACGTTTGGGCTCGTTCTTCCACATGCCGACCACTCCCGGTATGAGTTGCCTTAAACCGATCCGGTTAAATCTTGCTTCCTTCGGTATGTATGTGCCGGCAAAAAAAGGTTCTTTGTCAGGTGTCATGATAATGGTGAGAGGCCAGCCACCCTGCCCGGTCAGCATCTGGCACACAGTCATATACATATTGTCGATATCGGGACGTTCCTCGCGGTCTACTTTGATATTGACGAATGCCTCATTCATCATTTTCGCGATCTCGGGATCCTCAAAACTTTCGTGCGCCATCACATGGCACCAATGGCAGGTGGCATAACCTATGGAGAGAAATACCGGTTTGTTGTCATTTTTGGCCTTTTTAAAAGCTTCTTCACCCCACGGGTACCAATCCACAGGGTTATCGACATGTTGTTGCAGGTAAGGACTTTTTTCTTTGGCTAACTTATTCGGCATCAAAATCTTTTTTGAAACGTTGGCTGTAATCTACGATGAACCGGTCATATTTTGTTTTCATGAGGGGAGAAGTGATCAGAAAATCTGCTGAGGACCGGTTACAGGCCATGGGAATATTGTACACTATACTGATTCGCTGAAGGGCTTTGACATCCACATCATGGGGTTGTGCCTGAAGAGGATCCCAGAAAAAGATCATCATGTCGATCTCATTCTGAACGATGGCTGTTCCGATCTGTAAGTCTCCACCAAGGGGACCGCTTTTAAAACGATAAACAGGCAGGTCCGTTTTCTCTGACACCAGCTTGCCGGTTGTTCCGGTTCCAAACAGGTTGTGTTCACTGAGAATTTCGCTATTGTATTCTGCCCAATCCAGTAGATCCATTTTACGATGGTCGTGAGCGATGAGGGCAATGTTTTTCTTGGGTTTCATCGGCTGAACGGTGTCAGCAATGGAAGGATGCATTTTCTTCGCAGACATTATGATTTCTTTGAGTGAGAGTTATCCCCAAAGATGCGAAGGTAAGGGCAATTTTAAAAACGAATGTCCGGTAGCTTTTGGTCGAACTTGTAGGATAACCATCTTAAATAACCAGGCGCATGGGAGGGGGTTCCAGCCGGATCTGTTTAACCTTGAATTCCTCGTCGGTGAATCCTTTGAGTTCTTTGGAGCTTTCTTTGACGAAAAAGGCCTTGGAATTTTTTTCAATATAGAGCTTGATATCAGGATGTTCGTACAAGGCCTCTGAAAGCATAATCTCTTTCTCTGATGCAGCTCCTACCAAACGGGAAGCAATATTTACGGTCGTTCCAAAATAATCGACGTGGCCATTCAGGTTAACAGCTGTGCAATCCCCAAAATGAACCCCGGCTTTGATCTTGAAAGCATTACCCACAGCCGATGAATTACTGAATATCTGCTGAATGCGCTGAACAGCCTTTAAGGCTGAGACCGGCTCCCAGAAAACAGCCATAACTGAATCACCGATCGTTTTTACAATACCGCCACGTTCTTCTGCTATGATCTGTTGAATGACCCGAAAGTGTCCCATAACACGGCCTATAGCCGTTTCATCACCTTCCTTAACGTATAACTCGGTGGAGTTCATGAGATCGGTGAATAACATGGTAACTTCAGATGCCTTAACCTTTGAAGTTTCCTTTAGGGTCTCTTTGGGAAACAGGGAATTGAAGTCGACGTTGGAACAAACCTCGGTGGCATAAATAGCTTCTTCCTTCCAGTTCAGCTTGTCGATAAAACAAACCATTGGCTGAGAAGAGTGATTGAAAATACCAAGATTCGGTGATCTTGAGATGGTAATGCTTTGCCCGCGTAACTCTTCATCTGTGACGTACACATTTACATTGTCAGTGCCTTCTTCACGGACGTGAAATACCAAATTACCTTCATGATTCAGGGTTCTGAAAAGGTAAGTGCCCTCTTCAAGCAGAAGTTCAGGATAGCGTTCATCCCCGATGGCAAGACTTTGTTGTATCACGCGGTGAGGCTTAACACCGGGTCCGCCAAGGCAATATTTTTTGTCAGGAATGCTTCTGATGAGGGGGTGAGGCCTGAATACCAAATGGGTATTCTTGTTGAAGTCCATGGTGTAATCGTCATCACAATCATCACAGTAAAGATGCACCCGGGTGTCCTGCAATTTCCTGAAGCTGTTTTTTGGGCTTTTACATCGTGGGCAGCAAATGTCCCAGCTGAAATCAAGCAGGTCCAGGTTGGTGGCATGCAGGAATACATTCAGAACCGAATATTTCTTTTCACCCCAGTATTCGGCTAAACTATAGGGGTGAATACGTTCCAGGTCCTCGTCTTCAGCTTTTCTGATCAGCTCGATCAGGTGACGTACAATGCGTTTTCGTTTCGTCTTTTCGATCAATTCTTTAGAGAGCTGTTCGATCTTCTTTTCGGCTCCCCGAATCAAAGGTTTGGGCTCGTTCAGCTCGTAGGGGTGCAGATCCTGACTCACAGCATTGTCTATCACTGCAAGATAATCTCCCAGTTTGTTTCTCAATACATAATTTACATACAGCTTGATCGGGTAATAAAGTAACGCGTTGGTTGGGTCCACAGTGACCTTAACGATCAATCGGGTACCATGATCCGTTTCAAGGCACTCAGTGAAAATGTTTAAATGACGGAGAAATCCGATCTTGTAGTTTCGTGTAACCTTGAAACGAAAGGGCGTTTCCCACGCAAATGGTTCTTCCTGCCAGGTAACCTGCGATCCCAGTATGGTATGCGAAAGTTCCAGAAATCCTTTCGGTGTATTTCTTGAGAAGGAAAGTTCTTTTACCGGTGGAGCCCCTAATATTCTGAAGATCCTGTTGGTGTCAGATACATAGGGCCATAATTTGGCCGGGCTGGCAGCCAGATCAAAAACCCAACGATGTAATTGACGTCCTTCTTTCATGGATAAATGGTAACAGGATAACTTAACCCAAAAAGTACTAAAAGTTCGAAACTTGATGTATGAACCCGTATCTTAACGAGTAAGAAATAGAGTATCTCTATCACTAAATGTTACAAAAATATAAGACACAATAATAATGGCTAAAGAAAGAACACTGACTATTCTAAAACCTGACTGCGTAAAAAAAGGTTTGATCGGAGAGGTTACCAAAAGAATTCAAGAAGCCGGATTTAAGATCCTGGCGATGAAAATGACACGTTTAACCAAAGACACAGCCGGTGGATTTTATGCGGTTCATAAAGAAAGACCATTTTATGATGAGCTGTGTGAGTTCATGAGCAGCGGAGCTTGTGTGCCAATGATCCTGGAAAAGGAAAACGCAATAGCTGATTTCAGAACCCTGATTGGTGCAACCAATCCTGCTGAAGCGGATAAAGGAACCATTCGTGCTGATTTTGCTGACAGCGTTGGCGAGAACATTATTCACGGCTCTGACTCAGTTGAAAACGGAAAGATCGAAGCGGCTTATTTCTTCGCAGAATCTGAAGTTGTGGCAAATCAGGCCTAATCCTGACGTTTTTATAAAACCTTAAGCCTCGTTTAATTATTTTAAGCGAGGCTTTTTTATATCAATCAAAAAATGAGCATGAGATATTCGTTTATTTTTCTGCTATGTGTCCCACTATTGTTTAGTTGTTCAACCTCAAAAAGTCAGAATCACACTGAGGTTAAAACTGGGGCAGAGGTATTGTTAGACAGCCATCTTGAAGAATTAAAAGGCCGTAAAGTGGGATTGATCATGAATCCAACGTCAAGAGTGGATGGGATCCATATGCTGGATACCTTGATGAGTCTTGGTGTTGATGTGAGAGCTTTATATGCAGCTGAGCATGGTTTCAGGGGTGAGGCCGGGGCAGGAGAGGTTATTGAAGATGGAGTGGATCAGTCAACCGGATTACCGGTCTATTCATTATATGGAGACTCCAAAAAACCAACTCCCGGGATGCTGAATGATATCGATCTGCTTCTTTTTGATCTGCCGGATATGGGAGTTCGGTTTTACACTTACAGTGCCACCATGGGGCTGGTACTAGAGGCAGCTTCCGAAAATGGTAAGGAGGTTTGGATACTTGATCGCCCCAACCCATTGGGTGGTGATTATATAGCCGGGTGGACCTTGCAGGATGAGTACAGATCTTTTGTAGGGTACTATCCAATGCCTGTTGTGTACGGGCTTACCATGGGGGAACTCGCCGGCATGGCAGTTGGTGAGAAATGGATCGATGTGGAAAAAAACCTGAACTTTAGGGTTATTAGAACCAATGGGTGGAAGCGGGATATGATATGGCCGGAAACAGGACTGCCGTGGATCGCTCCGTCTCCAAATCTTCCATCGTTTGATCATGCCTTTGCTTATGCAGGTACGGTGATCTTTGAAGGAACCAATCTCTCCGAAGGAAGGGGGACAGATGACCCGTTCCTGACTATCGGAGCCCCAGGCTTTGAATTTGTAGAAGCTGAGATCAATATGATCGAAGAAAAGCATGGGGTGCACATCGATAGTATTGCATTTACCCCACGTTCAATTCCCGGAAAAGCGGCAGACCCAAAACTGGTAGGTGAAGCCTCAACGGGCATCAAGATCAGTTTTCCCTATGGATATAAGGAAACAGATCCACTGCAGTTAGGAATCGATCTCCTTATGTACGCGAAAGATCGTACTGAAAATTTTGAGATCACCGATTTTGCTAACAAACTGTTTGGTATCGACCTTAGATCCATTGTGGAAAATGGAGAAACAATACCGGATTGGGATGAAGATGTTCAGCAATTCAGGCTAAAAAGGGAGCCCTACTTACTTTATTGAGTCAGCGTATTAACCCCGACGTCTTTTCCATTCATACGAAACCAATGCGGCACTTACTGAGGCGTTCAAAGATTCCACGTCATTTTCCATGGGTATCTTAACAAGAGAATCACACCGCTTCAGATTTTCGGGTGCAATACCTTCGCCCTCATTCCCGATCATGAATGCAATGGGTTGGTTCAGGTCTGCTTCCCAAAGGTCTTTTTTGGCATTCCCGTCCAGACCGATCACCTGAAATCCCGTGGCCTTAAGGTCTTTAAGCCCCTGATTGATGTTATGAACCCGGATAATGGGTATACGCCCCGCAGTTCCGGCTGAAGTCTTGAAAACCGTGGCATTGACGGGGGCTTGATTTTGCATGGGGATAATAACTGCATCAATTCCAGCCGCTGCTGCAGACCGGAGAATGGCTCCAAAATTGTGCGGATCTTCTATACCATGGAGCAATAGTACGGCAGGATTTTCGGAAAGTATGAGAGTCTCTGCCCAATCGTAAAACCGGGTGTATTTTGCGGCGCTGATCTGAGCCACAAACCCCTGATCGTTCACTTTGCCAACAAGACCATAGATCTTGGCACCGGGAACTTTTACCAGGGGAACTTCATTTTCATTTGCAAGCTCTGTGATATCCTGATACGTAGAAGGTTTGATACTATTTTTTACAAATATCTTATCGACCTCGTGCGGCCTTTCCTTTAAGGTTTCCTCGACCGGATTGCGTCCGTATATGAAAAAGTTGTCAGTATTTGGCATAAATTATTTTAAATCCATTCTACTTTCATTATAATGAATGCAGGACTAAGATTAGTTATGGGTTAATAAGTTAGCAAGAAAGATAAAGGTTATGTTTGAAGAAGAAGAATTTAAAAATCCTACCGTTAGCAAAGATCTCCAGGATCAAATAAAATCAAACCAAAGTTCACGTATTTCAGTATTCATGGATAAAGTTCATTCTATTGATGGACTTTACTTTGTATCCTCGTTGCTGCAGATCTTTTTGGGTAGTGCTGTGGTAGCGCTTTCTTTGGTTGGAAGTATCCAACCCGTATGGGTAGCTACCCTTATGACGGTGTTTAGCTCTATCGCATTAATGAGCGGTTTATTTATGCTTCACAGAACGATAGTTTATGCAGGTACCTTCGATTCCTTGCTTCAAAAAGCGATCAAACGAGTTATAAATCATCAGAATTAAAAGTGCCCCTTAGTTTATCAAGTATTGCTGTAACATGGAGATCTTCTTGGCCGTTATTTCTGAGTTTCATCCTGCTGACATTTATCTCCTCTCCAAATTCAGTGAACGCTCAGGTGAATAAAATGTCTCTTCCTGTATCACTATACAACAGCAACCATGATCACTTTGTAGTTATTGCCCATCGGGGAGCAAGTGCCTACTACCCTGAAAATACCATGGGTGCGTTTAAAGCCGCTTACGACATGGGGGCTGAAATGATCGAACTCGATATCCTTCTTAGTAAAGATGGTGTTCCGGTTGTGATCCATGATGAAACCCTGGAACGTACAACAAATGGTAAAGGAAAGGTAGAAGACTACACCTTCGATGAATTATCCAGACTGGATGCCGGTTCGTGGTTTGGTGCAGAGCATTCAAATGAACAGATTCCTTCGTTGGAAGAAGTGTTGCAATATGCCAAAGGCAAGATAGCGCTCAATATTGAAATAAAAACAGAAGCGGTAACTGACAGACTCAAAGGGGGCATTGAAGAAAAGGCTCTGGAGCTGGTGAAAAAGTACGACATGCAGGAATATGTTCTGTTCTCAAGTTTTGATTACCGGGCGGTAACCCATTTAAAGGAATTGGATGTGAATATCGCTGTCGCTTTGCTATATGAGAAGCAACAATCTAAGAACAAACGACCTGCACAGTTAGTGGAAGAATATAGGGTGGATGCCTTCAACTGCAGTTATCGGCAATTTTCAAAAAAGTGGGCTGAACAGACTTCAGAGGCTGAAATTCCTGTTTTCGTATATACCGTGAACAGTGAGCGACGAATGAAAAAAATGATCAACCGGGGTGTAAGTGGAATTTTCAGCGATAAACCGGACGTATTAAGGCAGCTTGTGGATAACATGTGGAAAAGTAAGGGGAGTTAATTCCCGTTTTGCATTGAATGAGGGTAGGGAACCCCCTATATTTTACATCCATCAACTATACTCACATCCCGCATGTCCACTAAATATATTTTTGTAACCGGAGGGGTTACGTCTTCGTTAGGTAAAGGAATAATCTGTGCATCTCTGGGGCGTTTACTTGTCGCACAGGGACTCAAAGTAACCATCCAAAAACTGGATCCATACATCAATGTTGATCCGGGTACCATGAATCCCTACGAGCATGGTGAAGTTTATGTAACTGACGATGGGGCAGAAACAGACCTTGACCTGGGACACTACGAGCGATTCCTGGATATTCAGACCACTCAGGAAAACAACGTAACTACCGGGCGCATCTATTATGATGTGATCACAAAAGAACGACAGGGTGCTTATCTGGGTAAAACGGTTCAGGTAATTCCGCACATTACCGACGAGATTCAGTCTCACGTACTAAAATTGGGTCAGTCCGGTGATTACGACGTTGTGATCGTAGAGATCGGTGGAACTGTGGGGGATATTGAGAGCCTGCCTTATATTGAGGCTGTGCGGCAGCTTAGGTACAACGTTGGACGAAATAACACGCTATCCATTCACCTGACTTTGGTTCCATATTTGGCTGCCGCCGGGGAGCTGAAAACCAAACCAACACAGCACTCCGTAAAAACACTGTCCGAGAGTGGACTGCAACCCGATATTCTGGTTTGCAGAACGGAACATCCTTTGGATGAAACTATTCGCCGGAAAGTGGCACAATTCTGCAACGTGGATCTTGAGGATGTGATCGAATCCATCGATGCCTCCAGTATTTATGAAGTCCCACTGCTGATGCAGAAGGAAGGTCTCGATAAACGAGTCATTGAAAAACTAAAGCTTGAAACTAAGGAAGCCAATCTTGATAACTGGCTCGGTTTTGTTGAAGCTGTTTGTAATCCATCCGGGCAGATCGAGATCGCGTTGGTAGGAAAGTATGTTGAGCATCACGATTCATATAAATCCATTGTGGAAGCCTTTATTCATGCCGGAGCTGTAAACGATTGCAAGGTGAAGATCCGCTGGGTTCAGTCTGAAGAACTGAGCATGGATAATGTTGCAGATAAACTTAAGGATGTAGCCGGAATTCTTGTAGCGCCTGGATTTGGAGGCCGCGGTATTGAAGGTAAACTAGCTGCGGTCAATCATGCACGGATTAACAACATTCCATTTTTTGGAATTTGTTTAGGTATGCAGTGCGCGGTCATTGAATATGCCCGAAATGTTTGTGGCTGGGAAGATGCCAACAGTTCTGAATTTAATGAAGACACGGAATACCCGATCATCGACATCATGCAGGATCAGAAAGATATTGAGAACATGGGTGGAACCATGAGGCTTGGTAAATACACCTGCAAGCTTGATAAAAATTCCAATGCGTTTAAGGCGTACGGGCAGGAAGTAATTGAGGAGCGTCACCGCCACAGGTACGAGGTAAACAACAACCTTCGATATAAACTCACTGAAAATGGCATGAAGCTCGCCGGAATGAATCCTGAACGTGACCTTGTAGAGATCGTTGAAATTCCTGAGCACCCATGGTTTGTAGGCGTACAGTTTCATCCTGAATTAAAGAGTACGGTCAATAATCCCCATCATCTGTTTGTAGACTTTGTGAAAGCCAGTCTGCAGAATGCCAAAACCTCTGACCTTTATACCTCTCTAAAGACAAAAGAAGTAGCCGGATAATTTTTTACGATGGATAAGAGCAGATATTCGGGTGAGATCAGGGTCCGTTCTTGTGGTATTCTGATCGAAGATGGGAAAATTCTGCTCGTACATCTATACTCTCCTGTTACCGATGATTGGATATGGATTCCACCGGGTGGAAAGGTTCAATTTGGGGAGTCTACTGCTGAGGCTCTCAAACGGGAATTCAATGAAGAAACCGGACTGGATGTCGTTGTTAAGGATCTTTTATATACGAATGAATTGATCCAAAACGATATTCACGCCGTGGAATTCTATTATTTGGTAAGCAGAATTGGTGGGAAGCTGAAAGTTGGGAAAGATCCGGAGATCGATGAAAATGATCAGATCATCAAAGATCTTAAATTCTTTGATCGGGAGGAGTTAGCTTCAATAAATGTAGTTCCTCAGTTTATAGCCTCAGAACTTTGGGAAGTTTTAGATCCTAGTTGATCTAACTTATGTGTCAGTTTAACAACTCTTGATACATTGAAAGTGTAAAATGTGATAATAGATCATATTTAATGGGGCTTAAATTTATCATATAACTGCTCAAACCTTATATTCAATAAAATTCAAATCAACCTATGAGTATGAAAAATTTACTATTCACC
The DNA here is from genome assembly GCF_002911695.1 of Gracilimonas amylolytica. GTDB lineage: Bacteria > Bacteroidota > Rhodothermia > Balneolales > Balneolaceae > Gracilimonas > Gracilimonas amylolytica. Next base: position 31,535 of record NZ_PQBS01000020.1, read on the forward strand.
GTTTTTACTGTGGCTGCTTTATTTTCAGCCTGTACAAACGACGCAGATGTTAAGACCTTTGTAAATGCCAATGGATACACGATATACAATGATTCTCTGATCAGTTTTCAGAAGATGATCATAGAAGATGGTAAAGTCAGGCAAGTGGGGGGTGAAGAACTTTCCGAGATGGGTGAAGTGATCGATGTTCAGGGTAAAACCATACTGCCCGGTCTGATCGATGCTCATGCTCATGTAATGGGACTTGGATTTCAGGAGCTGAATATCAACGTAGCGGGTATAGAAACCCTTGAAGCTACGCTGGATTCAATTAAAGCCTATGCCGAGGCAAATCCTGAACTGGAATGGATACAGGGTCGTGGTTGGAATCAAACTCTATGGCCTGAAAATGAATTTCCTACAGCAGCTGATCTTGATAAGGTCGTACCTGACCGTCCGGTATGGTTGACCCGGGTTGATGGGCATGCAGGCTGGGGAAATACCAAAGCTATGGAAATGGCTAACATCAGTCAGGACACGCCGGACCCTCAAGGTGGTAAAGTTATCCGTGACAGAACCGGAAAGGCAACCGGAGTGTTTATTGATGCCGCCGAAAGCTATGTTACCCAGCATATACCAGCTCCAACAGCAGAAGAAAGAAGATTAGCTCTTGAAAAAGCATTGGAAAAAATGGCGAGCGAAGGGATCACATCGGTTCATGATGCAGGGATTCCCGCTCAAACCTGGGAGCTGTATAAAAAATTCGCTGATGAAGGAAATATGATCACAAGGATCTATGCGATGATCGGCGGAACCGGAAATGATTTCGATGAGCTTTCAAAGAATGGACCGATCAAATCGTATGCAAATGACCGTTTAGCTCTCAGAAGTGTGAAGATATCTGCAGATGGAGCCCTGGGTAGCCGTGGTGCTGCCATGAAGGAGCCTTATTCTGATGACCCGGGTAACAGGGGGTTGTTATTTTATGAGCAGGATGAGCTCAATGAAATGGTGGATAAATCGGTCTCCAATGGATATCAAACCAATATTCACGCGATCGGTGACCGAGCCAATGATGTGGTCTTGAATGCCTTTGAGCAAGCTATTGATGAATTTGGTGATCAGGGATTACGTCACAGAATTGAACATGCACAGATCGTTTCACTTGAAGATATACCACGTTTTAAGGAACTTGATCTCATAGCATCTATGCAAGCTACTCATGCCACAAGTGATATGAATATGGCTGAAGACAGGGTAGGATCTGAACGAATTAAAGGTGGTTATGCCTGGCAGAAATTTTTGGATCAGGGTACCGTAATTGCCAATGGATCTGATTTCCCGGTTGAGCATGTGAATCCATTCTTTGGCCTTTACTCATCGGTAACGCGTCAGGATCACGAAGGCAATCCGCCAAACGGCTGGTATCCGGAAGAACGGTTGAGTCGCGAAGAAACTCTAAGGTCCTTTACCCTTGATGCTGCTTTTGCAGCCCATCAGGAAGATGTTTTAGGAAGCCTGGAACCCGGAAAGTGGGCTGATTTCATCATCATAGACAGAGACTTTTTCGAGGTTCCGGCCATTGAAATCTGGCAAACAAAAGTTCTTGAAACATGGGTAGCCGGAGATAAAGTGTACGGTAATTCTGATTGATAAATTTGGAACAAATGCTTCTTTGAGTTCTTTAATTAACTGAACTCAAAATTATATTTAAGATCATGAAGCACAGAAATTCTTATTTATCATGTCTGTTACTGTCGGTGACATTATTTCTTTACTCCTGTAATACATCAAACAGTGGTAATGATATACCACCGGAGCTGCCATCTACTGAAACCATGACGGTTGATATGTCTGAAATGGAATCAGTGTCTAACAAGGCTCCGGCAAAAATGGCTGAATCAAATTTTAACACAGCTTTAATAGCTGTAGGTGTTGCCAAGATTATACTGGAGGCCAATCTTGCAATTCCGAAGGCATTGGTATCTGCTGCACAAAATGCGACTGTAGAATCAACCGGTGATGCCGAATGGGAATGGAACTATGTGACAGCCGCCAATGGGCAAAACTTTGGAGTCATGCTAACGGCCTCTATTGATAATTCTGATAAGGTGAATTGGAATTTTTATGTAACCAATTCATCCTTGGGTATTGAAGACGTTCTATTTTTTACCGGGACCTCAGATAGGGAAGGCAACTCAGGTACCTGGACCTATTTTGACCTGAGTACACAGAGTGAAGTTTCAACGATCGAGTGGGAAAGAACGGAGAATGAAGTTTCAATACGGCTCGATGTAGAGAGTGATAAAAATGATAATCTTGGAGATTACATCACCTACGATTTTGATGGTACCATAAAATCAGTCACATTTTTTGATGCCTCAGAAAATAACACGTCCATCATCAGCTTTAATACGGAAACAAATACCGGTTTCATCATCTCACCGAATTATAACGAAGGTGCTAAATCATGCTGGGATGAGAACTTAAATAATATAATGTGTACTTCCTGAAAAGGACGCTATAAATACCATTTCAATGCATAGCCTCATCAAACCTGATGGGGCTTTTATTTTACATGAATATCCGATATCATATGTGTAAAACATGTGCAATTGATTATGGATATTTCTAAAAACCCTATAAGAGGTCGAGGTACTTCAGATAATCCGGTAAACCGTTTTGAAGGTAATTATGTGGATTATGACCTCGATGAGGAAACCGGGGAGAAACCGGCTCCAAAAACTCAAATGATTCGAGACGGTTCTAAGACGCTGATCACCTTTAATAAAAGTCCTGATATTGGCTTCAACGCCAGCATCAATCCTTACAGGGGTTGTGAGCACGGATGTATCTATTGTTATGCGAGACCTTATCATGAGTATCTTGGATTCTCGTCCGGACTGGATTTTGAAAGTAAGATCATGGTCAAATATGATGCAGCCTCCATTCTTAGAAAGGAATTAAGAGCCGAGAATTGGGAGCCACAGGTGATAGCTATGAGTGGGGTAACAGACATCTATCAACCGATAGAGAGAAAACTGAAAATTACCAGAGAGTGTCTGAAAGTTATGGCTGAATTTCGAAACCCTGTAGGACTGATCACCAAAAATCATTTGGTTACAAGGGATATCGACATTCTTAAAAAACTTAGTAAGTATGATTGTGTGTCTGTCACTATTTCAATTACCAGCCTGGATAACGAACTGACCGGAGTGATGGAGCCAAGAACTTCACGGGCAACCCGCAGATTCGAGGCCATCCGGAAATTATCAGAAGCAGGGATACCGGTAGGTGTGAATGTTGCCCCCATCATTCCGGGAATGACGGATCATGAGGTAGCAGACATATTGGAAATGGCAAAGGAAGCCGGTGCTGAATTTGCCGGTTATAGTATCGTTCGTTTGCCACACAATGTGAAGACATTGTTTGCCGAGTGGCTGGAACAGCATTATCCTGAAAGAAAAGATAAAGTTTTGAATAAGATCCTGGATATCAGAGGAGGTAAATTAAATAACAGTAAATGGGGAGAGCGTATGAAAGGAAAAGGTTCTTATGCCTCACAAATTCGTGATTTATTTTACGTTCAGGTTAAAAGGCTGGGTTTGAATAAGAGAAATTTAGATCTATCGACCGATCATTTTATGCGAGACACGGGAGAGCAGCTTCAGTTATTTTAGCAAACCGAATATTAGATTTCGTTTAAAGTGAAACTAATTGATAAAAATAAACGTCTAATAAGCGTTAGATGAGCCCGATATCGCATTACAAGAATTTAGAAAGTAGCTTTTTTATTCTTGGTCCTCAAAACCTGCTGATATCGGGTTTTTTTGTGGTCATATTATTTCTGATTCATTCAATCTTCATTTTGAGGTCGTATTTCTAATTTGACATTTGAACACCTGAAAAGTACAATTCAGGTGCCAATCTAAATACTCAGTTGAGGAGGATACGTCATGAATAATGAAGCATTTCTTGAAGCCGCAGAAGCCGGCGACATCGAAAAAATCTCCAATCTTTTAAGTGAGGGAGTAAATGTTGACACCAAAGATAACCATGAACGCACGGCCCTGTTGAAAGCTGCAAAACATGGTCATATGGATATAGTAAAATTATTAGTTGAAAGTGGGGCAGAGGTTGATCACAGAGACAACCGGGGAACGTCGGCTTTGTATTGGGCTTCGACGAATGGTCATTCGGAAATTGTACAATATTTGATAGAACACAGCAGTGATGTGGATGTACATGATGACAGAGGCTGGTCAGCCAAAGATCAGGCGATAACCCATCATCATGATAATGTAGTTGAATTATTAAATTCTGCGGGTGCTCACTAAGATCACCAAAGAAACTTAAACACATAAAAAAAGCCGTGATAGATATCTATCACGGCTTTTCTTTTAAATAGTACTTTCGCTATCAGTTTTCGATAGGAATGGTTCTTTGCTCAATTTCCTGAATGAGGTTTGGCAGTTCACCGTCAAATATCGGGGCTACTTTCTCCAGTTGAACATCTACTTTTTCAGCAAGATCAACATACACCTCATATTGCTGTTGTGTAGGTCGGCCGTCGCCGGTGGCAACGGTGCTGGCAAGTGATGCAAGCTTGTTGTTAAGCTTGATAGGGAAGTTAAGTACATCCTGATAGGACTCAGCTTTTGTTTGCATAAGTTCATTTTCTACTTCTTCAAGCACTTTCAGCATGGCATCGGCTCGTTCCTGAATTTCAGTATTACCGGAGTAATCGGATTTCACATCATTGATCTGTGACCGTACATCTCTGATCCGGTTGATCGTTTTGTGAGTGGTATCCAATTTGGCAATAATGGTTTGATGCAGATCGAACTGAGCCTGGAAATCTTCCTGGGTAGTTTCGATACGTGGATCTTTAGTGAGCTCAAAGTTCTGAGTACCCACCGTTTCACCATCAACGATAAGGCGAACTTCGTAGTTGCCAGGGATCGCTCTTGGTCCTGATGTGTTACCTGACCACAGGATCTGAGTCCCATTCAGGTTAGTAGCACCAGGGTATCTCAGGTCCCATTCAAAACTGTTATTGCCCATCTTAGTGGTCAATACATCACCAGGAACATTGTGCTCTTCTTCGTAGAAATTCTCAGATTTCTTGACAGGGGTTCCGTTGAGTCTTTCTTTATTGGAGAAAGTTCTGATCACGGTTCCATTATCTTCAAGGAACTGAAGCTGAACTTCTGATTCAGGCGTGCTATTTAAATTATAATACACAACGACACCGGTTTTAGGATTTTCACCTAAGGTTTCACCCGGATCCGGTTCAGTGTGGCGACCGAACAGATAGGTGGTTTCAGGTTTATACAGATAGTAATCTGAGTTTTTCACTTCGTCGCTTAACTGATGTAGTACAGTCAGATCATCAAGGATCCAGAAAGAACGACCCTGAGTTGCAATAACGAGGTCTTTATCTCTTTCGTGAACCGTCAGATCGGTGATTGGTACAGCAGGCAGGTTAAGCTGCAGTGGTTGCCATTTGGCTCCATCGTTGAAGGATACATACACACCGGTTTCTGTTCCGGCATAGAGAAGTCCTTTTTTGTTTGGATCTTCACGGATGACACGTGTGAAATCTCCTTCAGGAATTCCATTCGTGATCTTTGTCCAGCTTCTACCATAGTTAGTGGTTTTGTACAGCATTGGTGAGAAGTCATCAAACTTATACCGGGTTGCCGCTAAATAGGCTGTACCTGCATCATGTGGAGATGGATCGATGATACTGGCCATGGCTTCAGGCATTCCATCAGGAGTAACCTCAGTCCAGCTTTCACCATTATCACGGCTAACGTGTATCAAGCCATCATCAGCACCTGACCATAAAACACCTGGCTGTACTTTTGATTCTGCAAACGTAAAGATGGTATTATAGTATTCGACACTGGTGTCATCTTTAGTGATCGGACCACCTGATTCACCCTGTTTGGATTTGTCATTTCTGGTAAGGTCATCACTGATCGTTTCCCAGCTCATGCCTTCGTCTGTTGAACGGTGTACGTGCTGCGATGTCGCATACAATACGTCTGGGTCGTGAGGGGAGATGTAGATCGGGAAGGTCCATTGGAATCTGTACTTCAGATCTTCAGCACCGGCACCCATTGGGTTATCCGGCCATACATCAATACGATCACTTTGATCGGTAAAGTCATTGAATTTGTTAAAGTAACCACCGTAGCTACCACCGTAAGTTACGTTTGGATCTTCGGGGTCAGGAGCTATGTAGCCACTCTCACCACCGGCAACCGGAGCCCATTCTCTTTCTGTGATACCGGATCCGGATGAACGGCTCAAAATACCAACGGTACTGTTATCCTGCTGGGCACCATATATTCTGTAAGGGAATTGGTTATCGGTAATAACCTGATAAAACTGAGCAGTGGCATATTTGTGATAAGAAGACCAGCTTTGCCCACCATTATAACTGACCTGAGCACCACCGTCATCGGCCACAACCATACGGTCACCGTCATTTGGTGAGATCCATAGGTCGTGGTGATCTCCGTGTGGAGTGCTTAGTCGCTCAAACGATTTACCACCGTCAATTGACTTGTGGAAACCTACGTTTAGTACATAAACTTCATCTTCACTATTGGTACCGGCTACAACATGAGTGTAGTACCAGGCACGCTGGCGCAGGTTACGGTCAGCGGTGGTTCTGCTCCATGTTTTGCCCCCGTCATCAGAACGGAATAAACCACCATTGTCTGATTCGATGATAGACCAGACTCGGTCTGAGTTAAGAGGAGAGATAGCTACTCCGATCTTACCTTTTATGCCTTTAGGTAGTCCCGGTCTTTGGGAGATGTTTTCCCAGGTTTCACCACTATCAACACTTTTGTAAAGGCCGCTGCCTTCACCGCCACTCGACATTTCCCATGCGTTACGGTAAGCTTCCCACATTGAAGCATAAAGGATGCGTGGGTTATTTGGATCGATCTCAATATCAACCGCACCGGTTTTTTCGTTGTGGTAAAGTACTTTATCCCAGGTCTTACCGCCATCAGTGGTTTTGAATACACCGCGTTCAGTGTTTCCTTCCATACCGAAAGCATGACCTAAAACAGCAACCCAGACAACGTCTTCGTTATCAGGATGTACCACGATCTCTCCAATAAAATGAGAATCACCTAAACCAATGTGCTCCCAGGTCTTTCCACCATCTGTGGAACGATACATACCGTCACCCGCAGAAATGTTACCCCTGATACAGGTTTCTCCCATACCGGCATAGATAACGTTATAGTTGGATGGGGCAACCTGAATAGCACCAACTGATCCGGTCTTAAAATATCCGTCGGATACGTTATACCAGTTGTTACCGCCATCGGTGGTTTTATAAACACCACCACCGGTAAAGCCACCGTAATAAGTATGAGGCTGGTCGGCATGGCCGGCAACGGCTACGGAACGACCACCACGGAATGGTCCAATATTTCTGTATTCTAATTCCTGCATCAGTGTGTGTTCATAGTCGGGATTTTCAATATCCTGACCATGGCCAAAGATCTGCGCCTGAGCAGGCGTAATGCCCCAGACGAACAGAGCGGCTACACAAGCAAGTATGCAGGCACTGAGTTTGATTTGTAAATTATTCGGTATCATAGATAACTAATTTTATTGAAGATTTATGCTAAACGCATGTAGCCCAATGTATAAAAAATAAAATGGGAGCAGCGTAAAAAGATGTGAACCTGAATAGGTTTTACATCAAAATATTAGGTTTAAAAAAAGCCCCGATATCAGACCGGGGCTTTTAAGTTAGAATTGCCTAAAGCTTAGTTATAGGCTGAATTCTGCACCATGTTTTCATTGGAATCCATATCCCGTGATGGAATTGGAAATACTTGTCGTCCGGCATCGGTTAAAGACACAGGGTCACCGTTCAAACGGTCAATTCCGGATAAAGTGTTCAAAGCTTCATCGGTTCTTGTCAGGTTGAACCATCGGTGACCTTCCATTATGAACTCGATACCTCGTTCCAGTTCGATAGCATCAAGAACTTCAGCTTCTGTATCAACTCCGGTTCCTGTAGTGTCGGCTAAACCGGCACGGTTTCTGATCTCATTGAGGTCAGTAAGAGCTCCCGGAATATCGGAAGGGGTCTTGCGAACACGGGCTTCGGCTCGATTCAGATACATTTCAGCGAGGCGAAGCACCTGAATATTGTCATCACCACCAGCTTTGGCATATTTGGTAGGGTAGTAAGCCCCCACATTACCATCAAATCCGATTAGGTCACCGCGTTCATCGTCAGCACGAGAAGTTGCTAAAGCTACCATTTCATCATGAAGAGCTATGTCTCCACGGCCACCGGCACTGGATGGAAAATACCAGAATCGGATGTCGTTACCATCGGTTGTATTATAGGCAAGCTCGAAGATCGCTTCTTCCGTATTTTCATCTCTGAAGATGCTTTGGAATTCCTCAACCAAGTCGAAGTTGTAATTATCGATCACTTCCGTGGCATAGGATTCAGCCATGGCGAAATCTTCGATATACAGACCTAATCGTGACTGAAGAGCTTTAACGGCCGCTTCAGAGACTCTGTTTGGAGAGTTGAAGCCGGATAATAGGCCTTCTGCTGCAGTTAAGTCGTCCTGAACCTGCTGATAGGAATCAGCAATAGAAGCTCTGCTTGGGAAGCTGTTTTCATTGATCTCTCGTGATGGTGTCGTAACGAGGGGAACCCCCAACTCACCGTAAACACCATCAACCCCACCAAAAGTTCTGGTCAGATCAAAGAAGGCAAGTGCTCTTATGAAATAAGCTTCACCTAAAATACGATCCTTCGCTGCCTGAGGTATCTCGTCGATGGTTGGAACATCAGCGATCAGGTTGTTAGCGTGATTTACCGTTGCGTAGGCCTGAGCCCATAGGTTTCGGTTTTCAAGGTTACCGGCAGAGGTTACGTAAGTATCCATTTCCCGGTAGAAATCCCATGTACCAATACTTTGTGATACATCAGAGGTTACATCTGCAATGATCTGAAAATTACTTCCATAATATGACGTCGATTGCAGTTGACTATACAGTCCGTTCAGTGCTGCTTCAGCACTTTTCAGATCCCGGATAGCCGTTTCATCCGAAATAGCTGTCTGCGGTTCCTGATCGAGAACATCGCACCCGACCGCTACCAGCAGTGTTAAGAGTAATATGTTTCTAAGGTTTTTCATAGGTATAAAATTTTTCAATTAAAATGAGATGTCAATTCCACCGAGAATAGAGCGGGCTTGCGGCATGGTGTAGAATTCTATACCACGTGTAAGTGCTGTAGAAGCGGTAGCTGTAACCTCAGGATCAAGTCCAGTGTAATTTGTGAAAGTGAGGAGGTTTTGTCCGCTCAGATAAATGCGTGCTCTCGAAATTCCCACACCAACTTTGTTGAGAATTTCTACCGGAATAGTATATCCGATGGTGGCATTTTTGAGTCTCATGTAGGATCCATCTTCAACAAAACGTGAAGGGCGGAGATTTCCGGCGTAGTTGGCACTGGTCATACGAGGTACCATGGTAACGTCACCGGGCTGTTGCCAGCGGTCGAGCTGAGAGCTCAGGTAACCGGTGTTTCTGGTTCCACCGTGCTCCTGGAAGAATCGGTTCCAGTTCAACTGATCGTTTCCATAACTGTATTGGAAGAAGACGGAAAAATCAAAGTTTTTGTAGTTCACTTTGTTTGTGAAACCACCGAAGAAGTCAGGGTTTGCATCCCCTACAATTTTACGGTCAACGTTAGGGTTAAAGGTTCCGTCACCATCAACATCCGTAAAGATAGGCGCTCCCGTTTGAGGGTCTACACCGGTCTGCTCATGGAAATAGAAGGAATACATAGGGTAACCTTCCTGATACCGGTAAATATCACGGTTATAAACATTGAAAGGAGCGGCAAGCTTAAGGATCTTATTTCTGTTTCCTGATATATTGAAACTCAGATTCCAATTCAGATCTTCTTTTTGGATCACATCAGCAATAATACCGAACTCCATCCCTTTGTTCTCGACTTCACCGAAGTTTTGAACTAACTCTTCAAATCCTGTTGAGAATGGTACTGGTACGGCCAGAAGAAGATCTTCTGTTTTCTTGTAATAGTAGTCATATACGAAGTTCAAACGATCATCGAATAATCCAAGATCAACACCGATATCAAGCTGTTTGGTCGTTTCCCATTTTAGATTTGGGTTACCAAGCTGATTTGGGCTGGTTCCGGGACTGTCAGTGTAGCTTTCACCACCCCAAAGTCCGCGTGACTGGAAGTCGTTAATACCACTTTGGTTACCGGTGATACCATAACTTGCTCTAAGTTTCAGTTCAGAAATGTCTTCGAAGTCAAAGAAATTCTCTTCAGACACAACCCAGCCTAAAGCTACAGAAGGGAAAGTACCCCATCTGTTGTTAGCACCGAAACGGGACGAACCGTCATGACGAACAGTTACCGTAGCCAGATACTTGCTGTCGTACTCATACTTAACACGTCCAAAGAATGAGGCAATACCCCAGCTGCTTCCGGTTGAAGAAGCGGATTGTACCGCAGCATCCTGAATGCGACGGAAGTCATCACTTGGAAATTGCTCACCTTCTGCTGTGGTTCTTTCAAACTCAGATTCCTGAACAGATGTACCAAGTAAGGCACTCACGTCATGGTTTCCAACATTGAAAAGATAGCTTAAAGTGTTTTCAGCTGTCCAGTTACGGATGGTTGCTACTGTTGAAAGGGCACTACCGTTTACAGCCGCACCGTTGTTAAGAAGTGTGTTGTCGTAACGGTCTTCCTTGATCTCGTTGTAGTCAAGACTCCAGCTGGTTCTGAAAGTCAGACCCGGAAAAAACTCGTAATCGGCAAATACATTACCAATAATACGGTTGGTATCCATGTCAAAATCTACCTCATTGGCAGCAGCAACCGGATTCTCAAAAATACTGAATTTGGTGTAGTTTCCATTCGTATCGTAAACAGGCAGGTTAGTTGGTAAGAAATAAACGCCACCCAAAACACCGGTAATATTATCGTTATTACGAGCTCTGTTACGATTTGAGAATGAATAGGTTGAGCTGGTTCCGAAAGTTAACTTTTCAGAAGCCAGTATATCGAGGTTCAGTCGGGCACTGCTTCTTGTGAAGGTAGCAGGCTTAACCACACCATCCTGATCATAGTTGGAGCCAGAAACGGAGTATTTAACGTTTTCATTTCCACCGCTTACGGTTACATCATAGTTCTGAACAATTCCGGTTCTGAAAACCTGATCTGCCCAGTCAGTGTCAATTGCACTTTGAGGGTTAGCATAAGGCGCTGCTTCACCATTGTTAACAGCGGCCTCATTCATAAGCATTTCATATTCCGGACCTGAAACCAGATCAGGCATGTTTACTGGTTCTTCGTAACCGCGATAAATATTTACATTTACTCTTGGCTCAGAAAAACTACCACGCTTGGTTGTGATCAAAACCACACCATTAGCTGCACGGGCTCCATAAATGGCAGTAGCCGAGGCATCTTTAAGGATCTCGATGGATTCAATGTCAGAAGGATCGATATCGGCCAGGGCACTGGTCGTTTCACCGCCTAGTCCAAGTCCATAGTTTCCTGTCTGAATTGGAATACCATCTACCACATAAAGTGGGTCACTTCCACCTGAAATAGATGAGGTACCACGGATCTTAACAAAGATACCGCCACCGGGAGTCCCAGAGTTTGTACTGATCTGAACTCCGGCTGCACGACCCTGCATAAGTTGGTCAGTACTGGCTGAGGGAGTGTTTTGTAGTTCTTCAGCGCTGATAGAAGAAACCGCACTTGTTAATGTTTTACGGTCTTGTTCACCATAACCCACAACAACTACGTCCTCTAAAAGCTGAACATCCTCTGAAAGTTGGATATCAATAGTGGTTCTGTCACCAACTACCACTTCCTGTTTCATAAAGCTGATGTAGCTGAAAACCAGAACGGCATCGGTGTTTGGCACCGTAATTTCATAATTACCATCTGCATCAGTACTGGTTCCGTTTAATGTTCCTTTTTCCAGAACGTTTACACCCGGAAGCGGGTTACCATCCTGTGCTGAGGTTACGGTTCCGTTTACAGTCACCTGAGCATAACCCAGGGTACTTATCCCAAACATAAGGAGTAACAGGCATAGCAATTGCCGGCCTCTGCTCCTCATCTTTCGGACTGTGTTCTTTGAAGTGGGTGCATTTAACCCTGCACCTAATTTGTATCTATAGGTCATATTAGTCCTTCCTTATGGTTAGTGATTTTAGGTCAAAGCCCATTCTATTTTAATGGTATTGAATAGGAGAGTAAGAGCTTTGACTTGTTACATTAATGCGAGCAAATACTTTGCAAACATTAAGATGATTTAATAATCGCTCTTAGGCTAATTAATCAGAAGGATAAGTTCAATCGGATTCAATTTATTTACATTGTATGTAAATAGACTGTTAAGTCACTATTAATAATTATTTAATAGATATATTAAATCTGCGGCCAATAGTAAAATTTTGTAAAAGAGCGTGGTTCCTTCACAATAAATTAATATTTGCCTGAGTGCGTAAACCTGCTATTTCCCGTACAGCAGAAAAATAGTGGGACGTTTATGCAGATTGGGTAACGGCCGTGAGTTCCATTCACTGATATATCCGGTTCTTATATCTTCAGTAGGTAAGGTGATATCAGTTGCTGTACAAAGACTTGTGGTAGGGGAAGCAATTTGTAAAATGTCTTTCAACATTTCGTTATTTCGATAGGGAGCCTCCATGAATATCTGTGTGCGATCATGTCGCCTTGACTCTCCATCCAGCTGCTTGATCATGAAACGGCGTTTCTTTTGGTCCATAGGGAGGTATCCGTGAAAAGCAAACTCCTGACCATTGAATCCAGAGGCCATGAGTGCGAGAAGTATGGAAGAAGGCCCTACAAGTGGAATAACCTTGATCTGATACTGATGAGCCAGTTTTACAAGTCTGGCTCCAGGATCTGCCACCCCCGGTGCCCCGGCTTCTGATAAAACCCCTGCATCCCGGCCGTCAAGTATGGGGCGCAAAAATGAGTGTATTTCCTGATTGGGGGTATTTTTGTTGAGTGGATAGAAATCGATCTCATACTCAGGAACCGTATCTCCCACCCATTGCAGAAAGGCGGAGGCTGAACGGATATTTTCCACCATCAAAACATCCAGCTTTCGGATGATGTTCAAAGTGTGCTCAGGAAGTGTATTATTTTCAGGCGTTTTACCAAGTGTGGTTGGAATGAGATATATAGTTCCTGACATTAATCTACCCGTTCAATTTCAAATTCATCAGCATGGGCGTCTGCTGATCGACGTTTTACAAATCGGTTCAGCATAAAACCTGCAATTATAGTCACGATCAATCCAAAACCGGCTACACTCATGTTAAATAAGGAGGTGCTTTTTTGGATCTCATATGTGGGGAATAGGACGATCTCCTGAAAGGCTCCTTTTTGATAACGTATCGGAACCGAGGAAGACTCCATCAGTTCCTGAGCCATTTGGACTGAGAGGGATAACTTTCTCTCGATGACTTCTCCATCCACTTCAAACCTGATATCCACATATCCGTTACTCTGAGCTGCAATTTGTTTGATCTCAAAATCTGTGATCTCTGCGAGGTAGGATTCTCCATGTTCATAGGTATCGATGGAGCCCTTGTAAACCATACCCTGCTGAAATACAAGGAAAAGCAGGTAAGCGGGAATGAGCCAGTAGGCGTATAAAAATCGGTAGTTACTCATGGTCGGGTGCGATAGCTTTTTGTGTGGTTTCATAAAGGGCAGGATCCCAGATCAAACGCTGCTGATAATCTTCCTGCATATAATTGGCCGACATGTGAACCCAAAAGCCAACCGGCAGTCGATCAAAGAAAACGGCTTGAACCGAAGTGTGTCCGTCGTAGGTGGAAGTTCCGAAATCGATTCCCACCAAAAGCCCCATCCGGTTATCATAAATAGCCCCGTAGTCTTCAAAACTGCGTGCAATGGGCTCAGACCCCATGGGCCATCTGAGTTTGTCCTTAACTCTTTGTGAAATTTCTTCGGTGAGCACCTCTTCATTCCAGAGGCGCAGCATCAGGTCGGTCAGCTCACGTGTTGTAGCCTGAGGGAAATAAGCCAGGGCGTCACGTTCCTGCATAAAGCTAAGAGACAGCCTATCATCGTCAAATTGATCTTTGACCGTTTGATTGAAATTCGGATCAGAATTTAATTGCTCTGCGATCCCTATCACTTCTTCTGCAAACCGGTCAAATGACATAGTTTTTAATTCCGAGGTATCATTAAGCGATGGATTGATCCTTGTGTACATGCCACTGTATGGTAAAGGCAAAAGGGAATCATTTACGTTCAAGGAATCCATTAATGCCCGAATGTTGTCTTCCCCAAGTTTGAACCAGATATAATCGGCTGATACCAGGTCACTGTTTTCAAGCATGGCTTTGACCACGTCATCAAGCGGCGCGGTACCTTCTTCAAATTCTTCGATGAGCTGATTGTGATTGTTCTCACTGATTTCCGGTAATGCAAACTTTTTGATCTCCTTCAGGGTGATCTCCTCGGCCGGATCAAGTAAACCTTCAACCACCTGCCGTTCGTATTCTATCAGTAAAAAGAGGTTGGCTGTTGCCCCAAGGGTCCTGGGTATATCTGTTTGATAAAAAATGCCGGAATCAGGGTTATTGACATTGTAAGAAGTGATCGAAACCCATTCAGGGTGTTCACCAACAAACTCAGCTAGTCCTTTAAGGGAATAAGTGCTTTCAATGTATTCACTGCCTTCAGCCATGCCTTCTTCATTCTGAAACAGTGTTTTGAAACCGGAATAGTTTAACCCGATGACCATCGCAAAGACAAAGGCAGCTGCCGCTAAAAAGACGAATAGAAACTTAAGTGCTCTCTTCAAAAAGTATAAATTTGGAACTGAGATTAAAATCAGCCCAAATATACAAATAAGAAAAGAGCTTATCCCGATTTGTTAATGGTAAAATCCTATGAGCTCTATTGTTGAACCCACTCGGTTCTCGGATCAAAAACCAGATACGATCCTCATCATTTCAGCACTTAACCAGGCTCCATAGGTTCCGAGTGCGTAACCCAGTACCGCCAGCAGAACGCCCACGGGGGCCAGGGCGGAATGGAAGGCAGAGGCAACTATAGGAGCTGAAGCCGCACCGCCCACGTTGGCCTGACTTCCAACGGCCACGAAGAAGAACGGGGCTTTGATGAGCTTTCCAACCAGCAGTAAAATGATCACGTGAATGATGATCCAAACCGCACCGATCACAAAATAACCGGGGGCATCGAGCATGGAGGCGATGTTCATCTTCATCCCGATGGTCATCACAAGAATGTAGAGAAACAGGCTGCCCATTTTTGAAGCACCCGCTCCTTCAAGATTTCGCACCTTCGTAAAGGAAAGGATCAACCCACCGGTTGTGGCAACTACAATGATCCAGAAGAATGAGGAGTTTAGACTTAATTGGGAGAGAGTGGGAGCATTTTCTGTGATCCAGGGTGCAATGGTGTCGCCTGCCAGGTGACCTAAGGCAACCAGGGAGAAAGCGACGGCAATGATCTTGGTAAAATCAACCAAAGTGGGAACACGGGCAATACTTGCCTGATAATCGGCGATCTTGTGTTTTAATTCGTCGATGGCAGAGGAATCGGCTTTGAACCAGGTATCCACCCGATCCGAGATGCCTGCACCATAGAGCAGGAATGCCATCCAGATATTAGCCACAATGATATCAACAGTCACCATGGCACCAAACAGATCGGTGCTGGGTTCATATATCTCGAGCATGGCGGTCTGATTGGCACCCCCCCCGATCCAGCTACCGGCAATGGTTGCGAGACCTCTCCAGACTTCTTCAGGACCTGTTCCCCCAATGATCTCAGGATTAATGGTTCCTACGATCAAAATTGCGATCGGTCCTCCGAGCATAATGCTGAACGTTCCGGCAAGGAACATGATCACGGCTTTTGGTCCCAGGTTGAGAATTCCTTTCAGGTCGATACTAAGAGTCAGCAACACCAAACTTGCAGGGAGTAAATAGCGTGAGGCAACATAGTAGAGATTGGAATCGGCCTCTGATACGATACCAAAGGTGGTTAGCAGTGAAGGGATGAAATAACACAGTAGCAGCGAAGGAATAAACCGGTAAAACTTTTTCCATTTAGGGCTGTCACTGTGAGAGGTAATGAAGATCCCGGCTAAAATAGCCATCAGGAGTCCAAAGGTTACGGCATCACTGGTAATAAGTGGTGTTGATTCCATGCTGCTTTTGTAAGATTCACGTTTTATTAACGAAAGAGGATACAAAAAACTGAGGAATCCATCACAGTCGTTTTGATTGAAAAAAAGTCATTAAAAACATTTAAATAGAGCTTTTCTATAAGGGATTGGTCTTAAGTGTGCTTATTTTCATCCCCTCACTTAACTCAAATATGATAAACTATTCACAGATGATCGTATCTAAATTTGGAGGTACAAGCGTTGGCACCTACCAGGCCATGCAACGCAGCGCGAGAATTGTGGCGTCTGATAGCGACCGGCGGCTGATCGTGATCAGTGCAACCTCTGGCACCACCAACGACCTTGTGGATCTTTCTGAATCCACTCTTGATTCTACATCCAGGGAAGAGATCCTGAAGAGAATTGAAGAAAGGCATCTCAATATCATCAAGGAATGCTCTGAAAAAGAGAAACTTGAAAAGGAATTCTACGGTCAACTCTCTGAACTTAGGGAACACCTCGATTTTGTTGGGCGTGATAAACGCTGGAAGGATCGGTTGTACGCATTTGGCGAGTTGATGTCCACTAAGTTGTTTGTGGAAGTTTTAAAAGAAAATGGGGTGCAGGCTGAATGGCTGGATGCCCGTGAAGTGATCAAAACGGACTCGACCTTTGGGAATGCGGAACCGGATCGTGAGGTGATCGCCAAAAAGGCTAAAAAATGGATCGATCCAAAAAAGATCTATCTTACACAGGGTTTTATTGGATCCGATATATTCGGAAATACGACCACCTTAGGGCGTGGTGGGAGCGATTTTTCAGCTTCCCTTTTTGCTGAAGCCGTAAAAGCTGATACCCTTGAGATATGGACAGATGTAGCCGGAGTGTACACTACAGATCCACGGATCGTGCCCGGTGCTTTCCCTATTCATGAAATATCATTTAATGAGGCAGCCGAGCTTTCTGTATTTGGAGGAAAGGTGCTTCATCCTGCAACCCTGAAGCCCGCCATCAGGGGAGGGGTTAACGTAAGGGTGGCCTCAAGCAGTGAGCCGGATGAGCCCGGAACCCTGATTGTTAAAGAGACTAAGAATAAACCGGTGATTCGGGCAATCTCTTTGAGAAAAGACCAAACGTTACTTACGGTAAATAGTTTGCAGATGCTTCATCAGCATGGTTTTCTGGCCCAATTATTTAAAGTACTGGCCGAGCATAAGATATCCGTTGATCTGGTTAGTACATCAGAGGTAAGTGTGGCTCTCACGTTAGATACCGCGGTCAATGCGGCCAATAAGGTGGAATTGACTGATCAGGTTCTGGATGAGTTACGGGAGTTTGCAGAGGTCTCAGTTGAAAAAGAGCTGGCTCTCATTGCGCTAATTGGAAATGAGATGCAGAAAACTTCCGGCCTGGGTGGACCATTGTTTACTGCACTGGAATCTTATAATATTCGTTTGATCTGTCATGGAGCAAGTTCAAATAATTTGTGTTTTCTGGTAGATCATGATGAATCCGAACAGATCGTAAAAATGCTGCACGAGAAATTTATAACCGAATAAAACAGTAACCATGAAGATCTCAGTAATAGGAACCGGAAAAACAGGCGGGCGAGTGGTTGAACTTCTTGGAAATGACCTTGGAGAGGCCTTTGATGAGGGAAATCCCCCAACCGTTGAAAAACTAAAGAAATCGGATGCGGTCATCATCTTTGTGCCCGGCGATTCAGTGCCTGAAGTCATTGACACAGTGATCGAATCCGGAGTGCCGGCTGCATGGGGAAGTACCGGATACGATTGGCCCGAAGACCTGAATAGCAAGGTAAAAGCTCATCATTCCAAGTGGGTGATCGCCTCAAATTTCAGTTTAGGCATGAACCTGATCCGAAAAAGTATTGAAGTTATATCTGCCGGTTCAGAAATTCTTAAAGACCCGGAGTTTCATATTCATGAAGTGCATCATATTCATAAAAAGGATGCACCCAGTGGAACTGCATTATCCTGGAAAGATTGGTTGAACCGTGAAGCCGAGGTGACGTCAGCCCGTGAAGGTGATGTGAAGGGAATCCATGAATTAACGCTGAAGACGGCAACAGAGGAGATCACACTAAAACACAAAGCACTCGATCGGTCTTTGTTTGCTGAAGGGGCGATCTGGGCCGCAAAGCAGTTGATCAATAATTCGAGTATCGAAACAGGAATTTGTACCTTTGGTCAGTTAGTTGATCAAGTAATGGAGGAACAGTAACTATGAAAACATTTCCACTATGGACCGCAATGGTCACCCCGATGAATACAGACGGGAGTATTGATTTTGACAGTTTTGAAACCCTGCTGAAAAAACAGGAATTGGCCGGAAATGGTGTGCTGGTACTGGGTAGTACCGGTGAAGGCTTAAACCTGAACGAGGAAGAAAAACGTGAAGTCGTTACGTTCACCAAAGGTCTGGATCTGAATGTACCTATGATGGTTGGGGTAGGAGGATTCGATCTTCCGGCTCAGGCCGATTTCATTCATTTTTGCAACGAGATCGAACCGGATGCTTTGCTGCTGGTAACACCACTTTATGCGAAACCCGGAGCAGAAGGACAATTTGAATGGTTCAGTGAACTGATGGGCGAGACTGAGATTCCCTGCATGTTGTACAACGTTCCATCTCGGACCGGGGTCAAAATGCATCCAAGTGTGCCGGCACGTTTGAGTGAGGAATTCGATCACCTGATGGGAGTGAAGGAGGCAAGCGGAAGCGTTGAGGAGTTTAAGGAATTTAGACGTCAAGCCCCTAAGGTTGAGTTTTACAGCGGAGATGACGGACTGACCCCGGCTTTTTCTAAAGAAGGGGGTGTGGGTCTTGTTTCAGTGGCATCCAATGTTTGGCCTGAAGCCACTCACAAATACACGGAACGATGCCTTCAGGGTAAAACCGATGATCTTTTCCCACTATGGAAAAATGCCACCGATGTATTATTCAAAGCCCCAAATCCGGTGCCGGCTAAAGTATTGCTCAACCGAAAGGGATGGATCGAAAATGACACGGTCAGGTTACCACTTTCACTCGGTGATATCTCTGAATCCGTAGAGCAGGAGCTCCTTAAAGCCGATCAGAAGATCGCAAACTGGCTTGCCAAACAATAACGACTATTAATTGAATACAGAATAAGACAGATCTATGAATTACGAAGAAGTTTTAGATAAACTGGAAGAAGGTACGCTCAGAGCCGCGAATAACACAGAAAACGGCTGGGAAGCGAATGTTGAGGTTAAAGAGGCAATTCTTGAGTCCTTTAAAAATGGTGAAAACACCTCTTATGAAGGTATTTACGAAGGCTTTGTGGATAAGCACAACCTGCCGCCGCGCTATTTTGCCCCTGAGGATGGTGTAAGACTAGTTCCCGGTGGTTCTTCTGTTCGAAGAGGGGCTTATGTTGCTCCAAGTGTGATCATCATGCCGCCTGCGTACATTAATGTTGGGGCTTATGTGGATGAAGGCTCTATGGTGGATAGTCATGCACTTGTAGGTTCTTGTGCGCAGATCGGTAAGAATGTACACCTTTCAGCCGGTGTTCAGATCGGTGGTGTTCTTGAACCGGTAGGCATGAATCCGGTGATCATAGAAGACGACTGTTTTATTGGAGCCGGATCGGTGGTTGTGGAAGGAATTCTGGTCAAAAAAGGAGCAGTGATCGCACCGGGTGTGACCTTATCTAAAGCCGTACCGGTTTATGATATTGTTAATGAGAAAATGCTGGAAAGAGGTGCGGATATCCCTGAAAATGCTGTGGTGATTCCCGGAACCCGTCCTGTTAACAATGAATGGGCCAAAGAAAATGGCTTGAGTATGGCATGTCCCATCATCGTGAAGTACAGAGATGAAGGCAGTAATGCCTCGCTCGAATTAGAGAATGCTTTGAGGTGAGTGGATAAGGAATAAGGGATATGGTGAATTAAATAGAAATTGGGGGAGCAATTGAATTACTTTTTATAGTTTTTCTTTTGTCTCTTTTGGTAATTGATAAATCAGTTCACCAGTTTTTTTGCTTCTTCAATTAGCGGCAAACCCTTATCCAAAACTTCTCTACCCACGTAGTTAAAATCATAGCATGATATTAGATGATCCTTTAGTTCATAAAGGGATCCTCGAGATATTCTGTAATATTGAATTCCTTCCTGAAAATGGAATCGGCCATAACCTTCTGCTATGTTTGCAGTTGTACTTACAGATGCTTTTCGAATTTGTATGTCCAAATTGAATTTTTCTTCAGAAGGTAAATTTGGAAGAACATCCTTATAGAAGAATAATTTAACTTCTCTACACTTTAATCAAGCCGTTAAAGTGGTAAAGTCTTTATCAGCTGAATATCCCTGACCAGATTCATTCACTGAAATAAATATATCATCCATAATAGTTAAGCGTGTAGTTTTAGATACTTAAAACAAGAGTATGGCCTAACCACTTATCTCCATATTCCCTATACAGCCAAGGCTTTATTTGCTACGGCAAGTCCTTTCACAAATGCTTGAATAACGGCTTCCAGGGTATCTGGAGAGGCGCCCTTGGAGGTAAACTTGTGGCCTTCTTTTTCGAGAGTCAGAGTCACAACCACCAGGGAATCTGTATCCGGGCTCAGGATCTCCACTTCATGATTGATCACATCAAGTGGCAGGAAGGCATCAGTTTCAGCTTTGATAGCGGTTAGTATAGCATCAATGGGACCTACACCCTGATCCAAGGAGATAACCTCGTCTTTATCCTGAATTTTAAGTTTGACGGCAGCACTGACCAATCCATGTTTACGCATGGTCAATTTGTAATCGAGAACTTCCACAGGGTGCGTAAGGTTGGTGTCCTCATTGTAAACAAGAGATCTTAATACCTTTATCTCTTCTTCCTTCAGTGTTTTACCTTTGCGATTGATGTTATGGACGTATTCATCATACAGCTTGGTATGTCCTTCATCCATGTTCACGTTCTCAAAACCGTTGTTTCGGGTCTGCCCCCAACTGTTCTTCTGCATATCCGTGAAGCCGGATTCGATGTACTGCTGGATCCTGTTCAGATTCGGAGGTAGGACCGGTGAGGAAAGGGAGTATTTCGCCACAATATGGGCACTCTTCAAACCGGTTCCGGTCAATACAAACAGGCATTTTTTGCCTTTAAAGGTATCCAGATTATTCTTGAAGGTAGCCAACGGAATAGCACAAGCGGGTTCGGTGAAGTAACCTTCTTCGACCGTCATTTCCTTCATAGATTCAAGCAGTTCATTTTCGGTAGCAGTAAAAGCCAGCCCATCCGTTTCTTCGATCCCACGAAATACTTTGTGGAAGTCAAGGGGGTCTGCGACAGCTACCGCATCCGCCATTGTGTTGACGTGATCTTTGACGATCTTATCCTTTTTGAAGATACCTTCCACTACCGGTGAGCTCTGTTCGGGTTGAACCGCTACAAAGTGGGGGATCTTTTCAATTAGACCGGAAGCTTTAAGTTCTTTGTATCCCTTATAGATCGCAGCAAAATTCGTCCCGGCGCCAATCGGTACAAAAACGTAATCGAAGTCGGTCATTCCCTGCTCATATAATTCGTAGGAGAATGATTTTTGTCCTTCCTGACGAAATACATAATCACCGGCCAGGTAATAGTTTCCTGATTTGGCAAACTCACGGCAAAGCTTTTCACACACCATGAAATCACCTTTTATCTTGATGATAGTGGCATCATAAATGGTAGCTTGTGCCAGTTTGACCTCAGGAGTTTTTTCCGGAACAAACACAAAGCAGGGTATCTTAAAATAGCAGGCATAGGCAGCAACCGAGGCAGCCATATTTCCTGTGGAAGCAAGGCAAATAGCATCAGCTCCTAATTCGAGAGCTTTCTGAACCTCTATATAACTGCCACGATCTTTAAAGCATCCGGTCGGGTGTTCAAACTCAAGTTTTCCGTACAACTCAGCATCATACTTCTCTGAAAGACGCTCAAGCTTTTTTAAAGCGGTAAAATGGTTCTTGAGCGGATCCGGTTTGATATCTTCAAGCGGGTACTGAATTTCTTTCCGCGCTTCTTTGTACTCGATCTCAAGAACGCCTCCACATTCCGTACAGTAGGTACTCGTTTTTTTCTCATCGTTGATCTTGCCGCACATAATGCAGCTCATAGTATATCCGGAATTGGTCGCTTTCATTAACAAGTGGGTTGTGGATTTGCTCTGTTATTAGGGGTCAAATGTATCAAAAAAATAGGAAAAAAGCGCTTTTTTAAGGATTCAGATCACAATGGAAGCAGTATGATCTCCTCAAAATCGAGGTCAAGTTCAGAAAGAATGGGAGAAGCAATTTCTTCGATCTCTTCTTCTGAATAATCATTCAGTCCTTCCAGTTTCACATACAGGATCTCATTTTGCTCGTCTATGAAAAACTGCGCATCGGTAGACTCAAAACTTTCCTTCAGGGTGTTGATCAAAAACTCGACATCTTCTACAAATGCTTTGATTTCGTCTTCGGTAGGTTCGCTCATTTTTAGTAGGTTCTTACTTAAAAGTTAGACCTGAAACTATGAATAAATACATCACAAAACTGAGTGAAATTTCATCAAAACCGAAGCGAATGATCGTAGGCCTGATGTCGGGTACGTCACTGGATGGACTCGATATCGCACTTTGTGTATGTGATGCGAATGATATAAAGGTGAAGCAGTTCCGTTCTATTCCATATTCAGGGGTGTTAAGGGAGCGTTTATCAGGCATACAGTCGCGTGAGGTTACAAATACCCGAGAGCTAACCCTTCTACATACAGAGCTAGCGATTTATTATGCAGAAGCCGTTAGAAAAGCGTTAATGGACTGGACGGTTCCATTGGAAGAAGTTGACCTGATCGCGAGCCACGGGCAAACGGTCTATCATGCCCCGGCTCAAACCAAGACCGATTTAAACGCTACCATGCAGATCGTTGATGGGGATCATATAGCTCAGAAAACGGGCATTATCACGATCTCGGATTTCAGGCAAAAACATATCGCAGCCGGAGGAGAGGGAGCTCCGTTGGCGGGTATTTTTGATGAAGCTGTCTTCAGGCACAAAACCCGACATCGACTATTTATAAACCTTGGAGGGATTGCCAACATCACCTGGTTGCCTTCCAGGGAAAGTGGAAAAGAAGTTGTATCAGGGGATACCGGTCCGGCAAATACGCTCATAAATGAAGCCATGGAAAAGTACTTTGACCAGCCTTTTGACGAAGACGGAAAAGTGGCTGCTTCCGGGAAGGTGCATTCGGAACTGGTTCGCTATATTTTGCTGGAACCGTATTTCAGGAAGCCGTTGCCTAAGTCGACCGGGCAGGAAGAGTATCGGCTTAAGTATATTGAGGAACTGATGCAGGGGTATGGAATTGAATGCTCAGGAAAAGATCTGGTTACCACACTGACCTCATTGACAGCCCAAAGTATCTCAAGAGTGGTGGATGAGATCATAAAGGATGAACCGTTTGAATGTTATGTTAGCGGAGGCGGTGTTCACAATAGAACCCTATTGAAAGAATTGAGGGAGCGATTAACAAAAGGCGAATTCAAAAACTTCGACGAATTAGGAATTCCCCCTGATGCCAAGGAAGCTGCTATGATGGCCTATTTTGCCAATGATCTTATAGCCGGAAAAGGATCTGTCATTCCCGGAGTTACGGAACAAAACATTCATTTTGGTAAGATCAGTTTACCTTGGTAGTGCTGCCTTAGGAGTCTTACTTTGAGGTTTGCTCTAAAGCCATTACAAGGACTTCCACGACCCTCTCGATCTGCTGCTTGGTGATCACCAATGGTGGTAAAAACCGCACCACAGTGCCATGAGCGGCATTGCCTAACACCTGATATTCAAACATCTTATCAACCACGGGGCGGGCCGGGCGATCCAGTTCCACCCCGATCATCAGTCCTTTGCCGCGTATATCCTTGACTTCGGCAAACTCCTTCAGTCTTTCCTCAAGCAGTTCCATCATGAATAAGCCCTTTTCTGCTGCTTGTTCCAGAATGTTTTCCTCCTCGATGGCATCAAGGGCAGCGCATGCCACGTGCGTTGCAAAAGGGTTCCCTCCGAAAGTGGTACCGTGATCACCAAAACCGAATGCTGAAGCCACTTCCTCCTTTGCTAAAATGGCACCTATGGGGACCCCTCCGGCCAGGGCTTTGGCCGTTGCGACCACATCCGGAGTTACATCAAAGTGCTGATAGCCATAAAATTTACCGGTGCGACCAACACCGCTCTGAACCTCATCAATGATCATCAGAATATTGAGATCGTCACACAAAGCTCGTGTTTTACGCATGAATTCCGCATCGATCACATTCACCCCTCCGGACCCCTGAATGGTCTCAAAGGCAATAGCAATGGTATCTTCATTTGCTGTGGCTTTCAGGGCTTCAAAATCGTTGAAGGGCACTTGCTCAAATCCTTCAGGAAGGGGATCATAACCTTCGGTATATCCCGGCATGCCCATAGTAATGGTTGCCAGGGAACGACCGTGGAAACCTTCACTCAGCGTGATTAGGTTTCCGGATTTGCCATGTTTCTTACCCCACTTGCGAGCCAGTTTTATTGCTGCTTCCATGGCTTCCACACCGCTATTGCAGAAAAATACCCGATCCAAGCCTGATACCTTAGCCAGTTTTTCAGCCAGGAGGCTTTGCGGCTCGTTATAAAAGAAATTGGAGGCATGCAGTAGCTTCTCTGACTGCTCCTTAATAGCCGCTACGATCCTGGGGTGGCAATGTCCCAGGTTATTCACGGCCAGTCCGCCAAACGCATCCAGGTATTCGTTTCCATCGGTATCCCAGACGAGGGCCCCCTTACCATGTGATAGAGTGACCGGAAGTCGGTTATAGACCTGAAAGTGATATTGCTTTTCGAGTTGCTGCGCTTTGTTCATTGTTAGTATATATATGGGTGGTTAAAGAAATGGAACCGGAGGTTCCGTCATGCATTCCGAACGGGCCGTTCGGAACGAGTACTTCAGAATCATCGCATGAGGATTCTCGTTCCCAACCGCCGGTTGGGAATGCCTGTCCGAACCACTGGTTCGAAGAGGGTAATTACGGTTCATAAATTAATTCTGTAAGGAATGGTCCTCAAATTGCTCTAACTATAAAAAAAATGAAAGAGAGAATTATGGGACGAAGCCGGTACAAAATATACGAAGAACATTATCCATACTTCATCACAAGTACAATAAAAGATGGATTGCCTTTGCTTTCGAAGCCTGAATTAGCTCATATCGTTTTTGAAAGTTTGACCTTTCTGCAAGCGGAGCGTAAGGTAATAGTTTATGGATATGTAATCATGACTAATCATTTTCATGCCATTGTAAAGGGAGAAGACTTAGCCAAGAAATTGAGACTCACAAAATCATTTATGGCTCGGAGAATGGTTGATATGATGAATAGAAATGGTAATAACAAATTATTAAGTCAGATCGCATTCAGAAAGCTGAGGCACAAAATTAAAGGGGCTGAAGTAGCTAAGACTTGAATAAGGTGCTAAATTAGTTACTATGTATGAACGCAAAAGTCGATTAACCCCACACCAACAAAGCCGGCTGATAGAACATTTTGTAGCAGGTACTACGGCCCGTGCAGCCTCGGAATTGATTGGTGTTCAAGCTAACACCGCTATACGGTTTTTTATGAGACTACGTCAACTCATTGCAAGTAAACTACCCAGTTATGAATTATCTGGGGAAGTGGAAGCCGATGAAAGCTATTTTGGAGGCAAGCGTAAAGGTAAGCGTGGCCGTGGATCTACCGGCAAAGTAGCTGTATTTGGATTACTTAAGCGTGGAGGTAAAGTGTACACGGCTATTATTCCGAATGCTAAAACAGAAACCTTGCTACCAATTATTCAACAGAATGTGCAGCCGGATAGTATTGTTTATACCGATACTTTTCGCTCCTACAATGCCCTGGATATCTCTGAGTTCCACCACATGCGAATTAACCACAGTGAACTCTTTGCAGATCAACTGAATCACATAAATGGAATAGAGAATTTCTGGAATCAAGCCAAGCGTCATATGCGCAAATTTAACGGCATCAAAGCAGATAATTTTTACTGGTTTTTAAAGGAATGTGAGTGGCGCTTCAACGGAGGCAATCATGCAGAGCTCTTAAAGCAATTAAAATCATGGTATAAGCAAACCAAACATTAACCCTTAGCTACTTCAGCCCC
>NZ_PQBS01000021.1 GCF_002911695.1 Gracilimonas amylolytica
ATTACACACTGACTGGGCAAAATAAATAAAAAAAAAACAGAGTCTCTCAAAAGCAATAATAATTTAAACACAACACCACCTTGAGTAGACACCCCAAAAATAAAGCAGCAAGCTCTTACTGTGACCACACACACACACACACCAAATTTTTATTATAGAATAAATCTAAGATGATGGATGATGATGCTGATGTTGATGCGTCACATAAAAGTTAATTAATTTAATCGCTGTCACTGCTGCTGCTGCTCTCGTGTCCGTCCTCGTGCTTCTTCTTCTCCTTCTTCTTTTTCTTCTTCTCTTCACCGTGGGCGGCGCCCTCGCCGCCGCCGACACCGGGGATCTTCTGCTTGATCTTGTCCACCAAGCCCTCCTTGTGTTCGCCCTCCCTGTGTTCCCCGCCGTGATACTGCTGCTGCTGCTGCTGATGGTGAACATCAGTAGTACCGACACCGGGGATCTGCTGCTTGATCTTGTCCACCAAGCCCTCCTTGTGTTCGCCGCCGTGATACTGCTGCTGATGGTGAACATCAGTAGTGTGGTGGTCCCCACTATGGTGCTCACCCTTGTGCTTGTCCTCCTCCTTTTGCCCTCCTCCCATGTGAAGGGCTTCTCCGATCTTGTGAATAACTCCTGACATTTTCCCTTAAAA
>NZ_PQBS01000022.1 GCF_002911695.1 Gracilimonas amylolytica
GCCTTCACGTTGTCGATCGTGTCGGAGCTCTCCACCTCCAGGGTGATCGTCTTCCCGGTCAGAGTCTTGACGAAGATCTGCATGCCGCCGCGGAGACGGAGGACGAGGTGGAGAGTCGACTCCTTCTGGATGTTGTAATCCGCCAAGGTGCGCCCGTCCTCGAGCTGCTTTCCGGCGAAGATCAGCCGCTGCTGGTCCGGTGGAATCCCTTCCTTGTCCTGGATCTTAGCCTTGACGTTGTCGATCGTGTCGGAGCTCTCCACCTCGAGAGTGATGGTCTTGCCGGTCAAAGTTTTCACAAAGATCTGCATGTTGGAAGGCTGAGATTGGGAGCCTCGGTATCTAAA
>NZ_PQBS01000023.1:0-2500 GCF_002911695.1 Gracilimonas amylolytica
TTGTTCTTAGACATAATGAAGTATAGATCAGATTGTTTGTGCGAGCGAGAGCTTGTTCAATTCTTTGATGCATTAATTTGCATAGAAAATGACCAAGAGCGTAGGGTTAGCTCACAGAGTATATATTAGATATTTACAATGGAGAGTTTGATCCTGGCTCAGGACGAACGCTGGCGGCGGGCTTAACACATGCAAGTCGAAGGAGAAGGTAGCTGCTTGCAGCTGCTGGAGACTGGCGGACGGGTGAGTAACGCGTAGATAACCTGCCTATATCTGGGGGATAACATCTCGAAAGGGGTGCTAATACCGCATAATGCAGCGGGGCCGCATGGCCACAGTTGTTAAAGGTTTCGGCCGGATATAGAGGGGTCTGCGTACTATTAGTTAGTTGGTGAGGTAACGGCTCACCAAGGCGATGATAGTTAGGGGGTCTGAGAGGATGATCCCCCACACTGGGACTGAGACACGGCCCAGACTCCTACGGGAGGCAGCAGTGAGGAATCTTGCGCAATGGGCGAAAGCCTGACGCAGCCACGCCGCGTGCCGGAAGACGGCCCTATGGGTTGTAAACGGCTTTTGAATGGGAAGAACGTACGAGATTCGTCTTGTAGTGACGGTACCATTTGAATAAGCACCGGCTAACTCCGTGCCAGCAGCCGCGGTAATACGGAGGGTGCAAGCGTTGTCCGGAATCATTGGGTGTAAAGGGTGCGTAGGCGGGAGCCTAAGTCTGTGGTGAAATCTTGCCGCTTAACGGTAAAATTGCCATAGATACTGGGTTTCTTGAGTACAGAAGAGGTCGGTGGAATTCGTAGTGTAGCGGTGAAATGCATAGATATTACGAAGAACATCAGTGGCGAAGGCGGCCGGCTGGACTGTAACTGACGCTGAGGCACGAAAGCGTGGGGAGCGAACAGGATTAGATACCCTGGTAGTCCACGCTGTAAACGATGTATGCTAGTTGTTGGTCCTTTGGGGCCAGTGACGCAGTTAACGCAGTAAGCATACCACCTGGGGAGTACGTCGGCAACGATGAAACTCAAAGGAATTGACGGGGGCCCGCACAAGCGGTGGAGCATGTGGCTTAATTCGATGCAACGCGAGGAACCTTACCTGGGCTAAATCCACAGTGTTATCTCCCGAAAAGGAGAGTCCCTTCGGGGCACTATGGAAGGTGCTGCATGGCTGTCGTCAGCTCGTGCCGTGAGGTGTTGGGTTAAGTCCCGCAACGAGCGCAACCCCTGTGGTTAGTTACCAGCACGTAATGGTGGGGACTCTAGCCAGACTGCCTACGCAAGTAGTGAGGAAGGTGGGGACGACGTCAAGTCATCATGGCCCTTACGTCCAGGGCTGCACACGTGCTACAATGGATGGTACAATGGGTAGCCACCCCGCGAGGGGGAGCAAATCCACAAAGCCATTCTCAGTTCGGATTGGAGTCTGCAACTCGACTCCATGAAGGTGGAATCGCTAGTAATCGCGTATCAGCAATGACGCGGTGAATACGTTCCCGGGCCTTGTACACACCGCCCGTCAAGCGATGGAAGTCAGGAGTACCTGATGTCGCTCCAGCAAGGAGTGCCTAGGGTAAGCCTGGTAACTGGCGCTAAGTCGTAACAAGGTAGCCGTACCGGAAGGTGCGGCTGGATCACCTCCTTTCAAGGAGAGCGTTCCTGCAATATGGAACTACGACGCTACGCAAGCGCTCGTATCAAACAATCTGATCTGTACTTATTATATAGCGGGTGAACACTCGCCGCAGCCGGCGACCAACGCCTGTGCCGATACCCCGCTAAGCGGGGCTTGTAGCTCAGGTGGTTAGAGCGCACGCCTGATAAGCGTGAGGTCGGAGGTTCAAGTCCTCCCAAGCCCACAATTTAGTGCAAGGGGCTATAGCTCAGCTGGCTAGAGCACCTGCTTTGCAAGCAGGGGGTCCGGGGTTCGAATCCCCGTAGCTCCACACGAGTTTGACATAGTGAAGCAAGCGATACTGAGTGGCTGATTGAGGCCGCTGCAGGGTTGGCGGTTCCCCCGAACATCGGGGCCGTAGCTCCACACGAGTTTTTTGAGATTTTGAGGTAGTAAGACATGAGATGAGAGGATGCAGATCCCGGATGTTTTATACCTGTTCTTTAACAGAATGTTTGAGTTTGAGGCGTTGCCGGAAGGCGCGCGAGCAAGCAGACACGTTCCACACGCGAGAGTGTGGGTTCTTTGACATGATGAAAGCAATAGCAATAGTAAAAGGTCTGATATTGCTTACCTGCTTCGGTAGGTAGGTAATGGAAGATAGTAGTGCGTGCGTCCGATTGGGCGTGCGTGCTACGCCAAGGTATCTGGATGCGGTTCGTCCCACATCCAGACCACAATTGTAAACCAATAGCATGAAGTACTTATGTAGGCCGTGCGGCGGAGACGCCGTGCAAGCCATATAATAGAAGCATACTAAGGGCACACGGTGGATGCCTAGGCATACAGAGGCGAAGAAGGACGTGTAAAG
>NZ_PQBS01000023.1:7500-32671 GCF_002911695.1 Gracilimonas amylolytica
GTCCTACATTTACATGGAGAATTAAACAAAGCGAAAAGCAGCGAAGTTGATGACCATGTTATTGAGATCGGAGATCGACCTATAAAAATTGGTGACAAAGCGGCTGATGGTTCTCAGTTAAGACCTCATGTGGTTTGGTTTGGGGAGATGGTACCAAATTTAGAGATCGCTGCTGAGATGACTTCAAAGGCAGATATCTTGATAGTTATTGGAACCTCACTGGTTGTTTATCCTGCTGCAGGATTGATCGATTACGTAAAAAATGGAAGTGATAAATTTATCATAGATCCATCTGAGCCTGAATTCAGAGATTTACGAGAATGGCAACATATCAAAGAAAAGGCAGGGATAGGTACACCGAAATTAGTAGAAAATTTAATTACTAAAGTGAAAGAGACAGATTAATGGCAGAGCGTAAAGCAAGTGAAGAAGAGAAAGGAATATTAGAGCAATTCATGATCCCATTTTATCATGCAGAAAGAAGGGTTCCATTGTTTCCGGGTAAATCATCAACAGAATCTGAAGCAGGACTGTTTGGAATAACGGAAGAAGAGTTAAAGTCATTTCGGCAAAATATGAATGAAAATGCCAGGGAAGCGGCTTTAGAGATCCTTAAGGATGATGATATCGTAGATTGCCTTGATAAACTTCCGATTGACGGTGAAGAAACCATCGTAGCTTTTGGTGATTCCATTACGGAGGATGCTCAGGGCTGGTTCACAATTCTAAAGCATGTGCTGGAGATTTCAACAGAACATGCAGATTTCAATTTTATAAACGCCGGTGTTTCGTATAACACAACCAGTGAAGCATTAAGGCGAATAGATAGAGATGTGATCATCCATGAACCGGACTGGGTCATTGTAGCTTTAGGAACATTTGATGCTCAACGTTTGAATATTGCCCCTCAACGCACCTTACTTCCATTATCTGAAACCTGGGAAAATATAGAGACCATTCAATCGGTTTTGGAAGAGCGCGTTTCAAATCCGGTAATTTGGATCACTCCTGCTCCTGTTATCACTGAAATGCTGAATGAAAATCCTCTGTATGATTTCACGATTGAAAAACGTGATCTTAGTCAGGTGCAGGAATTGATCTCAGGAAAACAGGGGGCTATTATAGATTCAACAGCACGCCGAATGGGAGAAGGAGAACCTCAGGCCTGGAACTACCTGCCGGATGGCTTACATCATTCCCTGTCAGGACATATTGAGACCGTAAAAGCCATCATTAAAAAATTAGCTGAGCCTAAAGATTGACCTTTAGGTTTATAACGTCGATGGCCGGGGTGAATTTGGCCCGGATGTTTTCCTCTGAAAGATCTAAAGAAGAAAATACTGACGGAGAAAGGAACCCAATGCTGCTACCGTTTTCAAAAGCAAGAGCCATGAAACCATTTGCGGTGTTTGAGTTAGAATGAGCTGACGCCCCCGGAATGATCCTATCAGAGAGAATGAATGAATCTACAACACCAAAGCCAAAGCCGGCAATGGCACCGGCAGAGGCTCCATACTGAAGCCCTTTCACGATTGGTTCATTAGCGATCAGCATCACTGAGCTCGCTATGACCGAGCCTGCTGCGGCACCGTAAAATGTATCAAGCAGAACTATGATGGAAGAATTATTACCATCGTTGAATGTACCGGTGACGATCATAGAGCTTCCGTTGGTTTGGGAGATATCGTAGGCTCCAACTCCTATCCCATAGAGGGTACCCAAACCCACACCAATTCTAAGAGGTGCAAAATCAGAGTCGTTGGTTAAACCCATTACAGCTCCTCCAAGAAGTGTACCATTCACTGTACCGTTTAGTGTATTACCGGCAAGTAATTCAATGGTTTGTGCTTTAGCAAAGTTTGAACCGAAAATCAGTGTAATAAAAAGAATAAAACCCGTTGTAATTTTTTGCATACTGTACTGAAATTTTTAGATCAAATTTAGTGAATATAAAAAGGTAAAGCTAAACTTAGCTGGGATCGTTAAGAGCTACCGGTAACACTTTGCCGTTGTAAAATTGATGACCGTTTAAAATAAAATCAGCCACATATCCCCCCATCTGTTCAGGAGATACCGGGGCCTCAAAACCCGGAAAAGCTTCAGAAAGCATTTCAGTTTGAACGGCTCCGATAGCAAGGCAGTTCACGCTGATCTTGTCTTCTGCGAATTCAGCACTTAAGACTTCCGATAGCCCGATAACGGCCGCTTTTGCGGCTCCGTATGCTGAAAGTCCGGGAAATTTAAGGCTGCCCTGATATCCGGACATGCTTGATATATTAAGGATATGGCTTCCCTCCGTCATCAATGGTTTTAAAGCCTGAACCAATCGCACGATACCATATACGTTCACATCCATTAATCTTTGGAAAGAATCTATACCAGTCTCCATAAAAGATTCTCTGTGAACAAGACCCGCGTTATTTATTAATCCATCTATGCCATTTAAATGTTTGGCAGCTTCTGCAATATTCTGAATTTCATCAGGATCAGTTAAGTCAGCCACAACAGGAGTGATAGTACCGGATGGTGCATCAGCTGAAAGTTTTTGAAGGTTACTTTCAGTACGGGCAGTAGCAATTACGTTGTGTCCCTGATTTGAGAGTTTTAAAGCAGTTTGGTAACCAATTCCCCGGCTGGCCCCGGTAACAATGATCGTTTTTATCATAGTATAAAATGGTGAAATCTTACGTTAATTATTGGTATAAAAGCAAATGTAAATTGTTGGTTTAAGTTCCCTTTAGCTTGGAAAAAGCGCTTTTTTAGTGGTAAATTTCTAACCTATTAAATTCAAATTTAAAGTAAGGCTTAGTTAATGAATTCAAAAACCGGTAAACCGTTAGTTCCCAATAATATTGAAACGCTAAAGCCTTACGTTGCCGGAAAAACCATAGCTGAAGTTGTAGAACTGTACAAGCCCGAAAGGATCGCGAAATTAGCATCCAATGAAAACAGGCTGGGGTGTAGTCCAAAAGTAAAAAAAGCTATTGATGAGGCGTTTAACCAAATTCAGGATTATCCCGATCCCATTGCCCGGAAACTTAGGTCTGCGATCGCAGAGCGAAATGGTGTGAAACCTGGGAATGTGCTGTTGGCTTCCGGTTCAGAAAGTATTATCTCGATTTTGTGTAAAACATTTTTTCTGAATAAGGAAAATGCCATTACTGCAGATGCAACCTTCGTTGGGTTTTTTGTGCAGATCGGTGTGAGGGGAGTTCATCTCAAAAAAATACCGGTAACATCAGAGTATAAGTATGACCTGAAAGCTATGGTCAATGCCATTGATGAAAATACAAAGATGGTGTATGTTGCGAACCCGAATAACCCAACCGGCACTTACAACACAAAGAATGAATTTGATTGGTTTGTAGAAAACGTACCTGATGATGTGCTGATCGTTGTTGATGAAGCCTATTACGAGTATGCCAAGGATGTAGAAGATTATCCTCATGCTTTGGATTATAAAAAGGACAACATCATTGTGTTAAGAACCTTTTCAAAAGCTTACGGCTTGGCCGGATTTAGGGTAGGCTATGCGATAGCTGATGAAGAGTTGATCAAGAACATGATGAAGACCAAGCTAACTTTCGAACCTACTACATTGGGACAGGCTGCGGCCCTTGCAGCATACGGTGATGATGATTTTCTAGCCAAAAGTGTTGACGTGGTAGAACAAAGCAAGGAACGGTTGTATAAATTTTTTGATGATCATGGGGTCAATTATATGCCATCCATTTCAAATTCAGTTATGATGATTTTACCTACTGAGGAAGAAGCCATAGATTTTACGCAAAGCATGCTGGAAAAAGGGGTGATCCTTCGAAGAATTAATGCATTCGGGCTTCCAAACTGCATTAGAATTACGGTTGGCATGCCTGAAGAGATGGAACATTTTGAACGTTCGTTTTTAACCGTTACCGGTAAGGGATGAAAAGCTTGTTGAAAGCTGATTCAGTACTTTTTAGAAAATGAGTTAGTTCATAGCTAACTGTTGTTAATAGTTTTTTTGAACACTGCAAATTGAAAAGATATTATGGCCAAAAAGAAGTCGGCATCTAAGAAAAGTAAATCACCAAAAGTTGACTGGAAAAAAGTAGCACACCTCATGCTCACCTCTCGTGCTATGGATGAAAAAGAGGAAAATGAGTTGGTTCCAAATAAAGATGTGCTTTATCAATTTTCTGCGAGGGGGCACGAATTAGGACAGATCTTACTGGGGAACCTCCTAACCAGTAGTCATGATTCAGCCAGTGCTTATTATCGATCCCGTCCACTTTTGTTATCGCTTGGTTTGTCGGAAGAAGATGCTATGGCAGCACCCATGGGTAAATCCGGTGGGTACAGTGATGGACGTGATATTGGAGTGGTGTGTAACAAGCCGGATGCAGACGGTCCAAAGGTTTTACCAATGGCCGGAGATGTTGGTTCACAGTATACCCCGGCTATTGGGTGGGCTCAGGGCATCGAATACCGTAAAAATGTATTGGGTGAAAAAGAATATGAAAAGGCCATTTCTGTAATTCTTGGCGGAGACGGTTCAGTGGCAACAAACGGCTTTTGGTCTGCTTTGACCATTGCTACCACTCAAAACCTGCCGGTGCTATTTTATATTGAAGACAACGGATACGGGATCTCAGTGACGAGCGAGTACCAAACACCCGGTGGAAAGATCTCAAATAATCTTCAGTCGTTTAATAATCTGAAGATATATGATGGAGATGGAACGGATCCTGTGGAAGCAGCATCATTGCTTGAAGAGTCGGTTAATTATGTACGTGATAGAAAAGGCCCGGCTATGATCAGGTTAACGGTGCCAAGACTAAACGGGCATTCCTATCAGGATAATCAGGCTTATAAAGATGAGGATCTGATCAAGAAGGAGAAAGAAATGGATCCCCTTGAAAAGCTGAAAGCATTTATGGTTCCGGATCAGATCACTGAAAGAACCTGGAAGAACTGGGAGAAGAAGGCTCAGGAAAACATAGAGGAAGCTGCAAAGGCAGCACTGTCGCGGCCGGAACCGGATGCGGCTCAAACCGAAAAATTCGCATTTGCTGAAGATGAAGTTCAACAGATCGGAGGGCTGGCTGTAGAGGGACATGAATTCCCTGAAAGTTCTGAAGAACCTAAACCTGAAAAGCAGCGTATCAATATTGTTGAGGCCATCAGGCGAACCCTTAGGTACGAACTGGAAACCAACAAAAAGCTGATGGTTTTTGGTGAGGATGTCGGAAAAAAAGGTGGTGTACATGCAGCAACCATGGATCTTCAGTCCCAATTTGGTGAAGACAGAGTGTTTGACACAAGTTTGTCAGAAGAGGGTATCATTGGCCGTGCGGTAGGTTTAGCGTATCAGGGCCTGATGCCGGTTGCTGAAATTCAGTTTAGAAAATATGCTGATCCGGCTACGGAACAGCTAAATAACTGTGGAACCACGCGATGGAGAACGGCTAACCGATTCGCAGCTCCTATTGTGGTAAGAATGCCGGGTGGATTTGCCAAGTGTGGTGATCCATGGCACAGTATGAGTAACGAAGTGTTTTTTACGCATGCCATTGGGTGGCAGGTAGCTATGCCAAGTAATGCTGAAGATGCCGTGGGACTTCTGCGCTCTGCCATGAGAAGTAACAATCCAACGGTCTTTTTCGAACACAGAAATCTGCTTGATGCCAAGTACGCTCGTAAGCCCTATCCGGGAGATGAATTCGTTGTTCCCTTTGGTAAAGCCAAAAAACTGCGGGACGGTGATGAGCTTACCATCGTAACATGGGGAGCTATGTGTGAACGAGCCGAAGAAGCCGTTGATAAAACGGGTGTCTCCGCTGATGTATTGGATCTCAGGACTTTGATGCCCTGGGACAAAGAAGCTATTTTGAGTTCCATTCAGCGAACAAACCGATGTCTCATTGTTCATGAAGATAATCAGACGGCAGGCTTCGGAGCAGAGATAGCAGCAGTGCTTGTGCGAGAAGCATTCCAATACCTGGATGCACCCGTTGAAAGAATCACTATGCCTGATATTCCTGTTCCTTATAATGTTAGCTTGATGGAGTCAGTGTTACCAAACGTGCAAAAGATCTCCAATGCTATAGAAGATCTGCTTAGCTTTTAAGGCTGTTAAGAAATGTTACATGAGTCTTTTTTAATTTAGTAATTGTAGAGATTCCATAGTGCAATCAATACTTTGTGACGTCTTTACAATTACACCCATTTTCCTTGAGACTTAAAACAAAAATCGTCATCGGTTTCGTCTGTGTTAGCCTGCTATTAGCTGTTGTGGGTTTTGTATCAGATCATTATACAGGTGAAATTCGACAGGCCCAGCTAAATACCGTTAATGACGCATCAAGTGTGGTTATGCACACAGGGGAATTGGAAAGGAGCTTGTATCAAAGTCTCATTTTCCTGAATGGGATCCGGGAAGCCTATCAGATCGAGTCTACCTATTCTACGGTGCAGGAGTTACCGTCAGTTGTGGATCTCACCGAAAAGTTTGAAACTGAATTGTCGAGTTTTGAAGAGGCATTTACTAAACTGGAGGTACTGATAAATGAAAAGGAACAGTTGCCACAGGATCTGACGGATCTGTTTAAAAGTTATACGGTGTACCGATCCATAGCCAGGGAATGGTTAGAACTGGGAGCTGAAAATTCGGATCAGGCGAACTTAATGTTCATCACTTCCATTGAGCCCTATTTCAGAAATAACATCATACCTGAAATATCAAAAACCAGAAGGTATGCGCTGGATGTTCAGGAAGTTAGAAATCAGAGTTTAAATCAATCTTTAAAGGAAGCTTCACTTGTCAATTACATAGCTACAGCTCTGTCCGTATTATTTGCCCTGGTATTAGCGGTCTACATCTATAGATCTATTTCCGGTCCGCTTGAGAAGGTAAGTCGTTCAGCCAAAAAACTGGGTGAAGGTAACCTTGATGAACGTATTAATCATCGCACCAAAGATGAAATAGGGGAGCTGGCAAAAGCTTTCAATACAATGGCTGAAAGCCTTCAAAGATCAACGGTGTCAAAAGCTTATCTGGATAATATTATTGAGTCGATACAGGAAGCACTCTTTGTGGCCGATTCAGAAGGGAAATTAGTAAGAACCAATACGGCAGCTGCAAAACTGACCGGCTATTCAAATGAAGAAATGCTAAACAAGCCACTCACTCATTTATATAATGTCAGTGAAATGGGGACTGTGTATGAACAAAAGCGAAAGAGTGATCATAGTTTTGAATTCTCACTTAAGCATAAAAATTCTCGGACTATACCGGTCTTATTTTCCGAGGCGGAGTTGGTGGATAATAGTGGGACTAAAGTTGGCAGTGTGGCGGTGGCGAGTGATATTACCGAACGAAAACAGGCAGAACGCCGGATCAGAGAGTCATTAAAAGAAAAGGAAGTGATGCTGGCTGAGATCCACCACAGGGTAAAAAATAACCTGGCCGTAGTATCCGGCTTATTGCAACTACAAAGTTTCAATGCTAAGAATTCTGATGTTCAGAACGCCCTGGCTGACAGTCAGCTTCGGATTCAATCCATAGCATTGGTTCACGAGATGCTCTATGAGAATGAATCATTGGCTTACATTAAATATGATAAATATATCTCTGACCTCATGGAAGCCATCAGTAACATGCTTTTACGCGATGACCGAGTGATAAAGATAGAGACCAAAATTGATCCTCTGGCACTCAGTATCAATCAGGCTATACCATTTTCGTTGTTGATCACAGAAATAGTCGTGAATGCATTCAAACATGCATTTAGTGGAAAAAAGGAAGGAAAAATTGTCGTTGAAGTGAAGATGGAGGGTGATCTGGTAAGAATGAACATCACGGATGACGGGCAAGGGGTCGATATTCATGAATTCAATAACTCAGATTCTTTAGGGGCTACACTGATTAAAACTCTCAGCAGTCAGCTTAATGCAGAATTTAAGATCCTTGAAAGAGTTCAAGATTCCGGAAGCGTATTTCAGGTCACCTTCGAAAGAAAGGGGTAAGTAAATTTGCTTAAAATTGTAAGCAACAAAGCTGAATAAATATCGTAGCTTCATTCTGAGTTGAGTAAGAAAAGCTGAGTTATTTTAACTCGGAAATAGAATAGGGCAATTAACTTTTGATAGACAAGCGTACCTACATATTACTGTTTTGTGGTTTTGCGGGAATCATTTTGTTTTTTTTTCTGCGTCCGAACATCGATTATTTTGCATCAGGGGCAATCAGTGAAAGTAAGGATCAGGTAGAGCAGAACATAAAAGTTATGGCTCCTGAATTGGGGTTTTCGGCTGATTCGCTGGCTATAATGTCAATGAGGAAGCAGCACTTAAACTATTATGACATCCTTACTGACACAATGGGAAATGAGGTTGAGCCTGCAAAACTCAATCAGGCCGCACTGCATTTGCAAAGCTGGGAGTCAGTTCTCGGTACGCCCTTTAACAGCAGCAGTGCATTTGCATCAACCGAAGAGCTTTTTAAAGATGCAGGCAGCCTGAAATTCAATGTTTCTAATGCCGGACGGGTTATCAGAATGAGCAGTAATCCGGAAAGCCATAATCCTACTTTTGTTAAAGGTGATTCCTTACTTGCTCTTGCCTCTCATGTAGTTCAGGATATCTTTTCTTACAACCTCGATGAATATGAATTAACACAAGACCTGTTTGATACGAATGGTAATGTGATTAACGAGGGGCAAAATCCTCAACGAAATCTTTCAGAAAATTCATCCGGCGAAGCTCTTCGAATACAATGGGAGCGAAAAGCTGAAGTTGTAAACAGTCCTGAAACTCTAACCCTGGAATTAGTTCCTGTAGTTCGTGAGATTGATAGTGAAGCCGGGTTCAGGACTGAATTTGGGTTCAGCATTACTTCATTTGAGGCCAGAAATACCTTTGAACCACAAGAACTTTCTTCAAGTGGTGGAGAAGAATCCAACGATGAATTAGAGTTTTCCTATGTACTATTCTCAGTACTATTTATTCTGGTGATCCTGATCTTTGCCATTGGTACCAGGAATATTTTCAAAGGTAAAGTTGAATGGCGGCGGGCTTTGGCAATTTTTTTACTAATGTTTTTGGGTACTTATGGCTGGCGTGCGATCTTCTTTATGAATAGTTATGACCCGTTTTTGAGCAGTACAGGTGTATTTATTGGTACCATCAATAATTTACTTTTTGGATTGGTGGTAGGCCTGTATGCCTCACTTGCCTATATAAGCTGGGAAGCTTTAGCCCGGTCCCAAAATCAGAAACAAGTGGATCTGGTGGATGCCCTATGGCAGCGTAATTTCTTTCTGCGTGAAACCGGTGCAGGACTTGTACAAGGGATTGCATTAGGTGGAATTGTGATCGGTATGATGTCGGTCTTAGCCTATGCATTCTGTGTTGTTCTTGTACAGGCAGACAGTCAGTTTGGTTTTGCTGAAGCCGGTATCACACCTAAGGTATTGACGATCAACATGAGTGCCTGGACCGCTACCTGGTTGGTTGCTACCGGACAGATCGGCTTCATTTACTCCATTCTGAAAAGCTGCATCAAACGGGACTGGCTGGTAAGTGCCTTATCTGTGATCTTGATAGGCATCAGTATAACCGTATTAGGCCGGCTGATTGGTACAAACGGTTCGGTATGGACGGATATGGGAATCTATATCGGAATAGCCATAATTTTTGTTTATGCGATCAGAGAATTCGGATTACTTACTGTAAGTACCGCCTGGTGGTTTTTTACGGTTTTCTTTTTGATGCTACCGTATGTTGGCTCAGATTCACTCAATGTCAGCTATGTGGCATGGGGGCAATATGTGTTCATGGCTTTAATATTGATGTATGGATTTGTGATCAATAGGTATGGGCAATCAATTTCTGAGGTGGAAGTCTACATCCCGGAATACGAAGAGCGCATTAATCAACATCTCCGGGTTGAAAAGGAGATCGAGATCGCTCGAGAAAGTCAGCTAAAACTCATGCCCTTACAAGCTCCCAAGTCTGAAGCCTTCGATGTGTACGGGTTCTTCATGCCATCGTTTGAAGTCGGTGGAGATTATTTTGACTATATATTAACGGAAGATGAGCAGGGTAATGCAGAGGCGTTGACCATGACGGTTGTGGATGTTTCCGGAAAATCGATGCGTGCAGCTATGCCGGCTGTGTTTACCAGCGGGTTATTACTTTCCAGGATCAAACACGATTGCCCTGATGAAGTCCTGTCAGACATCACCGAACCACTGTTTGATCGAACCGATAAAAGAACGTTTATTACCTGTGTTCTTGCCCGATATGATATCAAAGCCCAAAAATTGGCTATCGCAAATGCAGGTCACTGCAGGCCAATATTAAAACGAAACGGCATTGCAGAATATATTCACACCCCAAAACCTTCATTTCCTTTGGGCATGCAGAAACATGTAAAATATCAGCGGGAAACGGTTAGCGTTAAAAAAGGGGATTTTTTCCTGCTTTACTCAGACGGATTACCTGAAGCAGTGAATGAAAAAGGAGAAAGATTTGGTTTTGATGAAGTACCAAGATTGATAGAATCGATTGACACCGATAAGCTGACAGCGAAGGAGATATCGAAAGAAATAAAAAGAACTATTCAAAAATTCAGTAACTATCAATTGGCTGATGATACCACTATCATATGCCTGAAGATCTAATAAGTGTATCTATTTCAAATAAAGAAAAATAAATAGTAAAACATGGCTCAAGAACAAGATTTTGAATTTAATGTGCCGCCTCAGTTTGAGAAAGTCACGAAAAATATCCGGATGATCATTGTCGGGTTGATCGTTTTATTTCTTGGATTCACAACATTTTTTACGGTAGATCCGGAAGAAGTGGGCGTGGTAGTGCGGTTAGGAAAATATGTGGAAACAGTAGAACCGGGACTTAATTATAAACTGCCGATCATTGATCAGGTTGAACTAGTTCCGGTAGAGCGACAACTGAAACAAGAATTTGGGTATAGAACGGTAAGTTCAGGAACT
The DNA here is from genome assembly GCF_002911695.1 of Gracilimonas amylolytica. Taxonomy (GTDB): domain Bacteria; phylum Bacteroidota; class Rhodothermia; order Balneolales; family Balneolaceae; genus Gracilimonas; species Gracilimonas amylolytica. The sequence goes on from NZ_PQBS01000023.1 coordinate 18,495, forward strand.
CAATCACAATATCAAAAAGCAGGATATGAAGATGAATCACTGATGCTGACCGGTGACCTCAACCTGGCTGATGTGGAGTGGGTGGTTCAATATCGTATCAATGACCCATACAGTTATTTGTTCAAGGTTCGAAATGCAGAGTCTACACTGTCTGATATTTCGGAAGCGGCCATGCGTCAGATCGTGGGTGACCGAACTGTGAATGAGGTACTGACCGTTGGTCGTGCCGAGGTTGCTATCGAGGTTCAAAACCTGATTCAGTCATTGGTTCAGGAATATGAGTTAGGTATTACCATAGAGCAGGTCGTGCTTCAGGATATCAATCCCCCAAACCCTGTAAAACCATCATTTAATGCGGTAAACGAAGCGCAACAGGAAAGAGAAACCCTGATCAATCAGGCCAAAGCGGATTATAACCGGGTTATTCCAAGAGCCCGGGGAGAGGCTGAAGAAACCATTCAGAGAGCCGAAGGTTATGCCTCCGAAAGGATCAACAATGCCGAGGGTGAAGTATCTCGTTTCAATGATCTTTATGCTGAGTATATCAAAGCGCCTCAGGTGACCAAACAACGAATATTCTTAGAAACCATGGAAGATATTATTCCTAAAATGGGTAATAAAACGATCACAGATGAAGGTGGAAATAACGTCCTCCCATTACTACAAATGCAGTTAGAAGGAGCAAGAACAACTTCTTCTCAAAACAATAATGGAGGTAACTAAGATGAAACAGGCTAAAGGAATTATTACTGCCGTGATCGGCGTCGTTATACTTTTAACGGCACTCGATGGATTCTACATTGTACATGAAACAGAACAGGTCATAATCACTCAATTTGGTGATCCTGTTGGAGATGCCGTGACTGATCCGGGACTTAAATTTAAGATCCCATTTGTGCAAACTGCCAACTACTTTGAAAAGAGGTATCTGGAGTGGGATGGTGACCGTAATCAGATTCCTACCAAGGATAAGAAATTCATTTTTGTGGATTCTTATGCCCGCTGGCAGGTTACTGATCCGCTGCAATTCTATCAACGACTTGGTAATGAGCGCGGGGCACAATCCCGCCTGGATGATATTCTGGATGGAGAAACCCGTAATGCGATAGCTGCTCACGATCTATTGGAGATCGTTCGTTCAAGCAACCGTGAACCGGACACGACCGGCGCTTTGATGCTGGAAGTGGTAGAAGATTCACTGGAAGACATCAATACAGGCCGACAACAAATTCAGGAAGACATTCAGGAACTGGCAAATCAAAGAGCTTCAGACCTGGGAATTCAGATCCTGGATTTTCGCATCAAACGAGTGAATTATGTGGAAGATGTACGGCGCACTGTTTATGATCGTATGATCTCCGAGCGTAACCGAATTGCGGATGAATTCCGATCGGAAGGTCAGGGGGAAGCTTCCCGGATCAACGGTGAGAAAGAAAGAGATCTGGCACGTATTCAGTCAGAGGCATTCCGTGAGGCAGAGATCATTAGAGGTGAAGCGGATGCCCGGGCAGCCGCTATCTACAACGCGGCCTATAATCGGAATTCGCAATCGCGTGATTTGTACTCATTCATAAGAACAATGAATGCTTACACTAAAACCATCGACAAAGAAACCAATATCATTCTTACAACAGACAGCGATTTCTTTCGCTATTTAAATAGCATTGATTAGGAAGTTATCAGCATAATGGTATTTTGAAGCACGGGTGAACAGCCCGTGCTTTTTTTGTGTAAACTAATTTTTCCGGTTATGAGTAAAAAAGAAATGGTTGCCAGGTTTATCGCAGGCATCATCCTGTTTGGGCCATTATATGGCATAGGCTTATACATCTTTTCCGAAACAGGTTTCTCTTGGTTTGAGACCATTTTTGTATCTGTACTATGGTCGCTAGGGATGGTTCTTATTGAGACCTTTTGGCAAAAGTGGAAGAAACCATTCAAACCTCAGGAATGATTTCCATTTTTAAGCCTAGTTACTTCTCGTTCCGAACGTCCCGTTCGGAATGCATACCTGAACCTCCGGTTCACAAAGTCTGGATTGATGGATAATGATAATTTCTAAATTTCACTCCACACGTTCTGCGTTGGAACTGACTTTCTACACTCCATTCTTCACCATCAGATATAGCTGCACGATCCTCAACTCATCATAAGAAACTTCCTCATTCAGCTCATCAAAAACCGGGCGTAGCATTTCATACCCATGTATATTAAATGCTTTTCGAACTTGCTGCATCTCAGTTTCATTAAGGGAAGAAATATCCAATAAATGATCTGCAGGAATAGACTCCCCGGCCTTTACAAACTTGATGAGGTTGCTGATCACGGTTCCCTCTTTAACATCAAAATGAGAAGCAATGTCTTGAACAGGCCTGTCATTTCGGAACATGTGTCCCACTTCGTAAGGCCGACTATTTTTACTTAGCGTTTTCTTAATCGGTTTATGTCTGGGTTGAGCCGATTTTGAACGTTCCTTAAGGTTATGCTGCCGGCTAAACTCCATGATCACATCTAAAAAATCAGTCCCATATTTCTTGGACTTTGCCCGACCCACTCCGTGGATCTTTAGCAAACTCTCTTCACTCTGCGGATAATAATAAGCCATCTCGATCAGCGTGCTGTCTCCAAAAATAACGAAGGGGGCAACTCCCTGTTTGCGTGCCAGCTCCATTCGTTTTTCTTTGAGCCTTTTGAACAAGTTCCGGTTGAAATCGAGTGATTCAATATCAGATTTTGACGATCTGGTTCGTTCTTTTTGAACCGGCTCCTCAATCACCCCAAACACATCCTGATTCCCTTTGAGAATTTCCATGGCCTTTGGTGTGAGCTTTAAACTTTTATGCTCAAATTCCCGAACAATAATATCCTGCTTCATCAGCTCCCGATACACCTGTTTCCACTCTGGCCGACTCAGGTTTTTCCCGATTCCATAGGTTGAAAGTTTATCGTGGTTGAACTTAAGCACTTCTTTCCGCCGTGAGCCGAGCAGAATATTTAAAATGTGATTGTAGCCGAATCTCTGTTCGGTACGCGCCATGGTGGAAAGGAATTTTTGAACCGGCACGGTAATATTTTCCCTTTCCGGAGTATCGCCCGTGCAGAAATCACACATACCACAATTTTGTTCATTAAAATGCTCCCCAAAATATCCCAGCAGCTTAATTCTTCGGCATTGGTGAGCTTCCACATAATCCATTAGTTTTTGCAGGTGTTCTTCTGCTATTCGCTGTTCTTTGGGATCTTCTTTTTTATCAATGAAATAGCGGATCTTTCCGGCATCCCCATAACTGAATAAAAAAAGACAATCGGATTGCAAGCCATCCCGACCGGCGCGACCAATTTGCTGGTAATACGATTCAATGTTCTTCGGCATATCGTGATGGATCACAAACCGCACATCCGGCTTATCAATGCCCATTCCAAAGGCGATAGTGGCCACAATGATATCCACTTCATCCCGAATAAACGCATTCTGATTTTGTGTACGGATGGATTCACCTAATCCGGCGTGATAGGGTAGCGCATTAAAGCCATTTGCGTTCAGATTTTGAGTAAGGTCATCCACCTGATTGCGGGAAAAACAGTAAATGATACCCGACTCCTCCTCATGCCGTCGTAGAAAATTAATGACCTGCTGCAGTGGATTGCTTTTGTTAACGACATCCAGATATAGATTCTTCCTATTAAAACTGGCAACAAAGGTGTTGGCGTTTGAAAGTCCCAGTGAATTGGCAATATCCTTTTGAACACGTGGAGTAGCAGTTGCAGTCAAACCAAGCGTGACCACATCATCAAATTTGGCTGTGACATTTGATAGCTGTCGGTATTCAGGACGAAAATCATGCCCCCATTCGGAAATACAATGCGCCTCATCAATGGCAATGCATTCCACATTTAAACCCGAGAGAAGATTTAAGACGTTACCTTTAAGTAAGGTTTCCGGTGCCAGGTAAAGTAGATCCAGTTTATTTCTTCGGATCTGATCCAATGTAGACTCATATTCCTGGGGTGAAAGCGAACTGTTCAAATAAGAAGCCGAGATCCCATAAGCGGTTAGCTGATCGACCTGATCTTTCATGAGTGATATAAGAGGAGAGACCACGATCGTCAATCCATCAAAAAGCAGGGCCGGGATCTGATAACAAAGGGATTTACCTCCGCCGGTGGGCATGATGGCCAGGGTATCCTTTTTATTAAGGACGTTTTGAATAATGTCTTTCTGCAGTGACCGGAATGCCTCAAACCCGAAAACTTCATGAAGTACGTGTTCCGCTTGTTTGATATCCGGCATGGTATCGGTAGTAGTTTGTGAATAATTCATCGTCTTTTTCTAAGGTAAGAGCTATGAATGCCGAATTCCTTACAGATTTTTTGAAAAATTATTAATTATAGGAAGGAGAATATGGTCCAACGTAGGGGTAATTCATGAATTACCCCTACGTTGAGAATGGTGAGATAGAGCTAATGAAATAGAACGCGAATAAAGCGGATGTTGCGGATAATCACGGAAAGGGATAGAAACACAGATCAGCGAAGATCTGCCCAATCCGTGTCATCGGCGCTCCATTCAGATGTTGCTACCGAAACGTAGGGCGGACAGCTTGTCTGCCCGGATGAAGTAAGCCCTAATTGCGTTGAACTAAAACGGACGGGCAAGTTGCCGTGCTACTTAGTCACTATATAAATTCCCTCATCCTGAAAGGATGAAATATGAATAACTCCGGGTGGAGCCTGCGAAACCCGGAGCTAAACCATGAACAAGCTGGCAACCCGATAGGGGTTGAACTAAATTCTGGTGACGATCGCTCTGCGTCGTCCCCTGTATACTACAAAGTAAAAGAATTAGGGTAGTTTAATACTGCAAGAGTACCCATCGGGAACATCCGCAACATCCACATTCTATTCGGATGTCTCCACAACTTCTCCAAAATCAACATTCAGCATTTTACTCAGTATATCTTTGCTTTTTGTGGTGTTGATGTGCGCCCCCATTTTCATCAGTAAGTTATAAAGTCCGAGGTGTACGCGAGTCGTGTATAAAAAGTGCTGGGAACCGCGCGGTTCATTCCCTATCGGCGCATCCTTGGTAAAATATTTAATGGTGTTTCGGTATTCTTCATTTCCAAAATCAAAAACCTCGTATTTATAGGGCTCAGCGAAGGTCATTCCATAATTGCGGGCAAACTTAAAATAGCGTTCCTCATTCTCAGGGTTATCTGAATCAGGGTTGATGACCTTGAGCTTCTCATAGAGGTCCCGGATGGCATCCTGGTCGTCATTCAAATGAGTGGGGAGCAACCGCAGGTAATCCATGAAAAAAGATCTTGGGAATTTCTTCACGCATCCAAAATCGATGACACCTAATTTGCCATCATAGGTAAAAAGAAAATTTCCGGGGTGCGTATCGGCGTGAACATAGTCCATATCCTGAATCTGCTGATGGAAGAAATCCCATAGCAACTGACCAAAATGATCACGGGTTTCCTGGTCCGGGTCTTCTTTAAGGAATTCTCCCAAATGCCGTCCTTCCAGATAGGTCATACATAGTACTTTATCGGTCGAAAACTCCTCGATCCACTCCGGCATCACGATGTTCAATCCTCCAAATCGCTCGCGAAAGAGATCAATTTGCTTTCCTTCCTTTATATAATCGGTTTCATCCAACAAAGTAGCTTTAACTTCATCAAAATACGGGTCGATGTTGGCACCCCTCTTAACGATACGTTTAACCAGGATCTTGGCAAGCCCCAGATCCGAATCGATGGTCTCCTGCACATTGGGGTACTGAATTTTAAAGGCCACTTTTCGTCCATCTTTCAACTCTGCTTTATGGACCTGACCGATGGATGCGGCTGCAAAGGCCTCCGACTCAAAATGCTTAAAGATCTGCTCCGGATAGCCACCCAATTCTCTCTTTATAATAGATCGAACCAGTGCTTTATTTATAGGTGGAACCGAATACTGAGCCTGGGTCATTACCTCGGCAAATTCTTCAGGCAGAAACCCCTGATCCATGCTCATGCCCTGAGCGATCTTCAGAGCGGTTCCCCGGAGATTGGTGAATTCCTTAAAGACCTCTTTGGCATTTTCGGTGTGGAAATCATTATCAGAATTACCATTCGACTGACCGGTCTTCTTTTTCAGATAACGCTTGGCGTAGTTGGTTCCAACCTTAATACCTGTTTTGGCAATTCGACTTCCACGCTCAAATTTTGATGAAGGAAAATCTTTACTCATTATCTTCGGATTCTTCGTTTTGGTTATCATTCTCTTCTTCATCTTCGATCTCGATTTCAACTTCATCAACAGGTTCATCTTCAAACCAACTTGAAACCCAGTCGTTGAAATCTTCCACTTGTTTATTGAATCCGAAAGCACTCAGAGAATATTTGGCCAGATCAAATCCTTTATCCACGATCCTTGAGTAAACAAGCTCTTCGATGAATCCGGTAATTTTATCTGTGAGGGCAAAGGTGCGTTCATGGTTATCACTCTCATCTTCCAGCCAGAATTTGACCAGATATAGATATTGAGTTTTCAGTGAGCTATAGAAGATATTGCCCATAAAAAATCCGGCGCTGGTAGCGATGTTACCATCAGATGTAAAGAACTCCCTGAAAAGGGATTTGACCTCTTCCTGGAAATCATTTTTTGAGGAACAGTTCCATTCATATTTCTCAAAGGTATCTTCCACAAATTCACGACGCTCACCCATCATATCAAATAAAGTGAATGCAAAGTTGGAAAGTTTTTCACCAATGGTGTAGGTATCGAAGTCGTCGATCTCGCTGATCATTGCCCGGTAGCGTATCACCAGCGATGGGTAATAGAATTTCAGGATCGCCTTTTTATTTGGAAAGAGGGAGTAGATCTCTGAAGCTGTTTTCCCGGTTTTTTTGGTGAGATTAGAGATCGTAAACCTGCCTTCTATATATAGGTCTATTGCGGCTTCGGTCAGCTCGATCTTGGTATTTAATTTCTGTGTATCCATGGTCTTCATTTATTTCAGTAGTAAAACGAATGCGGAAAGCTTTCAGTTCGTTGCTACGATAGAAATTGAAAATTTGTTTTGATTGGTTACTTTTGGGCGACTTATAAAATCATCTGATATATGGCGGAATCTAAAGATCAACAGCACAAGCGGGACGCACTCTTTTTATTTCTTTCCGGGATATTCCTGACAGCCCTGGTGCTGGGGAATGTGATCGGGACCACAAAGTTTGTGACTTTATTCAGTATGGAACTGCCCAATTGGCTGCGATCCATCACTCCATCTATTGTTCGGGATGAGTCTATATATACGATGAGTGTACCGGTAGGCGTGTTGGCCTATCCCTTTACCTTTTTAGCCACCGACCTGATCTCAGAATTATTTGGAAGAAAGAAAGCGCAGCTTGTAGTGTGGGTGGGATTCTTCATGAACTTCTTTATGCTGTTCTTAATGTCGGTAGGGCATTGGTTCCCGAATACCGGAGGAGTAAGCGGAGGTATACAATTATTTGAGGGCGTGTATGAATTCATGGTGGGGAATACCATTGCCAGTATGATCGCCTACCTGACCGCCCAAACTGTGGATGTTCGTCTGTTTCACTTCTGGAAGAACCTGACCGGAGGAAAGCATTTGTGGTTGAGGAATAATGCATCCACCATGTTTAGTCAGCTGGTAGATTCTACCGCTATTCTTTCCATCTTATACTTGGCAGGAAATCTCGGTGATAATATAAACTCTGTAGCTACACTTATTATTCTCATCATTAATTCCTACCTGTTCAAATTCTTCTTTGCTCTGTTTGATACCCCACTCTTCTATTTAGGGGTGAAGTTCTTGAAGCATTATGATGAAGATCCCTTTGGGAATAGTTTGTATGAAAGGGATTAAGAATTAACTTAAATTACCTGAGATCAACAGCGTTCATTCATAAATTGAATTAAGCGAACGAAAAGTACATGCTGAATATAATCCATTCCATAGTATCGGGCGAGGCAAAGAAGCTGAGAATCTACATATCTGTATTGATATGTACTATTGTTCCACTGATCTGGTCATTCTCGGTGTTAAAGAATCGGTATGATCAGAAAACCGTTGATTTTCCATCGGGGTTGTTAGATTGGTTTGCAGTGTCAGGATTTGGAATATTTTTATTGATGTTTCTTTTCGCGGCAATTTCATTTACAGTGAAAAAGACAGTTGATCCTGCGAAAGCGGAATAATCTGAATTTCTTAGCGAAATGTGAGCGTGAACCGTGAGCTCCGAATCTGATTTTTGTAGTCAAAATTTTGGATCTCGCTCATCTCCATCATTCCAAAATCAGATTTAAGCTCCATATTAATTTCACTTTTTGGAAGTTCGGTCTTTTAATTGGCTGGAAGGTTTGTTAGACAGTTTGGTAAAGGCCTCTTAGTGTGCTCATAATACGATTATGAGCAGCACAGAAGATTTAACAAAAAAAGTGAAATTAATTTCAAAAAATACTTGCGGTGAATAGGGTATAGCCCCTATCTTTGTAATCCTTTCAAGGAAACGAAAATCGCTGACCAAACAGATGTTTAGTCGGCATTTTTTTTCGCTGAAAGGTTTGTTCTTAGACATAATGAAGTATAGATCAGATTGTTTGTGCGAGCGAGAGCTTGTTCAATTCTTTGATGCATTAATTTGCATAGAAAATGACCAAGAGCGTAGGGTTAGCTCACAGAGTATATATTAGATATTTACAATGGAGAGTTTGATCCTGGCTCAGGACGAACGCTGGCGGCGGGCTTAACACATGCAAGTCGAAGGAGAAGGTAGCTGCTTGCAGCTGCTGGAGACTGGCGGACGGGTGAGTAACGCGTAGATAACCTGCCTATATCTGGGGGATAACATCTCGAAAGGGGTGCTAATACCGCATAATGCAGCGGGGCCGCATGGCCACAGTTGTTAAAGGTTTCGGCCGGATATAGAGGGGTCTGCGTACTATTAGTTAGTTGGTGAGGTAACGGCTCACCAAGGCGATGATAGTTAGGGGGTCTGAGAGGATGATCCCCCACACTGGGACTGAGACACGGCCCAGACTCCTACGGGAGGCAGCAGTGAGGAATCTTGCGCAATGGGCGAAAGCCTGACGCAGCCACGCCGCGTGCCGGAAGACGGCCCTATGGGTTGTAAACGGCTTTTGAATGGGAAGAACGTACGAGATTCGTCTTGTAGTGACGGTACCATTTGAATAAGCACCGGCTAACTCCGTGCCAGCAGCCGCGGTAATACGGAGGGTGCAAGCGTTGTCCGGAATCATTGGGTGTAAAGGGTGCGTAGGCGGGAGCCTAAGTCTGTGGTGAAATCTTGCCGCTTAACGGTAAAATTGCCATAGATACTGGGTTTCTTGAGTACAGAAGAGGTCGGTGGAATTCGTAGTGTAGCGGTGAAATGCATAGATATTACGAAGAACATCAGTGGCGAAGGCGGCCGGCTGGACTGTAACTGACGCTGAGGCACGAAAGCGTGGGGAGCGAACAGGATTAGATACCCTGGTAGTCCACGCTGTAAACGATGTATGCTAGTTGTTGGTCCTTTGGGGCCAGTGACGCAGTTAACGCAGTAAGCATACCACCTGGGGAGTACGTCGGCAACGATGAAACTCAAAGGAATTGACGGGGGCCCGCACAAGCGGTGGAGCATGTGGCTTAATTCGATGCAACGCGAGGAACCTTACCTGGGCTAAATCCACAGTGTTATCTCCCGAAAAGGAGAGTCCCTTCGGGGCACTATGGAAGGTGCTGCATGGCTGTCGTCAGCTCGTGCCGTGAGGTGTTGGGTTAAGTCCCGCAACGAGCGCAACCCCTGTGGTTAGTTACCAGCACGTAATGGTGGGGACTCTAGCCAGACTGCCTACGCAAGTAGTGAGGAAGGTGGGGACGACGTCAAGTCATCATGGCCCTTACGTCCAGGGCTGCACACGTGCTACAATGGATGGTACAATGGGTAGCCACCCCGCGAGGGGGAGCAAATCCACAAAGCCATTCTCAGTTCGGATTGGAGTCTGCAACTCGACTCCATGAAGGTGGAATCGCTAGTAATCGCGTATCAGCAATGACGCGGTGAATACGTTCCCGGGCCTTGTACACACCGCCCGTCAAGCGATGGAAGTCAGGAGTACCTGATGTCGCTCCAGCAAGGAGTGCCTAGGGTAAGCCTGGTAACTGGCGCTAAGTCGTAACAAGGTAGCCGTACCGGAAGGTGCGGCTGGATCACCTCCTTTCAAGGAGAGCGTTCCTGCAATATGGAACTACGACGCTACGCAAGCGCTCGTATCAAACAATCTGATCTGTACTTATTATATAGCGGGTGAACACTCGCCGCAGCCGGCGACCAACGCCTGTGCCGATACCCCGCTAAGCGGGGCTTGTAGCTCAGGTGGTTAGAGCGCACGCCTGATAAGCGTGAGGTCGGAGGTTCAAGTCCTCCCAAGCCCACAATTTAGTGCAAGGGGCTATAGCTCAGCTGGCTAGAGCACCTGCTTTGCAAGCAGGGGGTCCGGGGTTCGAATCCCCGTAGCTCCACACGAGTTTGACATAGTGAAGCAAGCGATACTGAGTGGCTGATTGAGGCCGCTGCAGGGTTGGCGGTTCCCCCGAACATCGGGGCCGTAGCTCCACACGAGTTTTTTGAGATTTTGAGGTAGTAAGACATGAGATGAGAGGATGCAGATCCCGGATGTTTTATACCTGTTCTTTAACAGAATGTTTGAGTTTGAGGCGTTGCCGGAAGGCGCGCGAGCAAGCAGACACGTTCCACACGCGAGAGTGTGGGTTCTTTGACATGATGAAAGCAATAGCAATAGTAAAAGGTCTGATATTGCTTACCTGCTTCGGTAGGTAGGTAATGGAAGATAGTAGTGCGTGCGTCCGATTGGGCGTGCGTGCTACGCCAAGGTATCTGGATGCGGTTCGTCCCACATCCAGACCACAATTGTAAACCAATAGCATGAAGTACTTATGTAGGCCGTGCGGCGGAGACGCCGTGCAAGCCATATAATAGAAGCATACTAAGGGCACACGGTGGATGCCTAGGCATACAGAGGCGAAGAAGGACGTGTAAAGCTGCGATAAGCTGCGGGGAGCTGCATAAGAGCAATGATCCGTGGATTTCCGAATGGGGCAACCCATCCGCCAATTGGCGGATACTCCTTTCGAGGAGGGCATACGGGGGGAACTGAAACATCTAAGTACCCCCAGGAGAAGAAAACAATCAAGTGATTTCCCAAGTAGCGGCGAGCGAACGGGAAGCAGCCCAAACCGGCTTCCTACGGGGAGTCGGGGTAGTAGGACCTGCGTAATCGAAGCGAGCTTAAGTCGAAACTGCCTGGAAAGCAGTCCCACAGAAGGTGAAAGGCCTGTAGGCGTACGGCGAGCGGAGAGGCGGGTATCCTGAGTAGCGCGAGGCCGGTGAAACCTTGCGTGAACCAGCCGGCACCATCCGGTAAGGCTAAATACATCTGTATGACCGATAGTGAACCAGTACCGTGAGGGAAAGGTGAAAAGAACGCCGAGAAGGCGAGTGAAATAGTACCTGAAACCGTGTGCTTACAAGCGGTCGGAGCCTCTCTTTGAGGGGTGACGGCGTGCCTTTTGTATAATGAGCCTACGAGTTGCTCCTGTTGTGCGAGGTTAAGCCCCTAAGGGGTGGAGCCGTAGCGAAAGCGAGTCTGAAACGGGCGAGCAGTACAGCGGGGCAGACGCGAAACCAAGTGAGCTATCCATGGTCAGGGTGAAGTGGGGGTAAAACCCCATGGAGGCCCGAACCGCCAGACGTTGAAAAGTCTTCGGATGAACTGTGGATAGGGGTGAAAGGCCAATCAAACTTGGAAATAGCTCGTACTCCCTGAAATATATTTAGGTATAGCGTCTGGTTTTGTCTCTCCGGAGGTAGAGCACTGATTAGGCTAGGGCCCTTCACCGGGTACCAACCCTAGACAAACTCCGAATACCGGCAGAGAGCCACCAGGCAGTCAGTGGCGGGGTGATAACGTCCCGTCGCGAGAGGGAAACAACCCAGACCACCAGCTAAGGCCCCCAAATGTATGTTAAGTTGAACAAAGAAAGTTGGGTTGCCCAGACAACTAGGAGGTTGGCTTAGAAGCAGCCATTCCTTTAAAGAGTGCGTAATAGCTCACTAGTTAAGCGGCCCGGCGTCGATAATACACGGGCATTAAACATACTGCCGAAGCTGTGGACTCTAATAGAGTGGTAAGGGAGCATTCCAGGGGCGCAGAAGCCGGATCGTGAGATCCGGTGGAGCCCCTGGAAGCGAAACTGTAGGCATGAGTAACGATAAGAGGAGTGAGAAACTCCTCCACCAAAAACCCAAGGGTTCCTGATCAACGCTAATCGGATCAGGGTTAGTCGAGACCTAAGGTGTAGCCGAGAGGCGAAGCCGATGGCAAACCGGTTAAATATTCCGGTACCGATTGTAGCGCCAGGCTAAGGCGTGACGCAGAAGTGACACTCCCGCGTGCTGACGAATGCACGTTAAAGGGCGTAGGCCGGGGGGCAGGCAAATCCGCCTCCCATTAAGGCTGAACCCCGACAGTACTGTGAGCCTGCGGGCAAGCAGATAGTGGAGGTAATCCCGCTGCCGAGAAAAGCGTCGTAGTTTGTTACAATCGCTCGTACCCCAAACCGACACAGGTGGGTGAGGAGAGTATCCTAAGGTGCTCGAGTAATTCATGGCTAAGGAACTAGGCAAATTCGATCCGTAACTTCGGGAGAAGGATCCCCCCTGGTCCGCCTTATGGCGGATTGGGGGGCGCAGTGAAAAGGCCCAAGCGACTGTTTACCAAAAACACATGTCTCTGCCAAGCCGCAAGGCGATGTATAGGGACTGACACCTGCCCGGTGCTGGAAGGTTAAAGAAGGGGGTTAGCTTCGGCGAAGCCCTTGACTGAAGCCCCAGTAAACGGCGGCCGTAACTATAACGGTCCTAAGGTAGCGAAATTCCTTGTCGGGTAAGTTCCGACCTGCACGAATGGTGTAACGACTTGGGCACTGTCTCAGCCATGAGCTCGGTGAAATTGTGGTATCGGTGATGACGCCGATTACCCGCAGCGGGACGAAAAGACCCCGTGAACCTTTACTACAACTTTACATTGGCTTTACCGGTTACATGTGTAGCATAGGCGGGAGACACTGAACCCCCTTCGCCAGGAGGGGGGGAGTCGCCCAGTGAAATACCGCCCTTGTAACAGGTGAATTCTAACCCTGCAGAGCGGGGAACAGTGTATGGTGGGTAGTTTGACTGGGGCGGTCGCCTCCTAAAGAGTAACGGAGGCTCCCAAAGGTACCCTCAGCACGGTTGGCAATCGTGCGTAGCGTGTAAAAGCATAAGGGTGCTTGACTGCAAGACATACAGGTCGAGCAGGAACGAAAGTTGGGTTTAGTGATCCGGTGGCACCGCATGGAAGGGCCATCGCTCAAAGGATAAAAGGTACTCCGGGGATAACAGGCTTATCTCCCCCAAGAGTTCATATCGACGGGGAGGTTTGGCACCTCGATGTCGGCTCATCGCATCCTGGGGCTGGAGAAGGTCCCAAGGGTATGGCTGTTCGCCATTTAAAGCGGTACGCGAGCTGGGTTCAGAACGTCGTGAGACAGTTCGGTCTCTATCTGCTGTGGGCGTAGGAATATTGCGGAGAGCTGCTCCTAGTACGAGAGGACCGGAGTGGACGCACCGCTAGTGTACCTGTTGTGTGGTCGCATGCATCGCAGGGTAGCTATGTGCGGAAGTGATAAGCCGCTGAATGCATCTAAGCGCGAAGCACGCTCCAAGATAAGTATTCCCTAAGAGCCTCCTGGAAGACGACCAGGTAGATAGGCGACAGGTGTACGCACAGTAATGTGTTTAGCCGAGTCGTACTAATTAGGCCACAGGCTTTATTTATATGGTTTGCACGGGTCCCCGTGCAAGCCGCTAATAAGCAGTTTATAACACCCATCTTCCCAGACCCTCTTTACCACGCTATTGCCTCATCATGTCAAAGAACATCCCTTAAACGGGAAAACACATACTGATTTTATTGAAGGTGACTCTAGCGCAGGGGTCCCACCCGTTCCCATCCCGAACACGGCCGTTAAGCCCTGCAGCGCCGATGGTACTGCCACAAGCGGTAGAGTAGGTCGTCGCCTTCTTCCTTTTTATATAAGC
>NZ_PQBS01000024.1 GCF_002911695.1 Gracilimonas amylolytica
TCTGTTAGACTTTAAGTATTGAGAAAGGCAGTCAACTCTGCTTTTTTATAATACCAGCGAGCCGGAGACAGGCTAACCGAGTGTGTCGAGCAGAACTCGAAATCCCGAATCAGCCCCTCCGGCTTCGGTATTATCCAAACCTAAATAGCATGCTAGTAAAACACTACGAACAGAGTCAGGTCCGATAATACCTAGCTGGCATACGTCATTAAGGTTAATCAAACATGAGGATTTTTTATGGATCTCACAAATCTAACCCACTTTATTGGTATAGATATTTCTAAAGATACCCTGGACTGCTGGCACCGTCCTTCCGGGGAACATATGCAGTGCGCAAATTGCGAGTCCGGTTTCCAACAACTAAACCAGTGGATAACCGAGGCGGGATGTACCGACCAGAACAGTGTTATTTGTATGGAGGACACCGGAATCTATGGTAAACGACTATTGGTTGCGTTAACCCAAATGGGATGGAGATGCTCGGTAGAAAAGACCACCATATTGGAAAAGGTGGGCCCGGACCACCATCGTAAAGATGACCAGTTTGATGCTCAGCTACTGGCTGAATACGCGGATCGTTTTGCTGATCAGTTATCACTGAGCACCCCGGCAGAGCCGGTATTAGATCAGCTTCAACAACTCTATGCTGAACGTCGCCGGCTGATACGCCAGCAAACGGCCACCAAAACCAAGCAAACGCAATCGGCCCAACAGCCGGACTGCCCGGAGCTGGTGCGCCAGGGGTGGGAAGAGCAACTACAGTTATTTGACAACCATATTGCCCAGTTGGAACAGCACATTCGGCAGTGCATACAAACCCATGATGGGCTGCAGGAATACTACGACTTGCTGGTCAGTATTCCTGGTATTGGAGAAGTTACCGCCTGGATGTGGCTGATTCTCTTTTTTGGAGAACAAAAATTGAATCCTAAGGCTATTTCCTCCCGTTTTGGAGTAGCTCCCCATAGTCATAGTTCAGGAAGTTCGGTGCGTGGGAAAACGCGTTCTTCCGGCCATGGAAGTGCAGAAGCACGTTCTACGTTAACCATGGCAGCCCGCTCGGCCAGTACACACAACGATAAATTCAGTGCCTATAAACAGAAAAAACTGGAGGAAGGTAAGCCTTGGCCGGTAGTTCGTAATAACCTGGTAAACAAATTAATCACTATTATATGTGCCATATGGAACAGCCAAACTTGCTATAAATCAAACCATGAATCCAGATTCGACAAACAAAAAAAGGCTGCTTAGTACTTGATTAAGTCATAGCATTCGGGATTCAAGCGTTACGGGTCTGAGGCCAACACCGAACGCTACGAGGACCTTCGGACGCTCGCAGGTTCTTTGTTCTAAAATCATCTTTTCAATCTTGAGCGTAGCGGTGACTAGAAAGTAGTTGCTCAGGAAGTCTCCGACTTCCAATAT
>NZ_PQBS01000025.1 GCF_002911695.1 Gracilimonas amylolytica
TCCCGAATGCTATGACTTAATCAAGTACTAAGCAGCCTTTTTTTGTTTGTCGAATCTGGATTCATGGTTTGATTTATAGCAAGTTTGGCTGTTCCATATGGCACATATAATAGTGATTAATTTGTTTACCAGGTTATTACGAACTACCGGCCAAGGCTTACCTTCCTCCAGTTTTTTCTGTTTATAGGCACTGAATTTATCGTTGTGTGTACTGGCCGAGCGGGCTGCCATGGTTAACGTAGAACGTGCTTCTGCACTTCCATGGCCGGAAGAACGCGTTTTCCCACGCACCGAACTTCCTGAACTATGACTATGGGGAGCTACTCCAAAACGGGAGGAAATAGCCTTAGGATTCAATTTTTGTTCTCCAAAAAAGAGAATCAGCCACATCCAGGCGGTAACTTCTCCAATACCAGGAATACTGACCAGCAAGTCGTAGTATTCCTGCAGCCCATCATGGGTTTGTATGCACTGCCGAATGTGCTGTTCCAACTGGGCAATATGGTTGTCAAATAACTGTAGTTGCTCTTCCCACCCCTGGCGCACCAGCTCCGGGCAGTCCGGCTGTTGGGCCGATTGCGTTTGCTTGGTTTTGGTGGCCGTTTGCTGGCGTATCAGCCGGCGACGTTCAGCATAGAGTTGTTGAAGCTGATCTAATACCGGCTCTGCCGGGGTGCTCAGTGATAACTGATCAGCAAAACGATCCGCGTATTCAGCCAGTAGCTGAGCATCAAACTGGTCATCTTTACGATGGTGGTCCGGGCCCACCTTTTCCAATATGGTGGTCTTTTCTACCGAGCATCTCCATCCCATTTGGGTTAACGCAACCAATAGTCGTTTACCATAGATTCCGGTGTCCTCCATACAAATAACACTGTTCTGGTCGGTACATCCCGCCTCGGTTATCCACTGGTTTAGTTGTTGGAAACCGGACTCGCAATTTGCGCACTGCATATGTTCCCCGGAAGGACGGTGCCAGCAGTC
Organism: Gracilimonas amylolytica; assembly: GCF_002911695.1. Classification (GTDB taxonomy): domain Bacteria; phylum Bacteroidota; class Rhodothermia; order Balneolales; family Balneolaceae; genus Gracilimonas; species Gracilimonas amylolytica. The sequence goes on from NZ_PQBS01000025.1 coordinate 985, forward strand.
CAGGGTATCTTTAGAAATATCTATACCAATAAAGTGGGTTAGATTTGTGAGATCCATAAAAAATCCTCATGTTTGATTAACCTTAATGACGTATGCCAGCTAGGTATTATCGGACCTGACTCTGTTCGTAGTGTTTTACTAGCATGCTATTTAGGTTTGGATAATACCGAAGCCGGAGGGGCTGATTCGGGATTTCGAGTTCTGCTCGACACACTCGGTTAGCCTGTCTCCGGCTCGCTGGTATTATAAAAAAGCAGAGTTGACTGCCTTTCTCAATACTTAAAGTCTAACAGAATGCTCGGGATCAGGATGACCCTTTTTAATTATGTTTGGATGCAGTTTACTGCCAGGCTTTGGTACCTTTTACCCACCCCTTGATCCCCGCCCAAGCAGGGAAACTCTTTAGTATCTGTTGGGAGTGTATGCTGGATTTTAAAATTAGTACGTACTTTTGGATTTCCGACATCCCAGTAATGACAGGTTGAATATCCAATATCCAGCAAGGAATAATAACCGCCTCGCCGGCAGGTTTCGAAGTGGATCCTGTAAATTGATTTTCTAATCCTGTAAATCCCGGTTCTAAACGATATAATAACAAAAGATTTTGCTGTACTACCGAATTACCAGACATAAAAGGCGTCCTTCTTCCCCACGAATGCTTAAGTCACCGAGCGGTGATACTTTTTACTTTAGCTTATTCAAATAATCCAGGTCATCCAGATCTTTTTGCCTTCCGGCCGCTCTTTTATTAGCGATCAATTGCTCCAGTCCCAAATAATAAATTGGAATATCTTCTTTCTTTGATCGTATATATTCCGTTTTTCTATTTTTCCAGGCTTCTTCAAATATTACTCCTTCAATAGAGTTCATTATATCAATTCGATTTGGGGGTAAACCAAACTGAATAACATAACCGGGTGATTTTAGTTCTTCTTCGCTTTCTATTCCGGGAATATCATCATCCCAAAATTCCATTAGTGTCATATAAAGCAATGAGACATTTTTTGCATCATTTGAATAAAAAAAATCCACGTCTCCGGTTAATCTTGGATAGCCATAATAAATGACGGCTTCTCCACCAACTATCAAATACTTCACTTTATGTTTGGTAAGTAACCGTATGAATTCTTTTATATCGTCAGAAAAGTAAGCTGAATCCATGCCTTCACTAATGTTTACCTTTTCTCACAAATGCTTGTCTGATATCAGGCACTTCCTTACCATATACTCTGATCTTAAGTTCTTTCGCTATCGCTTGTCTCTCAACAGGGGTCAATGATATTGATTGTTTGATATCCCACTCTCTCGCTTCTTCGTGATTTTTTGCAATATGGACGATGCGTTTCATAAAAACTTTAGTACATGTAAAGTCAGTGAATAACCTGACTATTATTAGTTTACCCTATATAATGTAATGATTTAACCTGTTTAATTTTAGTAAGAAATTATTCCAGTTAACGTGAGTTAGAGATAAGACCATTGAAAGTATCATCCTGATTCGCAGTTAGGTAGGTTTCGAAAGCTCCATTATTAAAGCCACGTCTTTGCCAAATTTACCGCGCACAGAGTGAGTGCAGCCTGAAGTAATTTACCCGGTTTATTTATGATGCTGTTTTAGGGAGATTGCTTCATCGGCAATTAATGAGTTCAAGATTCGACTACCGGGCTTCTCGCAAAGACCCACTGTGGGTAGTTGAGTAACTGTACTCATGTAAAATCCGTGTCAACTCACTCCAGCATTGGGTGTCATCCCGAGTGCTTACTTAGTTTTATAGGTTTTATAAGTGTAACACGAGCCTGCCTGCCGACGAGGTTGGGATGACAACGTGAATATCGAACATTGAGCAAGGAATACTGAATATCGAAGTGAATCCTGTAAATCTTTTTTTTAATCCTGAAAATCCCGGCTCAAAACGAGATAGTAACTAAAGATTTTGCTGTACTACCGATTTACCAGGCATAAAAGGCGTCCTTCTCCTTGCCCACGAATGCTCGGGGCAGGCGAGGAGAAGACCTACCTCAATCAGCAGGCAGGCAGAAGAGGTCGCGAATTGGGTAACCGGGTATGTATAGCCCCCTCGGTTCCTCAGAATGACATGTTGAATCTTGAACCTGCCTAAACCAACCGCCCGGGCTAATACACGAAATGGCTTGAATTACTGTTGACTATCATACAGTATGATGTTTGCAGATTTTACTTTTTTAAAGTCATAATCAGCTGTTATCAGGGGAATCTCCAAACTCTCAGCAGTTGCCATTATCACTGCATCAGGTAGCTTCAATTTAAATTTCCTTCTGATAGCTACTGCTCTATTCTTTATGTCAGTATTCAAATTAATGATCGTACATTTATCCAAGAATTCTTTAGTCTTGGCCAACTCACTTTTGTTAAACCCCTCAAAGCCTAATAATTCAATTTCAGTTATGATCGATAAAACCAGATTTCGATCTTCTAACAGAGGCAACAACGTATCATCTCCGTTCAGAAAATAAAGAATGATATTTGTGTCCAGAAGGATGTTACTTCCACTCATCTCTCCATTCTTTTTGGAGTTCAAGTGGGTCTTTTTTCAGCGATATGACCCCGCAGTATTTTTTCAGATCGAATTTTTTTTTCGAATTGATATGCTTCTCAAGTTTCTGCTTTACTGATTTTGCAGATGATCCTTTTTTAATGACTGTCACCATAACCTTTTTTGCTTAATCAATAGGTATTTCAATGTAACCATTAAAATACAAATATGAATTATAACTTTAATTGTAGCACTTAATAACCCTGTATAGAGAAGGTTGGTGTGAACGGAATGAGTACAGCCTTAAGCGATTTTGGCAGGTTGTTTTAGGGAGATTGCTTCGTCGGCAAGTAACGATTTTAAGATTCGACTACCGGGGTTCTCGCAAAGACCAGCTATGGGTAGTTGAGTGGTTCTACTCTACTATTTCCTGTCAATTCATTCCTACAGTGGGTGTCATTCCGAATACTATTCTATGTTATTTGGATTTTATAAGTCTAACACGAGCCTGCCTGCCGACGAGGTAGGGATGACAACGTGAATATCGAACATTGAGCAAGGAATATTGAACCCGCCTCACTGGCAGTCAGGTATCGAAGTGAATCCTGTAAATCGTTTTTCTAATCCTGAAAATCCCGGTTCAAAACGAGATAGTAACTAAAGATTTTACTGCATTACCGGTTTTCCAGGCATAAAAGGCGTCCTTCTCCTTGCCCACGAATGCTCGGGGCAGGCGAGGAGAAGAC
>NZ_PQBS01000026.1 GCF_002911695.1 Gracilimonas amylolytica
CAGTAAGATCTTGTATAAGTTTTGATTTCGATGATTAAAGCGATATTCAGTTTCTTTTAAATACACATAAAAATGAGATTTCGATACCCCATTAAATTGAGCCAACCGGCGTTTGGCATAACTCCAAAAAGATTCAATGCCATTAATGTGACTCGAGGAATTGGCGAATTCATCCTGGCCATGTTGAACACGATAATGTTTGTCATAGCCCACATCCACTAGGCCATTATAGCCTCGCCAACCATCACTGTGAATCACACTGGCCGGGGCCACTTTTCCACGTATAATACACTGGAGTGTCTTTTTTCTTGCATCAGGGACAATTTCGGTATAGACTTTGCCCTTACGTTTGAAAATGCCAAAGACAATGGTTTTACCCGAAGCTCCTCGTCCTCGTTTACCAGGAATTCGTCGTGGACCAAAATAAGACTCGTCAACCTCAATGATGCCTTGGATCCGAGCCGATTGCTCAGACCATCGAGCGATGTGATGGCGCAGTTTGTCAAAGATCACGGTAACCGATCGCAATGAAATGCCGGTTAACTCAGCCGTTTCCGTTGCGGTTAAATCTAACGAAAAACACTTGATCAGATGCCGAAATTTAGCTTCTGAAATATGTGACCGTTTATAATACTTGTTATTCATTGTATAGCAATATGTTACAAGATTTTATAACATGCTATACTTCATAAGACCCAAACCAAAATATCTGAGTATGCCCACACCCAGACCACTTAAGCCCAATAAAATGGCTACGCCACCGGGTAATACTGCCTCAAGTAAGATCAGGAGTATTCCACCGATAAGGAATATCCAGGTCAGAATTTCACTATCCATTTGTAACACCTTTTAATTTGCTTATAGATAGGAAAATGAATCCAAAAAAACTAAGCAGATTCACCGATCAATTATCAGCCTCATATGCATCGACTACCTCCGGAAAACTCATTTGCTGTAATAACCCATTTTCATTGAGTTGATCCAGAAACTCCGGAGTCACTCCGGCTTCAAAGTATGCAACGACCGCTGGAAATGATGATATCTGCAAATAACCCGCTTCATTTAACCCATTGAGGTATTCCATGGTAACATTGCTCTCGTAGTAAGCAATTACGGCAGGAAAGGATAGATCATCCAAGAAACCGGATATTTTAAGTTGATCGAGATATTCCAAAGTAACCCCAGATTCATGAAAAGCGATGACGGCCGGAAATGATAAGTCAGTGATACCCGCTTCTGTTAACTGATTCAGGTATTCATGGGAAACCCCGGCTTCATACATGGTTTGAAGACCAATGTTACTGTAGTATTGATCCAAACCGCTTGCATAAGCAGCCGATAAAAATTCAGTGAACCCTTCTGATCTCATTTCACCCGGTGCCATTGGGTTATCGGGTATGGCAGGTATCGTGGGAATATCGATGGAAGGAGCTTCAGGTGCAGTAACGGCCGAGACTTCATCTCCGCCAACTATGCTGTTCCAGGCCTGACTTACACTCCAGTCGTTGATCCATAGGTAGGATGCGGCAAAGACAAGGAATATGAGAACAGCGTTCTTGAATTGTGATCGGTCATCATCTTCAGCAATCGGCTGAATGTCAGCTTGGTTACCTTTTCGACTCATTTTACTGATGTAGGCATCAAGATTGAAATTGGGATCATAATCAATATGACCATCAACTTCTGATTCGAATGAGTATGGGGTGTTTTTATTTTTTTGTGACATGAGTAAAAGTTTTTTCTAAAGACGTAAAAATTGTGATGAATGTTTCACTAAATCACTTTTTTACCACGGTAAATTATCCAGGTCTACATTACCCCCGGTGATGATAATGCCGACTTTCTTTCCTTTGATATCCACTTTTTCATCAAAAACTGCAGATACTGGTACTGCACAAGATGCCTCTATGATCATATTCATGCGTTCCCAGATAAATCGCATGGATTCTTTGATGGATTCCTCGCTTACCGTTACAATATCATCCACATTTTGAGTGATGATGGAAAAGGGCAATTCTCCCAGTGAGGTCCTTAGTCCATCCGCTATGGTGTCAGGGTTTTGAACCGGGATACGCTTGCCGGATTTATATGAACGGAAAGCATCATCGGCCATTTCAGGCTCGGTTCCGATCACCGAGAGATCAGGTTTTATAGCCTTGGCTGAGATCGAACTTCCACTCAATAATCCGCCTCCCCCTACAGGGGTGAGGATCATATCAAGATCAGGGTGATCTTCCAGTAACTCGATGGCCGCCGTACCCTGTCCCGCAATAACGCGGGTATCGTCATAGGGATGAATAAAGGTTGCTCCCGTCTGACTAACCACCTCTTCAAGGGTTGATTCCCGGGCTTGTTGAGTGGATTCACAGAAGGTTATCTTAGCACCATAGCCCTTAACGGCTTTAACTTTAATTTTCGGAGCGTTTTCAGGCATCACTACAAAAGCAGGAATCCCACGCATTTTGGCAGCAAGTGCAACCGCCTGTGCATGATTACCGGATGAGTGAGTAGCCACTCCTTTTTGAGCTTCCTCGTCACTCAGTGAAAAGACCGCGTTACAGGCTCCCCGGAACTTAAAAGCACCCACTCGTTGAAAATTTTCACATTTAAAAAAGATCTTACCTCCGGCTCTTTCATCTACACTGCGGCTGGTAAAGACAGGAGTTCGGTTCGCATATTTTTTGATGAGGGCATGAGCCTTTTTGATATCATCAAAAGTGGGGGTAAGGGGAGTATTTTTCATAATTTTAACTTTCTGCATGTCTTTACAGGTTTGTGTTACTTTACTCTAAATAAAATAGCATTATTTTGGGGCTCCATCACTCAAAGTTAGCTGTTAACCTCAATCATTTGATATGAAGATCCTACTCACGCTTTTTACATTTTTATTAACCTCATTTCAGGTTTTTGCCCAACAGGATGCCTTTGAACGCTTTCAGTTTCATCCGGACCTGAATTATGATCAAAATATCACCTCACCTCAGGAATACCTCGGATATGAGATCGGGGCGGAATATACCTTCCATCATCAGATCATGGATTACTTCAAACAACTGGATGAAGAATCTGACAAGCTATCATTCCATAAATATGGTACCACCTACGAAGGACGTGACCTGTATTATGCAGTGATCAGTTCAGAAGGAAACATGGGAAATATTGAGTCGATCCGGAGTTCGAACCTGGATCTGGCAAATAATCCGGAATCTGCCTCAACAGATGATAAACCGGTGGTGGTCTGGTTGAGTTATAATGTGCATGGTAATGAGGCATCAAGCAGTGAGGCTGCTATGCAGACGGCCTATCGTTTGGTTGCTGCGTCTGACAGTGAAACAGCTGAATGGCTGGATAACTCCGTGGTGATCATTGATCCCATGATCAATCCTGACGGCCGTGACCGGTATGTGTACTGGTATAAATCATCTCAGGCCAACGTGTTGAATACCGATGCCAATGACCTGGAACATGATGAGATCTGGCCGGGAGGTCGTACCAACCATTACTGGTTCGACCTGAACCGGGACTGGGTGTGGCTGGTTCATCCTGAATCGCAGGGACGTATTGCAGCATACCAAAGCTGGATGCCACAAGTGCACATGGATTTCCACGAGCAAGGTTTCAATAACAACTATTTCCTGATGCCGGGTACCACTCCGCGTAACAAGGAACTGCCAGACGATTACGAAAGCTGGTCAGATAAATTTGGAAGGGGAGCCGGCGAAGAATTTGATAAAGCGGGCTTGAATTACGCTACGCGTGAGGCGTTCGATTTCTTTTATCCGGGCTATGGTTCCTCTTACCCAAGCGTGATGGGCGGAATCGGAATGCTGGCGGAGCAGGGTGGACACAGTCGTGGTGGTCGCGCTGTAACCACCGATGACGGTTACGTACTCACCTTAAGACAACGAGCCTTTGATCATTACATCAATGGCGTGTCGATTGTAAAAACGGCGGTGGAGAACAAAGAAGGGCTTCTGGAATACTTTAAAAATTCAGTATCGCAAACTACCCAAAGGGGGAATACAAAGGCATATATCCTAAAGAACAATGCCAATGATTTTACTTATCAGGTAGTGAATATGCTGATGAAGCATAACGTTCAGATAGAGCGTGCCACAGAGAATTTCAACCAACGCAATGCCTTCAGTTATTGGGATGGAAGTTCTTCAACCCAAAATTTTGAAGCCGGTGATTTCATTATAAAGACGGATCAGCCCAAGCATCTGTTCATAAACACGCTGTTTAGAAATCAGCTGCAGATCGAGGATTCCGTGATGTACGATATGGCCACCTGGTCAGTGCCTCTGGCTTATAATCTGGATGCAGCCTGGACCACCAACAGTGTGGGAGCATCAACTGAACAGGTAACCGAAGAATTAAGCTATCCTTCGGCCATTGAAAATGGAAATGCACAGTACGCTTATGTAATAGACTGGAAACAGCGACATGCTCCGAAAGCTTTAGCCAAGCTTTGGGATATGGGTTACAACGTGAGGAGTGCAGGGCGGACCTTTACCTATCAGGGAAAGGAATATACCGCAGGAAGTTTGATCGTTTTAGTTGGACGGAATTATGAGAAACGAGATCAGATCGCGGCAGACATGCGAAAACTGATTGATGACGTTGAGGTAGTAGTGGAAGGATTTGATACCGGCCGTATGGATGCAGGAATGGATCTGGCCTCCGGTGACAGTGAGCCGGTTAAACAGCCCAAAGTGGCCTTAATGATCGATTCACCATTCAGTTCATATACAGCCGGGCAGCTTTGGTTTTTGTTCGATCAGTGGACTGAATTTGGTATAGATCGTATCCGCTCCGGGAGCTTTAACCGCATTGACCTTGCCGAATATGATGTGATCCTGATGCCCGGAGCCTGGGGTGGATTAAACGGTGTGTGGAATGATGCACAGATCGAAGATCTCAAATTCTGGGTTCGAAACGGAGGGGTGCTGATAGGTACGGAAGGCAGCGGTTCATGGCTCACCAAAGACCGGTCCGGTTTCACGAATGTAGAACTCTTTACAGCTGAAGAAGAAGACAGTGCAGAGGTGGATGAAAAGGACTACACCCGCTATGAAGATCGCGAAGACGTATTTGGGCTGGAAAGAATTCCGGGTTCAGCCTTTAAAGCCGAAGTGGATAACTCCAATCCACTTGCCTTTGGATTACCTGATCAGTTGTATTCCTTGAAGTTTGGCACCGATGCCCTCACGCCATCTGCCTCCCTGCAGTCTGTCGGATACTACGTGAAAGAAGGAGAGGTATTGGCTTCCGGGTATGCATCGGAGGAGAACCGTGAAAATGCCAAAGGCAAAACCTTTGCAGCCGTGCAAAATATGGGAAGTGGAAAAGTAGTCTTCCTGCTTGATAACACACAATATCGCATGTTCTGGGTTGGCCCAAGCCGTATGGTTCAAAATGCCGTGATGTTATTGCCCGGATTCTAAATCACAGAAAAAACAGGATTTCACGTTTTTATACGTATGATTCTGCTTTGAATTAAAGAATTATAAATGGTCTTATGGAATATATTCTGTAAGACCATTTTTTTGTTTGAGCTATCCACAATATTTGTTGTATGGATTCAAAGCATAAAGAGATGATTTTTTTTCGTTAAATAAATAATTGTCAGAATTGTTGGTTTTTCAATAGATTGGAGTTCGAAATAGTCACCAAAACTATGATTACAGATTATAAAAAGATTCAGCATTCTGCTTTAGAGTTAGACGAAAATCACCGCGCTAAATTAGCCAAAAAGCTTATTGATAGTCTTGATAAGCAAATTGATGATGATATCGAACAAGCTTGGGTGGATGAAATCAAGGTGAGAAAAGCTGAGATCCAGTCGGGGAAAGTTTCTCCAATTTCAGGTCAAGAAGTTCATGAGGCTGCTCGAGAATTTCTAAAAAAATGACATTTCAGTATCATCCTGAAGCAGCAAAAGAGCTAATGAGTTCCATTCAGTATTATGAAGAAAAAGCTAATGGGCTTGGGGCTGAATTTCTTGATGAGGTAGAAGAAGCAATAGCTCAGGCATTAGCTCATCCAGAATCGGGATCTTTACTTACAAAATCTGATCGAAGGATTTTATTGGTACGTTTCCCTTTTGAAATTATTTACGACGTTTCAGAAACTATTATCACAATTACTGCAGTCAAGCATTTGAAACGAAAACCGGGTTATTGGGAATCAAGAAAATGACCTTGGATAAAATCAGGCGATTATAATCTGTTGTGGACTAACTTTGATGAATTGCTGTTTTAAAGGAAATAATTTCACTATTTCAGAAACTAAAGTACCCAAGCTTTTAAATGTTTGTACCCTCAGCCCGTCGTTCTTCCAGCCTCCTTTTATTTCGCTTTTTGGCTAAATAGGGGACAAAGAATAGGTACATACCGGTGATCCAAAGTATGGTTACAACGATGCCGGAGGGCAGGAATACCCACAGTTTTGCTGAATCATGAAACCAGGAGCCATCATGCAGCGATTCAAATAATTCGGATCTTCGATAGGCTACCTGCAAGACCTCAGCGGTTTCGGCATCGACCTGAATTTCCCATCGGTTCACGGCTCTTACCTTAACAATACCTTTGTCGGGGCGAACATCCAGGCGGTCGATATCTTCCCAAGTGGATATCTCAGCTTCAGGTACTTCTTTGGAAGCTGTGAGTATCTCATCAAAGCTGATCGAAGGGATCGTTGAGACACCTTTTTGCGAAGGAGGCTGTATCCAGTTTACTTCTTTTTTGACCTGCAGGAATAAGCCCGTGATCAACACTAAAAGAAAAGGGAGGGCGATAGTGCGCCTCCCCATCTGTGGATTTTTCTAAGATCCCTCTGTGAATTCCAGCTCATAATCTCACGTTATTTATTCCTTTACCAATCCTGTCCCGGTTGGGTAATTTTGTAATTCTCTTCAGCTTTGGCTGCTTCTACCATTTCGGCGACGTCTTTTAGCAGTTCTTTGGCATCAAAAACGATACCGTCTTTGATGGTGTATCGAACTCCTCCTTTACGAACAGGTACATTATCCTCATTCACGTAAATGGCTCCGGTTCCGTATAGTACTTTAAGGTTTTCCATGGGATTGGCATCTACGATCACCATGTCAGCCAGTTTACCTACTTCAATGGTTCCGAGTTCATTATCAACCCCTAAAACTTCGGCTCCTTTAAGAGAAGCTGACTGAAAGATCTCAAGAGGATGGAATCCGGCTTCGCGCATCATCTCCATTTCCTGAATGTATCCAAAGCCGTAGAGTTTGTAGATGTATCCGGCATCGGATCCGAGCGTGACCCGTCCGCCCTTATTTTTATACTCATTAATGAACTGCATCCAGATCCTGAAATTTTCTTTCCATGCAATTTCCTGTTCGGTTCCCCATTCCAGCCAGTAGGAACCGTGGGATATCTTGCTGGGCTGGTAGAATTCCCATAGAGAAGGTAGGGTATATTTTTCATGCCATTCGGCTCGCCGCTGAGCACTTAGGTTCCGGTTGGCTTCGTAAATGGTAAAAGTTGGATTCATCGTATAATCCAGCTCGATCATTTCATCCATGACTGCATTCCATTTCTCAGAACCCGGCGCAGCTGCTTGCTTCCATAAATTTCCGGCTTCCTCAAAACGATGCTGCTCATTGTTGTAATTATAATCAAGAGGGTAATCCTGAATGATACGATCCTCGAAAAGAGATTCGGGAAGTCCGTACCAGTGAGTAAGTGACGTTGCCCCAAGTCGGGCAGATTTTAGTGCATTGTTATATACCACGCGGGTTTGTGCATGATGAGTCATGGTACCCAGGTCTCTTTTGTTGGCTTCATCAATAGCAGCGGCATACACTTCAGGAGAAGCTCCGAAAAATTTGATCCCGTCTGCACCGGCCTCATCGATCATTTTCACCCAATCACGAGCCTGTTCAGGGGTTGTTATTTGCTCCCCGTAATTAGAGCCGAAATTGATCCATGCAGAGATCCGCGGAGCTGTTATCTCGTTCTTTTCACTCATCTCCTTATGGCGTAATGTCCAGTCCATACCATTTCCTGAACCGGGTTCCCGAATGGTTGTGATACCGTGAGCCAACCAAAGCTTATAAACATATTCGGGAGTGGTACCTTGCGCTCCTCCCCCGGTGTGAGCATGCATATCAAAAAAGCCGGGCAGGAGGTACATCCCTTCTGCATCTAACACTTTTGTATTCTCATCGGCCTGTGGGCGTCTGTTTTCGTTGACCGGAAGTCCGGGATAACCAACCGTTCGGATTGAAGCGATCCTGTTCCCCTCAACCAAAATATCTACAGGTCCGGTAGCAGGCGATCCGGTTCCATCTATCAAATTAACCCCGCGTATGATCAATCGTTCGTGGGGCCCGTCGCCTTCAGTTCGGTCCGGAGCATCCGGCATTTGTGCGAAAGCGCTGAGGCTACCAACAGTGAAAAAGAATATTAATATCTTCAGAGATCTCATGGTATTGGATTGGTTTTAGTTAGGAACTTGAATGTTCGGAATGTACAACTATCGGTTCATTCCGTCCGTAAAAATTAGTTAGATACTTTGGCTTTAAGAAGAAAGATGGTGTGATGTATGCTTAAAGACTCCGGCATTCGTGAGAATTACCCTCCAAATTATCGGCGTAGAACGTGGTTAATATCTACCCTGTCATCTCTTTGAAAACAGCGATCTATTTGTTTTACTATTAGCAGATAATTACAGCAGAAGCGCCCCTTCATGTTTCAAGAGCCACTCCTTACGTTCAAGTCCACCCGCATAGCCGGTTAGTTTGTTGTCTGAACCAATAACCCGGTGGCAGGGGATCACGATGGCGATAGGGTTTTTTCCGTTAGCTCTTCCCACCGCTTGTGAGGCTTTGCTATCGCCGATCTTTTTGGCGACATCACCATAGGTACAGGTGGTGCCGTTGGGGACCTCAAGCAGCTGTTGCCAGACCGAGCGTTCAAACTCAGTGCCTTCAGGGGCGAGTTCTAATTGAAAGGAGTCCCGAATGCCATCAAAATATTCCCGGAGTTGTGTGCGGGCAGATTCTGTATGGATATCAGGATCTTCAGGGCCATCTGAATCCATAAATTTGATCTCTTTGATCGCTTTGCCGTTCGATAGGATACGGAGGTAACCAATGGGACTTTCGTAGTAGCTAACGTAGGTCAATGAAGTAAATAATTAGGTTCATATTCACTTAAGAATATCGACTGAACCTGACTTATCAAAGTTAAAGTTAGACTTCTTGAAAAATGGCAGGTCTGAACCGATCAGTGTGGAGCCTGATAGTTTGTAGTCCAGGTCCTCGTCACTGTTCAGGAGGCGATAGGCCGCCATACCGGCGTTCAGGAAGCTGATATTGAAGGGGAGTTTCACGGTCTGAGCCGATTTGCTGTCAATATTGATGGTTTCACTGATATTCCCTGAAAAGGATCTTAGTCCGTTAACTTCCAGGTCAAAATTCAGATCATCCACCATAAGCTGAAAAGCATTTGGATTCTGAACATTGAGTTCAACCAGCAGATCAGTTCCGGTCATGGATAAACTTTCGATCGAAAAGTTAGCCAGTGAAATACTTGGTTGTTTCACTACCGGGATCTTTCCGGAGTATTCCACAGGAACCTCTACGGTGCCTAAGATCGGCAGGTCGAAACCAAAACTGGCTGCAAACTTGTAATCAGATTCATCCTGATCCCTGATACTTTGGAAGGTTTGAAGCAGTTCAGAAAATGTCAGGGTAACCGGAACCTGAACCACGCTGCTATTCTTTGCCCCGATGTTTAACCCGCGCTGTTCGCTACCTGATACAAAGTTACTTTCATTAACATCCAGGGAGTAACTGTAGGAACTAAGGTCAACCCCTACGCTATTTGGATTTTCAACCTCAACATCAGCCGTGAGTTCGATATCCTGTAAGGTCATACCGGTTATATTCATATCCACTACTGATACAGAGGGCTTGCTGATATTAGTAAGCTCGTTCAGTTGTGCACAGGAATGAAAAAAAGCTATGATGATAAAGAACGAAACAATTTTAAAAGTTTTAAAGTATTGTGTTCCAGCAGGTTTCATGCTCTCTCCGGTTATTAATTTGATAGGATAACGTATGATCCTAAAGGTAAATAAATGTTTCTGCTAAGCCTAATGAGTTAGCCTAAATATGAAATTAGATGATTCAAACTGGGTTAATTGAGGGTTTTTAGAAAAAATTGTAACAAATCATTAAACCTACACTCTTGTATATAGCTTTAAAGTTGAGATTAATGTTTATACCCTAACAGTTAGTCGATTCTAACTCCTTAAAGCTGAAAACTAAAGCCCCGGTACTGAACCTTCCGGGGCTTTTTCTTTTTCCGAATATGAACAATGTTAGAAGTAGACCCTGTACAGCAAGCTGATGTTTAATCCGGGCTCGGGACGCAGGTCTTTAATTCGCGAGAGGTGGTCATAATATTCCTGATTCAACAGGTTGTTTGCGTTCAGAGAAAAAGTGTGCAACAGTTTGCCACCATCCAGGCGATATTGGGCAAATACATCAAGAAGGGTATATCCTTCTGTTGAGGTTTCAAATTCCCCGGTTCGGTCTTGTTTTGCGGCTAATCGCACGCGCGAACCCAGCTCAAATCCATCTTTACTGTATTTAAAGGAGAACTTGGATTTTAAAGGGGGGATCATGGGTAGTGGACGGGTATCATCGTTATATCCCGTGGTTTGCTGTTCGCTTTCGGATACGTTTCTCTCTGCCAGGGTATAACTCATGGAGGCATTCAGTACAAAATTAGACCTCAGGATAAATTCACCGGATAATTCAGCTCCATAGAGTACTGCCTCTTCACCAACAAACTGGTAATTATTCAGGTCAGGTCGCCGGTCGTTGGGCTCACCGGTATCTCTGGCATAGAGATAGTTACTGAAGTTGTTATGAAAGACCGTAAACTCAGCATTTGCCTTGGTTTGCTGATAACGCAGGAATAATTCTTTTGCAAGACCTCTTTCGGGATCCAGTTCAGGATTGCCGATCTCATAAGAGTAAGAAGCAAGGTGTGGTCCTTCAGAATACAATTCTTCGAGGGATGGAGCACGGAATGAGTGAAGCAGGCTTGTACCAAAAGATACCTGGCTACTCAGAGAATAGATCGCCGCAAATGAACTTGATAAGGCAGGAAAACTTCGTTCCCGGATAAAACCTATTACAGAGTTGGGCTCATCCTCAACGGGCTTATTCATAACCCAGTCAAAACGCAATCCGCCTTCAAGGTGGAGTTTATTAAAATCGGCTTCCTCAATAAGGAACGCGGCCAGTTTGTAACTGTTTGCATCGGGTGTACTTGCCCCGATGATGGCATAGTCTTCCATCTCACCCCAGATCCCAAACGCACCCTTGTCAATGAATCCAAGCTCACCGTGTCTGGCTTTGAGTTCGGCATTCGTGGTGACCAATCCGAATTGGGTACCAAGGGCACCACTCGATTCAATTTCCTTGTGAGTATAGTTTTTGAGTGAAAATGAGCCTTCCAAAACGTTGATGAGATCATGGTTGAGGATCACTTCTGATTTCAGATCGTACTGAAATTTTTCCATTTCAATATCCACACCTTCCGGATGACCTTGCGGGTCAGGTGGGATCCCGTAATTATTGAAATAACTGCTAAAAGCACCACCAACATATCCCCAGTCCCTGATCCAGCTTACACCAAGTGCGTTGTTGGTGGATCGATAGTAAGTGTTTTCAGTTTGCCCAATAGGGGTGGATATGTCTTGTGCAGTACGTCCGTTGAGACTGAGACTAAAAACTACATCGTTTAAAGGAGTCGTGAGGTCTAAGGCTCCGGAGACACCCTGATTGACGGTTTCACCATTTAGGGTAACATTTCCGGTAGTTCTTGAAGGGCTGCTGCTTGCGATTTGATTTCGAACCACGTTGATCACTCCACCGATCGCATTAGCCCCGTAAGCGAGTGCCTGGGGACCCCGTGCAATTTCCACTTCCTGTGCAGAAATTGGGTCGATCGTTACAGCGTGATCAGATGATTGTGAGGAAACATCCCCGGAACGCATACCATCCTGAAGGATCAATACACGTTCACCGCCAAGACCACGGATTACCGGCCGGCCGGGGGCTCCACCCATTTTACGTTCATCAAAACCGGGCAGGTTGGCTAAGGTCTGTGAAAGTGTGTTTCCAAGATTTTGACGGAGTTCGGTCCCGAATACTTTTTTGGAGGCATGTTCCAGGTTGGACCCTTCCACATTCCTATCATTTTGGCCGATCACTTCTATGGATTGAGATCCAAGTACAGTAGAAGAAAGAACGATGTCAATTGTTTCATCGGCTTCCTTAACGGCAATTTCCTTGGTTTGAGTCCGGTAACCGATCCGGTGTATGGTGAGGGTGAAATTACCGGCAGGTACATTCTTTAATTCGTAATACCCATCAGTGTCCGCAACAACGGTGCGGTTAAGCTCCTCGATGTGAACATAAGCAAAGGAAACCGGTTCACCTGTTTCGGCATCAGTTATGGTGCCGGATAGGGTGTATCTGTTCTCAGCAAGAGCATTCCCGGATAGGGAAGCTCCTGCCAATAACAGAAATGTGAGTGCTAAATATCTCAATTAATTGCCTGTTGATAGTTTAGCTGCGGTTGATTGCACCACTTCAATTTCGATCGCCGGACTTTCAAAATCGGGATGATCGTCATGCATCAGCTGCAAGGTCAGAGTAGCGGTTCCGGCCTGAAGTCCTTTAACATGAAACTCCCAGAGTTCCCCTTCGTGCTGTTCGATTTCGATAATATTTGTGTCAGATATCTCTAAACCGAGTGATACTTCCGGTTCATCTGGAATGAACTCATTACCATCCTCATCAATAAATAAAGTACTGATCAAGGCGGTTTCGTCTCCCTCATCTATTGTTGGAAAGTTGTTGATGAGATCCTGACCGGGATACTTCTCTACTATGAGATCACCATTCAGATAGAGTACAACACCGACTGCTTCAGGGTGAGTTTCTTCCTCAGAAGAAGCTGAGTTAGAGCAGGATGCCGTTACAGTTACTAATAGCAGTAATACAAAAACGTTCTTTAATACCGAATATAGGTTATACTTTTTCATAGGTCTTTATGATTTAATTTGAATAATAATAGGTTTGTCCTGTCATCGAAAAGCTGAGACAGGCAAGCTTTCAGAATTAAATCAAGGTAGGTGGGGCACGTCCAAGCAGGGAGTTGTGAACTTCAGTGCTAAGAAGTAATTCCTGTACATCGATCAGGGTTTGCTGATATTGAAGCAGGAAATTATAGTCGGTTGAGGAATCATCTGCCTGAATGGCAACGAGACCTGCAACCGGACATAAAAGCTCATTTTCGGTGTAATGTTGTTCTTCAGCGTGATGTACACAAAGCAATCCGTCACTATGATAGTGATTCATAGATAGCATCATCCCAAACACACCAAGTGTCATGAAAAAAGTCGCTATGTGTTTTTTAGATATCACGTGATTATAAAAATTAGCTACACTATTTAAACCAAACCAATAATCGTAAAAGTTAGGCTAATTATTGTGTGCATTCATTAACTATTACACAATTTAAAATACGGAATTTCAAGCTGATAATTGATTAAAAGTATGTGTCGATCCGCTTCAAAAAGCGCTTTTCCGGGCTACATATTTACTTCACATTAAAAGTGCATTTTTTGAGTGTTCGTTTCAAAACCTGATCTGAAATTTTATTGGGAGCTGAAACTAATTCTCAAAAATGATAACAAAATGAGGTGATGACATGGGTCTTTCAGAAACTTTTGTGTACCGCTTTGGAAAGCAGCACACTGACGGTAACCGTAAAATGAAACAACTTTTAGGAGGAAAAGGTGCCAATCTCGCTGAAATGAGCACCATTGGAATTCCGGTACCTCCCGGTTTTACTATCTCTACAGAAGCATGTAAGGCAACCATCGATAATAAAATGAACTGGCCAGACGGACTGGATGAGCAGATCAGGAAAGGGGTTGAGCATGTTGAGGCCGAAATGGGACTGAAGTTCGGGGACGAAAATGATCCGCTTCTTATATCTGTTCGTTCCGGAGCTGCAGTTTCAATGCCCGGTATGATGGATACTATTTTAAACCTTGGCATCAATGATAAAGTGGTTGATGCTATTATTAAAAAGACGAATAATGAGCGCTTTGCATATGATAGCTACCGCCGATTCATAGATATGTTTGGCGACGTGGTTATGGGCGTAAGTCATGAGCATTTTGAAGAAGCGATCGAGAAAATGAAAAAAGAGGTCGGTGTTGAAGAAGATCTCGAGCTGAATGCTGAACATCTGAAAGAACTGACTGAGCGATATAAAGCGATCTATAGAAAGAATACCGGACACATGTTTCCGGAAGACCCAATGGAACAGCTTAAGTTTGCTGTGAATGCAGTCTTTAATTCCTGGAACAGTGCCCGTGCGGTCAAATATCGTCAGATCAGTAATATTCATGGTTTGATCGGTACGGCCGTTAACGTACAAGCCATGGTGTTCGGTAACATGGGTGAAACGAGTGGAACCGGCGTGTGTTTCACAAGAAATCCGGCAACCGGAGAAGCCAAGCTTTATGGAGAATACCTGATCAATGCACAGGGTGAAGATGTGGTAGCGGGTATCCGTACTCCAAAACATATTGAAGAACTTGAGCAGGCAAATCCTGAGAAATATAACGAGTTATTGAAACACACCAGAAAACTCGAGGCTCATTACAAAAATATGCAGGACATAGAGTTTACCATTCAGGATGGTGAATTATATATCCTCCAGACCAGAAATGGTAAGCGAACCGGTACTGCAGCTGTCAAGATCGCTGTGGATATGGTGAATGAAGGTGTTCTGACCAAAAAAGAAGCTATCAAGGATCTGGTTGATCCGGAGCATATTGAGCAGCTTCTGCATCCACAGTTCAAGGATCTGGATGATGGATCCAAAATACTTGGCAAGGGACTTCCGGCATCGCCCGGCGCGGCTGTGGGTAAAGTGGTATTCGACTCAGTCAAAGCCGAGAAATCTGATGATCCGGTGATTCTGGTGCGTATTGAAACAAGTCCTGAGGATGTGGGTGGAATGTCGTCTGCTGAGGGTATTTTAACCTCCCGAGGGGGTATGACGAGCCATGCCGCTGTGGTTGCCCGTGGATGGGGTAAGCCTTGTGTGGCAGGTTGCAGTGATATCGTGATCAACTACAAGAATGGTTCCTTCACAAACGGTGAGGTGACCGTGAAAGAAGGCGATTTCATTTCGTTGGATGGAAACACCGGTCAGGTCATTCTTGGTAAAAAAGAACTGACAGAACCTGATTTCGGCAAAGAGTATCAAACCTTTATGAGTTGGGTCGGTGAAGTTGAGGAAATGAAAGTCAGAACCAACGCTGAAACTCCTGAGGATGCAGCCGCAGCCCGCGGATATGGTGCTGTCGGTATTGGCCTTGCAAGAACAGAGCACATGTTCTTTAAGCCCGGCCGCGTTAACTTCATGCGTAAAATGATCATCGCAAATGATAAGCAGGAACGGGTTGCCGCTCTTGAAAATCTGTTACCATTCCAGAAGCAGGATTTCATCGAAATATTTGAGGCCATGGAAGGCTTGCCAGTAACCATTCGCTTGCTGGATCCACCACTTCATGAATTCCTGCCACAGGAAGAAGAAGAAATCGAAAAAGTAGCAGAGGAACTTGGTGTAACAGCAGAAATGCTGCACAACAAGGTTGAAAAGCTCAAAGAATTCAATCCAATGCTGGGACACCGTGGTTGCCGGTTAGGTATTACCTATCCTGAGATCACTGAAATGCAGGCCCGGGCAATCATCGAGGCAGCTATTGAGCTGAAGAAGGAAGGCAAGGAAGTTCTGCCTGAGATCATGATCCCACTGGTTGGCGGTGTCGAGGAATTTAGACATCAGCGCAAAGTAGTGGACAAAGTGGCTAAGAAGATCTTCGATAAAGAGGATGTTACACTTGACTACAAAGTGGGTACAATGATCGAGGTGCCAAGAGCAGCTATCATGGCTGACCAAATTGCGGAGGAAGCTGATTTCTTCTCATTTGGAACCAATGATCTGACTCAGATGACCTTCGGATACAGTCGTGATGATGCTGTTAAATTCCTTCCAACCTACGTTCAAAAAGGCATCCTGCGTCAGGATCCATTCCAGGTTCTGGATGAAGAAGGGGTTGGGCAACTGGTACAGGCAGGGGTTCGTTTAGGCCGAATGGTCAACGAGAACCTTAAGATCGGAATTTGCGGTGAGCACGGTGGTGACCCAAGCAGTATTAATTTTGCGTACAACACCGGCTTGGATTACGTGTCATGTTCACCTTTCAGAGTTCCGGTAGCTCACCTGGCTTCCGCTCAGGCTACGCTGAGAAAGCAAGCCAATACTGAGGAGCAGGAATTACCTAATGCTTTGGAAGTCTAAGGCAGATAGTTAGTCAATCATAATTCAGGAAGCAGGCAGGGTGAGTCCCTTGCCTGCTTTTTTTTGGGGAATATTTACGCACAGTGAATGTAAGTCTATTTGGGCGGACCTGACTGGATCTCTTCGAGCTTACTCATAGCCCGGTCACGCAGGTTGTTGAATTGATCTTCGGGAATATGTCCGGCCGTGAATTCGAAGTAGAGCCAGACGATGTATGTAGCCATGACATCCTCATAGCAATAATGCTCGATCAGATCGAGCTCCCCACGTTTATACATGGCAAATACCTCATTCCCCTCACCGGTTTGCTTGAATGGAATTCCGATCAGCTGTCCAAGGTGTTTGAGTTTGGGCCATGAACTGGCTCCATAATTACTAAATTCATCCACCAGATCCACATTGTGCTTACTGTAGCGATACCTGATATCATAATCATTCATACGGACGGGCATCTGCAGGCCGTGCTTCATGGCGCGGTAGGTGAGAACGGGGATGTCAAAGCCCTTGCCGTTATGATGTATAAGACCGAAGTCCTTGTAGGTACCAATGGCATCAAAGATCTTCAGTAAACCTTCTTTCTCATCTTCCCCGCTCCAGGCCACCTTTTGTTTGGGTCCACCGGTATTCTCTATCCAGAGTCCCACCCACGAAACCATCCGGTGATACATTGGCGGGAGGAAGCCGGAGGCATTGCGGGCTAATTCTTCACTGGCCCGTTCAAGCAACTTATCTTCCTCTGAATCAGGATCATTCAAGACCTGACGAATGAAGTCGATATCGGGAATGGTCTCAAGATCAAAAATGAAAAACATCAATTTAGATTTTAGGTGTTAGAAATGAGGTGTTAGTTATTTAGTGCAATACTTTTCTAAACCCTTGCAACTAAAACCTAACACCTGTTAGAGTTCTCCGACTAAGGATTTCTGGAACAATGCTTCAATATCGGTTTTGGAGTCGTAATGTGCTAATAAAAACATGAGTTTGGTAAGGGCCGCTTCCAGGGTCATATCATTGCCACTGATGGAGCCGTGATCGAGAGCGGCACGCCCTGCGGTGTATTGGGTAAGGTCAACAGAGTCAAAATCTGCCTGAGATACAATGGTCACCACCACATCATGTTCCCGGCACTTGTCAAGAAATGGAAGCAGGCTGTAGGTACCCTTGATGCAAAAATTACCGCTACCGAAACCACGAATAATGACTGCTTTGATCTTGCTCAGGTTCAGTCCTTCCAGGAATTCCGGATTTAAATTGGGGTGAGCCGTAAGAACAAAAACCTCATCAGAATAGGATGCCAGATTTTGAAGATCGCCTGAGCCAAACTGATCAAGAACCCGGGTTTGGATCTGAATACCGATATCGGCCAGGGGCGTAAAGTTTGGGGATCCGAAGGCATCGAAATCGCCAATACTCATTTTGGTGGCTCGGTTCCCACGGAAAAGAGCGTCACTGAAGCAGATCCCGACTTCTTTGAAATCCATGGTAGCCAGCTCAATGGCATTCACCAGGTTACGGCGGGCGTCACTGCGTATGGAGCTCATGGGCAGCTGGCTACCGGTAAAAATGACCGGTTTACTTAGATTTCTTAGCCCAAAACTAAGGGCAGAAGCTGAGTAAGCCATGGTATCGGTTCCGTGAAGGATCACAAAGCCGTCGTACTCGTTGTATTTATTTTCAACACAATCGGCGAGCTGTATCCAGTGGGATGCATTCAGGTCAGAGCTATCTTCAAAAAACAGGGGAAAGGTGGTTATTTCGGCAATCTCACTCAGTTCAGGAATTTCTTCATAAAGAACCTTTGACCATGCCTCGGGATCGAGTTCCACCCCGGCTCCTTTAGCATTCATGGCAATAGTTCCACCGGTTTGTATCAGCAGTATCTTTTTCATGTTGATTTATTCGAGCTTCCGATTATTTTATTTCTTCACATACTGTTCAAGAAGTATGAGTACTGTTCATTGAATTTATTGCACGGGAGGTTTGCCCGTTCAGAAGTTAAAATCTGTTTCCAACAAAACACACTTAAAGTTTGCTGCTAAGTTGTTTGTTTTCGGCATAAAAGAGCCGGTATCAAATACGTGATGATCCGGACCTCGTTCCAATCGTTTAGAATGGATTCGACAGGGTGATCATCATGCAGCAGATCAAAAAGTGCAAAAAAGGAGATCCTATGAAAGTTTATGATCCAACCCGCATCCGAAACGTTGTGCTGTTAGGCCATTCCGGCTCCGGGAAAACAACGCTGGCCGAAACGATGCTTTTCGAAGCCGGAGCAATTAACCGCAGGGGTTCGGTAGAAGAAAAAAATACCGTATCAGATTATCACCCACTGGAGAAGGAAAAACAGAAGTCTATATACTCATCTTTTTTGAATCTTGATTGGAGGGGGCATAAGATCAATTTAATTGACACACCCGGCACCTCGGATTATATAGGTGAGGTAGCAGGAGCCGTACGGATCGCCGATACGGCTATTTTTGTGCTTAACAGTGAGCAGGGGGTGGAAACTGCTACCGATTCCCTCTGGAATTATGTACAAAAGTACAGCGTACCATCCATGTTTGTGGTGAACAAGCTGGATACGGATCAGTCTGATTTCTGGAAAACGGTTGATGAAGCCCGCGAGCATTTTGGACAGGAAGTCACCGTTGTGCAGTTTCCATACAGTGAAGGGCAGGATTTCCATGCCATCATAGATGTGCTCCGCATGACGATGTACGAATTTCCTGAAGAAGGGGGTAAACCTGATAAGCTGCCGATCCCTGAATCCATGAGAGCACAGGCTGAAAAGCTTCATCAGGAGCTGGTAGAAACCATCGCTGAAAACGATGAAACCCTGATGGATATTTATTTTGAGCAGGGTGAACTGGATGAGGAGCAAATGGAGAAAGGCCTACATATCTCGCTGGTGAATGGACAGATCTTTCCATTGTTCTGTTCCACCGCTTCAAGAAATATGGGGACTGGTCGAGTGATGGGTTTTCTGGATGATGTGGCCCCAAATCCGCTTCAGGGTAATCCCCCTAAAACGGTTGATGGTGATGAATTCAAACTCGATCCGGATGGAAAGCCGGTAATGTTTCTATTCAAGACCCATTCTGAATCTCATGTAGGGGACCTGATCTATTTCAAAGTTTATGGTGGCAGTATCCGGCCGGGTATGGATCTCGTAAACAGCTCGAATGATGCTTCGGTCCGATTGGGAAGCCTGTTTTTGACTGAGGGCCATAAACGTATTGAGATCATTGAGATCAAAACCGGGGATATTGGTGCGGTTGTGAAATTGAAAGACAGTGAAGTGAACGACACCCTTCACGAGAAAGGGCATGAGGTGAAACTTCAACCCATTGAATTTCCTCCAACTACCATCAGAACGGCTGTAAAACTGAAGAAAGAAGGAGAGGAAGATAAGCTTGGGCATGCCCTGCATCAGATCCACCGCGAGGACCCATCAGTTGTGATCGAACACAGTCAGGAACTTCGTCAGGTTATCATTCACGGACAGGGTGAAGAGCACCTTGCAGTGATCGAAGATCAGCTCAGAAACCGCTTCAAACTGGACGTGGAATTTATCACTCCCAAGATCCCATATCGTGAAACGATCACGAAAGGTGTGCGTGCTCAGTACAAACATAAAAAACAATCGGGTGGAGCCGGACAGTTTGCTGAAGTCCATTTGCTGGTTGAACCCTATGAAGATGGCATGAGCACACCGGATGATCTCAAGGTCCGTGACGTACAGGAACATGATCTGGAGTGGGGAGGAAAACTCGTTTTCCAGAATTGTATTGTTGGAGGAGTGATCGACACCCGGTTTATGCCTGCCATTCTGAAAGGCGTGATGGAAAAAATGGAGAATGGTCCCATGAGTGGGTGTCGTGCCCGGGATATCAGAGTATCCGTTTACGACGGTTCCATGCACTCCGTTGATTCCAATGAAGCAGCTTTTAAAACAGCCGGACTCATGGCCTTCAAGGATGCCTTTATGCAAGCGAACCCTAAACTTATGGAACCGATCTACGAGATCGAGGTAAGTGTACCGGCCGATTATATGGGGGATGTCATGAGCGACCTGAGCTCCCGAAGGGGACAAATTCAGGGCATGGATGGAGAAGGTTCTATTCAGAAGATCAAAGCCCATGTACCTCTTGAGGAACTGGATCATTACTCAACCAAGCTCAAATCGATGACGCAGGGGAGTGCTACCTACACCCGGGAGTTTTCTCATTACGCAGCGGTTCCGCATGAGGTGCAGGAGCGCGTGGTTAAAGAGAATCTTCAGGAAGCATAAATTAGCTATTTGAACCACGGCTCAGTCAGTGAGTCGTGGTCTTTTAACGGTATAATTCAGGCAACTATCATTCGATGTTTGTGAACGGGTGAATAATTACGGTTCATCTTCGAAGAGAGAGCTTTATGTACCGTCTTAACCTGATTTAGGTTGAGAGACCATTTGTGATAGTTCTGTTCTCGCCTGTATGCCATTTGAACCGTTAATTCGGTACATCAAATTACCTGACGAACTCCCTTCAGAAAATTCTTTCAATTCGTATCTTTTCAGGGAAATAATTATTCATCAATTCAGCTAAAGCAGTAAGAAATGAGCGCAACGGATCCAAAGAATTCATCAAGAATTGGAATTTTGATCATGGCCCATGGCGGGGGCACCACCTGGAATAACATGGTAAAAGAGGCCGCAAAACCATTGACTGAAACCTATCCTGTTGAATATGCCTGGGGCATGGCCAATTTTGTCTCGTTACAGAAAGCGGTTAAAAACCTGGAAGCAAAAAGTGTTGATCAAATTATAGTGATCCCGTTATTTATTTCGAAACACAGTCCAATTCTGAGGCAGGCAGAATATTTGTTGGGAATTAGGGATGAGCTGGCAGATCAACCAATGCCGGTAATGCATTACACCGACGAATTCAAGGAGATGAGTGGGATTCCGCTGGATGACTCCCATTTTATGCATAACATGATCTTTCCTCCAACGCTCAAGCAAATTGAGATCCATACCCCGGTGCAATTTACCGATGCCCTGGATGATCATCCTATCGTGGCAGATATTTTGAGGAAACGTATTTTGAGTCTCAGTGAAGATCCCGCAAATGAAACGGTCGTGTTAGCGGCTCACGGACCCAATGGTGAGGAAGATAACACCGGATGGGTTCAAAGTATGGAATCGCTGGCTGCACAGGTTCAGCAAAAGCAAAGTGATGAAGGCTTACCCGGTTTTAGAAACATCATGGCACTTACAGTTAGGGATGATGCCCCTGAAGCCATTCACGAACAAGCCAGGCAGTATTTACGGGCAGTTGTAAGACAGGGCAATATCTCAGGTGAAGTGATCGTCATTCCGGTATTTCTGTCACCGGGCGGGCGGGAAAAATCGGTGGCTCAACGCCTGGAAGGTCTCGAGTTCAAATGGAGCGGTAAAACGTTACTACCCGATGATCGGCTTTCCACGTTCCTGATCAATTCTGTTGAAAACGCCTTGAACTGAACGTTCGGCTCATAAAAAAGCCTGCAAGATCAGATCCTGCAGGCTTCTACATGAGATTACTGATTTTAGTGTTTTAGTTAGCCAGTTCCACTTCCTTAGTTGAGGTAAACGGATTCCAGCTAATAGCTTTGGCCTTCTCAAGGATCTTGTCAGCTGTAACATAAACCACAGGAATGAATACCAGGGTTACCAATGTAGATGCGGTCAGTCCACCGATCACAACGCGAGCCAGTGAAGCCTGAATTTCGGCCCCGGCTCCAAGTCCAAATGAAAGGGGCAGCAAACCAAGAACCGTGGTTAAAGTGGTCATCAGAATTGGACGAAGTCTGAGTCGGCCCGCCTCAATAACGGCCTGAACAACCGGTAAGCCTTTATCACGCCTCATCAGATTGATATAATCGACCAGTACAATGGCGTTGTTTACCACGATCCCGACCAGCATGATCATTCCCATCAGGCTTTGAATATTGATAGTGGTTCCGGTTATCAGTAGTGCCGGGATCACTCCGATCATAGCTAAAGGAACTGAGAACATAACGATAAGCGGATCAAGGAAACGCTCGAACTGTCCGGCCATTACCATATAGATCAGGATCAATGCCATAATGATGGACATACTGAAATCTGCAGCTGCTTTTTGCTGTTCCTCATACTCTCCACCGTAAACAATACTGAACCCTTCCGGAAGAGGGAAGTCGGCGAGTTCTTCCTGAATGAGTTCCACGGCTTCACCTAAAGCGACTCCGGTTTCAAGATTGGCCGTGATATTGGTTACACGCTGTCCGTTGATACGGTTAATATCTTCCGGGCCACGTCCGCTTTCTTTAACGATCACTGAGGAAACAGGGATCACTCCGCCACCGGGCAGGTTCACTGAAATATTGTTGATATCTAAGGTACCCAGGCGGTCTTCAGGTCGAAGACGAACGGTAATTGGATATTCATCGCCACCTATTCGGTATGAACCGGCACGGCTGCCGCCAATGTTGGTTTGAATGACCTGAGCCACCTGCCTGACCGATAGTCCCAGGTCAGCGATCTTCTCACGATCAAATAAAATGCGTTCTTCAGGGGTTCCTTCCGTTTGACCGGATCGAACTTCAACGATACCGGGAAGTTTTTCAACCCGAAGTTTTATGTCCTGTGCCAACTCATAGGCTTTTTCAAGGTCATATCCCCGTAATTCAAATTGAAGGTCTTCGGCTCCACCACCACCAAATATGCGGCGCATGATCCAGAGTCCGGATTGGGCACTGACTCTGATATCAGCCCCCGGAATTTGGCCTTCCAGGTTTTCACGGATCTCTTCGGCAAGTTCAGAAGTACTTTGCGAACGTTCGGATTGCGGAACCATGGCGATCTCAACCTCTGCACGTCCATCCCTCACTTCAGTTGTGAAGTACTCCACATCATCCATGGGAAGCGTAGCTCTTACAATTTCTTCAAGTTCTTTGAGATATAAATTCTGAACGGCAATGTTAGTTCCATCCGCCAGTTGAAGGTCAATATCAATTTCATCGGCATCCGTTTGAGGAGCCAGTTCAACCGGGATAGTTGGAACAGCGAGGAAACTCCCCACTACCAAAAATGCAGTGATGCCAAACACTGCCGGTTTGTGCTGTAAGGTTTTTTCAAGTCCCAGAGAGTATTTTCCTTCCATGCGGGCAAAGAACTTTTGGAAACGTCCTTTTTTATTGGTGGTTCCTTTTTTAACGGTCAGGAACCGGCTTGAAAGCATAGGAACTAAGGTCAACGCAACCAGGAGGGAACATGCTAAGGCAAAGACTACAACCAGTGCAAGTTCCTGAAATAATAATCCGGACACCGTTTGCATGAATACGACCGGTAAAAAGATCACACAGGTGGTAAGGGTAGAGGCAACGATCGCACCGGCAACCTGTTTGGTCCCGATCAGGGCACTTGGTTTAAGGTCTTCTTCTTCCTCCTCTCTGAGGCGGATTATATTCTCGAGCACCACGATGGCATTATCAACAATGAGTCCTACACCAAGCGCAAGTCCTCCAAAACTCATTTGATTGAGTGTCAGGTCACTGAAGTAAAGCAGGGCGAAGGTAGCAATGATCGAAATGGGAATTGAAACGGCAATAATGAAGGTTGAGGACCCATTTCTGAAAAAGATGTACAAAATAACTACCGCCAATAAGGCTCCCCAAACAGCCGAACTTTGGACATTGTCGATGGAGCTTTGGATGAATTCACTTTGGTCGGTGGTTACAAACAGTTCAAGATCATTCCGCTCTTGGTTGATCTGTGCCACTTCTTGCCGGATATTTTCTGCTACAGCTACAGTGTTGGCACCGGTCTGCTTTCGGATGCCGAATCGGGCCATTGGCTGCTCATCAATGTAAACCACCCGGTTCAGATCCTGATACCCAAATGTAACTTCAGCAACATCCTTAACGCGAATAGGCTGCTGATCTACGGTAGTGATCACCGTGTTGGCGATCTGTTCTATGGATTCATACTCACCCAGGGTTCTTACATACAATTGTTTCACCCCTGAGTTGACGTTACCACCGGGTAGATTGGCATTCTCACCCGCAATGGCTTGCTGAACGTCGGCTGTTGAAAGTCCACTGGCTATCAATCTATCACGTTTGATATCTACTTTAACTTCTCTTTCAATGCCTCCCCAGATATCGATGGAACCTACGCCATTGATCTGTTCAAACCGCTGTAGGATCTCACGATCCAGAACGGTCGTCAATTCAGCCAGATTCATATCCGAATTGGCACCGATAATAACGATCGGGAAATTATTGGGGTCAAATTTCCAGATCCTTGGTGGATCTGCTTCGGGAGGCAAGTTGTCACGAACCCGATCCAAAGCGGCTCTTACATCATTTGAGGCAACATCTACATCAACGCTTTGGGCAAATTCAAGGGTCACTCGGCTGCTTCCCTCACTGGAGCTGGAACGGACTCTTTCTACACCCGGAACCCCGGCAAGGGCATTTTCAACCGGTTCAGTAATGATCTGCTCCATTTCAGCAGGTCCCACATTGGCATAGTCTGTTGAGACGGTCAGTTGCGGATATTCGATAGGAGGAAGGAGGTCAACCGGCAGAAAACGGAACCCGATCACTCCCAGGGTGATGATGATCAGGAAGACCATCGATGTTGCAATAGGTCGTTTAATCGAAGTTTCTGTAATTGGCATGACGAGTCAGATTATAAATTCATGTTGTTGGCAGAACGATCGCGCTCCTGCATGATCTGCTCAAGGAGATCTTCCCGCTGCAGATTTTGTAATTGATAGATGCGTTCCCAGCTCATACTTCTGACACGAGCTTGTTCTCTTCCTTCGGCAAGGAGGTCTTGCCCCATGGTAACAACCCATTGCCCACTTTCAATACCGGCTACCCCCAGTTCCATTCTACCCTGTGCAATAACATCAATGGGTACGAATTCTACCGGAGTTGGGGCAGACATAGCCGCAGGCCTGTTAGATCCATTCGCAGAGCTGTCGCTAACGGGTTCAATTTCTGACCCAAGTGAACTGGCTAAATAAACTCCACTTTCGCCGGTTTGGGTATTTGTGAATAGCGCACTTATGGGAATAAGAGTGGCTTGTTCACTTTCACCGAATAGGATATCAACCGGCACAAACATACCCGGTCTGAGTAGTCCGCTTTCATTATTTACATCGATCTCGGCCTGAGTACTCCTCGTTACTTCATTGAGGAATGGGGAGATACGGGATATCTCAGCCTCAAGAGCAGTCTGTTCGCCATCCCGATTTTCTACAATCACCCTTGCAGTTTGCCCAACGTTGATCTGACTGAGCATATCTTCTGTCAGTACGATCTCAACTTTTAACCTTGTAAGATCACCTATCAGAAACAGCTGAGTACTGGTGTTAGCCTGCATACCTATTTCGGCATTTCTTTGTCCTACAGTTCCCGAAATGGGGGCTTTGATTATGGCCTTACTAAGTTCTTCTCTTCGTTGCTCAACAATGGAAGCTGACTGATCTCTTTGGGCTTCAGCCAGTTCCACGTCTGCTTCAGCTGATAGCAATTGTCCTTCGATCTGATCTACTTCAGCCTGACTGGTCAGATCTTTTGCTTCAAGTTGTTTCACCCGGTTATATTCGCTCTGTATCTCATTAAACTGAGCTTTAGCCTGTTTAAGCTGGGCATTGCTGATCTTTAGATTTGCCTCGGCCTGCTGAAGTTGCTTTTCAAGGATACCGGTATTGAGTTTAACAATGGGGTCACCCTGTTCCACAAAATCTCCGTTTTGTACGTACACTTCTTGTACCACGCCAGAAATTTCAGGATAAAGGGAAACCTGATTCTCTGATCTTACATTTCCGCTAAACCGTTCGACCAGGGGCAAGGACCCATAACGTGCCTGAACGGCTTCAACAGACGGTATGACTCCGGATTGATCTTGTTGTTGATTTGAGCTTTCATCGCTATTGCCGGAACAGGCCGTTACAGCACTTGCAAATGCAAGAATAATGAGTGTTTTAGATAACTTAGAAAAATTTTTCATGTGTCTGTGTTGTGTGGTTTGACCCTTTAACCTGAATTGAAGCAAAAGCTCTCCCTATTTAATGTTAAATGCTATTAAAAGGCATTACAGATGGTAAACAGGTTGTGCTTAATTAAACCTGTAATGACAAGAATGCATTCCCCAAAGGAATAGGTAAATGACCGATGGTTGTAAAAAGATTATCCAAATTGAAAAGAAGGATTTTGATCCTGGGCAAGTCGCTGTTGGTTCAGTTTCTCCTCGTATAAACGTTCCACATCTTTGAGGGTGTCCACATCATTCGGTGACAGATCCCAGCGAATGGCTTTGAACCGGGGAAAACGCAAGGTATAATTGGCCTTGGTTCTTTTATTTACTTGAATGTCATCAAACTCCAGTTCTATGACAATATCAGGATAAAGCCCTAATGTAGGCCCGTATTTCTCGGCTGTGATCTCTTTGATTCTATTGTTGATTTTTTTCAGTTCCTCATCCGTATAACCGCCATAGGCTTTTCCAATGGGAATGAATTCTTCCTCATATCGTTCATCATCCCTTACGGATACCCCGAGAGTAAAATCTGAGTATGTACCACCCCGTTTACCGCTTCCGGCGTGAGCATACATGATGATCGTATCGATCGAACCACCGGGTTTCTTTACTTTTAACCACGATTTTCTCCTTTGTCCATACTCATAGGTTGAATGCTTGTGCTTCAGCATCAATCCTTCGTTGCCGTGGGCCAGGGCTTGCTCAAAGTACGTGTCGATCTCATCTTTATTTTGAATGTAGTGCTGAGTGGTAATTGGGAAGTTGTGTCGTTTGGAAAGGTCAGTAAGCAGTTGACGTCTTTCTATAAGTGTGTGTTCAAATACGGGTTCACCGTCATAAAAAAGCAGATCATAGGAAATGAGCAGGGTCGGATATTCTGCGAGGATCTTTTTTGTTGGCTTTTTCAACCCCATACGTTTTTGAAGATGTTGAAAGGGCATGATGGTATCATCCCTGAACACACAGATCTCACCATCAAGAATGATCTCCGGCAGGTCGCGTTCCCTGAAAAACGATACGATCTCCGGAAAAGAGTGGGTGATATCATTCAGGTCTCTGGAGAAGATATGCACTTTATCTTGTTTTACGTGGATCTGGCACCGCATCCCGTCAAACTTTTCCTCTACCAGGTATTCTTGAAAATCCTCAACAGACCGGCTTTCAACCGGAGAGGCCAGCATAAATGAAATGGGTTGAAATAATTTAAATTGGGCGTCTTCGAGTTGATCATTTCGGGCCAGTAAGGCCGTTTTTCCAATGCTTCCGGTGATCATATGCACATACCGCACATCCTTTACCTTTTTATCGAATGCTTTTGCGATCGAAGAGATTATACTTTTGGATTCAAAACCAATGCGCAGTGAACCTCTGCCCATTATTCGCAGAAAGAATTTGACCTCAAGGGGTGTCATCTTTGCCCACGCATTTTTAAGGATACTCTGTTTATCGGCCCTGGAGGATACGGACTGAAGTTCTTCAAATATATCCTCAATCTCTTTCAGCAAAAGACCGTGTGCCGACCATTTTTTTTGAGCTTCCGGAATGTTGTTCAATAATTTTTCAATGGTTTCAGAAGCACTACCCAAAGCTGTTTTGCTGGGTTTGAATACCATATCATAATCGATTTCACAAAATTCAGCTGCAAGGGTAGAGTAAGTTCGGCTTCCAACTGTTGTCCGTTTATCCGATAGATCAGAAAAAGCTCCTTCTCCTAAAAACTGCGCTGCAAGCCTCAGGTCAGTGTCATTATCTAATTGCATGAAATATTCTGCACAGATCCTGATCTTGGCATGGCTGCCACGGGTTTCACCAATGGTTTGAGCGATCCTTGATAGCGTATAAAATGTATTTGTTGGTTTAATGGTCACTGATCGATGGCTGCAATATGGGGTTAAGTCTTTACTTATCTAAAAACCCGGATCTTAAGTTTCTTTTATCCAGGTAGTGTTTTACTACATCCGGATTGGGGGTATGGGTGATGTAGGTCATATCGGGAGCTAATTGTTCACAGAGTGAGATCAGTTCGAAGAAGTCGAGGTGGTCTGATAATGGGATCAGCTTATCGACCGTAAGCTGACTACGTCTGGATTCCATGGTTGCCCAGCCACTGCAGTAGGCGATCCGTTTATTGCGAACGTTGGATGCAAATCCATTCCCAATGGCTGAACTTGGGCAGATCAGGATCTTACCTTCACAGGTTTCCCGGTCATAACTCTCATAATTTCCCAGATCAATCCCTTCTTCTTCATAAACTGAACAAAGTTTGTATCCGGCACCGTGAATTTGGATTGGCTGTCCTAACTCACGAACCATGTGCATGATCTCTTGTGCTTTCCCGAGGTTGTAAGCCAGAAAAACAGGAGTATGCCCATCCTCTAAAGCTGTTTCTGCAAATTCGGTTACTTCCAATTTTAGCTGATCATAGCTTAGCCATTTATACACGGGCAGACTAAAGGTTGCTTCCGTTATAAACTGATGGATCTTCACATCCGGTAATTCAAATCCTTCCGTGGCAGGGGAAGGAGGCGTGCGATAGTCGCCGGTGTAAAGCAGGTTTCCGTTATCACTTTCAACGAGGGTCATAGCTGAACCGAGAATATGCCCCGCCGGGAAAAAAGTGACTTTTGCATGTTTGGTTTCATAAGATCGACCAAAATCCAATGCATTGACCTGATAATTGACTCCCCGCAAGTGCATAAATTTTTTGGTGGGCGGAGTGGCATAGACGGATGCCCTAAGCTTCCATGGAATATGGTCGGCATGACCATGGGATACAAAGACGTGGTTGGCATCAGAGCCGCTGTAATCCAGCCCAATGCCTAATTCCGGCAGTAAGATTCCATGATTTCTCGCTTTGGTGATCTTTAGCATGGTTACTTAATTTATTAGCTGTCATTGCGAATACTATGACTAAATCAAGTGGATTAGGCTGATTTTTTGTATTTCTTGATCATTTTCTGAATGTGTTTTGGATCATATTCTGCCCGGTTATTCCACATGGCACAGTACAGACGAATCAGTTTATTGATGATGTTGTTGATAGCAACTAATTCATGCTTGCCTTCATTAATTTTCTTCTCGTAATATTGGTGATAGTGTGGTTTGTGGTTGGCTACACTGCGGGCTGCCTGATGCATTAATCGCCGCAATTCGGAGTTTCCGTACCCGGTGGATCGATCCGGGCTTTTGACCGAGCTTCCGGAGCTTCGCCCGTGTGGGGCAAAGCCAAATCGAGAAGATATTTTCCGGGGATTGAGTTGGTCTTTCCCAGCAAACATGCACAACCAAAATCGTGCAATGACCGGACCGATACCGGGAGCTGTTCGCAAGGTTTGATGGCGCCTGCACAGAATTGGGTCCTGACGGATCAGCTCATCCATGGTGTATTCCAGCTGCTCGATATGCTGGGTGAGAAGTTCTACCTGTTGGTTCCACATCTTGGTTAATTGGCTCATGTCCGCATCATGAAACTCAGCCTCGCCAAGCTTACTCTTGAGGGCTGCTCGTCGATCCACCATCTTCCGTCTTTCGGCCTGAAGCCGTTTTAATTGTGCTTGCGTGGGTTTTGGAGCCTCTGCCAGCTGTAATCGGTCATTAAATCGAGCTCCATATTCTGCCAGTTGGCTGGCGTCAAATTCATCCGTTTTACGGTGATGTTCCCAGCTAACTTTTTCCAGGGCCGTTGTCTTTACCACCGCATGAGGCCAACCAGTCCGTGTACTCCATCGTAACAAGTGCTCCCCATAGCGTCCGGTGTGTTCACTAATAAGTATCGTCTGTGATTGAGTTACTTCGTGATCTTCCATCCACTCGGCTAAGTTGTGGAACCCTTCCTGAGTGTTAGGCACCTGCAACATATTTCTATCGCCGGTTTGGCGATCAAATAAAGAGATATCCAGGGTGTGTTTAGAAATGTCAATACCTACGATAAAGCGCCATTTAATTGTAATTTCCATAGCTATTTACCTATTTTAATTAAGATTGAATAGCTGCCGAGTAGTTATCTTCCCGCCTCTTTTAAAAAGGTATACTTTCCATACTATATGGGTTTAGATAACTACCTGCCATGACAGGCTTTGATTCGCAATAAGGGTTTTACCCGGAGGAGCGCAAGAGATTGCCTGCCATGGTTCGGTAGCTTTATTTTGTTAGTAGCTAACCAACAAAATATTTCCTAAGAAGTCTAAAAGAGG
>NZ_PQBS01000027.1 GCF_002911695.1 Gracilimonas amylolytica
CAGTAAGATCTTGTATAAGTTTTGATTTCGATGATTAAAGCGATATTCAGTTTCTTTTAAATACACATAAAAATGAGATTTCGATACCCCATTAAATTGAGCCAACCGGCGTTTGGCATAACTCCAAAAAGATTCAATGCCATTAATGTGACTCGAGGAATTGGCGAATTCATCCTGGCCATGTTGAACACGATAATGTTTGTCATAGCCCACATCCACTAGGCCATTATAGCCTCGCCAACCATCACTGTGAATCACACTGGCCGGGGCCACTTTTCCACGTATAATACACTGGAGTGTCTTTTTTCTTGCATCAGGGACAATTTCGGTATAGACTTTGCCCTTACGTTTGAAAATGCCAAAGACAATGGTTTTACCCGAAGCTCCTCGTCCTCGTTTACCAGGAATTCGTCGTGGACCAAAATAAGACTCGTCAACCTCAATGATGCCTTGGATCCGAGCCGATTGCTCAGACCATCGAGCGATGTGATGGCGCAGTTTGTCAAAGATCACGGTAACCGATCGCAATGAAATGCCGGTTAACTCAGCCGTTTCCGTTGCGGTTAAATCTAACGAAAAACACTTGATCAGATGCCGAAATTTAGCTTCTGAAATATGTGACCGTTTATAATACTTGTTATTCATTGTATAGCAATATGTTACAAGATTTTATAACATGCTATACTTCATAAGACCCAAAATAAAATATTAATAAATTTTAATATTCCACAATTAATGTTTAAAGCAGTACGTCAATGATCAACCTCTGTGGTGTTTGATCTACCTTCATGTTACTCAAGATTGCAGGACAGTTACTATTAAAATACTCTTAAAAACCTATTTCATTGCCTTTCAGGCCATTAGGCCACATTTTTCACATCGGCGGCACTTCCCCACCCTGCGGCATCAGTATAATTTCCTCAACCACCGATCGCTTGGAGAGTTGTGATACGCTTAGAATGAGCCGACCCACATCATCCGGATCAATGAGTTTTTGGGGATCAATATCCACTCCATCCCAGGATGTGGAGTCCGTTTGCCCCAGATTTATGGCCGAGACCGCAATATTAGACTTCATTAATTCCTTGTGCAAAGATCGGGTGTATCCCAAAAGTGCATGTTTGGAGGCTGAATAAGCTCCGCTTCCCTCCAATCCTTTAAGTGCCCCCATAGAGCTGATGTTTACGATCAGTCCCCTGTCCAACTTATATAAGGAGGGTAATACGGCCTGGGTTACATTAAAGGCTCCAATAGTATTTACCTCCAACTGGGACCTGAATTCTTCAGTAGTAGTATCTTGGGTGCGTTTATATAAAAAATGTCCGGCGTTGTTAACCAGTATGCCTATTTCATGGTCACTAATTCCGGAATCTTGCAGCTGTTTTTCATCGGTGATATCTGCGGCAATGGTATGAACCGATGTAGCTCCTCCCTTCAAACAAAGTTCTTTGGCTTTATTGAGGTCTTCTTTATTCCTTGCCATCAAAATAATAGGTCGGTTGGTTTCCCTGGCAAATACTTTAGCAATAGAGAGACCTACTCCCTTACTCCCGCCTGTGATCAGTACCGCTGCGTCTTTGTATGCCATAGATGATAAAATTAATTGAACAGCCTCAAGGTAACCCCATCCTTCGGTTCAGTCAAAGTTCTGAGGAAAATATATTTAGGGTTGAGCCGGTTGGTGTTAAGTGATTTGGTAGATGAGTGAACTGACTCACATCCCTCTGATTTAGAGCTGAAGCTTAAAATCTGTCTCCCTTCTAAGGGAGAGTTTCTCTTGGCTTACATTAAATTTGTCAACCAACTTCAAAATAAACCCATACTATACTTTGAACTCGCATCAAATAAAAGGCCCGAAGAAATGAACTCCCTCTTTGAAGAGGGATCGGCATTGAACTTCAGTTCAATGACAGGGGGATGTAATTAAGGCCTTCTCGCTCCAATTCGGTCATCCTGATCCGCCGGCTGGCGGAGAAGGATCTTGCCTATATAAGGCACTCAGTGTGATCTATTAACCTATTCCGCTACTTTCTGTTTGGTAAATCGTACACTCTATCACGCTCCGCAAAAGGCAAGGTTCTTCGCTCCGCTCTGAATGACTGCAATATTAGCCGTTATGGCACCTTCAGGAATTTGTGGGTTTGTAGGCTAATACCCCACTCCGGGTTTTCTTTTACGTAATCCACGATAAGTTCTATGGATTTGGGGGTGTCCCATTCAGGCTGCAGCAGCAATCGGGTTCCTTCCGGACATTTGGCGGCATTTTCCTCAGCCCATTTCAGGTCTTTGTTGGTCAGTACCACCACTTTGAGTTCATCCACATTGGAATAGACTTCATCGGTCGGTTTCTTGAAACGCTTTGGGGATAGTGTGATCCAATCCAATGAACCGGACAAGGGCGAGGATCCACTGGTTTCAATATGAATCTGCAGTCCGGCTGATTTAAGTCCCAGCGTCAAAGGCAGCAGATCATGAAGCAGCGGTTCACCCCCGGTGATCACCACAAAAGGAGCACCGCTTTCTTTGGCTGCTTTGACCAGTTCTCGTACCGTCAATTTTGGATGCCCTTCCTCTTCCCAGCTGTCTTTCACATCACACCACCAGCAGTTCACGTCACAACCGGCTGTACGGATAAAATAAGAGGCACGCCCGGCATGTGCTCCTTCCCCCTGTATGGTGTAAAAATGCTCCATGACCGGATATACGACATCCAGGTACTGCTCGGTATGCTCTTTTGCGATCTGTGTATCTGTCTTAAACATCCTGATCGGTGTATTCAACCCAGCTGGTGTCCGTTTCCCAAACGGTGACGGTCAGGTCGATGCCTTCCGGGATACGATTTTTAGTTTCCTTATGTATGAATTCAGCAATTCTCTCTGCCGTTGTATTTTCAGAGATCAGTTCGTTTAGCACGCCATGATCAAACCCTCCTTTTTCTGAATCTTTGGCGGCCCATTTCAACTCCTTGAAATCGCAGACCATATCTGGGGTATCAAGGTATTGTGAGGGATTGAGTTTATTCGATTTAGCCGTCATCTTCACTTTATAGGAATGACCATGCATGCGCCCACA
Organism: Gracilimonas amylolytica; assembly: GCF_002911695.1. Lineage (GTDB taxonomy): Bacteria > Bacteroidota > Rhodothermia > Balneolales > Balneolaceae > Gracilimonas > Gracilimonas amylolytica. The sequence continues at coordinate 3,073 of NZ_PQBS01000027.1, forward strand.
TTTCCCATCATAGCCGTCTATGTAATGAGCTGCGTCGAATTTAAACTCGGTGTGTAGTGTCCAGGTTGGCATTATCCGTAATTAATTTATGATCGTTATCTTGCCTCTTGATGCAATAAAAAATGCCACATGTGTGGCATGACCAAAATTACGGTTTTTTTTGGATAATTACTCAGATCGCTTGATGCTGCATCCAATGATGCGGGTTTTTCTGGTTGGAACCGATTCCCCGGCCAACAAAGCGTCCAGTGCATCCTTTACATATGGTTTTGAGACTGTATTGGCATTATTTGGATTATCATCGATCGCACCGTGATAGACCAGCTGTAAGTTTGTATCAAAGATGAATACCTCGGGAGAGTACTGAGCCCCAAAAGCATCCGCGATCTCGTGACCGGCATCCAAAGCATATGTAAAATTATAGCTTTGTTTTTGTGCCCGCCGGTTCATGTCTTCAAGGGATTCTCCCCGATCACGGATCCGTTCATTGGAGTTGAGTACGATCATTCCAAAATCGTTGGCTGTGGAATAAGTCGAAAGTTCGATCAGGCGATCTTCCCATTTAGCCACCCAGGGACATGTATTGGATGAAAAAATAACGATCAACCCATTGTTATCTGCGGCCGACTGAAGCGAGATGTTACGCCCTGAGGTATCTTCAACCTGTTGGTCACCGAGTGGTATTGAAGCACTAAAACTCAATGAACCCTGCCCCAAAGCCATCGTAGTGATCATCAGGGATAGCGAAATGCAAAGTAAAAGCGTCGTTTTCAAATTATTAAATATTTCTTTGAACCGATTTTGATCATGTGCCATAATACATAAAGCCGATATAAAGTTCACTTTTGGAAATGAGCAGATAACAGGCTTTGTAATTCTACAAATGTATCAGGATCGGTAGTTTCCAGCTTTGATAGCTTCAAGGCCTCTCTGCCCAGGCTTTTGTACATTTCCGACAAAACAGGATCGGAAGAAATGAGCTCAATGTGTCCTTTCACCGTGTTCATATCTCCCCTTGCAATGGGACCCGTTAAGGCATCTTCAACCCCATTATCTTCAATGTTATCCAGCGTATTGCGCATTAACGGGATCAGTGCTTTCAGCGAGATCTCCTCATTCATTCCTCCTAACTTCGAAGCCTTGGTCATCAGGTTTGCAAGTACGACCAGATAATTAGAGGCAATAACCGCCGATGCATGTAAATAAGGCTTTTGCTCAGCTTTGATCTTGATGAGTTCCGCTTCCAGATCATCTGCAATTGTTTTTAACTTTGTGATCATTTCCTCATCACCTTCCACATCAAACCATGTGCCTTTAAAGGTTGCCGCAGACGCAGTGATCGATTGGTTAGGATGAAAGGAAGCAATCTTGGCTCCCTTTTCACTTAACGGCTTTAGAATGATGGATGAGTGAGTCCCCGAGCAATGTGCCACGGACTTAGTTTTCAAGGAAGGAAATGTTTGATCCAGTTCATTTACTACTTCTGTGATCGTATCATCCGGCACCGTAATGAGAATAAGATCACCCAGGTCATCAAGCGCGTCAGGAATGGCTTCTGAAAATTTCGTTTTGGGGTGAGCCGTACGCAGAGTTTCCGAAACGGTATGTTTATAAACGGCTGATATAATTTGATAACCGTGTGATGAAAGGACTTTAAGCAGAGCTGTGCCAACCTTACCAAGCCCGATAATGGAAATGGTTGGTCTGTTCATGTTAAACCGCCTGCATTTTACCGCGCTTGGCGTATCCGCAGATATTGGAAGCCGTTTCTATGTGATCCAGAAATTCCACATCAAATCCCCACGAACGGGCAACCAGAATACCACTCATAAAGGCCCGGGCGCCATTCACCGTTTTATCATTACTGTTCAGGTAATGCATCAGACCCGATTCATTATTCTTGACTACCAGTGATCTAAGGTGCTCCAATTCTTCAGGGCTGCTTGCCGGAACATCACAGCAGTAAACGATCAGGGCGTTTTTATTCAGCAACAACTCATCCAGGGTAAAAGCCAGTTCTCGGATGATGGCCGGATCATAATCACCAATTTGCAAACTGACCAGATCAAAACCATCAAACACCGATTGAAGAAAAGGCAACTGCGTGTAAAGGCTCATTTCCTTACTATAGCCTTCATCGGCAATGAAAAAATCATCTTCTTCATCACAAAATTCGTTGCGCAGATAATCATTGACCGGCACCTCCCCAAAACGGGATTCAAAGGTTGTATTAGAAGGCATGGCCAGTTTCTTCTGAAGCTGACCGGTATACGATTCGATCACTACGATGGTATCAAATTGCTGACCTAAAACAGTTTTGTAGGTGGCACAAAGCTCACCAAAGTTTTCTTCATCAATATGATTAGGCACAAAAAGCATTCTGACGTGCTCTGAACCGGTATTTAAATCTCCGGCATTTTCAATGTGCGTTCTTATCTCTTGTTTAGAAAGGGTTTCAATATTCATAAAGCCGCATGCGATGATTGAATTATCTCTTTACAGAATATAAAAAAGCCCAAAGACACCATTCCTGTACCAACATAAAATGGTTTCTTTGGGCTTTGTTGTTCTATCAAATATGAGTGCTGTGATAAGCTAAGGCTATCTGATGATCTGTTGCCTTAAAACTACAAATTTCAATGAATTTATCATTATTAAATCTTGTAGAAATTTCTCCATTGTCTTTGATAGAGAGCACGACCTCATTTAGATTAGTCCGCAAGCCGGTTCCAAGGCACTTCACAGCCGCTTCTTTCAAGGTCCAGATCTGCAGCGGTTTCAATTCTTTTAAGGCCTGTTTTTCTGTTTCATTCAGGACCCGATCCAGTACCCTCTGAGGAATTCGACGGCTTAATCTTTCTGCATCCACTCCTATATCAAGAGATTCCGAAATTGCACAAAAGACCTTATCCTCACTGTGAGTAAAACTGACGAATAGATGCTTATTAACCTCTGTAGCAAAAGGCTTCCCTCCCTCTTCCTTATACAGTTGGATCACATCAATATTCAATTCCAATTTACCAGCAATAAAACGAAATAAATGACGGGCAGTTAAATATTCTGCCTGCCGACCCGGATTTTTAAATTGTCTGTATTCTGCTTTTTCCTTTTCAGAAAGAATGTGAGTGGTATAGTCATCAGAAATAGCAGCACAGCCTAAAGTTACTTTAGATGGACATCCTTCAATATGTGAAGTATCAATGATCTGCATGGGTAAAGATAAATTGGTCAGCTGAAGGATACAGAATTTGAAAGATAATACTCAACAGGTGGGCAAAATGCGGAGAGGGAGGGATTTCCCGCAGAATATTATCCTCATCATCCATTTGGGTTGAAAGTGGGACAGGCTTCTCATCCCTCCTTTTTGTTGCCATGCAAATCATAGTTTGGTAAATGAATGGCAGTGTATAATAACTAATTTGAATGCGGAGAGGGAGGGATTTCCCGCAGAATATTATCCTCATCATCCATTTGGGTTGAAAGCGGGACAGGCTTCTCATCCCTCCCTTTTGTTGTCATACAAATTACAGTTCGGTAATTGACTGGCAGTGTATAATAACTAATTTGAATGCGGAGAGGGAGGGATTCGAACCCTCGGTATCCCGTAAAGGATACACTCGCTTTCCAGGCGAGCCCGTTCGACCGCTCTGGCACCTCTCCGTTTGTGTTTCGATGATAGTCCGTCGAAGGGCGCCTAAGATATAAGTATTTGAATCCTATATCAATGATATTAGTGCCGGTTTTAGGATTTATTTTTGGTGGGTGAAAATTGGTTCTTTATTGGATCCATTATTCTGTTCTGAATGTGAGGCAGAGCCTCAATATTACGTTCCGGAGCAGAGCACCGGAACGAGGGAATTTTTTAACCGCAGAGAGCGCAAAGAAGGCGCTGAGTTCGCTAAGAAAATCCCCTCTGCGCTCGTTGCGAAATCTTTGCGCTCTCTGCGGTTAATGAGGTACTTAAATCTTATTTATAAAACTAGCTAAAGAGTCATTCAGAGTGAAACGATGAACCTTGCCTTTAGCGGAGCGTGGTTGTAGGAAATATTTACCAACGAGAAAGTAGCTGAATGGTTTTACAAATCATACTGAGTGTCCTACAAGGCAAGATCCTTCGGTTCCTCAGGATGACCAAAATTAATTGAATGGCTAATATCTAGCATTCCATCACCCGGCTCGGGTAGAATTGGATATTAAGCCATAATTTGAATGAGCCGAATGATGGAGTGAGACTCATTAATGAACGTGAGTACTTGATAATTCATCTGAAGTTGTCATCCTGAGCGTATAAAAAAGCTATTTTTGATGAATTTGCTTAACGCGAAGGATCTCAACTTATCATTCAACCGAATAGCTCCACCTTTGAGACCCTTCGCGAAATACAACATTTACCGAATCTTAATTAAATACGCTCAGGGTGACAACCAAGGGTTAGGTTTATGTCGAACTCAGGCTAAATACTAAAATCCAATGTTGAAACTGTTTTCCACGTAAGTCCTGACCGGCTCACCGTCTTGTCGGGCTGGGGTGAATCTCCATTTCAACGCTGCTTCAACGGTTGCTTCTAACAAGCCGTATCCGATCTGTTCCACCACGCGATAGGTATCCCCTTCAAATAACCGGATCTCTGAAATAAAGGCATCCTCAACGGTACCATCGGCTCCAACCAGAAAAGTAACATCGATCTGTGCCTTGATGTTTCGGTCTTTGACAGCTTGAGGGACGGTAGGTTCTACGATCTTAAGTAACATCGGAGCGGTTTGTGGATCCCCCACGAGTTGAGCTTTCCCTGAGGTTTCTCCCCTTCCGGGTAATTCAGAAAGTGATTCTTCAGGCGAAAAATCCTCGATATCCGGAAACTCAATTTCTTCCGGTATGATCTCATCATTGGGAACCGGTACAGGAACCATCGGTTTGGGCGGTGGTGGCGGAGAATCAGCTTGCTGCGTTATGATCGCATTATCGATGAGGATCTCCTCATTGGAACTGAAATCCTGAAACTCTGCCTTTTCGGGTGGTGAAACCGGCCACAGTTTAAAACATGCCAAAATGATCATAAGTGACCCGATCAGTGCGATCATGTACCTTTGAGCATGATCAAGGTCATTCAGATATATTTCGACAAATCTTTGGATCAAGTTTCTTTCAATTTCTGCAATTCTTCTTTCATGAGTTGATATGTGTGATCTTTAAGGCTTTTCATATCCTCAAAATCTTCGGATTCGATCACCTCCAACACTTTTAATTTGAAGTTTACTTTTGGATTCAGGTATCCGGATCCCGGAGGCATCGCATGGTATCCGCCGTCAATGACCATCGGCTGAATTCTGAAGCCGTGTTCTTTAGCCAAAAGAAAAGCTCCATTCTTGAACGGTTTCAGCTTACCATCCATTGTGCGTGTCCCTTCAGGAAAGATCATGACCGGCACAAGATCTTTTAAGGGAGCAACCAGATTATCCAGTTTTTTGAGCGCCGTTTTACTGCTTCGGTTGATCGTCAAATGTCCCGTAAGCCAGACCAGCCACCCCATCACCGGAATGTAGGTCAGGCTCCGCTTTGAAACCCACTTCATTTTCCATGGCAAGTGATAGATGAACGCCATATCCAGAAAGCTCTGATGATTGCATACAAAGATCGTGGGTTTGGATGGATCGAATTTCTCCTCACCATCAAATGACATCTTCCACCATGGACTCGCTTTCATCATAAATCGAGCCATGATCGATAAGGTAAAATTTGGAGCTTTCCGGTATCTATCAAATGGAAAGGTCAGCAAAAAAACGATAGAAATAATGATAAAGAAAGTGAGAAACAGAAAACTGAAATAGGTAAAAACAAAAATACTGAATAGTAATCGCATAATTTTACAGACTTAACAGTGCTTTGCGTACAAAACCGTTGTGTTGCATTAATAAATGTTTTGAGGTTTCAAGATCCACATTTCCAAGCTCCATAAGAAGAGCCGTTTTAACATGTCCCTCTGCCACATCTAAAAGTTCAGAGGCTCTTTTGTAATCAACTCCAGTAAATATCATCAGGATCCGTTTGGCCCGTTCAACCAGTTTTTTATTGGTCAGCATAAGATCGACCATCACATTTTCATACACTTTTCCCTGTCGGATCATGGCTCCGGTTGTGAACATATTGAGCACCATTTTCTGAGCTGTTCCACTTTTCATTCGTGTACTTCCCATGATAACTTCCGGTCCAACCGGAATATCGATCAAATGATCTACTTCAAGATCTATCTGTGCTGCCGGCACCGTGGTTACCAATATGGTCTTGCAGCCTCTTTTTGCAGCCTCCTTTATGGCTCCGTGTACATAAGGGGTTCGGCCGCTTGCTGCCAGTCCACATACCACATCGGGTGGTGCAACCTTGGCCATTTCAATATCTCTTGCACCATTTTCCTCGAAATCCTCGGCTCCCTCCTGGGCTACGAACATGGCTTCCTTACCACCGGCTATAAATCCCTGTACCTGTTCCGGTGAGGTTCCGAAAGTAGGTGGACATTCTGCAGCGTCCAGCACTCCTAAACGTCCGCTGGTACCGGCACCAAAATAGAGTAACCGACCTCCTATCTGAAAGGCATCTGCAAGAAGATCGATCACCTCGGCGATCTCATCCAGTTTCTCCTCGATCTTAAGAGCAACCGTCTGATCTTCATTGTTTATGAGCGTGGCAATTTCCCGGGAAGAAGCCAGATCGATCTCCCGGGTCTTCGGATTTCTCTCTTCTGTGCTTAGCTTTTCCAGTTGCTTGAAGAGCTTTTGTTTATCCGTCTCAGAACTCAAATTGATCACTCCCTGCGGGTTTTCCACCACATGCTTTCTGAGGATCCATTAGTACTCACCACGGTATTAGAGCCGTCATCGCTTTCAAATCCTTTGAGCAGTGAAGCCGCCAATGCAGCTACTTCTGCTTCATTGGATGTTTCCTGCATATTCTCAGGGTCAAAATGGTCAGGCACAAAATGAGTGTCGTACTTTGCCTCTATAAAGGCGGGGTGATTGAGCGTGAATTCACAAAACGGAATGGTCGTTTTACAACCTGAAATTTCGTATTCGTCCAGCGCCCGAAGCATTCTTTTTCGAGCTATTTCGCGGTCAGGCCCGTGTACGCTTAATTTGGAGATCATCGGGTCATAATTGATCGTGATCTGTTGCCCTTCTTCAACCCCGGCATCCACACGAATTCCGGACCCGGTTGGTACGCGATGCTTTTTAAGCAAACCGGTACTTGGCAGAAAGTTATCAGCCGGATCTTCCGCATAGATACGGCATTCAATGGCATGACCGTTGATCTTTAGATCTTCCTGTTTGAATGGCAGTTCTTTACCCTCAGCCACCAGAATTTGTAAGGCCACCAGGTCCACCCCCGAGATCATCTCTGTAACCGGATGCTCAACCTGCAGACGGGTATTCATCTCCAGGAAATAAAAATTCAAATGTTTGTCCACCAAAAACTCAATGGTGCCGGCTCCTACATAATCACAGGCTTTAGCCGCTTTAATGGCCGCTTCAGCCATTTCAGCACGGAGTTCATCAGTCAGTAACGCACAAGGGGCTTCCTCGATCACTTTTTGATGTCGGCGCTGAACCGAGCACTCACGGTCAAATACGTGCAACACATTTCCGTGCGTATCTGCCATGATCTGAAATTCCACATGGCGTGGTTCCTCTAAATACTTCTCGATGTAGATACGATCGTCCCCAAACGCATTCTTGGCTTCCGATTTTGCCCCTTTGATACTTGCTTCAAACTCTTCCTTCTTATGAACGATACGCATCCCTTTTCCACCACCACCGGCTGCGGCTTTCACCAGAATGGGATAGCCGATCTCGTCAGCAACTCTTCTGGCTTCTTCGATATCTTTCAATTCACTTTTCAAGCCGGGAGGTGTAGGCACATTATGCTGGCTCATCAGCTCACGTGCTACGGTCTTATCCCCCATCAAACTAATGGCTTTGGGCTCGGGACCTATGAAGATCACTCCTTCTTTTTTACAGCGTTCGGCAAAAGCTGCATTTTCACTGAGAAATCCATAACCGGGATGAATGGCATCGGCTCCGGTTTGTTTGGCAGCATCAATGATCTTATCGATCACCAGGTAACTTTCTGAGGAAGCCGCCTCACCAATAAATACAGATTCGTCTGCGTGCAGAACATGTGGAGAATGAGCATCGGGACGAGAGTAAACCGCCACTGTTTTGACCCCTAATTCCTTACAGGTGTGAATAACTCGGAGTGCGATCTCACCGCGATTAGCAACTAATACTTTCTTGATTTCAGCCATAGAATCCTGTTTATGAATTTTTGCCTAATGATAGGACTTTACAGCAAGATTCTCCAAGTGAAACCTAAATTAACTCGCTGATTTCATATCAATGAAAATGCGGGGAAGTATCGAGAGTTTTTCGGTGTAGTTCAGATAGGCTCGCGTATCAAATACATTGTAATCGTTTTCCTCGATCTTATTCAGGATGCGGCTGTAGTTGTGGCGAGCAAGACACACCGGCAAACGGCTATCACTGTTCAGAAGTGCAATACCCCTGTCTGACCTTTCATAGAATTTTCTGGCCCGATCGATCTGAAATTTTAGCATCTCCCTGAATTTATCATCAAGGTTTTTCGAGAAGAGTTCTTCTTCAGTGATACCAAATTTTCTAAGGTCTTCCTGCGGAATGTAGATACGATCACGTTCCAGGTCTTCACCTACATCTCTTAAAATATTTGTAAGCTGCATGGCGATACCCAGATCCACCGCATAGGTCAGTGCATCCTTGTTGGTATAACCGAATACTTCTGACGTCATCAAACCTACCACAGAAGCAACTTTATAGGAGTAGTCATATACTTCCTCAAAGGTCTCGAAGCGATCCTTTACCAGGTCGGTCTTTACCCCATCCATTAACAGAAACGGGAGGTCCATTGAAATGTGATACTTCTTCAGGGTATCTGAAAAGGCAGAGAGGATCGGATCGTTCACGATCTTGCCATCATACACATCAATGAGCCTTTGTTTGAACATCTCAAGTTTTTCATCGATCTGATCGATGGTGATCTTTTTATCATGTATCAGGTCTTCCGCTTCATCTACCAGATCATCCAGATATCTGCATAAGCCATAGATAGCGAAGATTCCCCGCTGCTTATCGTTAGGTAAAAAACGGGTGGCCATATAAAAGGTCTTCGCATGCTTTTTGGTAATAGACCGGCAGTGCATGTAAGCTTCCTTAAGGGATTCATCCTTTACATCATCTATTACAGATGTGTGAAACGTGGTTTTCTCGTACAACGGACGAATAACGTGATATGGATATCTGAGTATGTTTGTCATAATTGTGCCATTTCACTTACAAAGCCTAAATTGACTTTAAAAAGTTCCTGACTTTATGAAATTAATAAACGTATTACCGCTAACATTTTAGGATATTGATGTTTATAATTGGAACTTAAAATTGATTTCCTACTAATGGTTAACAAGGATAAAGATATTAGCTTGTTGTTAAATTCCTATTAAATTTTTAAGGTATAATGAATAAAAAAGTAACAATATATGAGGTAGCCAAAAAAGCTGAGGTTGCCATATCTACCGTATCGAGGGTGCTGAATGGTTCAGAGAACGTATCTGAAGCCACAAAAAATAAAGTGGAAAAAGCGATCAAGGAGCTGAATTTCCGTCCTCAGGTTAGTGCCCGGAAACTTGCCAGTAAGCAGCCTCAGATGCTGGCCATTGCGGTTCCCTCCTTCACTACCCCTTATTTCAATGAGGTTTTGAAAGGTGTGAAAGATGAGATCAAAAAAATGGACCTTGATATCATATTGTATAACACCGGTTCAAAGAATCCCGAGGAAGGTGTGCAGAACTTCTTTGACCGTGGCACCGCCGATGCCGTAATCCTGCTTTCAATCGATATTAGTGATGACGTTCACCAACGGCTAAAGGCTACCCATACTCCCGCCGTACTTGTGAATTCCTCTCACCCTGCCTACAACTACTTTATGCTTAATGATTATCAGGGTGGCTACATGGCCGGTGAGCATCTGGTTAAGCAGGGTTTTGAAAGAATTGGTATGATCCAAAGTATCGTAACCTCCAAGACTTCCAAGGAAAGATTACGTGGCTTCAAGGATGCCCTTAAAAATTATAAGATGCCCATTGATGAATCCCTTTTTAAAACCGGCGACACGACCAAACACGGGGGCTTTACAGAAGAAGCCGGTTTTGAAGCAATTTACAAATTTGATAAACAAGGGGATTTTCCGGATGCTATATTCTGCTCAAACGACACACAGGCCGTTGGTGCCTTATACGCCCTGTCAAAACTGGGCATGAAGGTACCGGATGATATTGCGATCATGGGTTATGATAACATCAAACTGACCAAGTACCTGGATCTGACCACCATAGACCAAAAGATGTACACCATTGGTGTGGAAGCTACCAAAAGACTTGCTCAGATCATTAAGAATCCGGATGAAGAAGTCTATCAGACCACAATCAACCCTGTGTTAATTCAAAGAGGCTCAACCGAAAATAAGAACAAGAAGTGAATTTAGATTTTTCAGCTGAAGAGGCATTAAACCACTGCATCACCGATACCAAGGTCCCCGATTTCAAGGAACCTTATAAAGGTAAGGTTCGGGATGTATATGAGTTGGATTCCGATAAACTCGGCATTGTTGTTACAGACCGCATTTCTGCCTTCGATCATATCATGAAGCAGGCCATTCCGTTTAAGGGCCAAATTCTGAACCAGCTGGCCGCTTTTTCGTTCGATAAAGTGAAGGATATCGTGGCTACACATATCATTGATATCCCTCACCCAAATGTCACTATTGCCAAAAAATGTAACACTATCCCTATCGAAGTTGTCATGCGCGGTTACCTTACCGGACATGCCTGGCGTGTGTACCGTTCAGGTGAACGCATGCTATGCGGAGTTGAGATGCCTGAAGGCCTTAAAGAGCATGATAAATTTCCCGAACCCATCCTGACGCCTGCCACTAAAGCTCAGGAAGGTCATGATGAGGATATCTCGGAAAAAGAGATCCTGAACCGGGAAATTGTATCTTCTGAGCTCTGGAGTGAGATCAGGGATAAAGCCTTTAAACTTTTTGAACGCGGAACTAAGGTTGCTGCCGAACAGGGATTGATCCTTGTGGATACCAAGTATGAATTTGGAGTGTATGAGGGTGAGCTGACTCTGATCGATGAGGTGCATACCACGGATTCATCCCGATATTTTTATCTGGATGGGTATGAAGAGCGTCAGGCAAAGGGAGAGCAACAAAAGCAATTATCCAAAGAATTTCTTAGAGAATGGCTGATGGAGCATGATTTTCAGGGACTGGATGGACAGGTACTACCGGATCTCCCCGATGAATTCAGAATGCAGGTGTTTGAACGCTATGCCGAATTGTTCGAAATGCTCACCGGAGATCCTTTTAAGCCTCAGCTTGAAACAGATCTGAATACAAAACTAAAGACAATATTCTCGGATGCTCAAAGCTAACCTGAAAGAAAAATTTCAACTCTTTGATGAGTATTGGACACCCAAGATCGTAGGTGAACTTAATGATCAGTATGTGAAGCTTGCCAAGCTTAAAGGTGAATTCATCTGGCATGATCATGAAAATGAGGATGAATTGTTTTACATCGTCAAAGGTACTCTCCTTCTTAAATTCAGAGACAGAGAAGATGTTCTGCTAAATGAGGGCGACATGTACATTGTTCCGGCCGGAGTTGATCATTTACCCTTAGCCGAAGAGGAGTGCTGGGTTATGCTGGTTGAACCGAAGCATACCTTACACACCGGTTCAGCTAAAACTAAAAAAACAGTGGCTATAGAGGACCAAAGCTGGATCTGACCCATGAGTGAGCCAATTGAATTCAAACGCATCAGACCCAGGATCTACATCGAAACCCCTTTGACCCCTGAGGAAGTGAACCGGCGAATTCGACAGCAGCTCAGGGATGAAGGCAGGCTTTGCAGCGGGGAATCGACTAAGGGATATGCTACTATTTGTCCACCTGAAGAGGAACAGCATTTTTGGTCGCCACAACTCACCATCACCCTTGATACAGATGATGAGGAAGAAAAAACATGCATTCGTGGGTTATATGGCCCCAAACCTTCAGTATGGACCATGTTTGTCTTTTTCTATGCAGCCATTGGCTTTGCCATCATGATCATATCCATGATCGGTCTTTCGTATTGGTCGCTGGGTAAGCCGGCAACACTCTTATGGCTCGTTCCTGTTCTTTTGCTTGTTTTTCTGAGCCTGTATCTGGTGGCCTATTTTGGTCAGCGCCTGGGGCACAAGCAAATGACCAATCTACACCGATTTCTGGAACGCTGCCTCGAAAAAGAGATCGATCATTACTGATTCCCATTATCAAAACAACGCTTTTGCCACTTCATAGACCGAAGCCGATTTCCCCATTGAGTAATAATGAAGACTTGGCACGCCATACTGCATGAGTTCCTTTGATTGTGAAATGGTCCACTCGATCCCTACCTGACGAACCTCTTCGTTGTTATTGCATGCTTCGAGTTCAGCTGTCAGCTCCATAGGCAGATCAACGTGAAACAGCTGTGGAAGTATCGTCAGCTGTTTGATAGATGTGATCGGTTTCAAACCCGGAATGATCGGCAATGTGATACCATTTTCTCTGCATCTATCCACAAAATTAAAATAGCTCTTATTGTCGAAGAACATCTGCGTGACGATGTAATCAGCTCCCTTTTCTTGCTTAAGCTTCAGGTATTTGAGATCGGTTTGCATGTTGGGAGCCGCAAAATGCTTCTCCGGATAACCGGCCACTCCTATACAAAAGTCGGAAGGCTGAGCATTCTCCAATTCCTCATCCAGGTAAACCCCTTTATTCAGGTCTACCACTTGTTCAATAAGCTCAGATGCATAAGCATGACCATCGGGTTCAGGTACAAATTCCCGCTCCGGCTTTCGGGTATCTCCCTGAATGAGAAGTACATTATCAATACCAAGAAAATTAAGGTCAATCAGCGCATTTTCGGTATCCTCTTTGGTGAATCCACCACAAATGATGTGAGGCACCGCATCCACTTTATAATGATTTTGTATCGCCGCACAGATACCTACGGTACCGGGACGTTTACGTACGGTTTTTCGCTCTAAAAGACCATTTCCCCGCTTCTTATACACATACTCCTCCCGGTGGTAGGTAACATCCACAAACGGTGGCTTGAATTCCATGAGTGGATCCATGTGATCGAATAAGGAACGGATATTTTGTCCCTTGAGTGGGGGTAACACTTCGAAAGAGAATAAGGTGTTACCGTTAGCTTTTTGTATGTGTTCAGTAACTTTCATGTGACGTTTATTGATAGTCGATAATTGATGAAAGCCACTTTTCGACTTCCTCTTTTGAAACGGATTTTCGTTTTGCGTAATCGGCAACCTGATCTTCACCGATCCCTCCTACCCTGAAATACCGGGATTGAGGATGTGAGAAATAGAATCCACTAACCGACGAAGCCGGGTACATAGCGAATGATTCCGTCAGTTCGATCTGAACTTCGTCTTCCACATTAAGCAGGTCGAACAGCGTTCTTTTTTCGGTATGATCCGGACAGGCCGGGTAGCCCGGTGCAGGACGTATGCCTGAATACTTTTCTGCAATGAGGTCTTCATTTGTGAAGGTTTCTTCATTCGAATACCCCCAGAACTCCTTGCGAACACGTTCGTGCATTCGTTCAGCAAAAGCTTCAGCCAGGCGGTCAGCCACCGCTTTCACAAGAATGATGTTATAATCATCGTGTTTTGCTTCAAATTCTTTGATCAACTCTTCAATACCGATCCCGGCCGTTACCGCAAAGAAACCCATGTGATCCTTTATTCCGGAATCATGAGGTGCAATGAAATCGGCTAATGATGAATTGGGTTGCCCTCTTCTTTTCTGATTTTGCTGCCTTAGAAAGTGAAAGGTTATGTCTGGAGCATTTTCGATATCATCAGTAATTAACCTGATATCATCGCCGTAAGACATTGCCGGGTAGAAACCTATCACTCCCTTCGCTTTCAGTAGATTACCCTTGATAATACGATCTATCAGAGATTGAGCATCATGAAAAAGCGCTGTTGCCTGCTCCCCGACTTCTTCATCATTCAGGATATCGGGGTACTTTCCGGTGAGCATCCAGGTTCTGAAAAACGGCGACCAATCTATGTAATTCCGCAACTCTGATATCGGGTAATCATCAAATACTTTATTTCCAAGAAATGAGGGCTGAACCGGTTCATAATCATCCCAGTCTATGCTGATCTTATTAGCCCTGGCTTCTTCGAAAGTGATCAGTTTTTTGGCCGTTTGTCGGGATTCATGCTGCTCCCTTAGGTCCACATATTCCTGTTTGATCTGTTTCCTGATCCCTTCTTTCTTCTTGGGGTTGATCACATCGCCAGCCATGGTTACAGCTCTTGAGGCATCCAATACATGGATTATAGAGCCTTCGTATTCCGGATCGATCTTGACCGCAGTATGCAGGCGTGAAGTTGTGGCTCCTCCGATCAACAGAGGCAGTTCCATCTTACGTTTCTTCATTTCGCGAGCCACGTAGATCATTTCATCCAGTGAAGGCGTGATCAACCCGCTCAATCCTATGGCATCCACTTTATGCTTTTCGGCTTCGTCAAGGATCTTATCTGCAGGGACCATCACCCCAAGATCAACCACCTGATAGTTATTACAAGCCAAAACCACACTCACAATATTCTTGCCGATGTCGTGCACATCCCCTTTAACGGTAGCAAGGAGAACTTTAGGCTGTTCAGATGTATCCAGGTTATCGGCTTTTTCCTGCTCGAGATAGGGTGTCAGATAGGCTACAGCCTGCTTCATGACGCGGGCACTTTTTACCACCTGGGGCAGAAACATCTTTCCTGACCCAAAAAGATCACCCACCACATTCATCCCGTCCATGAGCGGACCTTCGATAACTTGCAGCGGACTCCCATACTTTTGCCGGGCTTCTTCTGCATCCTCTTCCACAAATTCATTGATACCCTTCACCAGAGAATGCTTAATGCGTTCCTCCACTGTTCTCGATCGCCATTCGAGATCTGTTCTATCTTTGGAAGCCGAACTTTCCCCTTTATACTCTTCCGCCAGTTCAAGTAATCTCTCCGTGGCATCCTCCCTGCGATCGAATAGGACATCTTCCACTCTCGTCAGAAGTTCTTCCGGAATATCATCGTACACCTCGAGCTGAGTCGGATTCACGATGCCCATGTCCATACCGTGTTCTATGGCGTGATACAGAAAAGCAGAGTGAATGGCTTCCCGAACGCGATTATTGCCTCGAAATGAAAATGAGACGTTACTCACCCCACCGATCACATGAGCTCCGGGCAGGTTCTCACGGATCCACCTGGCTGCCTTAAAGAAATCAAGGGCATTACGGCGATGTTCTTCCATACCTGTGGCTACCGGGAAGATATTGGGATCAAGAATAATGTCTGAGGGATGAAATCCTGCTTCTTTGGTCAACAGCTTATATGCTCTCCCACAGATCTCTTTTCGCCTATTCAGGGTATCGGCCTGACCATCTTCATCAAAAGCCATGCAGATCACTGCGGCTCCAAAACGACGAACGGTCTTAGCTCGCCTTAGAAACTCTTCTTCCCCATCCTTCAAGCTTATGGAATTGACGACACCTTTGCCCTGAAGGCATTTGAGTCCGGCCAGTATCACTTCCCATTTCGAAGAATCGATCATGATCGGGATCTTTGCGATATCCGGCTCTGAAGCGATCAGATTGAGAAAGTGCGTCATCTCTTGTGCACTATCAAGCATTCCTTCATCCATATTCACATCCAGGATCTGAGCACCACCCTGCACCTGATCCAGGGCGATCTTCAGTGCCTGATCGTAGTCTTTGTTCTTTATGGTGTTCAGAAATCTCTTTGAACCGGTTACATTGGTTCGCTCCCCAACATTTACAAAATTGGAGTCTTCAGTGATGATAAGAGGTTCAAGTCCGCTGAGCGTGAGAGGTAGTGTCTTCATATTAATTAACTACAGAGTTTACAGAGGTACATGGAGTTTTAGTATTTCCCACATTGAAATGAATCATCTAACGAGCACTCCTTCCGTTCTTTTAACTTTTCGGGGTTTGTAATGCTGCGCCATTTCGGCCATTCTTTTTATGTGATCAGGTGTGGTTCCACAACATCCACCGAGAATATTTACTAAACCATCTTCCAGATATTCTTTCACCTGCCCACCCATTTCATCAGGCCCCTCATCATATTCACCAAATTCGTTAGGCAAGCCGGCATTGGGATAGGCACTGATATAAAATGGGGATCTATCTGAAAGGTTCTTTAAGTAAGGCTTGAGTTGCCTGGCTCCCAATGCACAATTGAAACCCACACTCAGTATAGGGGCATGTGACACAGAGATCAGAAAGGCTTCTACCGTTTGTCCGGACAAAGTTCGTCCGGATGCATCTGTAATAGTTCCTGAAACCAGGATAGGGATTTTCTCTCCTCGTTCTTCAAACAGTTCCTGAATGGCGAACAGGGCGGCTTTTGCATTGAGGGTATCGAATATGGTTTCAACCAGTAACGCATCTGCTCCACCATCCATAAGTCCCCGAGCCTGTTCTTTATAAGCTGCTGCCAGCTCATCAAAGGTAATTGCCCGGAATGCCGGATCGGTAACCTCCGGCGAAATTGAGGCCGTTTTGTTAGTCGGTCCCATGGATCCGATCACAAATCTTGGCCTATCGGGATTCTTCTTCGTGTATTTTGTAGTCGCTTCTTTAGCAATCTCTGCTGATCGTTTGTTCAGTTCATATACGACCGATTCCAGTCCATAATCCGCCTGTGCCACACTGGTCCCGCTAAAAGTGTTGGTTTCCACCAGGTCTGCCCCGGCCTCCAGGTATTCTTCATGAATGGCTTTGATAATATCCGGTCTTGTGAGACTCAGCAGGTCATTGTTCCCTTGCAGATCATCCGGGTGATCTTTGAAGCGTTCACCACGAAAATCGGCTTCCTTTAGTTTATAACGCTGGATCATCGTACCCATGGCGCCGTCAAGGATCAGTATTCTTTCTTGTAATGCGTGTTCTAAATTCACTCTTTCTCAGTTAGATTGGCTTATACAGAAAGAGTTGGAGAGTGATCAGCTCGCTTATCTTTCCCTTCACATAATTTTTATATGAAGAGTGGGATTTGGCACCTGCCTCCTGTTGCAGAAGTGGTTGCCAAGACGTCATCGGGCCCATCCCTCAGTCTTTCTCTATAAGCATTCAATAAATTCATGTGGAATATAAAGCATGTTAACACGCAGAGCAACAAGAGAACCGTATCTGATCATGAAGATTCAATCGACTATATCCATAACCTAAACTTGGATATCAATGATTCCTTGTTTGCTTGCCGACGAGGTAGGTTGGTTATTGGATATTCCAACATGGGGCAAACAGATTTATCTGTGTCAAACGTTTAATATCATAACTCCGTCCTGATCCCGAAATGTACCTTTCCGTTGGCTAAACTTTCTTCCGGGGAGATGGCGTAGGTAAACTTCAGACGGCCGATCCGGGTCTGATAACTCAGTCCAAATCCTATGGAGTACAGCGACTTGGTTACTTTTAAGTTATTGTTAGTTTCAGTGATTAACTGCGGCCGGTGGTACGCACCGTAGGCTCCAAAGGCAAACAGATAGGATTCTCTGTCGATCAGAAACTGATATTCCATATCGCCCCAAAGCAGCTGACCGGCTCTGAATTGTTCTTCCCCATAACCCCGAAAGGAATTGGCTCCGCCAAAACGAAACAGATCGTTCAAGGTTACCCGGTCTGCTTCCAGAAAATAACCCTGCATGGAAAGAGCGATCACGCTCCGATCCATAACCGGAATGTACTGCCTGACTTCAAGATCTAAGCTGTTTTGTACAAATACCTCGACCGAATCATCGTTTAGGTCCTTTCTTGAAATCCCGTAGCTTAATGACAAAGCATGTCCTGAGGTTGGCACATCATACCGGTCTAAATTAGAGTACTCAAAACCAAGCCGACCTGTTCGTTTATTGCCATCAGGTTCCACAATAACCGGAATATTGGTTCCTGATATGGAAGACTGCAATTCGATGCCACCGATGAGCCTTAACCCTCCTGAAAGCCTATAACTGCCTCCAAATTCAAACTGTCGTGATTGGTAGGTGGTGTCGTTCTGATAAAACCCGAATCCTGCTGTCAACCCTATGGGGATATCTCCGAGCCAGTCCTGAGACACACTTACATCCAGTTCACTTGTTTCCGGCTTCAGCCGCTGATATTGAAAATTCAGTCCATTCCCTTCAGCTAATACATTCCATAAACCCAGTTCCACATCACCCACTATTTGCCCGTTGCCATTCACATCCGGCACATACCCGAGTAATCCATCAAATTGATTCATAGAGCGTTCCTGAACCTCAAACACGACCACGGGCTGCCCATCCCGTAACAGGATCTGTCCCTCCCCTGCAAAATTAAATAGCCCACTTGCAAACAGGTTAGAGCGAATAAAACGCAGGTAATGCGGGGTGATAACCTGCCCTTCCTGAAACCTCGAAACCTTTTTAACATACTCCCTCGAGTTAGTCGTGAGACCTGTAAAAAAAATATCCGTTGAAGTTGCCCTGATCCCTGTTTCTACATTTACCTCCACAGAAACAGCGCATTCATCGTACTGAGGGTTGACTTGTATGATCTCAGCTTTTGAAAAGGGAAAGCCTTTATCTGCCAATTCAATTAAATGGGATCCAATGATCTGCTGCATTAGTTTCTGCGAATATGGCCGCTGAATATTTTGAACGATCACTGAGTCTCTGGCCCCTGAGTACTGCCATCTCAGGTCCTTAAGATCAAATGCACAATTTCGGGTGACTAAAGCACTGTTTTGAGTGATGGAATCTATCCTGGCTTTCAGGTAACCTTCAGCTGAAAACCATTGCAATAAATGAATCTCGGGGCTTATTGTTTTATCGGATAATTTTTGCTGAACCGAATCGGGAATTGAGATCTCTGAGGTTCCTTCATAAACCCGAAAATTAACCTCCTGAGCATAAACAAAGCCTGCAGGGAATAGCATCATCCATAAAATTACACCGACTGTTTTACTAACCATGGATCAAATCTACATTGTTTTTAGCTTTAGTGCAGATGGAAAGAGAATGTCTAATTTCATAAAGCCTGAGTTCCGGAACGATCGTTTATAAAAAAACTTCAACTCATAGTTAATCCATTGCAATTAACTCGTATATTTGTATTCTTTTGACCCCGTTATCCCATTAATTACTTACGACCTGTACCTGCCTGATGAAGAATAATTATTTTGACCTCATTGACCAGACCTACCATTTTCCGCAAAACGGCTTTGAACTGGTTGATGGCACCCTGCATTTTAACAATGTAGACCTCCACAAACTGATCAAAAAATACGGAACCCCTTTCAAGGTTTCCTATTTGCCCAAGATCAGGGAGAGGATCGGGCAGGCAAGGCAGTGGTTCAATAAAGCCATTGAGGAGAATAACTACTCCGGCAAGTACGAGTTTTGTTATTGCACCAAATGCTGTCACTTCAATCACGTTGTACGCACCGCCCTCAAGGAAAACGTTTCCCTGGAAACTTCCTCCTCTTTTGACATCGACCTGATCGAGAATCTATATCACAAAGGCGTCTTCAACACAGACAAAACCATTGTGCACAACGGTTATAAAACGGATGATTACATCAAGAAGATCGGCCGGTTGATCAATGCAGGGTTTAAAAACTCCATTTCAGTGCTGGATAATGCACGCGAATTGGATAAGCTATCTGAATTGGAAACCGACCATCCGGTCAAGATCGGGTTACGGATATCCATCGAAGAGGATCCTCAGGCGTCCTATTATACTTCCCGACTTGGTATCAACAAACGGGAGATCATTGATTTCGTGAAAGAAAAGATCGTGGATAATGACAATGTGGAATTGGTCATGGTTCATTTTTTCGTGGACTCCGGTATCAATGACAGCATGTATTACTGGAATGAGTTCAAAAAGGCGCTGAACCAATTCACCCGGATCAAACAGCTGGTACCTTCAGTGAAGGCTCTTAATATTGGCGGCGGCTTTCCGATTCAGAACAGTCTGAGTTTCGATTTTGATTATGAATACATCACCGGAGAAATTGTTCGAAACATTCAGGAAGCATGCCAGGATGCGAATGTTGAGGAACCTGACATTTACACCGAGTTTGGTAAATACACCGTGGGTGAAAGCGGCGCGGTGATCTTTCAGGTACTGGAACAAAAGCAGCAAAATGACACAGAATTATGGTACCTGGTTGATAACAGCCTGATGAATACCATTCCCGATGCCTGGTCGATCAATGAAAAATTCATACTTCTTCCACTCAATAAATGGGAGAATCCCTATAAACGGGTCAATATTGGAGGGATCAGTTGCGACCATTCTGATTACTATAATTCAGAAGAACTCAACCAGCAGGTATTGCTGCCGGCCTATTCAAACGATGAAGACGAACCGCTGTACATAGGATTTTTCCATACCGGAGCCTATCAGGATTCCATCAGCGGATATGGCGGTATCAAACACTGCCTCATCCCATCACCAAAACACATTGTGGTAGATAAAGACGAAAACGGTAACCTGTTTGATTATGTGTACCGTGATGAACAAACCGTTGACAACATGCTTAACATATTGGGTTACAATGATTAAGAATAATTACATTTACGTAGGAATTGAAGGGGATCACAACGATTACGAGAACGCCAAAGTGCTTCTTCAATCCATCCCCTATGACGGCACAAGCACCTGGGGCAAAGGTGCTGATAAAGGTTTTGAAGCTTTTCTGGATGCTTCCGAGAATATGGAGATCTACGATATTGAAACCGATAGTGAGGTTTATGAACAGGGAGTTCATATTTTGGAACCTATCATCGAGGATTCCTCCCCTGAGGCTGTTTTTGAAACCGTTTACGGTAAAACAAAAGAACTTCTAAAGACCGATAAATTCCTGACCTTTTTTGGCGGGGAACATTCAATCAGTATTGGTGTGATCAAGGCATTTTATGAGGCTCACCCTGACGTGACGATCCTCCAACTGGATGCCCACACAGACTTACGGCCGGATTTTCACGGTTCCCCTTACAATCATGCCTGTGCGGTGTATGATGCCTCTCAAAATGCAAACCTGATTCAGGTCGGCATCAGAAGCATGGATTCCGGAGAACTTCCCTATCTGGATCGTGAGAAATGCTTTTTTGCAGAACACATGTATGGCCAAACTGAATGGATGCAGGAGTCAATATCTAAAATGACGGACAAGGTTTACATCACCCTGGATCTGGATGTTTTCGATCCTTCTATTATGCCGGCCACCGGAACCCCTGAGCCCGGCGGAATGGACTGGAACACCATGATCAGATATCTCAAAAAAGTATTTACCCAAAAAGATGTGATCGGTTTCGATATTGTGGAGCTTGCCCCGATCGAAAATATCAAAGCCCCTCAATTTCTTGCTGCCAAATTATACTACAAAATGCTAAGCTATAAATTTGCGAACTCATGAGTAAAAAAGGACCTGTTTCAGAATTCATTACCCATCATTACAGACATTTTAACGCAGCCTCACTTGTAGATGCCGCAAAGGCTTACGAAGATCAGCTAAACTCCGGTGCAAAGATGATGATCACCCTGGCCGGTGCCATGAGTACAGCAGAATTAGGACTGTCATTGGCCGAAATAATACGGCAGGATAAAGTTCAGATCATTACCTGCACGGGAGCAAATCTGGAGGAAGATGTTTTCAACCTGGTAGCTCACGATTATTATAAACGAATTCCGAATTACAGGGATCTGAGTCCGGAGGATGAACAGGAACTTCTGGACCAGCACTTCAATCGCGTAACCGATACTTGTATTCCTGAAGAAGAGGCTATGCGTCGTATTGAGGAACACCTGGTGAAACGATGGGTGAAAGCAAGTGAAAATGGGGAGCGTTATTTTCCACATGAATACTTTTATGATCTTTTACTGAGTGGTGACCTGAAGGATGATTATCAGATCGACCCTAAGAACTCTTGGCTACTGGCAGCAGCTGAAAAGAATATCCCTATCATTGTACCCGGTTGGGAAGATTCTACCTGCGGTAACTTTTTTGCCTCCCACTGCATTGAGGGAAGAACGACGCCATCTGCCACTAAATCGGGCATTGAGTACATGATGATGCTGGCAGGTTGGTACAAGAACCACTCATCGAACGGGGTCGGTTTCTTTCAGATCGGTGGTGGTATTGCCGGTGATTTCCCGATCTGCGTGGTGCCGATGATGGAACAGGACCTTGGGATGACAGACACTCCCCTTTGGTCTTACTTCTGTCAGATCAGTGATTCAACCACGAGTTACGGTTCATACTCAGGAGCTGTGCCCAACGAAAAAATTACCTGGGGTAAACTGGGAATAGACACTCCAAAGTTCATAATCGAATCAGATGCTACTATTGTGGCTCCGCTAATTTTTGCTTACCTATTGGGCTGGTAAAACTTAACACAAATTTGATTCCGGCGTGGCTATTACCGACAAGAAGATTTCCAAAGAGACAGCACTTTACATCTACAAAAAGTTACTATTACCCCGGCGTATAGAAGAACGTATGCTGATGTTACTGAGGCAGAATAAGATCAGTAAATGGTTTTCCGGCATTGGTCAGGAAGCTGTAGGTGTAGGTGTTACACTTTCCACAGAACCGGAAGATTATATCTTACCGATGCACCGGAATCTTGGGGTGTTTACTTCAAGAAATGTCCCCCTTTACCCTCTTTTTTGTCAGTTATTTGGCAAAGCCGATGGATTCACTGAAGGCAGAGACCGATCCTTTCATTTTGGGATCCCAGACCAAAAGATCATAGGCATGATCTCACACCTTGCCGCAATGATGCCGGTAGCTGACGGACTTGCACTTGCCAAGAAACTGAAGCAGGAAAACGGTGTGGCTTTCTCATTTTGTGGAGATGGAGCCACAAGTGAAGGTGATTTTCACGAAGCCTTGAATCTGGCCGCTGTTTGGAAACTGCCTGTGGTGTTTATCATAGAAAATAACGGATACGGGCTCTCAACCCCTACGTCAGAACAGTATGCCTGTGAGCACCTCTCTGACAGAGCCAAAGGGTATGGAATGCATGGCTTTAACATTGATGGAAATAACATCTTTGAGGTTATGGAAACGGTAGGCAAGGCAAGGGAACTTGCATTACAGGGTGAACCGGTTCTGATCGAAGCTAAGACCTTTCGTATGAGAGGTCACGAGGAAGCATCCGGTACGCATTATGTTCCTGATGTACTGTTTGAAAACTGGGCCGAAAAAGATCCGATCCATAGATTTGAACAGTATCTGGAAGCTGAAGGATTGTTTACAACAGAAGATTTTGAGAAGATCACCGGGGAAGTCGATGCATCATTCAAAGTAGACCTGAATAAGGCCCTAAAAGCTGCCGATCCCGTTTTTGATGAAGAACGAGAATTAAACAGGGTATATGCACCCGAACCCGATACCTTGCCGGAACATAAAAACGGAGTGACCTACGAACACCGTTTTGTGGATGCCATTCAGGCCTCCTTACGTCAGGCATTTGAAGAAGACAGTAGTTATCTGATCATGGGACAGGATGTTGCAGAGTACGGGGGCGTCTTCAAGATCACGGAAGGATTTCTGGGTCAATTTGGAAAAGACCGGGTACGAAACACTCCTATTATTGAATCCGGTGCATTAGGTGCTGCTATGGGTTTGGCTCTTGAAGGATTCAAGCCAGTGGTTGAAATGCAGTTCGCTGATTTCATATCCTGTGGATTCAATCAGATCGTAAATAATATAGCCAAGTCACATTACCGATGGGCTCCACCATTGAATATAACCATAAGAGCCCCACATGGAGGCGGTGTAGGAGCCGGACCTTTTCATTCCCAATCTGTGGAAGGTTGGTTCATGCAAATACCGGGACTTAAAGTAGTGGTTCCGGGTACCGTTGAGGATGCCATGAATTTACTTTACAGTTCCCTCTACGACCCCAATCCGGTACTATTCTTTGAGCATAAAAAACTCTACAGGAGCCTGAAAGATCAGATTCCTGATAAAGCTAATTACGAGCCTCTGGGTAAAGCCAAAATTCGCCGGGAAGGAACTGACGCCACTATTATCACCTATGGAATGGGACTGCAATGGGCCCTGCAGTACGCAGATAGATATGCCGAAAAAGGAATCTCTATTGAAGTTTTAGACCTCAGAACCTTACTGCCTTTGGATAAGGAAGCTATTCGAAACACCGTCCAAAAAACCGGTAAAGTATTATTGCTGCAAGAGCCTTCACTGACCTTAGGTCCGCTTAGCGAGATCTCTGCGATCATATCTGAGGAGTGCTTTGAGTGGCTGGATGCACCGGTCATGCGGTGTGCGTCAATGGATATCCCTATCCCCCACGATAAGAATCTTGAAAATGGCTTTATGGCAGATTCCAAGCTTGAAGAACAGCTTGACAAGCTATTGAAGTATTAATGTGTCCTTCATCCGGATTCATTATCGGCCTTCTGTAAACCTACCAACACAGAATAACCCGATAACTTCCTGCTATCATCGTTTCAGAGAAAGTGCCACCAAACCATCTGCTTCATTATTATTGAAACATTTATATTTGTTTCATTTTAATTGAAACTATTGTATAATCCATAAAAGCACCTCTCAAAATGGGAAATATGCACTACATATTAATGGGTGACGTTGTTTCGAGCAAGGATTACGATTCACAAACCCTGCAAAAGCAACTGGATAATATTACAGAAAGTTGTAATAACGCTTTGAGGGACGACCTTCTCTCCCCTTATACCATAACCCTGGGTGACGAATTTCAAGGAATACCCAATTCGTTGCTAACCGCAATACGTACCCTATTTTATTATGAGGAAGAGTGTTTACGCCAAAATCTTAATTTCAAACTCCATTATGTGGTTCATTATGGTAAGATAGAGACTGAGATCAATCCGGAGATCGCTTATGAAATGATGGGACCCGGTTTAACACAAGCACGGGAATTATTGGGTAGCAAGAAAAGAGACAGAAAACGATTTCAATTCCTATTGGATAACACCGTTCTGACCCAACAGCTAAACCGGTTATTTGAAGTCATGGACAGTATTATTCGTTCATGGAAAATGGATGATTATCAGTTGATCCTGGATATGATCAATAATGATAATAATGCTGAAGTTGGCGAAAAGCATGGCAAGAACAGGGATCAAATATGGAAACGCCGTAAAACCCTTATGGTTCATGAATACAATTTGATCAAAGAATCAATAGTAACCTCCACCGAACACTTATGAATTGGATCTGGCTACTCATCATTTCCTATGCGATCATGGAGTTATCCATCAATCTTGCATTTCATTTTATCATCAGATGGCTAAAAAATAGCAGCGACAGCAAGGTACAACGCAGAAGGGAAGTATTTAAAGGTGTGTTAGAAAGGTTATTTCTTGTCACAGGTCTTTTAACGGGCTTCCCTCACGTGATCATAGCCTTTGGGGCATTGAAGATCGGCACCCGTTTTCAAAAGAATAATAAAGTTTCGAATGATTACTTCCTGATCGGGAATTTCATATCTCTGTTAGCAGCCATTCTGTTTGTGGTGATCACAAGAGCTTTAATTTTGTGAGGCAATTCGTTCATTTAATCTTTCCATGAACCCATCTCTGGCCTTGATCTCTCGATACTGATCCAACAGCTTCTTTCCTTCTTTCGCAGAAAATGTCAGATCACGCAGATCATCATCGTGAACCAATACCTCTTCAAACGTATTTTTCTCTACCGTATCAAGGCGATCTTCCAAATAATCTGAAATGTAATCCTCGATGACAGGATGATATTCTTTATCTAAGTAATTCTTCATAAAGGGAGTTTGCTAAGTTATGCTTCACTCCCTTTTAGTTCGGTCAAACTATTTTGTTCCCAACTGAACGTAATCCTCGATCAGCGCCTGAATTTGGGCTCTTCCGCGGTTAATTCGGGATTTTACAGTCCCCATTGGAATTTCAGTGATCTCAGATATCTCCTCGTAGGAAAGCTGTTGGAGGTCTCTAAGAATAATAACTTCGCGAAAATCTTCGGGGAGTTCCATCAGAGCTTTTTCCAGCTGTTCCATGCAAAGCTTTTCATGAAGGGCATCATCCTGAAGGATGTTAGAGTCTTCTATATGCATCTCTCTGTCATCCGGATCAGATTCATCTTTGTGGATCGAAACCTTATACATGCGCTGCTTTTTCTTGTACAGGCTTTTAGCCAGATTCAGGGCAATGGTATACATCCAGGTAGAGAATTTCGCGATCCGCTCGTATGAATGCTTGCTTTTATGGACCCGGAGAAAGGTTTCCTGAACAAGATCTTCACAGTCCTGGTGATTGTGTGTGTAACGATACAGGAAGTTATGCAACCGGTCCTGATATCGACTCACTAATTCTGTAAAAGCAGCCTCTTTTCCATTCTGGAAATACTCCATTAGATCTTCATCGCTATACTGTTTTACTGATACAGCTTGAAATGCATCCATCACTAAACTCCAATTTTATTTTCCGATTAACTAAGTAATCGCGAACCGGATTATCCGATAATTCGCTTAACCAGGAAGAATAAGATCGAAGTGGAGTCTAGTGTGCTGAATCCCTTTATGGAGCGATCTGCATCCAAAAGAGCTTCAAATATCCGGGGCATTTCAGCATAACGAAAGTTTGAGGCATCATCCCAGAGTTTATTGAAATACCAGCTACTGCCGATACCCATTTCACTCTGGATCTGATTCTTAGCAATCCCCTTTTCAGAGAGTCGTAAAATTTGCCAGACATTGGTAAACACACTTGTAAAGAACCCCACGAGACGAATCAATTCTCCCGTGTCTGATTTAGTGTGTTGCAACATCTGTTCCGAAATGTAGAGTGCCTGCTCCATATTCCGGGCAATGATGGCGTCTTTAAGCTCTATGGCCGTAAATTCGCGGTATGAGCCTATTATTTTTTTAACATCGGCTTCAGTAACCGTATCAGAAGTGTCTACAAAAGTGCACACTTTATCTATTTCAGTGGACAGTAACTGCAGGTTGTTACCTACAAACTGAGATAGAAGCTGTGCCGCGGCAGGTTCAATATTTTTGGAATGATGACTTCTTACCCAATCGATCACCCAATCCGGGATCAGGTAATCTGCCATCCTTTCGAATTCGTAGTACCCGCAATTCTGATTCTTCTTTAAGGTTTTACCAACTTTGGTATTCCCTGCCGGCTTTTTATCATCAAACAAAATGAGCAGCGTAGTTGGGTTCGGATTTTCAAAATAATCTACAAAATCGTTGATGTGACCACCCGGAGAGCTTTCATCACCTCCACCCTTACCTAATTGCAGAAAATTTCGGATAATAAGTACCCGCTTTTCTGCCATCATAGGAAAACTCCGGGCAATGGAAAGAGCTTTAGCCGGAGTGATATCCTGACCATACAGAAGGTCATAATTAAAATCTTTTTGCTCAGCAGGTATAACCTTAGAAAACTGATCCAGTAATTGATCCAGATAAAACTCTTCCTCACCGCATAGGAAATACACCGGCTTGAGTTTACCGGAATTTATTTCTCCCAGTACCGTCTGATAGATCTGATTACTGTTCTGTTTTCGTGCCATCGGTGGCTAAGATAAGGAATGTTCGTTTTAATGAAATGTCTTATTCGGGTGAATTTATGTGGAACAATTTCTGATGAACGAAGTTTGCCTTGGTATGATACTAAATAGAAAATCAACCAACGTGAATACTGAAGTGAGTAACCAATCCCCTGCGATCTCGTTTATAAATAAACCGACCAAAATTACGGGTGATATCAACTGTAATGAAGACCTGAGAATTGCCGGCACCATTGAAGGCGAGGTTCATTCTAAAATGAAATTCATACTCAATGACTCTGGCATTATTAATGGTAAGGTTCATTCCCAGGAAGCTGAAATCGCCGGTACCGTTAACGGTGATGTACGGGTAAAGGATAAACTGACCCTGAAGTCAACAGCCGTTATTGAAGGCAAGATCTACACTAAAAAGATCTCGATCGAGGATGGTGCACAGATCAAAGGATCTCTGCATGTGGGTCCTAATGTATCTATCGAGGATACTTCGAGCACACCAACTTCTAAGACTACCTCTTCATCCTCATCCGATTCATCGGATAAGGAAAAATCAAAAGACGAAAAATCCGGATCGGGTAAGATCTTTTCCAAGAACTAAAAAACCGATCCGTTTCAAATTTAAGGTTTAAGGCGTCCCATCATTCTTGGGAAGGGAATGGTCTCTCTTACGTGAGAAAGTCCGCAAATCCAGGCTACAGTACGCTCAAGTCCCAGTCCATACCCTGAGTGAGGTACACTTCCGAAGCGTCGCAGATCCAGATACCACTCAAAGACTTCTTTGTCCAGTCCTTCTTCTGCAATTCGTTCTTCAAGTACTCCCAGGTCATCTTCCCGCTGTGACCCTCCTACGATCTCTCCATAGCCTTCAGGAGCCAAAATGTCCATTCCCAGTGCTAACTTATCGGTTTTATCGCGTTTCATATAGAATGCTTTGATCTCAGCCGGCCAGTGGGTAACGATAAGCGGCACATCAAACTGCATCATGAGCACGGTTTCATCACTTCCGCCAAAATCATTGCCCCATTCAAAGTTTCGGGCTGATTCTTTCCAGCTTGGAATATTACGCAGATCTTCGTCTATCTGATCCACCCGGGCGTGAATGTCCTTGATGCGCTGATCGATCTGAGCTTTTCTCCATTTCTTAGCCGAACCATGTTCTTTTTTGATCTCTTCTTCTTCCTTTTCAAGATCGATCTTTTCCTGACGTCTCGATTCAGCCATTTCATCCAGCATATCAGCCGTCTCATCACTCGTCAAAATATCAACGGCCTCTGTATAAGTCATACGTTCAAAGGCTTTATCAGCTATTTTTTCTAAGGCATTGATATCTCTTTCAAGTATCTCAAGTTCATTCTTACAATTTTCCAGTACCCGGCTTACGATCGCCTTGATCATATCTTCAGCCAGATCCATGTTCATCTCCAAATCGTAGTAAGCCATTTCCGGTTCTATCATCCAGAATTCTGTAAGGTGGCGTCGTGTCTTAGACTTTTCAGCCCTGAAGGTTGGCCCAAACGTGTAGATCAATCCATGAGCCATAGCCAAGGCTTCACCGTAGAGTTGACCGGTTTGAGCCAGATAGGCTTTTTCCTCAAAATAGTCGGTTTCAAACAGAGTGGTACTGCCTTCAGCCGCATTACCGGTAAAGATAGGGGAATCCATTTGAACAAAATCACGCCCCTGAAAGAAAGTATGGATAGCAAAGATGATCTCATTTCTAACCCGCATTGCGGCCCACTGTCGCTGACTTCTCAGCCACAGGTGACGGTTGTTCATCAAAAACTCAACCCCGTGTTCTTTGGGAGTGATCGGGTAATTTTCAGCGATCTGAATGACCTTGACATCAGAAACATGGATCTCATGTCCTCCAACACTCCGATCGTCCGCTTTAACCGTTCCGGTTACTTCCAGTGAACTTTCCTGCTTAAGTGAAGTGGCTGCTTCCCATGCATTTTCCGGTACATCATCTTTTGCAATGACACATTGGGTCAGGCCTGAACCGTCTCTCATTTCAACGAAAACCAAACTTCCGCTGCTTCTGAAATTATAAACCCAGCCTTTTAGAGTTACTTCTTGATCTACGTGTTCTGAAAGATTCTTGATGTAAGTCATTGTATTGATGCTATAATGATTAAATATGTTTTAAGTTGAAACGGTTAACAAAAGTTTAAAACCTGTGCGTTAAGCTTTATCCCAATATTATACCGGTTTACTAATTTTCTGGTAACAGGATGGCTTCCATAAAATGCTCATCTTCAAAGAATTCCTGCACAAAGTCTCTGATCTGTTCGGATGTAACTGAATCGATATTCTCCACTAATTCATCTAAGGTAACAAACCTTCCAAAATAGAGCTCGCTTTTTGCAAGGCGGGTCATTCGGTTACTGGTGCTTTCCTGAGAAAGCAACAACTTACCTTTTAGTTGTGATTTAGCCTCAGCCAGTTCTTTTTCAGGAATACGCTCGTTTTGCATGGTCTTCAATTCCTTTAATATCAATTCCCTTACATGATCCACGTAATCCTTATCGGTACCTACATAAATTCCCCACAGACCGGTATCGGTATAGGATTGATTGAAGGTTTGAATGGAGTAGCAATATCCATACTTCTCTCTCACATTCTGATGTAATCGGGAACTCATACCTCCACCCAGAACCGTATTGGCTAACAACAGCAGGTATTTGTCTTCATGATCATAATTCAGTCCTCTGCGACCATAAATATAGTGAGTCTGTTCAATCGGCTTCGATAACCGAAGGTCTTCTTTTTTAAATTCAGGAAGGGGTTGCTCACTTTCATCCCTGTTTTCAGTTTCAAGCTTCTCAAAATAGGAAGTAACTAACTCTACTACCCTGTCATGATCTACATTTCCTGCTACTGATACCAACAGATTACCCGCATAGTATCTGTCCTTCATGTAATCATACAGGTCTTGTCGACTAAAGGCAGAAACGGTTTCCTCGAATCCAAGAACAGGCCGGCCCAGTTCATGCCCTTCAAAGATCTTACTGTTGAAAGCTTCAAAAAGATAATCATCAGAGGAATCGCGGTACATTTTCATTTCTTCAATGACCACCTTTTTTTCCTTCTCAATTTCTTCCTCCGGAAAGGCTGGATGAAGCACCATATCAGATAGAACATCAAGCGCTTTTTCAAGCTGGGTGTTCACACATCGTGAATAATAGCAGGTGTATTCTGAGGAGGTAAACGCATTCAGATAACCGCCAACCGATTCCATACTTAGTGCAATATCATAAGAAGACCGGCTGTCGGTTCCCTTGAACAACATGTGTTCCAAAAAATGAGTTACCCCGGCTTTATCGGCTGATTCATGCCTCCCCCCGGTTTTAGCCCATATTCCAACGGTTACGCTTTTAACACTTTCTATATGTTCGGTTACGATCCTTAAACCGTTTGGAAGGGTGCTTTTATTAACAAAATCTACTTCGCGTGTATTTTCCATCTTCATGAATAATCTTTAAATAAAAAAGCTCCGCTCATTGTTTATGAGCGGAGCAAATATAATAAGCTTTCAGTCTAAAGACTTACTCTTCTTCGTCTTTAGCCAGCAGTGCTTTTCTGGATAATCTGAGTTTGTTACCCGGCTCGATCTTGAGCAGTTTAACTTCGATCTCATCACCTACGTTCATGTAATCAGTTACATTTTTAACGTGAGAATGGTCGATCTCAGAAATATGCAGCAAGCCGTCTCTTCCCGGAGCGATCTCAACAAAAGCACCAAAGTCTTTGATAGACTTCACTTCTCCTTTGTAAGTTGCCCCTTCTTCGAGCTGACCTGTGATTGCTTTAATTCTGTTTTGAGCGTCTTCCGCTTTATCGAGACTGTCTGCAGAAATGGTGATCTTACCTTTTCCACTTTCGTCTTCCTCAATCCAGATCTCAGTATCTGTTTCTTTTTGTAGCGTTTGGATCACTTTACCGCCTGGACCAATAACCGCACCGATCATATCTCCGTCGATAGTCATGTTAATGAACTGAGGAGCATATTCTGACAGGGTTTCACTTGGTTTTGAAATGGTCTCAGCCATCTTACCAAGAATATGTATACGTCCGGCATGAGCTTGTTTCAGGGCTTCTTCCATCACTTCGAAAGAAATTCCCTTCACTTTCATATCCATCTGGCAAGCTGTGATACCATCAGCGGTACCGGCAGTTTTAAAGTCCATGTCGCCCATGAAATCTTCTTCGCCACGGATATCAGAAAGAACAACTGAATTATTCTCTCCAACGATCATTCCCATTGCAATACCTGCAACCGGCTTTTTGAGGGGAACTCCGGCACTCATTAGGGCCATAGAACCACCACAAACTGAAGCCATTGAAGATGAACCGTTAGATTCGGTAATGTCAGAAATGATCCTGATCACATATCCGAAATCATCAAACGATGGCATCATCATTTTCAGGGCACGTTCAGCCAAATGACCGTGACCGATCTCACGACGTCCGGGTCCTCTGAGGAATCCGGCTTCTCCAACAGAGTATGGAGGGAAGTTGTAGTGCAGATAGAATTTCTTGTCTTCTTCGTCAAATAAGGTATCAACACCCTGAGCATCTTTCTTGGTACCGAGTGTTACGGAAACAAGAGCCTGGGTCTCGCCACGGGTAAATATCGCTGAACCGTGAGTTCTTGCAAGATATCCAACCTGAGTCCAGATATCACGAATATCTTCAGGATTACGACCATCAATGCGTCGTTTTTTCTCGAGGATCATGTTACGAAGTTCTTCCTTCTCGATATCACCAAGAATATCCTTAATGGTACCAATCTCTTCTTCGTATTCTTCCTCAAGCTCTGCTACTACAGAATCTTTGGCTTCGTTGAGCTTTTCACTGTATTCTTCTTTACCAAGACCAATATTTACAACTTCCTTGATCTTGTCAGTCGCCAGTTCACGAACTTTGTTTTCGATTTCCTCAGGATAACCTTCAGGCACGAATTCGCGCTTAGGCTTACCGTATTCTTCTCTTAATTCTTCCTGAAATTCACACAGGGTGATAATAGAAGCATGAGCTGCTTTGATCGCTCCAAGCATTTCATCTTCAGAGATCTCACCCATTTCACCTTCCATCATAAGAACAGAATCGGCAGTACCACCAACGATCATGTCGATGTCACTATTCTCCAGCTCAGAAAGGGTTGGGTTAATCACGTATTCACCATCCACACGTCCAACTCTTACTTCGGCCATTGGACCATCGAATGGAACATCAGACATATGAAGAGCGGCTGAAGCTCCAAATCCACCAAGAACATCACCGTCATTTTCTCCGTCTGAAGAAAGTACGCTTGAGATGATCTGTGTTTCACATAAATAACCTTTTGGAAAAAGAGGACGCAAACTGCGGTCGATCAGGCGACTTGCGAGTACTTCTTTTTCAGAAGGACGACCTTCTCTCTTCATGAAACCACCGGGGAATCGTCCACCGGCTGAAAAACTCTCTCTGTGATCTACAACCAGCGGGAAGAATCCCTGACCCGGCTTAGGTTCTTTTGCACTCACAGCAGTACATAATACCTGGGTATCTCCCATACGAACCACTACAGCGCCATCGGCTTGCTTGGCAATCCGGCCTGTTTCAATTGATAGCACCTTTCCCGGTGCAAATTCTACACTTCTTATTTCTTCTTTCATTTGTCTTCTTTGTCTTTTGGATTTACTACACCCTGCCAACAACAGATAAGATATGAAGGACTGGCAGGATAAATTGAAAAAGGCTCCAACATCAGGAGCCTTTTATAGCGTATAAATTACTTACGGATACCGAGGTCTTTGATGAGTTCTCTGTACTTCTCGATATCGTTCTTCATGAGGTAGTTTAACAATCTTCTTCTTTTACCAACCATTTTCAACAATCCACGACGTGATGCGTGATCAAGCTTGTTGTCTTTTAAATGCTCAGTCAGATCGTTAATTCTTTTGGTCAAAAGGGCGATTTGTCCTTCAGTGGAACCGGTATCGGTTTCACTTTTACCATACTTCTTAAAGATTTCTTTTTTTTCTTCTGCGGTTATGCTCATTGCAATGGTTTAATTAGTACTTGTATAAATCGATTTATAGTTTTGAAAGATAGGGGTTTTTAGCGTAATGGACAATCCTACTCCCTATTAATTATTCATGGATAACACCGGTTCATCCTAATAATTCTAAAGTCTTTTGTTTGTCCTTTGAAAGTTGTGCCTTGAGATCCTCGATCCCTTCGAATTTCATTTCATCCCTGATCCTGTCAATAAAGCGCACCTGAATGGTTTGACCATATATATCATCATGAAAATCGAATATGTTCACTTCCAGGGTTCGCTCTTGTCCTTCAAAGGTTGGCCGGATACCAATATTCATCATACCTCCATACCAATTACCTTCAACCCGTACCTTTACTGCGTAAACCCCATTCTTTGGAATGACCTTATTTTCATGTTCAGGCTTCAGATTGGCCGTCGGAAAGCCAATGGGTTTTCCCCTTTTATTTCCGTGCGCTACAATTCCATTTAACAGGTAAAGCCGGTTAAGATAATCGGCCGCTTTTTTAACATCGCCTTCTTCTGATAAAGTTTTACGAATCAGGGTACTGCTTATGGTTACATCACCCATTTCCTGTTTAGAAACGACGTATGAGGCAAATCCCAATTCCTTGCCCAGCTTTTCAATGGTTTTAATACTTCCTTCCCGATCTCTGCCAAATTGATGATCGTATCCGATCACAAACTCCGAAACTCCGACCTTTTTGTAGATCACTTCTCGAACAAACTCTTCAGAAGTTAATAATGAGAAATCACGGTCAAATGGAATCACCAAAAGCACATCAACGCCAACATCTTCCAAGAGTTCACATCGTTCTTTTAGTGAGGTTAACATCTGAATCCCACTTTTACCGGGATTGATGATCTCTCTGGGATGTGGGTCAAATGTTACAACCACGCTGCGGGCATTTCTTTTTCTGGCTTTATCAACTACTGTCTCAATAAGTGCCCGATGACCTCTGTGAACGCCATCAAAAGTACCAACCGTTACCACAGTATTTGGTACATGCTCAATATTTTTAAGTTCGATCAGTCTAGCCATATCTCTTTCAACCTGTCTCCCATTTCATGTGGTGTAAGGGCATCATCTGCTAAATAATGTCCGATAGCGGTTCGTTCCAGTTTACTCAAATAGGCTTTTGAATTTAAAGCTTCTCCAAGATCTCTGGCAAGTGAACGAATGTAAGTACCTTTACTGCATTTAACCCTGAGTGTTAGTTTTGGACTTTGAAAATCAAGTATCTCAAAGTCATGAAAGGTTACCTGCCTGGGTGGGCGTTCTACTGTTTCACCTTTCCTGGCCAGTTCATATAATTTCTTACCCCCATACTTTAGGGCAGAATACATGGGCGGGATCTGATCGACAGTGCCTTTAAATGCTGATTCCAGAATATTGTTTATCAGCTCCTCATCAATATGTTCGCACCCTGCTTCCTCGTCGATCTCACCCTCAGCATCATAGGTTGTAGTTGATTTCCCGAAGGTTATCTCTGCCAGGTAGGTCTTTGGCAGATCCTGTATCATGGATATCGATTTTGTGGCTTTCCCACAGCATAAAATGAGCAGTCCCGTGGCGAGTGGATCAAGAGTACCGGCATGACCTGTTTTCTTAACCCTAATCCGCTTTCTGAGAAATTTAACCACATCAAAACTGGACCATTCCAATGGTTTATCGATGAGAAAAATAGCTCCTGCTGGCAGGTCCGTTTCTTTGTTCGGTAAATTGTGTTTACCAAAAACCGGTATATCCTCTAATGGAAGTGCTGTCGCCATTTATTCAGAATCAGAGCTATCCTTCTCCCCTTCAGGAATGTCGATCTTCTTAAAGACCTGCTCGATCTTGTTCACATATTCGGCGGTATCATCTTGATAAAAGTGCAGTTCAGGAATTTTGCGGACCTGATTTTTAATTTTTGAAGCCAACTCATATCTGATCTCGGATGTTTTATCATCCAGATATTCATACACAGGTTTGTCATCACGGCCGGGTGCAAATACACTTAGATACACCTTTGCTATCGAAAGATCATCTGTCATGATCACATTGGTTACCGTTACAAACGTACCGTCGGGCTGGTAGGACCTTTGAATGATCTGTCCCAGATCTTTTTTGATTACTGCAGCTAATCGTTCTGGCCTGAATCCCATTACTGAAATATTAAGTGAGTGATTCGTATGAAATGAATTGAAAGGATTCGATTGAAAGCTCAACCGGACCTTTTGTATAAATATTAACCGGCTGAGTCTTCAAGTGTTCTCTTCTGCTCAGTGATCTTGTAGCTTTCGATCTGATCTCCGACTTTGATATCGTTGTATCCTTTAATACTGATACCGCATTCGTAACCGGAAGTTACTTCTCTTACATCGTCTTTGAAGCGCTTCAGGGCATCGATCTCTCCGTCATAGATCACCACGCCATCCCGAACCAATCGGATCGGATTGTTACGCTCGATCTTACCTTCGGTCACATAACAACCGGCAATCGTACCAACTTTAGAGACTTTAAAGGTTTCTCGAACTTCTACCACACCCATCATCTGCTCCTTGATCTCAGGTGAAAGAAGCCCTTCAAGAGCATCTCTAACCTCATCAACGGCATCGTATATCACGCTGAACAGTCGAATATCAATTTCTTCCTCTTCAGCCAGTTTACGTGCCTGAGCGGTTGGTCTGACCTGGAAACCAATGATAATGGCATCAGATGCAGAGGCCAACAGAACATCGGATTCTGAAATGGCACCGGCTCCGGTGTGAATGATATTAACCGCTACTTCATCTGTACTTAATTTCTGAAGTGAACCGGAAAGGGCTTCAATGGATCCATCCACATCCGCTTTAACGATCACATTAAGTTCAGATACTTCACCAAGTGCAAGGCGACGTGAAATGTCATCAAGCGTCATATGCTTGGTCTTGCGCATGGCCTGCTCACGGCGGATCTGCATACGCTCGTTTGCAACTTCTTTGGCAATTTTTTCATCTTCAGCTACTACCAGTTTATCACCGGCCTGTGGCATATCATCAAAACCCATAAGCTGTACAGGAGTTGAAGGTCCGGCCTCCTGAATACGCTGACCGTGGTCATTTTCCATGGCACGAACTCGACCGAAACAAGGTCCTGCTACAAACGGATCGCCAACTTTGAGGGTACCCCCCTGAACCAGGATGTTTGCTACAATTCCCTTTCCTTTATCCAAGCGGGCTTCAAGTACCACACCATCCGCACGTCGGTTAGGATTAGCCTGTAATTCAAGCAATTCTGACTCGATCAATACTTTCTCAAGCAGATCTTCAATACCCTGTCCGGTGTGAGCTGAAACCTCAGCATACTGTACTTGTCCACCGTATTCCTCAACGATAACATCGTGTTCAGCCAGTTCGGCCTTAATTCGGTCCGGGTTTACTCCTTCCTTATCCATCTTATTGATGGCCACTACAATTGGCACACCGGCTGCTTTCGCGTGATTGATCGCCTCGATCGTCTGGGGCATCACAGAATCATCACCCGCAACTACCAGAATTACAATATCGGTAGCCTGAGCACCACGGGAACGCATAGCCGTAAAGGCCTCGTGACCCGGGGTATCCAGGAAAGTGATCTCGTTCTTATTATGTACAACCTGATAAGCACCAACGTGCTGAGTAATACCACCGGCCTCTCCGGCTGCTACTTTCTCTTCACGAATGTAATCAAGTAAAGAGGTTTTACCGTGATCAACGTGACCCATTACAGTAATGATCGGTGCACGTGGTTTAAGATCCTCTTCTGCATCTTCAGGTATGGTGAGTTCTTCATCGATCTCTTCAGCATCAATGAATTCTACTTCTTTACCAAATTCTTCGGCCACCAATTCTATGGTACCTGCATCCAGACGTTGGTTAATGGTGATCATTAACCCAATGGACATACAAACGGAAATAATATCATTTACTCCAACATCAAGCAGGTCTGCCAATTCGTTGGCAGTAATGAACTCGGTAGTCTCGATAATATCGGACTCGAGTTCTTCCATTTCCTGCTGCTTTTGCAGTTCTTCCTCACGTTCCTCTTTTCGTTCACGACGTCGTTTCGCACGCTTACTACCAACCGTTTTAGAAGACTGCATCTTCTTCATGGTCTCACGCATCATCTTGTCAACGTCAGTCTCGTCGATCTCTGTTTTACGCTTACGTTTTTTCTTGGAACTCTTCTTAGAACTACTATCGTCTTTTTTAGAGGAATCGTCGTCTTTTCTATCTTTTCTTCTCTTACGCTTCTTACGAGGTTTTCTTTGAGCGATATCAGACGTGAAAGAAGCTTTACCTAATACTTTAGTTCCCTTTAATTTACCGGCAGAACCACGAATGATCTCTTCTTCACTTTCCTCTTCGTCGGCATCCTCGTCTTCGTCTTCATCGTCATCGTCATCGTCCTCTTCTTCATCAGAGTCCAGATCATCCTCTTCCAGATCTTCGTCGTCGTCGTCGTCGTCCTCGTCCTCATCATCCACATCTTCAGAGTCCGTTTCATCCTGATCTTCCTCAGAAGCTGCGATCTTCTCTTCTTCAGGTTCACCAGCAGTGTCATCCTCTACTTCTTCAGCAGGCTCTGCTTCAACTTCCGGTTCATCCTCTTCGGCAGTTTCTTTTTCAGCCTCTGCTTCTTCAGTCTCTTCGACATCTTCAACTTCCTCAGATTCCAGGTCTGCTTCAGGCTGCAGATCTTCCTCAGGTTCAAGGTCAGGCGTATCGTCTTCAGGCTCCAAACCAATACTATCTTCAATAGGCTCCAGAACATTATCAATCGTAACGCTGTCGTTACTCTTGTTCATCATCTGGTTTCTGCGGCTCTCGTACTCTTCTCTTGCTTTTTCGTGATCCGCACTCTTAGCCTTATCGTCTCCATAAACCTGATCCAGCACTTCGTACATCTCAGGTGTTACTTTATAATTCGGACGGTTTGCCGCATCAAATCCATTCTCTGTCAGCGTATCCACGATCGATTGTGTGGCTACATTGAATTCAGATGCAACTTTAAATAATGGTTTAGGTCTTTTAGACGTCATATATAAATTTTGAATGTGAGCTTATTAAACTAAGAATTTTTATTCGTAATTGCCGATTTAAGCCTCGTCCTCAAATTCGTATGCAATTACGCTCATAATTTTCTCAGCAAGCTCAGGATCTATTTCTTCGTTCGTTCTGCTAACTAATTCTTCTGCACTCAGTTCGAGTACGGCTCGTGCCGTATCGCAACCGATGTTATGAAGCATGGTGATCACTTCCTCACCGAAATCAACAGCAAATTCATCAATGTCGATATCATCTTCTGCTTCCACTTCACGGTACACGTCAATTTCAACACCGGCTAATTTTGAAGCCAGTCGAATATTAACGCCTCCCTTACCGATCGCCTTAGACACTTCATCGGCAGGCACCAGTACGTTGGCATGCTTGTTCTCTTCATCAAGCTCAACTTTTAATACCTCAGCTGGTTGTAAAGCACGTTTTATAAATTCGAACTTATCGGGTGTAAAGTTGATCACATCAATATTCTCATTCTGTAATTCACGTACGATAGCATGAATTCGAATTCCTTTCATCCCCACACAGGCACCAACCGGATCCACACGTTCATCGTGTGAAAGCACGGCTACTTTTGAGCGGTCACCCGGTGCACGGGCAATGCGTACCAATTCAATGATTCCGTCAAATACTTCAGGTATCTCGTTTTCAAATAATCTTTCGAGGAATAATTCAGATGTTCTGGAAATAATGACCGTTGGGTTACCATTCTTCATACGAACTTCCGTTACAACGGCACGTATGGTATCCCCTTTTCTGAAACGGTCTTTATAGATCTGCTCACTTTTAGGAAGCAGAAGCTCAACGCCGTTGTGGTTTACAAGAATATCTTTATTCTGGCGAACCTGATAAACATCTCCCAGAATGATCTCACCTACTCGATCTGTGTAATCTTCGTAAATATTGTCTTTTTCGATCTCGCGGATTCGCTGGGCCAGTTGCTGACGCGCCATGGTAACAGCACGACGGCCAAAGTCAGTGATCTGAATTTCCTGAGCCAGTTCATCATACAATTCAATATCCGGATCAATTTTCTTTGCATCTTCAAAAGAGATCTCAGCAACAGGATCCGTTAATTCATCAGCCGGCACAACTTCCTGCACGTGCAAGATCTGTATCTCTCCCCTGTCAGCATTCAGGATCACCTCAAATGCTTCATCAGACTCATATTTTTTTCTGATCATCGTCCTGAATACATCTTCCAGAATGGAAAGTAACATGTCGCGATCGATGCCCTTTTCATGGGCAATCTCAGCAAACGAGGAGATGATCTGTTTTGATAATTCGTTCTGCATTAGTCTTGTTTAGTTAAATTACGGGGATAATTTTGGTTTCAACAATGGCCTCGAACGGGATATCTGTTTCAACTTCTTCTTCGTCCGTGATGGCAACTGTATCATCCGTGATGCCGGTTATGACACCTTCAATTTTCTTGTACTCGCCTTCCGTATTCTTGAATTTAATGGTAGCCACACGCCCTTCATTCTTTTTATACTGACGTTTATCACTTAATGGCCTGCTTAAACCCGGAGATGATACATTCAGCCTGTAACCTTTGTCAAAAAGTTCATGGGCTTCGATCAAAAAACCGAGTTCCTTGCTGATATCTGAGCATGCGCCTATGTTGACTCCACCTTCTTCACTGTCAAGCAAAACCCAAAGTTCGGCCTGACCACTTCCTGTTTTAAGTTCAACATCCACAACAAAAAGACCCTTCTCCTTTGCAAGAGGTTCAGCTAAGTCTTTAATATTTTTAATGATATCTATCTGCATGTACACTAAATTCTGAAACAAAAAAAAGCGAGTGCCTTCCGACGCTCACTGCTGTTTAAAGGTAGGCTTATTTCGCCTAAATTTCAACGAATCAACGAGATTGAGAATATAATCATTTTATTATGATTCTCTTTTACTCTAATTTGTAAACTCTTCAATCAATCAAACCCACGGTTCAAGAAATCAATCTGCTTATGAGAACGTCATATTTTTCTATCATTACCCTGTTATTAGTATTTACAGGAGTTTCCTGTTCTTCCGACAACAAAGCTCAAAAGGACACAAAAAAAGGCAGGGTTTTAGACCTAACGGAGTCAGTTACCTTTCTGGATCCCTCCGGAAACGAAGTATCTGAGGTAAGAGTAGCACTGGCAGATGATCAGGACGAGAGAAATCAGGGACTGATGGATGTTAATGACCTGCCCGCCGATGCAGGCATGTTATTTATATTTCCGGAAGAGGAACCGCTTAGTTTTTATATGGCCAATACTCCGTTGCCCCTCGATATCATGTTTGTAAATGCAGACAGTGTTATTGTTCGGATTCATCACAACACAGCTCCGTTTGACAGCAAACAATTACCCAGTGATGCTCCCGCAAAATATGTTGTGGAAACAAACGGAGGTTATGCCGTATCCAACGACATTCGTGAAGGTTACAGGATCAGATTCTAATTCGTCTTAAACAGCTTCAGTTTCTTTATACTGCTGAAGAAACTCTGTGACTTTATCTACATTATCTTTTGAACCAATGTAAATAGGAGTTTGCTGATGGATCGAAGTGGGTTCGATCTCCATGATCCGTTTTGAACCGTTGGTGGCTTTACCTCCTGCCTGTTCAATTATGAAACTAAGTGGATTACACTCATACATCAGGCGAAGCTTACCATTTGGATATTTACTGCTGTGAGGATAGATAAAGATACCACCTTTGATCAGGGTGCGATGAATATCGGCAACCATAGAGCCAATGTACCTTGCTGAATATGGTCGTCCGGTTTCAGGGTCTTCCTCCTGACAATATTTAATATATTTCTTCAGGCCAAGATCCCATGAATTATAGCTGCCTTCATTGATACTGTAAATAGCTCCATGATCAGGCATCTTGATTCCCCGGTCACTCAGAATAAACTCTCCAATACTGGGATCCAGCGTGAAAACCGATACTCCAAGTCCGGTCGTGTATGCCAATATGGTACTTGAACCGTATAGCACATATCCCGCTGCTACTTGTTTGGTACCGGGCTGAAGGGCGTCATCTTCCCTGAGGTTACCGTTAAACCTGGCTTCTCTCATATAAATAGAAAAAATACTTCCGATGGAAACATTGACATCGATGTTGGAAGAACCATCCAGCGGATCCAGATACACAATATATTTACCCCCCTTACTGCTGAGTT
The DNA here is from genome assembly GCF_002911695.1 of Gracilimonas amylolytica. Lineage (GTDB taxonomy): Bacteria > Bacteroidota > Rhodothermia > Balneolales > Balneolaceae > Gracilimonas > Gracilimonas amylolytica. The sequence goes on from NZ_PQBS01000027.1 coordinate 45,108, forward strand.
TGACAATACCGTCATTTTCCTCAGAAATAACCATACAGGTGATCAGGGAACGATCCAAAGCAGAAATAAGCTGCTGATCTGCAAAGAGATCCAGTTTCTTAACAGCTTCACCGTGGATATTGGTGGAGCCATCAACTCCAAGGATATTCGTTATGCCCGCTTTGTTTACTTCCCGGGAAATGATCTTAGCAGCCAGACTGATATCTCTCAATAATTGTGATAATTCCCCTGTTGCCCCCGGAAATCTGTTTTGAGACTGAATGATGTATTCTTCTAAGGTTTCAAGCCTTTTGCTTTTTGAACTGACCATGTGTTAATTAAGTTTTTGGAAGCGCTTTTTTGTAAATATAAGAATGTTTATCAGAAAATATCTTTTAAGATCCACTAATTATTGAGAGCCAGGCCTTTAAGCTCTTTATAGATTACCCGTGCCTTTGTTTTAAGCTCTTCAACCGTACCATTATTCTCTACGATATAATCCGCTAAATGGGTCAGGCTTTCAAAATCAGGTTGCTTTGTCATCCGATCAATAATTGCTTTTTCTGCTGCGCCGTCCCTCTCTGAGGTTCTCTTAACTCTCAAATCTTTGTCTGCTAACAGTAAGATCACATAATCAATATCTTCAGGACGGCCATTATTCAGCAAAATAGCCGCTTCCTTGGCAAATACCGGAACCCCTTTTTTTTCTTTTTGATCCGCCAGCTTATCCGTTTCTTTCCACAGCACCGGGTGCACGATCTCATTTAACTCTGAAACCCTTCCTTTGGCAAAAGCCTCTTCAGCAAGATAAGAACGGTTCAATTCCCCCTTTTCAGTATATGACTTTTCCCCAAAGACCTCTCTGATCTTTAGTTTAAGCTCTTCATTTTCTGTCATCAGCTGTTTTGCGAAATCATCAGCATAGAGTACAAACGCTCCAAGCTTTTCCCATTCTTTACAGAAGGTTGTTTTTCCTGAACCGATACCACCTGTTATCCCAACTTTGATCATGATATCGGTATTTTCATCTCTTAGTTTTCGACTTCCTGCAGGAGGTAAGCTTTGATGAATTCATCCAGATCTCCATCCATCACGCCATCCACATCACTTGTCTCGTAGTTGGTACGGTGATCTTTTACGCGTTGGTCATCAAACACATAACTCCTGATCTGTGAGCCCCATTCGTTCTTACTCTTGGAGCCTTCCAGTTTAGCTTTTTCAGCTTCCTGAATTTCTTTTTCAAGCTCGTAGATCCTGGATTTCAGCAATACCATGGCTTTTTCCCGGTTTTGGAGCTGAGACCGTTCCTGCTGGCATTCTGCAACTACCCGCTCGGTTCTTCCGTCAGAAAGCTCTCCTTCCCACACCAAACGCACTCCGGTTTCCACCTTATTCACATTCTGCCCACCGGCACCACTTGAATGAAAGCGTTGTAATTCTACATCACTTTCGTTGATATCGATCTCGATGGTATCATCGATGAGTGGAGCCACAAAAACCGAACAGAATGAAGTATGCCGCCTGGCATTACTGTCAAATGGTGATACGCGAACCAAACGGTGTACCCCACTTTCTGCTTTTAAAAAGCCGTATGCATTATCTCCTGAAACTTCGATGGTAGCACTTTTGAGGCCGGCTACATCTCCATCCTGATAGTCCACAACTGAAACCTTAAATCCGGATTTCTCAGCCCATCGGGTGTACATTCTATAGAGCATTTGTCCCCAATCCTGACTTTCGGTTCCCCCTGCTCCCGGATTGAAGGTAACAATAGCATCCCGATGGTCATCAGGTCCGCTAAGCATATTGCGGAGCTCCATTTCCTCCAAAGCCTTTTCAAGCTTTTTGTATTCAGCATCCAGATCACTTTCCACATCTTCACCCATTTCCTGAAATTCAAGAAATACGTTGATGCTTTCCCGCAGATCATTGAGTTTATCCCAGCCTTCAACCAGGCTTTTCTCGTGATCCAGTTCCTTCATTATGGACTGAGCCTTAGACGGATCATTCCAAAAAGCCGGATCCTGCGTGTGTTCAGTAAGTTCTATGATTCTGACTTTGCGTTTTTCGTAGTCAAAGATACCCCCTGAGCGCGTCAATACGCTCATAGAGTTCGTTCAAGCGATCTGAGTTTATTGCCATCTGTTATAGTAAATAAAATATTATCTGCGAGTAAGCAGCGCACCCAATACTAAACCGGCTACAAAGGCTACACCGAGACCTTGTTCCGGATGTTTTCTTACATACCGGCGGGCATTTCTGTACTCATGTTTAAGTTCTCTTTCCAATCCATCGCGCTCATACTTGAGTCTGTTCAGTAAAGCATCGTAAGTTTCTTCTGCTTTATCCTGAAGAGCTTCTGTGGTATCGTAGATGGTTTCTTCGATGTCTTTTTTAACTTTGGAATTCTTTTTATCAGTAGCCATAATTCCTCCTTTTTGAGTTACTTCAAAATACAAAATCACAAGCTAAATGTGTAAGAGGAGTTGACGTATTTCTTTTAAAATCAGAGCTGTTCTGAATTTAATTACTCCCCTGCAACAAGCTGATCTTTATACTGCAGTTCGTAGAGCTTTTTATAGATCCCATCTTCTTTCTGTATGAGCTCCTGATGACTTCCGATCTCCCGGATAACTCCTTTGTGCATCACAAGGATCTTATCCACATGTTGAATGGTTGATAGCCGGTGAGCAACAACAATGGAGGTTCGGCCCTGCATCATCAGGCGACTTGATTCAGTAACCAAAGCTTCCGTTTCAGAATCCACACTTGAGGTAGCTTCATCAAGCACAAGTATTTCGGGATTGTAAACCAGGGCCCTCACAAAACAAATGAGTTGCCTTTGCCCCATGGAAAGGGATGCTCCCCGTTCCTTCAGCACATAATCATAACTGTTGGGAAGTTTTTCTATGAACCGATGAGCCTCAACTTTGTGAGCTGCATTTATGACCTGTTCCCTTGTGATATTGGGATGACCAAGGGTGATATTATCCAGAATAGTACCTGAAAAAAGTGCATTATCCTGAAGCACCAACCCAAAATGAGACCGAAGATCATTTAGCGTCAGGTCTCTGATATCGACTCCATCAATCTTGATACTTCCCTTTTCAATGTCGTAAAACCTCAGTAACAAATTAATGATCGTCGTCTTCCCGGCTCCTGTGGCACCTACAATGGCAATATCCTCACCCGGTTCAGCTGTAAAAGAAATGTCTTTGAGAACGTGATCTTCCCCTTCATTGTACTTAAACCATACATTCTGAAATTCGATCTTACCCTTGGGGTCTTTTATCGTTTTAGGGTTCTCCGTTTCAACAACCTGAGTTTCCGTATCAAGAACACCGAAGATCCGTTCAGAGGATGCCAGTGCTGATTGCAGGGTATTGAACTTCTCAGATAATCCCTGAATAGGCCGGAAGAACTGCCGGGCATACTGAATGAATGCCAACAATACGCCAAAGGTCACTCCATCCATTAGGGCTCTGGCGCCTCCGTACCACACAATTAAAGCCATAGCTAAACTTGCCGTGATCTCAACGATCGGCCAGAAAATGGCGAAGTAGAATATGGTATCAATGTAGGCATCCCGGTGCCCTGCGTTAATCTTCTCAAACTTTTCGCGCTGCTTTTTCTCCCGGTTAAACAACTGCACAACATCGATCCCATTGATGTGTTCCTGCACAAAAGAATTGAGCTGTGCGATCTTATCCCTGACCTCCAAAAATGTAACACGAACTTTTGCTTTGAACCAGAATGTAGCATAAAACAGGATGGGCAGAACGGTAAGGGTCACCAAACTCAGCTCCCAATTCATGCTGAACATGAAGTACAGGATGAAAATGATCCTGAACATATCCCCAATGATAGCCACCACCCCGTCTGAAAGCAATTCACTCAGGGCCTCAATATCACTGGTGGTTCTTGTGATCAATTTTCCGATCGGGTTCTTATCAAAAAACTGAACATTCAGCGTCTGGATCTTTTTGAAGACAGTATTACGTAAAGAGAAGAGTGCATTCTGACCAAACCAGCGCGTGATATAAGTATTGAATACAAGCAGAATAAACTCCCCAAGTAAGGCTCCGGCAAGTAGGGTTATGATCCACCACAGCCCCTCAAAATCATCCGTAGCGATATACTCATCTACTGCGATCTGAGTCAGTTTCGGACGGATCGTACCTAAATAAGAGGCTGACAACGTTAGCACAATGGCTAACAGAATGAACCACTTATAGGGTTTTAGAAAAAAATAAAGCCGCCGAATCAAAGTGGTATCGACGGCTTCAGAATTTTTAGATTTACTCACTTATTCAGTTCATTAAAATCTGTCAAAATCATCATAAGATGACCTTGGAGTAATGTTACGGTGTGAAGATTCAGAATCTGAATCATCTTTCTTATCCTTAATATTGGCACTGTATGTGCTGCTACCGTAGGTCTTACGTTTGTAATTACTGCTTCCGCGGCTATCAGAACGATTTGAGCTGCTGCTTCGGTTCCCGCGATAATTACTTTTACCACGGTTAGGCCCACCTTTACGGGATCGGAATTTTTTCTTTCCGCCTTTGTGGTTTTTCTTACCCTTGTAGTTCTTGCCGCCTGATTTATCGTCCAGTTCGTTGATCTCAACTTTCGGAGTGATAATGCCTCTTTCGTGCATTGGATCGGTGAAGATCGGGCGCAATTCGTTTGCAAGCCATGCCGGATAGAATCCTTCACGGGCTTCCTTCAGAAGATCGTGTGCGTTGGTGTAACGAGCTGAGAAGTGACCAATGACCAATAATTTGGTTTGTGCCTCAGTGGCCACTCGGGCAGCGTCTGCGGTTGAAGAATGCCCGGTTTCACTGGCTTTATCATCCAGGTCTTTACCAAAAGTAGCTTCGTGATACAAAATGTTGGTATTCATTGCCAGTTTCACTGCGTTTGGTGTGTACTCTGTATCTGTGACGTAAGCAAAGCTATCACCCGGGCGCGGATGTCCTACAATATCCGAAGACTGAACGACCGTTCCATCTTCAAGCGTAACATCATTTCCGGCTTTAAGTTCTTTGTATTGCTCGTCTTTGGAAATGCCCATTTCTTCAGCCTTGTCAGCATCTACTTTTCCGGGCTTGTCTTTTTCCTGAAAGCGGTAGCCTACGCAAAATTTATTGTGCTTTAGTGGGCGGGCTTCCACATAATATTCATCAGCATCCATCACACGATCAACGTCAATATCGTCTTTGATCTCATGGAATATGATCTCATAATTTGGCTGAATGTCCGCAAATTTAAGATTCCACTCTACAAATTCTTTAATGCCAACCGGACCGGTTATGGTAAGGGGTTTTTCCCTTCGTTGTAATTGAAGGGTAGCCAACAGGCCAAGCAGTCCTGAATAGTGATCTACATCAAAATGAGTGATGAAGATCCCTTCAATTTTTGATCTCTTGATTCCTGCCTGTAACATGCGCATTTGAGCATTTTCACCACAATCGAAAAGAAAGACACTGCCCTCTCTCCATAATGCAACGGATGGTAAATGCCGAACGGCTGTTGGTGTTGCTGATGCTACTCCTAATGGTACTACAATCATTTTATGTTCTCCCGTGAGATATGATTTTTATGGGCATTGCTTTCAAACAAATAGCCCTGTTTTTTATGTTATTTAAATTTCTGCCAATTCCTGTTCTAGAATCTGTTTGTTATACATGGCGGTGTATTTGCCTTCTTGAGCTAACAGTTCTTCGTGGGTACCTGTTTCTGTTATTTTCCCATCTTCCAAATAGTAGATCTTGTCCGCATCTTTAATAGTTGAAATGCGATGACTGATCATAATTGTTGTCCTTCCGCTAAGCTCTTGCCTTAAGTGTTTTAAAATGGCGTCCTCTGTTTTTGTGTCAACGGCACTTAATGAATCATCAAAGATCAATATTTTAGGATCTTTGATCAATGCTCTTGCAATAGCTGTCCTTTGTTTTTGTCCTCCGGAAAGAGTAATTCCTCGTTCTCCGAGCATAGTCTGAAATTTTTTCTCAAAATCCAAAATATTCTCTTTTACCTGAGCTTTTTCAGCTGCAAGTTCTATAAGTTCTTCAGAGGCATTATCTACTCCAAAAGCAATGTTATCGCCAATCGTATCTGAAAATAAGAATGTTTCCTGTGGGACGAAACCAATGGATTCCCGAATCTTGTCTAACGACCAATCCTTAAGATCATGGCCGTCTATCAATACCTGTCCTTCGGACGGATCAAATAATCTTGGAATTAGCTGAACCAGGGTGGTTTTACCGGCCCCTGTCCTGCCAACCAGGGCGATATTTTCTCCGGGTTCAATAGTGAATGATACATCTTTCAGAACATATTCTTCTGATTCGGGGTATTTGAAACTTACATGTTTGAATTCAAGGCGCCCTTTGATCTCATCCTCGACTTTGTCTTCCTTGCTTTCAATTTCGATCGGTTCATCCAGCAATTCCTTGATCCTATCCCAGGATGCCAGGGATCGCTGAAACCGGTTTGTTGTGTAACCCAAAGCGGCAACCGGCCATGTCAGATATGCCACATAGATCAAAAACTCTGCAATGTTACCTACGGTTATGGTGCCTTCGATCACCATTTCACCCCCCTTCCAGATCACGATCAACAATGAAATTCCGATCAGAAAATTCAGGCCCGGGTGAAACATGGATTCGATCATATCCAGCCTGAGTTTCTTCTTACGGTAATCTTCACTTTCATTCTCAAATAACTCCTGCTCATGATCCACTCGATTAAAGGATTTGATCAATCGGATCGCAGAAAATGTTTCTTTGGCACGCCCTGCCATTCTGGAGTATTGTTCCTGAATAATGGTTGAATGTGTATGAATGTACCCGGTGATCCAGTAGGCAAAGATCGAGATCAGTGGTAAAGGCATTAAGGCCCAGTAAGTAAGCTCTGTGTTGACAATGAACATCATGGCCAACACGAATCCGGCTCTTGTCACGGTGTTTACACTATACATGATCACAGGACCGTAATAATCACGTACCTTACCAACATCCTCTGTAGCCCTTACATAGATCTCACCGGAGGAGTTTTCAGTGAAAAAACGCTGTGGCAGATCCATGAGTTTTTTAACGATATCATTCCTGATATCAAACTCCACCTTTCTTGAAGTAACAATGAGAGTTTGCCTAGTTGCAAATAACAAAATCCCATACAACACAACCGTACCGATCAATATCAGAGAATTCTGTGCTAAAACAAGAGAGGCTTCTGTATTAAACAGAGTCTTGATGATGTTTTCAGGGATCTGAAATCCGGCATCAGAAAGAGATTCAACTTCATCCATGGTTTGCCGGATGAGTACCGGGATCCAAATGAGGAAAAAGTTTGAAGCAGTTAAAAACAGAACACCCCATATCATGGTGCTCTTGTATCTCTTTAAGTACTTATTTAATTCTTTTATTGCGCCCAAACCTTTCAAGGTGTTATGGCTTATGAGTTATTATTTGTTTGCAGGCAAATGTTCTGCCCAATGTTTTCCGAGTTTCATTCCGGAAAGATACGCGGCCTCGACCGAGTTACCATTCATATAGGAACCAACCAAAGCTAAAGGAGTGCCGTTTCCACTGATTTCCATAAAATCGTTTGTTAACCATTTATTAGCCTGACTGTATCTCCAAAAATGTAACTGTTTCCAGTTTGGGCTTTCAGCCCATTCGCCAAGTACTGAGTGTAGTTGCCTTAACATCAATAAAGCAACCTCTTCCCTTTCCTTATCCATATTTGAAATCGCAAAATCAGTCGTTGAATGAACAACTAAAGACACCTTTCCAAGATCACGTTTTTTAGACTCATTTGAAATAAACTTTATGACCGTATCCTCTACATCTAAAACATCCCACTCTAATGGTTCAATTCCATCATAGACGACCATTAAAGCAAACTCAGGGTCATACTTCACTGTCTGCAGCTTTTTGATCAGGCCCGATATGTTCTCCTGATCTTCGGGCGTTTTGAGAATTTCAATAGTTTGTGGTGCCGGGCAAGATATTACCACAGCCTCAGCTTCAATCAACAAACCGGAATCACATTTCAGCTGCCAACATAAATTGTCATGATCGTCATTAATTTGTTCCAGCCTGACAACCCTTTGCTGATTGTGAATCTTAAGATCTTTGCCTAAATACTTTCCGATCGAGTTCATACCTCCGGGAGCAAAGTATCTTTGCGATCTTGCATTGCCGTCAGCTCGATCATCTTTTGAATGTATGGAAGTGATTGAGCCGGTCCACGGCTTTACGATATCCGCTTTAATCAGAGCCTCAACAAAAGAATTGAATTCTGATGAATCAGCGGTAAAACCGGGCACTCCATGATCAAGTTTTAAACTTTTATCATTATTGACATACCGTGTGGCCATTCTTCCACCAAAACCCCTGCTCTTTTCAAGGATAAAGACCTCATGTCCGGCCTTTTTTAACTCCCTGGCAACGATCAAACCGGACATACCCGCACCAATAACAGCAATTTTCATGCTTCTATTTTTACTGTTAGCAGACCGATTGCCCGAATTGTTTAATCGATCTCATAAAGAGTAACCCGCGGTTTAACAGCTTTTTTATCCAGCAATGCCGGCCAGTAGGCTACCACATCACTCGCTTTGGGGCGGCCACCGGCAAAACCCGTTACGCCACTCGGACCTGTCAGGATCAACGGTGCGATCTCCATGCCAAAGCGATTCAGATCCCTTTTACTTTTACCTGACAAGGATACCCTAAGCTGGATCTCGTCATGGTCTTTCTCAAGAGCTTCATCCGTTACGGGAATCTCAGAATTCCCGTTGTAACCAATGTATTCACTGTGGAATGCGTCAAATTCAAGGTCAAGTAATTCTGCTCGACTTTTCAGTATCTCAGCACCTTTAACGGCTTTTTTCAGCGCATCGGGCCAGCAATACACCAAGGTAGCAGAAAGTTTGTAACCATCATTATAACTGGCAGAGACCTTGTATGTTGGGGTATCCGGGTGACCTTTTATACCCGTGATCTTCACCCTGTTTGTATCGGTTTCTTCAACCTGAATAGAAGTAAAATCTGCGATCACATCAGGTGTGATATATTCAGAGGGATCTCCAATTTCGTACAACAGCTGCTCTTTTACAGTCATTTCACTGATCAACCCTCCGGTATTCTCATGTTTGGTTACATAAAAATCTCCGTTGGGATAAGCCTCTATGATCGGAAAACCGATCTCCGTAAAATCGTCCACTTTTTCCCAATCCGTGAAATTACCTCCTGATACCTGAGCTCCACACTCAATAATGTGTCCGGCAATGGTCCCCACAGCCATTTTATCAAAATCATCGGCTTCCCATCCAAATTCATGGATCATTGGAGCTAAAGTGAGTCCGGTATCAGTCACGCGACCGGTTATGATAACATCAGCATCCGTTCGAAGCGCTTCCACAATTGGCCAACAACCAAAATAAACATTGGCGCTTAGCAGCTCGTCCTTAACTTCAGCTATGGACTTTCCATTGTCCATATTGTTAAGGGTGTGGCCTTCTTTGATCAGTTCGTCGATCTGATCCAGAATATCATCTCCATCAACCACGGCTACTTTCAGATCTGTGTATCCCTTTTCCTTAGCTATTTTAAGGATCTCATCCTTACAGGCCATGGGATTAACCCCTCCGGCATTACTGATCACTTTAATGCCATCATTTTTGATCTCCGGAAGAACCTGTTCCACCACCGATACAAAATCACGGGCATAACCCCAATCAGGATTACGCATACGTTGTTTTTGCATGATCGACATGGTTACTTCAGCCAAGTAGTCCATCACAAGGTAATCAATGGGACCTTTTTTAGCCTGGTTAACCGGTGCATTGGGGAGGTCGCCCCAGAATCCTTGTCCTGACGCAATACGGATAAAATCTTTCATTTAAATACTAATTTATAACAGCTTAGATTTAGATTTTGAATATCGGGATATTTTCACTGCTTGTGAAATAAAAAACCCTGCTTATTTATAAAGCAGGGTTTGGTTTTAATAGGTTTTAATCATCTCTGATTATTTGTTCACTGCATCCCTGTCGAGGAACTCATCATATAATTGAGAGTGGCGACTTTGCATTGGGATCTTGAATCCCTTAATGAACACCTGTTCGATGTTGGTTAACGGTTCGAACGGATCACCATCAGAAATGAACAAATTGGCCTGTTTGCCTTCCTCCAGGGAACCGATCTTATCGGCTACACCAAACATCTCAGCCGGATTGATGGTCACAGCTTTAAGAGCTTCTTCAGTGCCCATGCCATAGGCAGCTGCATATCCCGCTTCAAATGTTGTATTTCTGGAATTCTCAGTGTCGTCTGACACGATGGCTACTTTAACACCGGCTTCGGCCATCAGTCCCGGGTTTTGGTAGGGACGCTGATAATTATCATAATCACGGCTTGGAGTGTACAGTGTGGTCGTTAACACACCCATTCCAGCTTCAGCGATCTCATCAGCTACTCTCCAGCCTTCGTTGGCTCCGGCCAGAATAAAATTCATGCCTTCTTGTTGTCCTGCCCATTCAATAGCATCCAGGATCTCCTGCTCACTATTTGCAGTGATGATAACTGGTACATCACCGCTAAGAACTTCTCGCATAGCTTCCATTCTTGGATCATGGTCCGGTTTAGTTTTTCCGGATGGATCTGATTCGTAAGCTTTCATCATGTTATCATAAAAGCGTGCTTTTGAAATGAAGTCGTTGATCTCTTTGATCTGACGATCGTACTGCTTTTTGATCTCCTCTTCACTGCGGTTATCCCACCAGCCACCACCGGTTGATGATGGCAGATTCATAACCAGTGCACCACTTTTCTTGACAGCCATTGAATCCGGAGAATATCCCCAGAGATCCATAACGGCCGCTTTTCCGGAGATACTGCCCGATCTTGGCTTGGCAAGTACTGTTGTAACACCGCTTACACGGGTTACAGGAATGGCAGCACTGTGCGGATTGAAAGCCGTAAACGCGTACATATTGGGATTGAACTGCCCAACTTCTGCATCATCCACAGTGACCGGTACGGCAGATATTTCTACCAACCCGAGTCCGGTCCAGCCATCAATGAATCCCGGATAAACGTGTTTTCCGGTCGCATCAATGCGCTTGTAATCGCCTGTTACACGAATGTTGTTTCCAACATAAGCGATCTTTTCTCCTTCAATGAGTATCACACCATCTTCAATGGTTTCGTTAGTAACGGTATGAATGGTGGCTCCTGTGATGGCAAATTTTCCATATTCAGGTTTCTCGGTGATCTGAGCCTGTGTTGTTGCTGTTAAACCAAACAGCAGAGCAATGGCTACAACAAAAATATTTAGCTTCTTCATGTTCTGTTCTCCTGTTTAGTTCTGGGTATTATTTTGCATGAGGATGAAAGCGTCCTGCAGACAGGCATCTTCATCACGGCGGGTCACGATTTCACGGAAATTTGCTCCGTCTTCGAAATCGGTTCCGGGATTGATATCAATACGCATATCGTCCGGATCATTGGATCGGTCAAAATATTTTTTACCATCCACAAAGGTCATTTCAGCTATACTGTAAATACTGAGTGGGTGTCCGCTCCAAACTACCACGTCACCGTGTTTACCTTCCTCAATACTTCCCACATAATCATCTATACCAAGCTGCATAGCCGGGTGTAAGGTGATCATTTTGATGGCATCATTGACCGTAGTGTTTCCATATCTCACTACTTTAGCGGCTTCATGATTTAAAGTTCTCAGCAGCTGATTGTTGTCACTGTTGATACTGTTTATCACACCATTGGCATTCAGAATAGAGGCGTTGTAAGCGGTTGAGTAATATACCTCAAACTTGTAGGCCCACCAGTCAGAAAATACGGAGGTCATGGCTCCGTTCTTTGCTAATTCAGGAGCCACTTTGAAGGCTTCATTAGCATGCTGAAAAGTATAATTCTTGATGCCGTAATCGTTAAAGACACGCATCAGCATCAGGATCTCATCGGCACGGTATGAGTGACAGTGTACGTAGATCTCACCTTCAATAATATCATTGAGTACTTCATAACGCAGGTTTTCTGCTACCGGTACGGGAGGTGTTCCACGTCCTCTACGATCATACTCAGCTTTTACCTCCAAGTAAGCTTCCCGCTTACGTTTGTAATCGAGAGCTTCATCGAAATGATTACGAACCACTTGTTCTACACCCATTCGGGTTCGAGGCTGAATGCCATTACCCTGACCATGAACCCTTGTTGGGTTCTCACCAAGGGCAAACTTAATGGTACGCTTGGCTCCTTCAAAACGCATGCCGTCCTGAGTGGTACCGTAACGCAATTTCAGGGTCTCACCCTGACCACCTATTACATTGGCAGAACCATGCATCAGGTGAATCGTTGTTGCTCCACCGGCGAGGGCATGATAGATCCCAACCTCATTAGGGTCCACAGATTCTTCCATGGTCACCTCGGCGGTCACCGGATTGCGGGCTTCGTTGATATCAACCCCGTTCAAATGTGAATGGGCATCAATGATACCCGGCATCACAAATTTTCCGGTCGCATCAACGGTTTCTACTCCTCTCGGAGCATTGAGGTCTTTACCAATATTTTCAATGACCCCATCCCGGATCAATACATCGGTATTTTCAAGATCACCGTTCGTTACCGTGATCACAGTTGCATTTTTGATCAGCACAGATCCTTTTTCCTGTGCATGGACAGTGACAACAAAGGTAACTGCCATCACACAAAGTGTTAGTAATTTCTTCATTGTGTTACTCTCCAATTAATTCGTGAATAATTCCGTTAGTGATATTGTGCAGAACTTTTGCCTTCTCTTCAGACATTTGCTTATCAAACACTGAGAAGCTGGCATTCTTACCTTTTGCAATACTTCCATGAGTGTTACTGATACCCAGGATATCAGCCGTATTGCCGGTAAGAACCTGAACAAGGTTCTGCTCACTCATTCCACTTTCTTCAAGAAGGGTTTCAAGTTTACCACTCAGGTCTTTGAGTTCCAGTCCCGCAGAGGCATAGCCAACCTGAACCCCGGCATCCATCAAGCTTTTGATGTTGGCGACTTCCAATTTCCAGGCTTCCAGTTGTTTATCGCGATAGGCCTGTTCTTCTTCTGAAATCTCTTCGTTCGTTTCATCTGAATCAGAATCATCAGACTCTTCTTCTTTCTTCATATCCTTATACCATTCCGGAGCATCCGTAAAATCTACGCTGGCCAGTACCGGAATATTTCTTCGCTTCAACTCATCAGCTTTGGCATAAGCCTCCTTTCCGGAAACGATCACCAGATCGAACCCAAATTCATCCTGCAGCTTAAACAGGCGCTCAATATGCTCTTTTTGATCTACTTCAAAGTACAATGGTACTTCATTGTTGATCACAGGGAAAAGAGCTTCCAACACGCGACTTCTGTCAGGTGCCGGCATTTCAGGATTTTGAGAATAATATTTAATGTGCTGTTGAAGGGCTGTTGCATCAAACATCACCTGTCTGAATTTGGCCATCACTCCCATTAAGGTGGAAGGATAGGCACCACTGCCCCAGCCACCGGGAGCTGTATCAAATGAACCGGCCATGCCCACCTTATCAGATAACAACTCAACACTATTATGATCATCCGACAGATAGAAGATCTCTACGCTTCCCGGAAGCATGTATCCGTTTGGATACAAAGCAGCGGTTGTAAAACCGGCTTTGATAGCCGCTTCAAAACTTTTGTCTTCAGTAAGCAATTCTGAAGGGTTCCTTTCCGGCTGAATGCCTGCACGGTCATAGGGTGGATTACCCGGATCATCGAGATCAGGTAAATTTCTTGGCAGTTCAGGACTTCCCCAGATCGAGTATCCATCAATAAAACCCGGATACACATGGAGGCTGTCTCCTCCATCGATCTCATAGGCATCAAATGGAATAGTTAGGTTGGTTCCAACAGCTTCGATCACACCATTCCGCCAGACAATTGTGGCGGATTCAGTAACGGAGCCGTCGGCATTATGAATAGTCACGTTCTTCAGCGCATGTGCCGGTGTGGTTTGTGCAAATACTTGCTGCACTCCCATCCCCAAAAATAACAGCGCTGTTATTAGAAATGTTTTTCTCATAGCAGACGATAAAGTTAAAGTTTCGAATCATCGAAATAACTGCATTAATTTGATAGTAATAAAGGACATCCTATCTAAATTTTGTAAATGTTATGCATAGCCTGCCTCGCTGCCCTTTTATGAATCGAAACATACATGGTTACAGAAGGCCTTTAAAAAGGATTGGTATGATTAAATTTTGCAGCACTTTAATTATGACTGATCATCATTCATGTTATCTGTAATACCCACTCTATTAAGAGGCATGATTATGTATCCAGAGCTGTATAAAGCTGCCTCAATTACTAACTTTGTGGACAAGATAAAGGGACCTGTTGTAACCTCTTTGCGTGATAAATGGGATATGTCTGATACACTCATCAACGGAAAGCGTCCCAATAATGCCATTAAATACTGTCATTTATGGAAAGCCCGAATTCCGAAAAATTTACCTGAAGGCGACCACACCCTCATTGTTAGGGTAACGGATATGTTTGGTCGGGAATTTTTTGATGAATACCACTACCGAATTGAGAACAGGTAGATCTAACTCATATTAAATAATTCAGATTGATATATATCAAGATTATTTCCTGTCTTATATCAATGGTGCTGGCTTTATACTCTTTTATGTTATTCGTGAACAAAATGAATAACACCAAATCATACATACTATGACTACTGCAACTAAAGCCCTATGGAAAATTGACCCCACGCACTCTGAAGTGCAATTTAAAGTAAAGCACCTGGTTATTTCGACTGTAACCGGAAGCTTTGATTCCTTTGAAGGCACGATCGAAACGGATGGAGACGATTTTAAAAATGCTAAAGCCACGTTCTCGGCAGATATTGACAGCATTTCAACCAACAACGAAGACCGGGATAAGCATCTGAAATCCGATGATTTCTTCAATGCTGAAGAATATCCACAGTTAAAATTTGAATCCGTGAATTTTGAGAAGTTCAAAGACGGTGAATACAAGGTAACCGGAGATCTAACTATTCGTGACGTTACCAAAAAAGTGTTACTGGATGTAGTTCATGGCGGAACTGTTGTTGATCCTTATGGACAAACCAAAGCCGGGTTCGAGATAAGTGGCTCTATCAATCGTAAAGAATTTGGCTTAACATGGAGTGCAGTTACTGAAGCCGGAAATGTTGTTGTTGGCGACCAGATCAAATTGCAACTGAATGTTCAATTTATTCAAAGCTAAAAGCAATATAATTGATGATGACCTGAAGCGGATACTCCTTAGCAGGATATCCGCTTTTTTATTTTCTTAATTTCACAGTACATTTTTGCTTTCATGCTTAACCCAGTAAAGATGGCATACATGTACGAACAGCTAAAAAGGAGTTTACAACAACATATTACGCTTACCGACGAAGAGTGGGATTTGTGCAAACATAATTTCCGCCCAAAACGTATGCTTAAGAGACAGTTTTTATTGCAGGAAGGCGACGTATGCAGGGAATTGGTTTTTGTTGAAAAGGGAGCACTTTACTCCTATACCTTAGACTTGTCTGGCAATAAGCACGTTATTCGGTTTGCCTTTGATGGATGGTGGATGGCTAATCTACATAGTTTTTTTACAGGCGAACCAACTCGTTTGAACATCGAAGTTCTCGAGGATAGTGAATTACTCATGTTAGACAAGAAAAATCACCAAATACTACTTGAGAAGATCCCTGCTTATGAACGGTATCATCGCATTATTTTACAGAATGCTTACGTGGCTCTGCAGCGCCGCGTGGAAAATGCCCTGGGGTTAACTGCAGAAGAAAAATATGAACGCTTAATTCAAGAAAGTCCGGCTTTTCTCAATCGGGTTCCACAAAACCTGATTGCTTCTTATATCGGTGTCAGCCCTGAAACACTGAGCCGGGTACGGGGTAACTATAACCGTTAGTCTAAAGAAGTTTTCTGCACTCCACATTAATTATTTTCAGTATTTACCCTTTGTTTCTTGATATTTGTCAACGCCTTTCCTTAGCAAATATCAATGCCCTTGCTTCTCAAATCATATACTATGACTAGAGATTAAGCGGTTAGACGAGTTTAAAGTTTAGCACTCCACACAATTTTTAGAATGTGCTGCAATTCAAAACGTCAAACCTTTACATAAATGAGAAAATAAATAGGATTTTATTATGAAACGTTTAGAAAACAAAGTAGCGATCATTACTGGAGCCTCTCAGGGAATGGGTGAATCACACGCTCGAAGATTTATAGCTGAAGGCGCCAAAGTCATCATGACAGACATCAATGAAAAGCGGGGTTCTGAAATTGCCGATGAACTTGGCGAGAACGCTATCTTTATTAAACATGATGTAACTAAACCTGGGGAATGGGAAAATGTTGTTGCCCAAAGTGAAGCCGCATTCGGGCCTGTTAATGTACTGGTAAATAATGCGGGTATTTTAGGACCAATCGCCGAGGCTATCGAATTGACTGAGGATGAATACTCGGATGTTATTTCAATAAATCAGGATGCTGTGTTTTATGGAATGAAATATGTATTACCATCAATGGTGAAATCTGGTGTTGGATCCATTGTAAATATTTCGTCTATTGCTGGAATTGTAGCTATATACGGATATCCCAGCTTGGCTTACATGGGTAGTAAATTTGCGGTAAGGGGAATGACAAAAGCCGTAGCCGTTGAATATGCATCCAAAAATATTCGGGCAAACTCGGTACACCCCGGCTTTATTAAAACTCCTATGATGGCTGCCGCAACTGATGAAGAAGGAGGAGAAGCAACCGGTATGATTCCTTTGGGAAGATTAGCTGAACCCAATGAAGTCAGTGATTTGGTTGTGCTCTTATCTTCTGACGAGTCATCATACATGACAGGAACCGAACAAATAATTGATGGCGGTATGAGTGTCCGATAATGATAAATAAATAGAATATAAGTGGAGCTCCAGTTCTTTTTAATGGTTAAGTCCATAAATGAGAATATTTTAGCTCCCTATACAAAAACCTGTGAAATAAACATCACAGGCTTTTTCATTGATATATATCAAGAGTTTTTCCTATCACATATCAATGGTTTCAAGCCCTTTGACCGGTAAGTTTGCATTGAAATTAATATTCAACTGTAAACGAAAGACCAATATGTCTATAACCAAACAAACTATTGCCATTATTGGAGCGGGTGGATCCATGGGCTCAGCTATTGCAAAAAGCCTGGCTGATGGTAATTACCGACTCTTGTTGTTTGACACAGACCTTGAAAAATTAGGCTCTCTCTCAGAGATCATTCAAAGAAATCATTCGGCTGCTGATCTTGAACCTATGAGTTGTTCGCATGAATCCTGCTGGGAAGCGGATATAATCATTTTCGCGGTTCCCCATTCTGCTGAAAAAGCACTGGCTAAACAAATCAGGGATGTAGCTACCCAAAAGGTTGTAATAAGTATTGCTAACCCTGTGGATGTAGATTTTGAGAACCTTACGACCAGGCCTGACACCAGTGCGGCTGAAGAATTGCAGGAGTGGCTCCCTCACTCTAAGGTCATTAAAGCCTTCAATACCACCTTCGCTGCTGATTTTGAGCAGCCGGTCATCGATGGAAAGCAAACCGATTCCTTTATTGCCGGTAATGACAAGGCGGCCCTAAGAATGGTTAGTGAACTTGTAGAAACCGCAGGATTCAACCCAGTAATTGCAGGCGATCTGACAGTAAGCAGAACACTTGAACGCATGCAGCTTATGTTGATGCAACTGACCATCAAAAATGACTATGAATGGCATGCCGGGTGGAAAATACTACACAACTAAGCTGCCGATAAATTCTAAAACAAAATTAAAGATCTATGATACTTGTAACCGGAGCAAACGGACAATTGGGTACTCAAACCATTGACTTTTTACTGAAAAAAAAGTCCCCTACTAAAATTGCCGGATTAGTGCGAAGCGAAAGCAAAGGGGCTGACCTTAAAGATAAAGGTATAGAAATCAGAATTGGTGATTATGCCGATTATGATAGCATGATATCTGCCCTTCAGGGTGTTAATACCTTACTCTTAATTTCATCCAGTACATTAGACGGACGAGTACAGCAGCATCAGAACGTGATTGAGGCTGCAAAGGAGGTTGGGGTAAACCACATTTTATATACCAGCATCGTAAAAGCTGATCAAAAGTTAAGTCCCCTTTCTTCTGACCATGCCGAAACGGAAAATCTTCTTAAAGAATCAGGAATTACCTATACCATATATCGCCATACGTTCTACATGGAATTTTTACCCCTGTTTTTAGGCAATGCCTTTGAAACCGGGGAGTGGGCTTTCCCATCAGACGGTAAGGCCATAAACCTTGCTTTACGTTCAGAGATGGCTGAAGTATTAGCGTATGGATTGACAGAAGCGGATAATCATAAAAATAAAACCTACGAAATTACTTCAGGTACAACATATACACTTACGGAAATCACGCATTTACTTAATGAAGTGGCAGGCCGTAACATTTCGTACAGAGATATATCGGTAACTGACTTCAGGAACGCCCTTCAAAAAATTGGACTCTCTGAAGAACAAATAGCAATGAGTCTGATGACGGCAACAACATTCGCAAACGGGGCATTGGAATTCACTTCTGATGATATGAAAGAGCTGCTCGGGCGTAAACCTACCGGACTCGACGAGTTTATCAAAGAACTTATTTAATCAACCATAAAACAAATACAACCTATATACACCAATGAAAAAACTAACATTCATTTTTACACTTTTAGTAATGCCGCTCAGCCTCTTCGCTCAGGATAACTGGGTAGAAGATCCGGCTCACTCCAAACTTGGATTTACTGTGACTCACCTGGGTATCGCTGATGTTCCGGGCCATTTCAATGATTACAAAGTAACGATTACCTCCTCAGAAGAGGACTTCAGTGATGCACAAGTTGAACTTATCGTTCAAACCGCCTCCATCGATACCCGGGTTGATCAGCGTAATGATCACCTTAAAAGTGCTGATTTCTTTAATGTAGAGCAGTACCCAACCATGACTTTTAAAAGTACCGGCATCTCTAAAATCGCCGAGCATACTTACAAATTAACCGGTGACCTGACCTTGCATGGTATTACTAAACAAGTAACTGTTGACATGATCTACCGCGGACAAGTCCAAAATGAAATGACCTATGGCGCTCTGAAAGCCGGTATTCAAATTACCGGAACCATTGACCGTTCAGAATTTGACCTTGGTAATGGATTCCCCCCACCTATGATCAGCAATGATGTGAGAATCAAAGCTGATGGTGAATTTATCAAAGAAGAAAACTAACTGACTTAAGAAAACCTTTTTAGTTGCCTCAAAGATGAATCTTTGAGGCTTCTTTTAATTGATGTTCAAACTATTTACAAAGAATCATGAAAGACTCCTACACGGCTCCACCTAAAACCCGCATCGGGCACGTGCACTTGAAAGTATCAGACCTCGACAAAGCCCTTGAGTTTTACAGGGACCTGCTGGGTTTCGAGCTGACTACAATGTATGGGGATCAGGCTGCATTTCTGTCAGCCGGTGGGTACCACCATCATATCGGATTAAATACCTGGCATAGCAAAGACCAATCCCCTGCCCCACGCAATAGCCCGGGTTTGTATCACACAGCATTTTTGTACCCATCCCGAAAGGATCTTGCAATCATTTTGAAGAGACTTATCGATAAAGGTTATACCATTGGTGGAGCAAGTGACCATGGTGTTTCAGAAGCCATTTACCTGCAGGATCCTGATGGAAACGGAGTTGAGCTTTATCGGGACCGTCCCAAAGAAAATTGGGAGTACAGTGAAGATGGCTCAATAAATATGGTTACCAAACCATTAGACCTAAAAGGTCTTCTTAAAGAACTGGATGAGTGATCATCTGTTAACCTTTTTTATATCAAATATTAAAAACAAAGCTTTACTTACCATTATGAAAAAATTAAAACTAACCTATTGGATCTCTACTTTACTGTTTAGCGGAATGATGCTATTCAGCGCAACCATGTATTTTACCAGCCCTGAAATGTCACAGACCTTTCAACACTTAGGATTCCCGGATTATTTTCGAGTGGAATTAGGTATAGCTAAGTATATCGGTGTTCTTCTTTTACTTGCTCCCTTTTACGGACTCCTAAAGGAATGGGTCTATGCCGGATTCACGATAAATATGATTTCAGGAAGCATCGCACATGCGGCACTGGGAGACCCTATTTCAGCATCAGTAACTCCACTTGTGATGCTTGGGATTTTAGGGGTCTCATATTATACCCTTCATAGATTGGATGATGATGTACAACCTGCTGTAGTGAAAAACATAGTTCAAACCGCCTCTTAATACGTTTGCTATGACTCATATTACCAAAGCCGATAAAAGACGCGTAGTGAATCGGGGACCGTTTACTTCACGGTTCCTGCCACTCGGCACACCTTTGAAAGATTTGGATGACCATGGTCTTGCCCAGATCGGACGACTGGAACACGCCACCCTTAAAGGCGGTGCGTTGGTACCCATGCACATGCACCAAAATGAGGAGATCTTATCCTATTTACGAAAGGGAACCATGCATCATAAAGACAGTAATGAAAACGATCTGGGTATTAATAACACCTACTTCATGCTGATGAATGCCGGAAGCGGGATTTATCATGAAGAAGGAGTTCAGGAAGGCGATGAAACCGTAGAAATGCTGCAGATCTTTATTCGTCCGAAAGCCGACGGGCTCAAACCAAAGATCCAGTTTCATGAACCCGGCAGTACGTATAGCTTGAATGCCTGGCGCTTGCTAGCCGGACATGAACGCTCTGAGGCACCTATGATCTTCAGAAGTGAGGTTCTTTTTTATGATGTACGCCTGGAACAGAACAAAATCTTACAAACGCCGGATCTAAATGATAATACCGGATTTATGTATGTATTTAATGGAAATCTCACTATAGAAAACAACGGTAAAACCATTGAAAAAGGTGATTCTATTGTGATTAAAGATGAGAAGCTAATCCTAAAAAGTAACCGGAATTCAGACCTGGTCTTTTTTGCATTGAATGAGAAAGCACCTTACAGCCGAAATGGACTCTTTGCAAAATAAAAAAGAGCGCATCCTATTTTAGTAAAGCCTGTAAGAAAGTACTTACAGGCTTTTTTAATGACAAATATCAAGGGTATTTCTTAGCAGAAGTCAAGGAGAATTGGCGGGGCTTGAGGTAGATTAATACCAGCATAAATGATTAAATCTAAACCAAAATAAAGGTGAATATTATGAAACGATTAGAAAATAAAGTGGCTCTAATAACCGGAGGAGCAGCAGGTATAGGTAAAGAAACAGCTTTGTTATTTGCAAAAGAAGGTGCAAAGGTTGTGATAACTGATATTGATGAAGAAAAGGGCCATGAGACCTTAGATGAAATAAAACAGATAAACACAGAGGCTCTATTCTTTAAACATGACGTCAGTCAGGAAGAAGATTGGAAACAAGTTGTCGCTAAAATAATTGAAGAATTTAATAAAATTGATATCCTGTTTAATAATGCCGGGATTTACATCATCAAATCAATTCCGGAAACTAATATCGAGACCTGGAACCGTTTAATGAGTATCAATGTGACAGGTGTGTTTCTTGGTCTTAAACATGTACTTCCTAAAATGGAGAAAAAACAGGCAGGATCAGTAATTAACTCTTCCTCATTAGCTGGTCTAACCGGTGCCCCCGGTCATACTCTCTACGGAGCAAGCAAAGGTGCCGTTCGTGTGATGACCAAGGATGCCGCAGCTGAGTATGCTTCCAAAGGAATTCGAATAAATTCAATACACCCGGGGTATATAACCACTGAAATGGCTGATTATGCATCAGAAATAACAAACCTGTCAAAAGAAGAACTTGATTCTACATATCCGTTAGGTCGAATGGGTAAACCATCAGAAGTAGCAAATATGGCTTTATTCCTGGCATCCGATGAATCTTCATTTTCTACAGGAGCAGAATTTGTCATAGATGGTGGATCTTCTGCCATTCAGTGAGAATAAGAAGTGACTGTCTTTAATGGAGACATCGATCAAAGCCTGTGAAGTTATATTCACGGGCTTTTTTAATAGGTTCCAACAAATGTAAACCAAAGATCTAAATTCAAAATATTGATGATAATGCAGCGGAAGGCATTAATATGAAACTATTTGCTGTGTGTTTGCCTCTCTCAAAAACACATCATCCCATAGGCATGGTCAGGTCAATAAATCTCTTAGATCTTGCCATTAATACCTCTATAAACACTCAAAAGAAATAAGGTTGTGACAAAATACAAGATCACTCAAACAACGATGCTGAGTTAAGTACCTGCCAGTAATTGGGATTGGGACTAAGCCCCGATCTGAAAACATCTTTTGCATCTGCCTTTGAGATCGAAACTTTAACATATCCCCTGAAGTATCCCTCTTTCTCAACAGCTGATTTGTTAGATACAGCACCTTCACCTTCAATAGCCTGACCGGCATTTCGTAACATGATCAAAAATTCAGGTGAGTCAACCGTGACATTTCCGCTTTCAGAAATGGATTTGCGGGTTTCTTCCACCAACTCAGACACACCCGTTTCCAGATTTGCACGGGCTTGAAGCTCTGCATTTCTAATGGCTGAGATCGAGTCACTTGCAACGGCTTCACCATAACCGGCAAAGGATGTGGAATCTGACTCAAAAGCTTTGGTTTGATACCAAGATGGGAAATCCGGTGTATCCGGTTCGGTTTGTTGAGGTGTTGTAGTGGTTTCTGTGGATGCGCAGCCTGATACTGCAACAGTTAGAGCCGTTATGACGATGAATAGTCTGAAAATTTTTATCATTGATCTTTTTCTAACCGGATATAGCCTGACGCTCCTTCATCATCTTTGTAACGAAGGGTTACCGATCGGTTTGAAGTTAAATTTTGGGTCAGAAGTTCTTCTAATCTCCCGAGATTCTCAACCTTTTTTCCATCTATTTCTGTGATCTGATGATCTTCTCTCATTCCCCGGTTCCAGGCTTCCGAATATTTGTACACATGATGCACATAGATGTCTTGCTCTGCCGGATCTTCGGGATTAGCAATTCCGATCAGCCTGAACCCAAGTTCAAATTCCTTGTACTCAATACCTCCATTATTGCCTTCGGGTATTTCATTCGGTATTAGGTTCTCTTCATTGGCAGCTATTTCAGGAATTTCCTCTGGTTCCTGAAGTTTGAGTGGTACTTCACGATCGAAGATATCGCCGTCCCGTAAGATAGTTAGCCTTACATTTTCACCGGGACTCAAAACAGCCACCTGTTGCTGAAGTTGATTCGCCTCATTCACTTCAACTCCATTTACACGAAGCACCACATCACCGGATATCAACCCCGATTCAGAGGCTGCTCCATCTCTGCTGACTGATAAAATTTCTACGCCTCTTACTGTTTCCATTCCTTTTTCTACGGCACGGTTATAATCAATGGCCGCAATGGATACACCCAATAGTGCCCGCCTTACCTGACCATATTCAATGATATCCTGAGCAACTTTAATGGCAAGATTACTTGGTACCGCAAACCCATATCCCTGATAGGTTCCGGTTTGTGAGGCTATGGCCGTGTTAATACCTACCAGCTGGCCACTCGTGTTAACCAAAGCCCCACCGCTGTTTCCTTTGTTGATGGCTGCATCTGTCTGAATGAAACTTTCGATACGCATTCTGTCATTAATGATCTGAACATCCCGGCTTAGTGCACTGACAATACCGGCCGTTACGGTAGAGCGTAATCGAAATGGATTTCCAATAGCTAACACCCATTCCCCTACGTCGATCGTTTCAGAATCACCAACGGTCACTTTTGGAAGATCCGTCCCGTTGATCTTAATGACCGCAAGGTCTGTACTGGTATCAAAACCGATCATCTGTGCCGGATATTCACGCTTGTCACTCAGCACTACATTCAGTCCATTTTCAACAGCTCCCTCTACGACGTGATGATTGGTCAGTATGTAGCCGTCAGATGTGATCAAAACTCCGGAGCCAACGGTTCGTGCTCGCTGAGGCATCAACCGATCCCAGATACTTTCATCGTCTTCCAGGTCTTCTTCCTCGAACCGATGATTTTCATCATTAGGAATGGTTCCCTCAATTGGGACGATCGCTTCGATATATACTACGGTAGGCGTAACCTCTTCCGCAATCTTACGGAATAGGAAACGGGCATCAGAATTTTCAAGGGCTTCATCACTGATAAATGGATCGGTACTTCGGTTGATCTCAGTCACCCGCACTTCTGACAATGGAGCAAGTTCTTTGTTTATAGAATACAATGCGATCAAAGTGCCTATGGTGACACCTATCATCAGCAATAAAATTCCTGTAAGGATCAGATCTTTTCGTTTCATAATAAATCAGATTAATAGCATCTGCTCGAAGATAGAATCAGATTTTCGCTCCTGATATCCTTCAATATGATATTTAAAATATACATCTAAATGATGAACAAGTTGTTTCAACTCTCCGTTGCCAAAATGAACGTCAAATATTTTACTGTTTCTGCCGGCCATAGCCAAGACCATAAAATGAGTTTGGGCAACTGTTAGTTTATAAGATAATTCATCCTCAGAATGTTCCGAGAGATTACCGCTCGATATGTTGAGGTACGCATTTGCAGGAATTTCCTCCATGCTGCTTACCAGGCCAAAACCGATTATGTCGGCTAACCTGATCTGCACGTACGCAAAAAGAGAGGCATAGGTTTCTTCCGAGCTACCAAGCCACTTTATGAAGGTCATAACAAAATCAAAGACCGGTTCATTTACTTCATGTTCATGAACAACCTGTGATATTAACTCAAGGGTGGCATATAAAATTGCTGTCTTTTCCAGATCGGTTCTGAAACTTTGATCTGAATAGAAAATGGAAGCTTCTGTCAGGGTTTGAACCCCACGTGATTGTTTATAATAGTAAACCACATCCAGTACTGCCCCGGTTTCCAGAATCCCGGCCAGCTTGTTTTTTGGCTTTTTTGCCCCCTTGGCAATGAGTGCGATCTTTCCGTGCTCTTCAGACAGAACCGTAATTATCTTACTTGATTCCTGATAATCTATGGCCCTTAAAATAATTGCCTTGGTGTGTACGATCATGTCTCAATGAACTCAATCCTGAAATTAAAGTAAATATCAAGCCTCTCCTTTAACACATCGAAAATTTCGTAAACATCTTCGAGTTCCTCATCTTCTGCTTTCACAATTCGAACGTAACCATTTTTGGTGATCAGGTCTAACGTAAACCACTCGGTTGGCTTCATGCCTTTTCCAAATAATGCCCGACCACTGTCCAAATTCGAAAGTAAAATTTCATCGATCTCTCCGAATCCTAAGGTCTGAATTTTCAAACGAAAGTAACCGAAGAATTTATAGTACTTGGTAATCGTGTAGCTATCAGTATCGAATTCAAATTCATACCGTGAAAAGATCTTCTGCAGCACCGCAAAAGCAAAGATGAAAAAGAACAGAGCAAACACAAACCCAAGTATAAAACTCGAAAAAAAGAGCAGGAAGTCGATCAGTGTGAAACTGGATTCGACTCCCAGAAATACAATATTACGGTCTTTATACAGGTCGTAATTCAATGAGTAGGTTTGCTCTTGGTCACTGTTCTCTATGTTTGAATGACACCGGTTTTGAATTCCTCGATCTCCGGATTCAGATTAGCACAACTTATGGCCTTGGAAATACGATCCCGCGTTTCAAGGGGATTGATGATCCCATCTACCCACAAACGTGAGGCGGCGTATCGGACATCCGTCTGATGGTCGTAGCGATCACTGATCTCTTTCATGATCTTTTCCTGTTCCTCTTCACTGACTTCCTTGCCTTTCTTCTTCATCGCAGCTACCTGTATTTGCATCAAAGTTTTTGAAGCAGATGCCCCACTCATAACTGCGATCTTGGCCGTTGGCCATGCATACATGAACCGTGGATCATACGCCCGACCACACATGGCATAATTACCGGCACCGTAACTGTTACCTGTCACAATGGTGATCTTAGGTACGGTACTGTTGCTCATGGCGTTCACCATTTTGGCTCCATCCTTGATGATCCCGCCATGTTCACTGCGCTTGCCGATCATGAACCCGGTCACATCCTGAAAGAAGATCAATGGAATTTTTTTCTGATTGCAATTCATGATGAACCGGGCAGCTTTATCAGCACTGTCTGAATAGATCACTCCGCCGATCTGCATCTCTCCCTGCTTGGTTCGGTTGATATTTCGCTGATTGGCGACGATCCCAACACTCCAGCCATCTATCCGGGCATAACCGGTGATCAATGTTTGCCCATATCCCTTCTTAAATTCGGTAAAGCTGTCTTCATCAACGATACAATCCAGAATGTCATAGGTGTCATAGGGGCTGGTTCGTGATTCAGGAAGAATATCAAAGATATCGCTGGCCGGACGTTTAGGTTCTTTTGCTTCCTTACGATTGAAGCCTGCAGTCTCAAAAGGCCCAAGTTTATCAACCAGGTCTCTTATGGTGGCCAGGCATTCCTCGTCATCCTCCATTTTATAATCGGTTACGCCGGAGATCTCAGTATGAGTGGTAGCCCCTCCCAGAGTTTCATTATCCACGTCTTCACCAATAGCGGCTTTCACGAGGTAACTTCCAGCCAGAAATACACTCCCGGTTCCATCCACGATCAGCGCTTCATCACTCATAATAGGCAGATATGCTCCACCGGCCACGCAGCTTCCCATGATCGCTGCGATCTGAGGAATGCCTTTAGCAGATATCACCGCATTATTTCTGAACATTCTGCCAAAGTGATCCTTATCCGGAAAGATCTCATCCTGCATGGGCAAAAACACACCGGCAGAATCTACCAGGTAGATCAATGGAATATGGTTTTCAATGGCGATCTCTTGCGCTCTCAAATTCTTTTTGGCTGTGATCGGGAACCAGGCTCCGGCTTTCACTGTGGCATCGTTCGCAACGATCATACACTTTCGGCCACTTACCTCTCCGATACCGGTGATCACTCCACCTGCAGGACAACCACCCTGCTCTTCGTACATTTCATACCCGGCCCAAAGACCAAGTTCATAGAAATCTGAGTCTTCATCAGTTAGAAGCTTAATGCGTTCTCTGGCTGTTAGCTTACCTTTGCCGTGTTCCTTATCAATACGTTTCTGGCCTCCACCCAGTTTGATCTGACCTTCAATTTCTCCAAATTCTTCGATTAGTTGGTGAAGCCAGTTTTTGGTAGCGCTTCCGGTTGATGTACTCATAAACAGCTGAAATTTACTTTTATAATGATTAATGAAATGGTGCGTTGAAAATAGGGATTATATTTAATCAGTAAACCCCGATATTCAATAAATTCATTCAAAAGGTTTTAAAGTATGTATAAGTTTATTGCAGTGCTGTTGGTCTTTCTTGGGATATCTCATTCTACCACGGCTCAAAGAGTCTCTTATCCCCAATTGGTGAACCGGTCTGAAATTCCGCAGATATTTATTAACGACATCGTTATACCGCATAGTGACAGTGCTTCAACCCTAATGTTCTCTTTTCGGTTCAACTACGATTTCATTCCTTTCAGAAGAGTTCAAGTCTCTGAGATCAGTCAGGCTCCTGAGAATGCAGAGTATTACTCTACACTCCGGTTCAGTGCTGAGGTATTTGAGGGTACCATAAAGAAACGAAACAGCCCGGCCACAAACACAGCCGGCAGAGATACTTGGACCGATACCCTTTTTGTTGAAAATTTTGAAGAAACACAGACCAATAACCAATATGCATCCGGTGCACTGACTGCAACACTTGAACCGGGTACCTATAATTACGTGCTACAGCTTTCCATGCTGCAGGAAATCAATGAACGAAGTACCCAACGCAGGGAGATCAAAGTCCCTGTGCTCTCCGGGAAGGATAAAGGAGAGATCTACCTTGTGCGGTCAGTAGATGAATCTCCCACAGGAACGAAATTCCTGCTAATGAATATGGAAGACAATATTGAATTTGGAAAAGATTTCACGGCCCTGGTCAGATTACCAGATTATGATCCGGATAAAAATTATTCAGTTGAAGTTCGGAAAGTCTCTGAAGACCGGAATTCAGATCCTATGTACGAAAAAGAGCTCTCGAACGAGCTATTTTTTACCAATTCTTCTCTGAGTATCCATAAAGACACAGACCCTGCATTGATCCTGAACGAATCAGGACCCTTCACCTATGCCGTTATACCTATCCCATCCAGTCAATTTGATAACTCCAGTTATACACTTGTGCTTAATGACACTAAAACAGACAGCACCGTGGCAGAGCGCAAGTTTCAAACATATTGGCAGAATATGCCGGCCAGCCTGTATAACCTTGATATTGCCATCAACATGTTGAAATTCATTTTGCCGGAAGATGAAGTTGAGCAACTTGGACGGGGCTCAGATAAACAAAAAGAACAAAAATTCAGGGAATTCTGGGATAGCCGTGATCCAACCCCTAATACGGTGTTTAATGAACTGATGGCTGAATATTATCGCAGAATAGATCACGCCTTTAAGGAGTTTGGTAGCCAGCAGGAACCCATGGGGCATGAAAGTGACCGTGGAGAGATCTATATAAAATTTGGACCGCCAAGTTCAAAAGAGAGAGTCTTCCCACCCGGTGGAAAGACCCGTGAAACCTGGAAATACCCAAACCAAACCTTTGTGTTTGAAGCCGTTTCAGGATTCGGTGATTTCAAACTTATCGGAAAACAGTAAGGTTATGGATTACACGGTTTAAGTTGTAATTTCAGCTACTTATGCAATCAGAAATAAAACCTAAAATTGCGATATCAATTGGCGACTTCAATGGCATTGGTCCGGAAGTTGTACTCAAAAGTGTTTCTTCTGCCCTGCATACCTCTACTCCGGTCATTATCGCACCGGTTGGGGTTATTGAATATTATAAAGAGCTCTTAAATCAGGATATCAATTTCAATGTCTTAAATGAAGATCTTGATATTCACACTGATGAGATCAACGTTTATCCGATACAAACCAATAACCTTTCTATAACCCCCGGTACCCTTTCAAAAGAAAGTGGAAAGGTGGCGATGCAAGCCATTGAAACCGGGATACAATTCTGCCTTGAACATAAGACGGATGCCCTTGTAACGGCCCCGATATCTAAAGAGTCCGTAAACCTTGCCGGATATGATATTCCGGGCCATACCGAATTTCTGGCCTCCTCTACGGATACTGAATCAGTTCTGATGATGCTGGTCAGTGGTTCCTTAAGAGTTGCCCTCGTTACCACTCACATTCCCATAAAGGACGTAGCCAAATCCATTGATCCGGAACTCATTAAAGATAAAGTGGATCTGCTGGCCAAAAGTTTGATCAAGGATTTTGGTATCAGGGAACCCAGGATCGCCGTATTTGGGCTGAATCCTCACGCCGGTGATGGCGGAGTGATCGGCCGGGAAGAACTGGATATGATCATTCCAACACTCAAAGAAATAAATGACAGTTACGAATCCGTTCAGGTGAATGGTCCGTACCCGGCTGACGGCTTTTTCGGCCAAAAAATGTATGAAAATTATGATGGTATTCTGGCCATGTATCACGATCAGGGACTTGCTCCCTTTAAGTTACTTTCGTTTGGGAAAGGAGTTAATTTCACCGCCGGCCTCCCTATCATCAGAACCTCTCCGGATCATGGAACGGCCTTTAATATTGCCGGCAAAGGTGTGGCCAATCCTTCCTCATTCAAAGAAGCCTACGATCTGGCTGTAGAACTTTCAAATAAGAAATTGCGTGAAAACTGATACAACACCAATATATACGGCTTTAGCTGAATTATATGATACCTTGATGGATGATGTCGATTATGAAATGTGGGCTGATTTCATTGACGAGGTCATACAAACCCATCATCCCAATCCGATCGATGTGCTGGAGCTCGCCTGTGGAACCGGTGCTATCTCGCTTTGCCTGGCACGGTTCGATGAATACAACCTGACCGGCACCGATCTCTCTCCTGCTATGATCGAGAAAGCGCGTCAAAAAGCCGCCGAACGGGAACTCGATGTGCAATTTCGAAGTATGAATTTTTTAGATATTGACATCGAACAGACCTTCGATATCATATTTTCGGTCTTCGATAGCGTCAATTATCTGCATGATAAAGCCGATATCCTGAAAATGCTGAGAGGATGTCATAAGATCTTAAAGCCAAACGGACTTCTTATTTTTGATTTTTCAACTCCAAAAAACTCTCTGGAAGCCGTCGATTATCTGAATAACGAAGAAGGGAGTTTCGGATCCTACCGTTATTTCAGAAGAAGCAAATACGATCCACACAATAATTTTCACTACAACATCTTTGATATTGACTACATGAAAGAAGACGGAAAAACCGTTGCAGACAGTTTTCAGGAGGTTCACAAACAAAGAGTGTATTCTCTTGACGAAATGTTGTCAATTTTAGCTCAAACGCCCTATCA
Organism: Gracilimonas amylolytica; assembly: GCF_002911695.1. Classification (GTDB taxonomy): domain Bacteria; phylum Bacteroidota; class Rhodothermia; order Balneolales; family Balneolaceae; genus Gracilimonas; species Gracilimonas amylolytica. Next base: position 75,656 of record NZ_PQBS01000027.1, read on the forward strand.
TCAGGTTGCCAAATACGAAGATTTTGATTTGGTTGATGCAGACGAAAACAGTGCACGCGTAACAATGGTTCTTAAATGTCAGAAACAGCCGTAATTGAACTTAAAAATGTAACCCTGAACTACGATAAGAACAGGGTTTTGGACGACGTTAACTTCAAACTACATAACGGGGAGTTCGCATATCTTATCGGTCCAACCGGAATCGGTAAAAGTACCTTCCTTAAACTCTTATATCGAGATGTGGTCCCTGATTCCGGAACGGTTCGTGTCACAGAATACCCTGTTAACAAGATCAGTGAACGCGAAGTCCCTATGCTGCGAAGACGGCTTGGTATTGTATTTCAGGATTTTCAGTTACTGAAAGACCGTAATGTTTTTGATAACGTGGCTTTTTCACTTCAGGTAACCGGTGAGAAACCGAAATTCATAAAAGAACGGGTGCTTGAGGTTTTGACCATGGTTGGACTAAGCCACCGAAGAAAACATCTTCCCAGAGACCTTTCAGGTGGAGAACAACAGCGGGTAGTGATTGCCCGTGCCCTTGCCAATGAACCACGCATTTTGCTGGCCGACGAGCCAACAGGTAACCTCGATCCCAAGGCTACAAAAGAGATCATGGAGCTGCTCAGAACCATTAACAATCGTGGTATGGCCGTACTCATGATCACTCACGACTATGCCGTGGTCAAAAAGTATAAGGCAAGAACCGTGCGTATGGTAAATGGCAAAACACAGGATCTTGTCTGGAAAGGCGATAAACTGGTTCCTGTCAAATAATTTCAATCCCCTTCAGACCTAATTTGAATGATGGTCGATCAGCAACAATTGACGGAGCAGATCAGGGCTTATGCTCTTGAATTAGGATTTGACGCCTGTGGTTTCGCTAGGGCACAGCACTTACCCCACGAAGAACGCAGGTTAGGTGAATGGCTTGATCAGGACAGAAATGGCACGATGAGCTGGATGGAAAACCATTTTGAAAAACGGGTCGACCCAACACTGCTTGTTCCCGGTTCGAAGACTGTTGTTTCTGTTTTAGCCAGTTACTGGCATCCATCCCATGCCCGGCAGATCGGTGACACCGAACATCCACTGATATCTAAATATGCACAGGGACGTGACTATCATAAGGTTTTGAAAAAGAAGCTGAAAAAGTTGTTCCGGTTTACTAAAGATAAATTTGGTGGACTGGAGGGACGTATATTTACGGATTCAGCCCCGGTTCTTGATAAGGTATGGGCACAGCGGGCAGGACTTGGCTGGATCGGTAAGAACTCCAATTTACTAAACAAAGACATCGGTTCGTTCTTCTTTATCGGTGAAATGATCATTGATGCAGAATTGAATTACGATGCTCCCCAAACTGACCATTGTGGTACATGTACCCGATGTATAGATTCTTGCCCTACCGATGCGATTTACGAACCTTACCGCGTGGATGCCACCAAATGTATCTCCTACCTAACCATAGAGCTTAAGGATGAAATTGCAGATTCAGAACAGGATGGAATCCAAAATTGGATCTATGGGTGTGACATTTGTCAGGATGTATGCCCCTGGAACAGCAAAGCTAAAATAGCCTCCTTCACTGATCTTCACCCCAGAGATTATGTGGTTGACCATGATCTTAAGTTCTGGCAAGATCTCACTCAGGACCAATACGATTCCATTTTTGAAGGCAGCGCCATTCGGCGAGCCAAGTTTGATAAATTCAGCCACAATGTTTCAGTGGTATCCAAGAACATTACTCAGATGGATCAAAAGAACTGATAATCCCCGGTTGTTAAACGCCGGTTAGTTTCATCAATTGAGACCCCTTCCATGGTAAATGTATCACCACTTTCTTTTTCTGTGACTTTCATATAAAGAACTGAGGCATTCCGCATATCATCCGGGTAACCGTAGTCCGGTGTCTTTTCATTGTTTTTGAAGGACGGAAACATTCCTGAAAAACTCATATCAATCTCATTTGTATAATACATGACGACCGTTGATTCATCATTCTCGATCTGCTTTCCCTGTGCTTCATAACCCAGAATTGTTTTGGATGGAAGATCTGTAATGACAAACTCTTCATTATCCATTTCTGAATCGTCGTAGGTTTCAACATCATCCGGAAGTGAATACGTGATGGCCATTTTGTTTTCCTCTTGTTCTACAAATGAGATCATACTGCCCAGGTCTCCATCCATAACCATAAACATTCCCTCCGCCTCGGGTATCTCATATCCCACATAATTACCGCCTGAGGTGAGGTAATAATCAAAAAACATATCATCATCCATTTCAGCATTGGATATTTTCATCTTGAATTTCCAATCGAATGAATAATCGGAAGGCAAATTCTCCGGTTTAGAGGTTCTTTCCGATCTTCCATAAGGATTATTCTCAGACTTGAACTGGACATCAACCTTATCAACCACAGCATCGGCTACCCGTTCTGAAATTTTATCCGAAACCCGATTCTCAACCTTCGATTTTGTCTTTTCTTTGATCTTTTTCCAGATCTGCGCTTCTGCAACTGCACTCATTGAAAAACTTATCAGTAAAACACCCGCAAAAAACTTAATGATTTTCATACCTGTCACCTTTTTAGATTTATAGATTGCTCACACCTATATACGACATAAAGTCCAAAAACAGATCATTTAGATTAAAATGTATAAAAAAAGCCGACCTGCAAAACAGGCCGGCTTTAACCCATGATCAACCAACTGAGGTTGAATCAATAGTTATGAAGTAATTTATACCCCACAACTCACGTCCTGAAACTGACTGTCCCAGCAATAACGGTTACCTGAATCATTACCGATCTGATAATATCCGGTCTCAGTTGAGGTATCCCAATGGATATATATATTTTCGGTTCCATACGTGTAGGTCATATCAAATGAAGTACCATCCTGAACAAAGGTGTAAAACTCCTCTCCTTCCTGACCTGAATCACCGTATAAACGGGTTTCGAGTTCAAACTGATCATCTCCACTCCGTGTCCATTCCGAGGTCATTAACGGTTCTTCAGTATTTGTATCAGGATTCAGGGAGTTGAAGGTCCAGTCCCCATATGAACCATCATTAGCCATCGTCCCTTCAATCATAGTATAATCTTCAAATGAGTTACCCTGTCCATCATCATAGGACCAGTTCATCTCCCAGCGAATAGAATCTGTCAGTTCCTGAGCCGTCAATACGATGGATATAGATTCGCCCTCGTACGCATACGAATACGTCCAGGTCCAGACTCCGTTATCAAACTCCGCCTCTTCTGTGTCTGCCGAGCTAAAGAAAGAACTGTAGATCTGCCCAAATTGACTAAAGGTCATCAGGCCCAACGCGTAGGATTTCCCATCATAGAAGTTATTGGTGGTCTGAAGCTTTGGATTATTATCCATAAAGTAGGACAGGTCCGGCTCTGCATCTTCAAAGGTTGGAATGGCAGGAGGATCTTCATCCATCCCTGAAACAGGATCATCGCTGCCGCAGGATGTCCATACAAATAATGACAGTAGTAGTGTGACTGTAAACAGTCGAATTGTATAGTTTTTCATGTTGTACCGATTTTTGGTTAATACTTGTATCAGTACATGCGAAAAACAGAAGAAAAATGGGTCACCCGAAATATTAAATTTTATCTCTCTTGTCGATAAGGGCTTTGTACAATAACTCCCTGGCTCTGAAAATATGGGCTTTTACGGTCCCTAATGGAAGATCAAGTATTTCTGCGATCTCCTGGTAAGATTTTTCTTCCATATGTCTCATCTCAATGACCAATCGGTACTTCTCCGGGAGATCATCAATTGCCTCCTGAACGATGGCTTTACGTTCTTTTTTCATGACCGGTTCATCGGTAGAGAAACTTTCATCCGGCAGCTGAATTTCCATATCTCCATCCTTGGTCTTATAAGGCTGATCGATGGAAAGGGTTTGGAGTTTTTTCTTTCTCAGATAATCGATGGTGTGATTGGTAGCAATGCGATATATCCAGGTCGAAAATGCATATTCGTTACTATAGGAATTCAGGTTATGAAAGGCTTTCATGAATACCTCCTGAACCAGGTCATCAACCAGTTCCACCTCTTTTATCATCTTCCGGATATGGAAATAGAGCGGCTTTTGATATTTATCTACAAGTTTACTGTAAGAATCTTCCCTGCCGGCCAGTGCTTCACTTACCAAAGCATCATCTTCCAGACTGCTCGCAGACGCATTTTTACGTGGTGAGTTATTTTCCAATTCTGAGTTTTCTTCTGCCATATCCGAATTAAATTCAGCCCTTAAAATACAAAGCCTGTGCTAAATGAAAATGCTTTTTTTAAGTATAATTTTAAATATGAACCTTTTTTAGTACACTTTACGCATTAATGGTTGAAGCATTTATGCAACAACTATAATAACAACAAAAATAAATACTCATGAAAAAACTAACTACTTCTATATTCTTGGTACTTTGCTCAATTTTAGCTGTACAAAGTGCACAGGCACAATTTAAAGCCGGTGTTGGACTTATGTACGGTACTGAGGTTGAACAACTGGGTATTCGTGTTGACGGGGTTTACACGATCAATGAGCAATTCAGAGGTGTAGCTGATTTCGGCTATTACTTTCCTGAAGATATGAATGGCGGTAGTATTAACTACTGGGAACTTAACCTGAATGGTAACTATATGTTCTTCTCTGATCCTGATCAGGGACTGAACGCCTATGCCTTAGCCGGTCTGAACTTCTTTAATGTATCGGTAGATATCGATGGATTTGGCAGCAGTTCTAGTAACGAAACCGGATTAAATCTGGGGGCAGGCTTGGAGTACAATCTTGATTTTGCCGAATTGTTTGCTGAAGCCAAATTTGTCATCAGTGATGCTGATCAGCTAAACATTGGTGCCGGTCTAAGGTTCCCTTTCTAAACAGTTAGTAGCTTTGCTGTTACAAGCATCAAAAGCGTTGTTGAGAAGATCAGCAACGCTTTTTTATTTGGTGTTCAATATGGCACCGTGTCGTATCCCGCCTGTTGAGACCGTCAATTCTTTTCTTTCAAATCTCTCCATGAAGCCATCCAATATCAACAGTCCGGCCAGTATGATATCTGCCCTACCCTTCAGAATGTTAGGGTGTTCTTTCAGGATCTCTTCGGTTCTCATCTTAGAAAAACGCTGAATCACGTCCCGAATCTCATCTCTTTCAAGGATCACATCATTGATCTCTTCCACAACGAAATTATCCATTTCCATCACAATTGCCGCAAGTGAAGTAACCGTACCCGCCACACCTACCGCTTTGAAGTAGGAGTTATTGTGAAAAAATCGGTTTCTGAACGTTGTTTTAACGTAATCCCGGCAAGCCTTGATCTCATCTTCTGTCGGTGGGTCTGAACTCAAAAACCGTTCAGTAAAGCGGACCGAACCCATATCAAATGAATACTTATCCACCATGTACTGATCTCTGACATGAGCTACCTCAGTGCTGCCTCCACCAATATCAAGTATCAGGTATTCCCCGCGACCGGATGTGGGCTTCTCTATCATGGATAATGCTCCGGCCGCCGTCCATTTTGCTTCCTCTTTCCCTGAAAGTAAACGGATATCAAAGCCCGTTTGCTGCTTTACGTTCAGTATGAATTCGTCACGGTTCAGGGCATCCCTGACAGCACTGGTGGCTGTTACCACCGGTTTGGCAGCTTCCGGGAAGGATGAATCCAGGATCTCTTTATAAACCAGGAGTGCCTCTATGACTCTATTCATTGAAGCTTCATTGATCATTTTTTGGGCATCCACCCCTTTACCCAAGCGAGGCAGTCTTTGCTCCTCATGCAATGGAAGGATGATTCCCCCCGAACGTTTCTCCGCCACCAATAGCAGCACAGAATTGGTCCCGATATCAATAGCAGATCTGATCATTTCTCAAACAGAATTGCGATCCACTCTCCATTTTGGCGGGTTCCCTTATATGTTAGGGATCCTACTGCCGGCTGCTCTTTGATAGTTTTTTCATCTTCTTCCAGAAGTCCGGAAAGGAGCAGTTTACCGCCCCCACTTAAGCGTTTCACAAGTTCAGGCAGTAATTCGATCAGCGCATTTCGGTTTATATTTGCAAGGATCAGGTCGTAACTGTCCCCTTCAGGAATGACTTCTGTTGAACCGAGTTTAACCTCAAAATTATCAACCTGGTTCAGCAGGATATTTTCTTTGGCATTGGTTTCACTCCATTCGTCGATATCAAATCCAAAGGCACGGTCGGCACCAAGTTTGAGGGCCGCAATGGCGAGAATTCCGGTTCCTGTTCCCGCATCCAGCACCGTATCCCCTTCGATCACTACTTCCGGCAGCCATTCGAGCATCACCCTTGTTGTGGCATGGTAACCGGTTCCAAAAGCCATTTTGGGATCGATCATCAAGTCGATCTTATCCCCGAGATCTCCTTCTAATGAACTCCAGGTTGGATGCACATAAAACTTTCCGATCGTTTGGGGTTTTATGGTTTTTTCCCATTCCTCATTCCAGTTTTTTGGAGTAAGAACCTGCTCACTCAAAATGGAAGATTCCTCACCATAAGCCATTATCTTTTGCTCGATCTCTTCCCTCTTGGTATCATCAAAACGGTTTGCAGGAATACTTGCGACCAATACATCATCTAATTGTTCAAACCCTTCAAAATCCAGTTCCAGAAGTTCTGCTATCAGTAATTCCTGATAATCATCTTTTACTGAAATACGCAGTTCTATGTAATCCATTATAACCTGTTGTAAATTAATTCTGCTAAAACATTACCCACAGCCTGCATGGTTTGCTTGCTGATAATGTCCATATCATCATTTTGTGTGTGCCAGTAAGGAGGAAATTCAGCCACTCCATTAGGTTTTCGGTAGTGATGGATAATGTTAATAATGGGAATTCCTGCCTGTTCATTCACGATCACATGATCATCTGAAACAGCTGCGCCCTGTTCATCCAGAAACAGATCTCCATACCCTTTTTCCCCCGCAATATTCCATACTTCATTAACAAGATTGGGAGCATAATTCACTGAATACTGTTCTTTGGGAAACTGAGCTCCGGTTCCCCCTACCATGTCCAGCAAGATGCCAAAACGAGGACTGTAACCGGGTACCGGGGGATTTTGAGACCAATATCTGGAACCGAGAAAATACCGGCTAAGGTCACCTGACTCACCATAATCTTCTCCATCAAATAAAACAATATCTACACCAACCGGTGGTGGGTTATCCCTGAACATCCTTGCAAGTTCCAACAATACGCCAACTCCACTGGCTCCGTCATCGGCACCTAAAATAGGATTGTCAGTATCCGTCGAATCCATATCGGCCCGCGGACGACTATCCCAGTGCGCACTTAACATAATGCGGTCTGAGGCGTTCAAGTTGAATGCGGCGATCACGTTGCCAAGCTGTAAGGTTTCTTCATAACCTTCTGTTTCAAATCGCTGAACAAAAACAGCGTTGTTTCCGGCGTATGATCTTAATTTCTGTTCAAAATAATCGATCGCTTTTTGATGGGCGGTACTATTCGGAACCCTTGGCCCCAACTCTACCTGATCACTGACAAACTGATATGCCGAATCTACATTGAATGCAGGTACTGTTCTTCCCTTTTCAGTGAATGAAAGTCCCGTTTCGCTTTCCTCACCACAACCAATGAGGATTAGGGATGACAACAGAATCAACCATTTATTCATCACGGTGTACCATGGTAGATGAAGATTGATCAACAGGAAAGACTATGGTATCCATGATGTTAACATGATCAGGGCGATTTGCAATAAACAGGATGATCTCTGCAATATCCTGAGCTACCAGTGGTTGCATGCCCTTATAAACGCTGCCTGCCTTTTCTTTATCTCCACTGAAGCGAACCTCACTGAATTCCGTTTCCACCAGTCCCGGTGAGACCATACTTACTCTGACCTTCGTACCGTGCAGGTCCTTCTTCGTTGCTTCGGTAATTGCTTTAACCGCATGTTTAGTGGCTGTGTAAACCACACCTCCCGGGTAAGATTCATGTCCGGCAATGGACCCAACATTGATGATATGCCCTGCATTACGTTCCTTCATTTGAGCCGAGATCAATCGCGAGAGATACAGTAATCCCTTGATGTTGGTATCGATCATGGTATTCCAGTCATCAAAAGAAGCAGAATAAACAGGATCTGTTCCTTTAGCCATACCGGCGTTATTAACCAGGATATCCACCGGTTTGTCAATCGAATCAACGAATTTGACGCAGGCATCTGAGTCCTGAATATCAAAAGCAGCCGGGGTGACGCTTACCCCATATCTGGATTCGAGATCTTCTTTAAGCTGATTCAGCTTTTCCTCTCTTCTTCCCGTGAGGTACAGATCGACACCGGAATCCGCCATTTGAATGGCCGTGCTCATTCCGATCCCGGCAGTTGCACCGGTTATGACAGCTGTCTTGCCCTGAAGTCGATTCATGCTATGCCTTGTTTTTATTTAGTATGAAGTTCTGCTAAACGACCGGCATTGATCACTTTTTCTTCCTGAAAACTATCTGCCATAAACTGAATACCATATGGCATTCCATCACTGTGTGTTCCGGCAGGCACGCTTATCCCACAGATCCCCGCAAGATTAGCTGTGATCGTGTAAACATCATTCAGATACATTTGAACCGGATCATCCAGTTTGTCACCAATATCAAAAGCTGTGGTCGGTGCCGTTGGACTTACGATCACATCCACCTTTTCAAAGGCTTTTTTGTAATCATCCTGAATAAGCCGTCGTACTCTTTGAGCTTTTCCATAATAAGCATCATAATACCCGGAACTAAGCACATAGGTCCCCAGCATGATCCTTCTTTTAACTTCCTGCCCAAATCCTTCAGTTCTTGATTTCTTGTAAAGTCGGATCAGTGCGGAATCCATTTTGGTCAACTGCTCCTGCAGAGCGATCTTTTCATCTCCGGTAGCTGACTCAAATTGTTGCCTTAGAGCTTCTTCCTCTTTTTTCAGTTCATCCAAAACTTCTTCCTTATCGGCACGGTGACCATACCTGATCCCATCATAACGGGCAAGATTACTAGACGCCTCAGCCGTTGCCAAAACGTAGTAAGTAGCAATACCGTATTTTGTATAGGGCAGTTTGATCGGAACCAGCTCGGCTCCGTCAGCTTCAAGTTTTTTTAGTAAACTTTCGATGCCTTCCTTAATCTCGGGATCCAGTCCTTCCCCAAAGAACTCTTCCGGTACACCGATCTTTATATTCTTATTGGGATTCAGTGCAGCATCCACATAATTGCCGGTCGCTTTCTGAGAAGATGTATTGTCTCTTTCATCAAATCCCGCGATCACATCCAGAATTCTTGCTGTATCCTCAACAGAATGAGCCAGCGGACCAATACAATCAAATGAAGAAGCAAAGGCTACAAGTCCATAACGGGAAACACGTCCATACGTAGGTTTAAGTCCAACCACTCCGCAATAAGACGCAGGCTGACGAATAGAGCCACCGGTATCAGAACCTAACGTTGCCATAGCCATATCAGCAGCAACAGCCGCGGCACTACCACCGGACGATCCACCAGGCACTTTATTAGTGTTATGAGGATTTTTAACCGGGCCGAAGTTGGTGTACTCATTGGCAGAACCCATGGCAAATTCATCCATGTTCAATCGTCCGATGAGGATGGCATCTTCGGCTAAAAGGCGTTCAATTACCGTGGCATCATACACACTTTCAAAGTCCTCGAGCATCTTTGACGCACAAGTCAGCTTCTTTCCTCGCTCAGAAATGACATCTTTTATACCCAAAACCACACCGGCTAGTTTACCGGCTTCACCCTTATCGATCTTTTTCTGGATCTCTTCGGCTTGCTTTTTGGCCGCCTCAAAATCCGTAGCCACATAGGCATTTATTTCATCATTTCGGGTTTCAATACGTGAGATATAATGGTTTACAATATCGTTAAGTTGTACTTCTCCGCTTAAGACTTTTTCGCGAGTCTCTGAAATAGTCATGTAATTCAATTTCTGCTTTTAATTGCTTTTAGAGGTGGTTTCTTCGTGATTTGCAGCGTCGTTGATATCGCGGGAACTATCCTCTATTTCCTTTTTGATATCCTTTGAAGCCTGTCTGAATTCTTTGATACCTTGTCCCAATCCTCGGGCCAGTTCCGGAATTCGTTTAGCTCCAAATAAAACCAAAACTACAATAGCAATAATTAGAATTTCAGGGGCGCCTAAACTGTTAAACATAAAAATAATCCTCTCAGGATTTAGTTGATGTATTTGTGCGAAGATAACAATATTTTCGGCACGAATTTGGAACAAAAATTTAATTTATTCACTTGTGTTTTAATGACACTTGTGTTTATTACACTCATTCATTTTAAAATAATTACATACATATGATCTGGACTGTAGAATTAGCAGCTGCATTAGACGACGCCCCTTTCCCGGCCACACGAGAAGAACTTATAGAGTGGGCCGAAAGAAACGGACTGCCTAATCAGGTGATCGTCAATCTTGAAGAACTTGAAGAAATTGAACAAGGTGAGGAACCGGTTTACGAAGGCATTGAAGATATCTGGCCCGACTACATCCGAAAAGAGGATTTCTTTCACAATGAAGAAGATGAAGGATTCGATTACGACGACGTTTAAATGACAGACTCTTTAGGCAGAAGTTGCGGTTACTTATTTTAATGTAGCCGGCCGAGTCCGACCTTCGTAACCCTTCATTCTGAGATGCCTTGCAAACACCTGATCTCCGACAGCTCATATCAGCATTTCTGCTGTGTTTTATAACATGGGTTGGATCACTCTATCCCGCAAACATTCAGGCTCAGGACGCACAATCTGAGGAAAATACTGAAGATGTGGTTCGCAGAGTTCGTTTTTCGGGTAATGATGATATTAAAGATCGCACCCTTACCACCCTGGTTCGAACCCGAACAAATCGTGAGTTTTTAAGTATTCCACATTTCACGCCATGGTATTCCTTATGGAAATTATCCGGGGGAAGATTTGGGGAGGAACCGGCTTACCTAGACCGGCAGACCGTTGCAAATGATATCGAGAGGATCACGCTGTTTTATGAATCTCTTGGGTATTTTGATGTAGCGGTAGATACCTCCATTTCTGAATACAGAACCGATAAGATCGAGGTTTCTTTTATCATTCAGGAAGGTCCACAATATCGGGTCAACACAGTTACCTACAGTGGGTTTCCCGGCTTTGCTGAGCCTAATAAGCGATTCGAATTTCTACAGGAAGGTGCCTTCTCCCGTGGCAGGATCAATGATACCACCTTCACGGTAAACCGGCCATACAGCTCTCAGGCACTGAGTACCGAACAACAACGGCTCATAACATTCCTAAAAGACAATGGGTATGCTTCAGTACAAAGAGATTCAGTGATCGCATTGGTAAAAGAAGATACCACATCTTCAAATTCACTGGATGTCATGTACCGTATCAAACCCGGGGGACAGTACAAATTTGGGGATATCAGGGTGAGGCTAAGTGACACCGAACCGCCTGTCAATTATGATGAAACTGACACGTTAAGCGGACCGCCACACACCACGGATTCCACTTACACTATCTCTCTTTTTAAGGAATCCGGTGCACAATCCAAGTTCCGCTTATTATCGGATCAGTTACTGTTCAAACCCGGAGAACTATACAATCACTCACTTTATCTGGAAACCGTCAATGAGTTTCAGAACCTGGGGATGCTTTACATTCAGCGATTCAGTCAGAATGAAGATCAGGTTCAACCCGATTTTACCAGGGAGGAAATACCGACTTATTTTGACCTGCAAACCCTGACCAAGCATAGTGTATCCACAGAACTGTTTGGAATGAAAAGGTATGGTTACGGTACCGGTATCGGCATAGACTACACCAATAACAACGTATTTGGCAATGCTGAGAACCTGAGTATTGGTGCCAATGCCAGCTTTGAGTTTGTAAGTCCCTCGGTTTTGGAAGAGATCGACACCACCGCTACTCAATCGTCGGTGTTCAGAAGCTATGAATTAACCGCTGATTATTCGGTTCCACGATTGAATTTCCCCTTTTCCTTTCTGGATAACAGGCCCGGTTTTACCAGTGGGGTGACCCGCTACCTGCTCAGCTACAGCCGCTCCGATCAGCTTCTGTTCGATATCAATTCTGATGTGGGTTTCAACATGCGGTATGAGGTGAATCATACCCCTAATTATTCCAGTTTTCTTGATCTCATCGAGCTTGACCTGGTGGATACGAACCCATCTTCCGCATATATCCGGAATCTCCGAAATGAATTCGGGACAGATACACTGAACGATGGCACCATCGTGGATGCTTTTGAATTACAGCGAATCCTGGAGGATTTCAATCCGCAGATCTCTTCTACTATCAGATATACGTTCCGAAGTCAAAATACTGACCTCATCAAAAGGAACAGAGGCTATTTCAGTGAATATTCTGTAGCCGTTGGTGGTAACATTCCCTACCTCATCGATAATTATTTAACCACACCGGGCACTTTGGAAGGCAATCTTCCCTCTCTGTTTGGGTTGAGCGACAACAGTCTCAGTTACAGCCGATATATAAAACTATCGGCTGACTACCGAAAATATTATCCCATCTCAGCCGTCGGGGTGTTTGCATGGAGACTGTACGGTGGCTTTGCCCATCCTTACGGGAACTCCACCTCTATTCCTTTGAACCGGCGTTTCTTTGCCGGTGGCAGTAACGATATTCGCGGTTGGGCCCCTTTTCAGCTTGGTCCCGGAGATATCTCCACTGACAACGTGAATATTCCTGGTGGTGAAATTAAACTGGCTGCCTTTACAGAAGTACGGCAAACTTTTATTCGTGATTTTCTCGGAGCAAACTGGTTTGCCGCTCTTTTTGCGGATGCCGGTAACATCTGGTATGGACCCAGAAACGATTTCAGGGATGAAAACAATCAGGACAGGCTGGATCGAGGCCGTTTCCGGTTTGATAATTTCTATAATCAGATTGCCGTTGCAGGTGGCCCCGGCCTGCGCCTTGACTGGGAATACGTTGTGGTTCGGTTTGATTTTGCCTTCAGGCTGCACGACCTTCAGTCTGGTTGGTTAAACAATAAGCAAGTATATTTTAACTTCGGTATCGGTCACTCCTTCTAAACTCAATCCAGAAGCCATGTTCGACAAATTAAAACGACTGAAAGATCAGTCCAACATTGTTTTTAAATCTAAATTCCTGGCGAACCTGAATCCGGCAGAGCGCTATGAATTTCTGCAACTTTGTCATCGAAGAAGCTATAAGGAAGGAGAATATGTGTTTTATAAGAATGACCCCGGAACCGGCATGTATTTCATAGAAGACGGCACCATTGAACTGACGGTTGGTGAACCGGAAAGCAGTTCTAATGATGAAGATAAACCGAATTCCCTTGAACTTTACTCCCCGGATAGCTTTGGGGCCTTGTCGATAGGCTACAACCTCAGAAGAAAGACCTCAGCCAGGTGCATGACCGATTGTGAGCTCCTCGGTTTTTTTAAGCCAGATTTTGAAGTACTGAGAGATCGGCACCCCAAAATTGCAGTAAAATTTCTGCAAACCCTCACGAACAAAGCTCTCAAACAACTTGAAGTAACCACCAAAAAACTATCGGAAGTAGCCGACGAACAGACCGCACTTAATTTACAAATTCAATCCTATTACGAAGATACCTCAGAGGAATCAGTTTAATTTATGGCACTAAAAAAAGGTCAGGAAGTAGAATTAGATATCATTGACGCCGCATTTAAAGGAAAAGGTTTAGCCAAGGTGGATGGTCTCGCCGTCTTTGTTCCCGGAACCACCCCCGGCGATAAGGTCAAAGCCCGTATCATCAAAAAGAAAAAGAAACACCGGGAAGCCAAATTACTGGAGATCCTTGAACCCAGTGAACATCGTATCGACCCTAAATGCCAGCATGCCAATGTATGTGGTGGTTGCAGCTGGCAGCACATCCCCTACTCAAAACAAGTGGAATATAAGGGGCAACAGGTCAAGGATCATATCGCACGGATCGGCCACCTGGATGGAGAGATCGTTAAGCCGGCCATTGCTTCAGATGAAGAGTTCTACTACCGGAATAAGATGGAATACAGTATCAGTTCACGGCGATGGCTGACTGAGGAAGAGATCAAAAGTGATGCCTATGTGGATGACTCAGCATTTGCGGCCGGACTCCATGCTCCCGGAAGATTTGATAAGATCCTGAATTTAAAAGAATGCCATTTACAAGTTCCTGAGTCGTATCAGATCCTGGACTTCATTCGTAATTACTGCATTGAGCACGGCATAGAACCGTACGATACACTTGAAAACACCGGATTTATGCGACACATTATGATCCGAAATTCCCATTACACGGATGATTTCATGGTGAACCTGGTGACTTATCAGGATGATCAGTCGGTGATGGAAAAACTGAAAGATGCCCTGCTCATTGAATTCCCATTCATTACCACCATCGTTAATAACGTAAACGATACTAAAAGTCCGACCGCAGAAGGCCGCTACGAAAAAGTATTGCACGGACCCGGCTTTATTGTTGATAAGATTGGTGAATTCACCTTTAAAATTCATCCGAACGCATTCTTTCAGACCAATACCGCTCAGGCCGAAAAACTATACGATGTAGCTAAGGATTTTGCTGAGATCAAGGAAAATGACATTGTATATGACCTGTACTGCGGTGTGGGAACCCTTAGTTTGTACATGAGCCGTAAAGCCCAACATGTACTCGGTATCGAACTTGTGGACGTTGCCGTTCAAAATGCACGCTTCAATGCTAAAGAAAATGAAGTAGATAATGTCTCTTTTATCAAGGGAGACATGAAAGACGTATTTACACAAGAGGTTGTAGATGAGTACGGAGCCCCTAATGTCCTGATCACAGATCCACCCCGGGCAGGTATGCATCCGGATGTAGTGAAGCGGCTCTGTGAGCTCAAAGTACCCAGAATAGTGTATGTGAGCTGCAACAGCTCAACCATGGCCAGGGACCTGAAAGAGCTGAAGGAAGTTTATGACATCGAGATGGTACAACCTGTGGATATGTTCCCACAGACCTACCACATTGAAGCCGTTGCCAAGCTGACACTCAAAGACTAAAAGCTGTTATACAAAAACAGTCCGTACCACACTATCGGAATGCTTTCCACCCAAAAAGAAGCATAGTAAGGATGCTGATCTTCTTTGGCTTTCCAGATCGCCCACAGCGTGACCACAGCGATCAAAGCCGTGTACGACATCTCAGCTTCAGATATTTTTGGGTTCAGAAATTGCAGCGATATAAATACAAGCAACAGGCCTGAACCAAGTAACCTGCTTTCTTTTACGCCTAATATCTGTGGCAGAGTTCCTAACTCCTTTTCATCATATTTCAGGTCTCTGATCTCAAAAGGGATCGTCAATGCGAGCACGAATGCGAACCTTGAAATCATTTCAAGGATCACCGATGGTTGAACTAAATCAATTGTGTCTACCAAAGGAAATAACACCGAAACCCCTGACCATGCTGCAGCGATCACAAAGATCTTCCATCCTCTTACCATCCTCAGATTCTTACCTTTAAAAGCCGGTATGGCATAGAATAGAGTTAATAAGCCAAAACCGATTCCATAGTAAATTACTTTTTGAGGAACTTGTGTTGCTACATAGATCAGTCCCGCCAAAGCCAGATAGGTGAAAACTCTAAGACCTCTAATATTAGCGGTAATTGAAAGGTGATGCCGGTTTCCAACGCCTTCATATTTCACGAAGTTATACCCCACAATGGTCCCCAATCCTACAAAAGCATACACCCAGGCATCTGCTTTCAGGTTAAACTCCGCGTAAGTTACTGCGGTTAGAGCTACGACAGCTAATGCCACATGAATACTGCTTTGAATGTAGAATTGAAATAGTTTTTTCATAATGTATTTTACCAAACAGAATAAATGATGGCATAAGATAGTTCATCCGGAAGGCTGAATTTACCATGATTTTATGACATGATCATAAAGCTGTGGGTTGTGTTCCGTTTTAATTAGTGACACTATTTTACTTGTTTCAATCTCACTAATCTATATATTCGCACCAAGTCGATAATTAATCTAACGTATATGAATTTCAGGATATCCAACATTTTCATTTTCGCGGTCATGTCAGTTATACTTACCGCGTGCTCCTTTAACACTGAGAAAGTCACCGAAGAGGATTATCTAAGAGCAGAACGGGCTCTCTCCTCTTACACTTCAGATCTTGTTTATAACACCATTTCAGGACAACGCTGGACTGATGATGACGTGCTCCTGTACCAGCATACGCTTAAAGATGGAACCGAGTTCATGAAAGCAGACCCTGCGACCGGTACCGCAGAGCGCGCATTCGACCATGACCGGCTTGCTAAAGTATTGTCCGGTATTCTGGATGAGGACGTGAAGCCACTGGACCTTCCTTTCCGAACGTTCGATTACGTGGATGACCGACAATCCATTAGCTTTTCAGCAAAAGGAGAAACCTTTACCTGTGATCTCAACGATTATGAATGTACTTCAAATGGGGATGTAAATGGGCGTAACTGGAATGAATCTGTATCTCCGGATGGCACTAAGGCCGTTTTCATTCAGGATCATAACCTCTATATGAGAGATCTTGAAACCGGAAGGGTCACTCAACTTACTTACGATGGCGAAGAAAACTTTGGGTATGCAACCAATAATGCCGGGTGGGTAAAAAGAGACAGCCCGGTGGTCTTGTGGTCACCAGACTCAAAACGTATTTCAACTTTCAAACAGGATGCCCGTGGAGTCAAGGATATGTATCTGGCATCCACCAAAGTTGGTCACCCTGAATTAGAAATGTGGAAATACCCCCTTCCCGGCGATAGCCTCATCTTTCGTTTGAATCGTGTGGTGATCAATCTTGAGCCATCACCAAAAGTGGTACCTCTTCAAAAGAGTCCTGATTCCCAAAGATCAACTATCACAGATCATGTAGCTGATTGGTCCGGAAGGTTCCTGGATAATGAGTGGAGTGATGACAGCAGTACGCTTGCCTTTGTATCTGTTTCAAGAGATCATCAGGATGCAGAACTCTTTGTGGCAAATCCCAATACCGGATCCGTCAGGTCTGTGTATCGGGAAGAAACGGACACTTTCTTTGAATCGGGAGTGGATGGCATCAGCTGGAGATTACTGGAAAACACCAATGAATTTATTTGGTTCTCTCAGCGCGATAACTGGGGACACCTGTACCTCTATGATCTTGAAACAGGAGATCTGAAAAATCAGATCACTTCCGGAAACTGGACCGTCCTCGAAGTCTTAAAAGTAGATGAAGATGACCGCACAATATATTTCACCGGTGGCGGTCGCGATGGTGAGGACCCATACTTCAATTACCTGTATAGCATCAATTTTGACGGTTCAGGGCTTGAACTTTTAACACCTGAGTTCGCTCATCATCAGGTAAGTATATCTGAATCGGGTAATTATTTTGTCGATACCTATTCTACGCCAAACACTCCCCCTGTTTCCGTTTTAAGAGCGATGGATGGAGAGATCATTACCGAATTGGCTGAAGCCGACATTAGCGACCTGCAAGCAGCCGGATGGGTTGCTCCGGAACCGTTTAGCGTTAAAGCCCGCGATGGACAAACCGACCTTTATGGGCTCCTGTACAAACCATCCAACTTCAATTCCTCAACATCATATCCGGTGCTAAATTATTTGTATCCCGGACCCCAATCAGGCAGTGTGGGAAGCCGTGCATTTAGAACCTCCCGTTCCGACAAACAGGCACTGGCTGAACTTGGTTTTATTGTAGTGGAAGTGGATGCACAGGGTACTCCAGGCCGTTCCAAGGCATTTCATGATTTCTATTATGGAAACATGGGTGACAACGGGATTCCGGATCAGATCGCTATGATCCGTGAGCTTGGAAGCCATCATTCCTGGATGGATACTTCACGGGTTGGCATCTTTGGACACTCAGGCGGTGGATTTGCCTCAACACGTGCTCTACTTGCCTATCCTGATTTCTACGATGTGGCCGTATCCGGTGCCGGAAACCATGATAACCGCAACTATGCCGATGCCTGGGGTGAAAAATGGCAGGGATTGCTGAAAGGCACCAATAACGATGGAGTGGCTGACGATCAGGCTACCAACTACGACAATCAGGCTAATCAGCTTTTGGCTGAGAATCTAAAAGGCAAACTATTGATCACTCATGGCACTCTCGACAGTAACGTACCGCCATATAACACCTTATTGGTTGTAAATGCCTTGATAGAGGCCAACAAAGATTTTGATATGATCATGTTGCCAAATCGGGGTCACGGTTACTACAGCGAAGATTACATGATGCGCAAGCGGTGGGATTACTTTGTGAAACATCTGAAGCATGTGGATCCGCCAAAAGAGTTTGAGTTTGGTCAACAAAAGGATACCGAATAAGAACTTTTCTATGACATCTTCAGAATTTAAGATAAGCGATAATGCTCCCGAGAGTCTGCAGGACTTGTATGAGGAAGCCGCTGCCTGTTTACAGCATGGATACCTCACGGGAGCTTCAGCCTGTCTTCTCTTATTGAATACTGAGCTGGCTGAACTGATGGAAATTTTTGGTGAAAATCGTGAAGCACGCATTCAGGCCCTTCGCGAATACACAAACGCAGATCCTCAACTGTTCGATTCACTCCTATCATTAAAAAGGTATGATGACGAGGAAACGGAAAGCTTGTCCTACGATGGCTGGAGCAATAATCAACTTCGCCAGATGCTTAAGATCTATTCTGAGATCATAGAGGAATATTATCCAAACTCGATGTAACATTCTCCTCACCAGACTGATATACACATGATGAATATTGAATTTGTACCGGTAACTCTTTCTGATATTGCCCAACTTTCTGAGTTAGCCCGTGAAACCTATTCAGAAACCTTTTCTGATATGAATAGTGCTGAAACGATGGCGACTTACCTCAAAGAAGCTTTCAATACAACGCAACTCAAAAAGGAGATATCAAATCCCGATTCGTTGTTTTTATTTTTGATGGTTGAAGGCCAAACTGCCGGATATCTGAAACTCAACGAAAATAAAGCGCAGTCTGAGTTTCAGGATCCGGATGGATTAGAGATCGAGCGTATTTATCTCAAAAAGGAATTTCAGGGTCATGGATTGGGAAGTACGTTGTTGGATAAAGCCATCGATATTGCCATAAACAAGAACAAAAAATATGTCTGGCTGGGTGTATGGGAGCATAATGAACATGCTATTGCATTCTACGAATACAAGGGATTTACAAGGACCGGATACCACTATTTTAAAATGGGGTCGGAGCGACAGAAGGATTACATCATACGAAAGGAGCTGTTAAACTAACCTTTAATTTATGGTACGAAATCCTATATGATGCATAATCGAACCGACTAAAAAATTAAGTTATAGCTACCTTCTCTGTTCCCAAAGCATATCCCTTCCTGTTGTTTTAAGTTTTGAGATGATCAGGTTCAGTGAACTTGAGGTTATAAGGAGTTATTATGCTTACTGCAAAGGATCTTTCATTCGCATCCAGTACCCAGTGTAGTGTTTGAGACCCCCTACCTCATCGGCAGGCAGGCTCGATTTACAATGTATTTGCCTTATATATTCAATATGCACTCGGGATACCAACTTTCCGGTTTTGAACCAGGATTTGCAGGATTGTGGCAGGATTTTTATGAACCCTATGTTTGTATTTCGAAAATATATCCCTGTCCTTCAGGGCGGGGTAATTAGTTGTACCTGATAAAACCCAAGGCTTGGTGTGTGTTTAGCCAATCAGGTTACCGCATGGTTAGGCAATATGCTTGTAAAGCATCAAAGCCAAAGCTTCGAAATACCATCCAGCCTTTACTTGTTTAAGGGCGAAGCTTTTTTATCTTGGTTCCTGATCCCCGCCCTGAAGGACGGGACTGTGACATCATAATTAATGTTTTGTGGACCGCTAAATTTGTTTCTGGGCCCTATGAAAAAACTCTTCTTTGTTGTTTGTTTATTAATTCTTCCCTTGAATTCAGTTTTTGCCTGCTCATGTGCCAATGTTGATATCAATAACCGGTATTTAATATCTGATTTTATAGGGGTTGTTGAAATTGAAGGGTTGTTCGACAACGAAGAAAACAAACGATTTTACACAGCAAATCTAAGAGAAATAGAAACTTTTAAAGGAACCCCTCCCGCTCAAATCAAAATTGGCGGTACAGTGAAAGAATCGTATAGCAGTCAATGCGAAGTACCAGTCAGAAAAGGAGAGCAATGGCTTATTTATATAGATGACCGTTCAAACACTCCATTCATACTGGGACAGTGCGATGGACCGATCAGGTTACTGGATGAAAAGGGTAACCGCGGACATAGATACAAAACTGCTAAACACTATATGGAACAATTGCGGTTTTTCAGGGAGCACGCTCCTGATATTCACTCAAAGGAGATCATCTCTACAGATCGGGTCAAACTTTTTGAATTCCTGAAATCCTATGAAGGAAGATCTTTTGAACAATCAACGGCTCATTATCTGATCCATTTTAACACAGACCTTCAGGTAACTCAGATCAAAGTATTAGATGGGTTTTCTGAAACAACCGATGATCAGATCATAAATTTCTTATCTAAAGAGGCCGAATGGTACGCCGGTTATTTTACACCTAATAATAAAACAACCATAGAAAGTGATACTCAATTTATCTTCACCTTGTATCATAACTCAAAAGACAAAACATTGAGTCACGTTTATTATGAAAGATAGTTCGTGCTAACAATGTACCCTTAGACTCAAGTGTGTACATTCATAGCTCGACAGTATCTTATGAAGTCTCCTTTTTGATCTTATTTTTCCCCATTAATCCCTTTCTAAAGAACCAAACGAGGAACAAGGCAATACCAAACTGAACAATTACTGTCATAACAGAGAACGGACTTAGTGGATTGTACCAGGTATCCGGGGCATATTCAGCGGCAGAAAGATACATCCACCATCCCAGCAGGGTTACAACCTCAACCGGTACCACGTATTTGATAATGATCTCCCACCATTTACCGAGTGTGGCTGAACGTTCTTCTGTATTGATCAGCTCATCACGGAATTTTTTAGTGCCATATTGAATCACAGCATAAGATATGAGTGCCCCTGAAACCAACAGACCAAGTCCCCAAACAAAATCCTGATTAGCAAAGAAGTCCAGGTTTAGGGCTGATGGCATCCCGAAACCAAATCCGGCCAGGCAAATAACAATCGTCGCTCTTTTTCTTACAGCACCCATATCCACGAATACCTTAACAGCCAGCTCGATCATGGAGATCAGTGAACTGAAAGCAGCGAAGGTAAGCCCCAGGAAGAACAAGATGGCAAAAATACCTCCGCCTCCCATGGTGGCAAACAGCTGTGGCATCCATATGAAAGTTAATCCGGTTGAGGCTGGTCCTGAAGTTTTCATAACATCAAGGATCTCTCCACTGCCCATAGTCGGACTTAAGGTTCCGAAAACAGTAGAGAAAATAATAATAGCTGCAACCAGTGAGACTATGTTATTCCCAATACCCGTTTGAAAGGCACTGACGGTCACATCATCATTTTTTCGCATGTAAGCTGCATAGGTCAGGATCAAACCCCAGGCTGCTCCGGTATCCCAGGCATTTTGAGTCAACGCTTCCAGCCAGATACCCGGTTTTTTCAGGGTTGACCAATCCGGGGTAAACAGGTACTCAACACCAAGTCCACTCCCTTCCAACGAAAGGGCTTTAAAAAGGGAAATGACCAGAACCAATAGTAATGATGGTATTAATACTTTATTCACTTTTTCGATGGAAGAGATCCCCTTCAGAACAATATATCCTCCCACTCCCATTACAAAAGCATGCCCAATGAGTGGCCAGTTTGAGCCCTGAAATCCTTCCCAGATGGCATTAGCCTGTTGAAGGTCGCCGGGCAGTGCCGTGGTGATCGAAGTAATAAGATAGTATAAACACCAGCTTGCCACTACGCTGTAATAAAACATGATGGCCGTGGCAACAAAGCCAACAAATCCGCCTAACCAGCCTCGTTTTTCACCGATGAGAGCTACAAATGAACCTACAACCCCTTTACGGCCATGCCGTCCCATGCCGTATTCGGCAATAATAAGCGGAATGGACCATAATAAAAGAAAACAGATCCACGCAAATAAGAATGCACCAGCTCCATCTTCTCCACCATTTTGAGCAGCAATTCGGGGAAAGCGCCAAATATTTCCAGTTCCTACGGCTATTCCCAATACACTTAAGATCATCCCCATTTTTGATGAGAACCGTTCTTTCGATGATGAAGGCATAAAAGTTTGATTTTCAGTTACAATACATAAACTTCAGGATCCGTTTTAGCTGCGAGATGTCTAAAATCTTATGTATCTTATTTTGATTAATATAAGGCTGTGCTTATCATTGCGAGCCAATCATAAAGTGTATTCAACAATATTCCAAAACCTTTTTGAGCCGTTAACCCTTTTTTATGTTTTCAGATCACAAGACAACGAATAAGTACTTAGCACTATTAGCATTCCTCGCCTCTCTGATCATCTACATACTGACACTGGCTCCAACTGCTAGTTTCTGGGATGCAGGTGAGTTTATTGCGGTTGGCCACGGCCTTCAGGTTAATCACCCGCCGGGAGCTCCCTTCTACTCACTTTTGGGAAGGATCTTTTCTATGTTTATGCCAACGGCATATGTTGCAGTGAGCATTAATTTTATCAGTGCACTCTCTTCTGCCCTTACCATCATGTTGCTTTACCTTATTATCGTTCGTTTGGTTCGGGAATGGAAAGGTGAGCCGGATACCATGAATTTCTTTGATCAGATCGGTATGTATGGCGGTGCCTTCATAGGCGCTATGACCTTTGCCGTAACTGACACTTTTTGGTTCAATGCAGTAGAAGCTGAGGTTTATGCCTTGTCTATGTTCTTTACCGCAATTGTAGTCTGGCTGGCACTGAAATGGGCCGAAAACTACGACAAAGATTACAATGAACGTTGGCTCGTCTTGATCGCCTACATGTTTGGGATCGCCATTGGTGTTCACTTGTTGAACTTATTGGCACTTTTCTTTGTGGCTCTGATCGTCTACTTCAAATTATATGAATTTGAGTGGAAGTCATTTTTGACGATGGGTGCCATTTCTGTGGTCTCATTTTTTGCGATCTATCCGTTCACCATCCTAAATATTCCGACCATAGCCAACGGAGTGGATGAGGCTACCTACGGATTGATCGGTCCTATGACCTTCATCTTCCTTGTTATGATCCTGGTTGCGATCGGCATCTACTACACCCATATCAAGAAGATGCACCTGGCTAACATTATTGCCATCAGTTATGCCATGATACTGATCGGATTTTCTTCGTATTCAGTGATCATGATCCGTTCTATTGCGGATCCCCCCATCGACGAAAATGACCCTGAAACCACTGAAGCGTTTATCAGTTACCTGAAAAGGGAACAGTATGGGGCCACACCGATCCTGAAAGGGAATTACTACGATGAAAATACAGGACAGATCACCAGAGACGATGAAAAGCTGTTTCCACGGCGTTATTCCCCGGCTCCTAACCATATTGATTATTATTCACGTTATAATTCTGACTGGGATTTCTTCTGGGATTATCAGGTCAACCACATGTACATTCGGTATTTCAACTGGAATTTTGTAGGTAGATCTGCAGACGTTCAGGATGCCGGTTGGCAATCCGGTTTCAGCGCCCCGGCGTACCCCAGCAACAAAGCCAGTAACGCCTATTTCTTTATTCCATTCCTGCTCGGTCTGTTTGGCATGATCTATCATTTTAACTCAGACTGGAAACGGGCATTTGCTGTGCTGGCTTTATTCATAGTCACAGGATTGGCCATCATTGTTTTCCTCAATCAAACCCCCTATCAGCCACGTGAGCGGGATTATGCTTACGTGGGTTCATTCTTTGCCTTCTCGATCTGGATCGGTTTGGGGGTGACCGGATTAGTGGAACTGGTCACCAACTCGATCAAAAACAGATGGGCCGGCATTGGTGTCTTGATGCTAACTTTACTGGCATCCCCTGTTTGGATGGGTTATCAGAACTGGGATGACCACGACCGAAGTGGACGATATGTTGCTCCCGATTATGCACGGAATCTTCTGGAATCGACCGCACCTAACTCCATTCTGTTTACCAATGGCGATAACGATACCTTCCCTCTGTGGTATCTTCAGGAAGTAGAAGGCGTCAGAACAGATGTTCGTATCGTATGTCTGAGTTTGCTGAATACTGACTGGTATATCAAGCAATTACGGGATCAGTGGTCGCATGAATCTGCCCCACTCCCTATTTCACTGTCAGATGAAGAGATCGAACGCGTTACTGCCGGACTATCACAATGGCAGCCACAGCAGATACAGATCCCTGTTGATAAAGACATGCTTAAACAGGCTTTTTCTGATGACAGAACCTACAAGGAATCCATTGGTGTGCCTCAGGATACCTCCCTTCAGGTATTGAGAAAGGGAATTGATTTTGAAATGCCGGTCGACTCTCTGGATGACGTAATGAGTTGGCAGCTGGATGGACGTCTTTACGGACAGGATCAGCAAGGTAACCGAATTTACTACCTGCAAACACAGGACCACCTGATCCTTGATATACTCCGAACCAATAAATGGCTGCGACCTGTTTATTTTGCCAATACGGTTTCATCACAAAGTCAGCTGAATCTTCAGGACTATTTCAGAACCGAAGGGAAAGCCTACCGTGTGGTTCCCAAAAACTTTGGAGCCGGTCAGGATGGTTATATTGATACTAAGATATTCATTGATCGACTGAATAATTTCCAGTTTCGTGAGTGGAATAACCCGGATGTATATCTGGATGAGAACATCAGACGTATGATGAGTAACTACCGATTCAATTTCATGTCACTGGCTATGAAATTCATGGAAAAAGGAGAACCTGACAGTGCCGGTTACTGGCTTAAATGGGGTGAGGACAAGATCCCATTCAGGGCTGATGAGAATAACGAATCGATCAAATTACTTTACTCTGTAAGATATGCACAGGTTGGACTCGGTGAGGATGCAGCAAGACTGGCAGACACTGCAGATGATGCACTGCTGAACGACCTTGAAACCAGCCTCAATAATTTTGTTCGGGTTGAAACAAATTTCAACGAATTACGAACTGAATTTGAAAGTGCAAGAAGTCAGGGTAATATAAGCCGTCAGCGAGAAATTCGTTCAGAGTTAAATCGGTTAAATGAAGATGCTCAGGAATACCTCACCCAGGTCAGAACAGTCAGGCAATCCCTTACTCTTGTTCAATACGCCTATTACATGGCAGATGAAACGGAAAAAGCAGAACAGCTGGCCATGGACATTGACACACTGATGGGACCCGATTTCCCTGCTATGCCGGCATCGAAAGAAGAGAGTATTGCAGAGATAGACCGTTATGGATTAGGTATTGAATAGGCCTGTTTAATTAAACACTACGGTATGTTATATTTAAAGCATATTAACAAGCAGTTATGATTCACAAATTTACAAAAGAGAATATAGACGAAATCGCCAAGGTTCTTGGCACCTCTCCTAAACCACTTGGAAATGATGTTTTTCGATTCGAAGTGAAAAATGAGGACGATCCCCGTAAACTCGCTCTCGAGGTTCATCTTGGACTCGAAGTTGACGGAAACCCCATGAACATGGTGTCCGTTTATGCCTTCAATACTTTCCTGCAGCTTCATAACTGCACCGCTTTTGTAGCCAGTGACATGCTTCAACAGGTAACCTTTTTCGGCCGCTCCGGTGATAAAACCTCCGGCCTGATCGTTGAAAAGACGGCCGGCTGTAGTTTATACGCTAATGTTGATCAAGCCATCCTGAATGGAGATTTTACCCAACTTCCGGAAGACCTTATGATGTGTGGTATTGCTTTATCGCTCACTGAGTCAATGGACGATGATTTCTCATTCTAACCTACCCCTCCTTGCCCATGAATGAACCGACTCTGCAAATATTTAATGAGAGTTCGGTCAGTATTCCACTTGATCAAGCTTCAGCCAGAAAGATCATTTCTTTGATAGAGGAACAGGAAGAGGTCACCTTTGCATTTGTTGAAGTTGTTTATGTGGATGAAGATGAGATCGTGCTCATCAACATGGACCACCTTGACAGGGATTATGTCACCGATATTATTTCATTCAAGTACGACGAAAGCCCTGAAGGAAATAGTGGAATTGAAGGCACCCTGTTTTGCTGTGCCCCCCGAATCTCTGAGCAAGCAGAGGAGTTTGGTGAAACCACGGAAAATGAATTCAGAAGAATATTGATCCACGGCCTACTTCATTTGATCGGGTATGATGATCAGACCGCCGAAGATAAAAAGCGGATGACCGAACTTGAAGATAAGTATCTGAGTCAGTTTCAAGAGAACAAATAGGCTGCTTTTTCGTACATCACTCCAAAAATGGAATGAGCACAGAGAATAAACCAAATATCATCAAGGATCAGACCAAGGCTTTTGGATTGCAGCTGTGGGATCTGCTGCGGGATCAGGTTGATAAACACAGTGCTAAAGACCTGCCTGACCATCATCGTGAGGTACCCCCCAGAAAAACTACTGACCACCGCTGGTTACTGAATCTGCTTTTCGTAATTCCCTACCTGTTGCTTGGCATTTTTATTTTCTCTTTTTACTGGGATTTTAGTGGTTACGAAGCCACTGTATTGGATCATACCTTTTATTTTGAAGGCATTCTTAGGATCGTCAGTATTAGCGGGTTGATCGGTTTTTTAACGAACTGGATCGCCATTACCATGCTCTTCCGCCCTACTCACCGGCGGCCCATACTCGGTCAGGGACTGATCCCCGCACAAAAAGACCGGATTGCCTACCGCCTCGCCCGGGCAGTATCAGAAGACCTCATCAATCCGGAGATCATCAAGCAAAAGATCCATGAGTCGCAGGCCATTGCCAAATACCGGGAAAAAGCCACCGTGTATATTAAGAAGATCATTGATGATCCTGAATTCCGGTTCAACCTGAAGCAGATCGTTGTAGGCTATGTGGATGAGATGATCGCTGATCCTGAAGTCAGGTCTAATATTGCCAGAAAACTGATCGAACAGATCGATGAGGCGGTTGATGAAAAATCGTTTGAGAAAGTGGCTCTCAAAGCCTACAGTTTTTTTAAAGGACAGGAAATGCAGGATCTGGTAGAAAGCGCTCTGTTAAAATTACCTACTGGTATTGAGAACAGTCTAAACAAAATGGATACCTTTCTGGATGAACTCCCTGAAAAACTGGATGAAAATGGCTCTGTGATCGAAGAGTTAGTCACAAAGATGCTGTATAAACTCATTAATCAGTTAGATGTTCAGGCATTGGTGGAAGATAACCTAAGACAATACGACGAGAAAAAGCTGGAAACCCTCATAAAAAACGCCAGTAATGATCA
Source organism: Gracilimonas amylolytica (assembly GCF_002911695.1). Lineage (GTDB taxonomy): Bacteria > Bacteroidota > Rhodothermia > Balneolales > Balneolaceae > Gracilimonas > Gracilimonas amylolytica. The sequence continues at coordinate 103,138 of NZ_PQBS01000027.1, forward strand.
GCTCCAATACATTCAGTATTTAGGTGCTGTTTTGGGTACTTTTGGGGGATTGATCATATGGGAACCAATAGCCAGTTTACTTGTTATTTCTGTAATTATTGGAATCACTCTTTTGCTAGACGTCACCTTGATCCGGTTAAAAAAAACCTACTAACTTAATTTATCATATAAACATTATGAGATATTTCTACAGGGCATTGTATGTAACAGCCATTCTGATCTTTACGGTTAGTTGCAGTAATTCAAAAAGTGTTACAGGCGAAACAGACAATTTGCCTTCAGTCAGCACCACAACCATTTCTATATTCAAACCCACTGTTGATGAGCCAAATGACACATGGCACCTAACCCCTGCCACCGATGAGTTTTATACGGGAACCGGTGTAGAACAGGCTTACACAGAAATTCTCTCAAACAGATCCCCAAAACAAAAAGTGATCGTTGCGATCATCGATTCAGGAACAGATATCGAACATGAGGATCTTGCAGACAAGATCTGGGTCAATGAGGATGAAATTCCAGGGAATAATAAAGATGATGACAATAACGGGTATGTGGATGATATTCACGGGTGGAATTTCATCGGAGGTCCGGACGGTAGTCATGTTGACAAAGATACATATGAAGTGACCCGACTTTATGCTGAGATGAGAGATGAATTTGAAGGCAAAGAACCATCAGATATTCCTTCAGACAAAATGGATGACTATCAGTACTTTCTTGATATTAAAGAAGCCTATCAAACACGGGTCAATCAAAACAGTCAGGAATTACAGCAAATAACTCAGATCAGAATGGCGGTTCAGTTTGCTAAAAACACCCTTGGGATCAACAGTATTGATGATATAACTCAGGACAGTCTGCAACTAACCGGTGATGAAGATCAGCAGACCTTTCAGGCCAAACAGATCATAAGCAGTCTTAAAATGAACGGGGCGAAAGAACGTGATCTTGAAGATCTGGAAGAATACAATCAGCAGCTTAACGATCTGGCTGAATATGGCCTTAACCCTGATTTTGATCCCCGACACATTGTGGGCGATGATTACGACGATTTGAGTGACCGATTTTACGGTAATAATGATGTAAAAGGCCCAAGAAGTGATCACGGTACCCACGTAGCCGGAATTGTGGGAGCGATTCGAAATAATGATCTTGGGGCGCAGGGAATAGCAGATCATATCGAATTGATGATCATCAGAACCGTTCCTGATGGCGATGAAAGAGATAAAGACGTTGCCAACGCTATTCGCTATGCCGCTGAAAATGGAGCCAGGGTGATCAATATGAGTTTTGGTAAAGGTTACTCTCCGGAAAAAGAATATGTGGATGCAGCCATTAAGTTTGCAGATGAACAAGGCGTACTTTTGGTTTCAGGTGCCGGAAATGGCAGTGAGAATGTTGACGAAACTGACTCCTACCCCACCCGATCCTACAATGATGGTGGTCGAGCCACGCACTTTCTAAGCGTTGGTGCTACTTCCTGGAAAACAGACTCTACCTTGGTAGCCGGTTTCAGCAACTATGCCAAAAATACAGTTGACATTTTTGCCCCCGGTGTAGATGTGTATTCTACTTATCCCGAAAATAATTACGAGATGAACAGCGGTACAAGTATGGCAGCTCCGGTTGTATCAGGTATTGCTGCTTTAATGATGGCCTATTATCCTGAACTGACCACCACTCAGATCAAAGACATCCTTTTAACTTCAGTTAGTAAAGTTGATCTGACCGTTTATAAGCCTGGTGACATGAGTCCGGTTTCCTTCTCTGAATTGTCTTCAACCGGAGGTATCATCAATGCCTATACCGCTATTCAAACAGCTGAAGAACTCACCAGGTAACCAAACTCTATGGGTGGATCAGCAAATCATTATGATGCGGTAGTTGTAGGATCCGGTCCAAACGGACTGAGTGCTGCCATTCGTCTCTCTCAGGAAGGCCTGAAAGTCTTGGTTCTTGAGGCAAAGGAGACCATTGGCGGGGGAACGCGCACTATCGAACTGACCGAACCGGGTTTTTTGCATGATGTATGTTCAGCGGTTCACCCCACAGCCGTAGGGTCTCCGTTTTTAAGTACGTTAGAGCTTGATAAGTTTGGACTTGAGTTCATTCAACCCGAGATCGCCTACGCCCATCCTCTTGAAGATGGTGACGCCGCTTTAGCTTTCAGGTCGCTCGAAAAAACAGCCGAAGGTTTAGGAGTTGACAAGGAAGCTTATATCAAGTTATATAATGAGTTTGCAGATGACTGGAGTTACCTGTCACAGGATATCTTTGGGTCCTTACGCATTCCCAAACATCCTCTGCTAATGGCCAAATTTGGGTGGTATGGCATGTTCTCTGCCAAACTTCTGGGAAATTCATTGTTTAAAACCGAAAAGGCGAAAGCGTTGTTTACCGGATGTGCGGCCCACAGTATTGTGCCTTTGACCCGATCATTCACAGCTTCATTTGGACTGGTACTTGGTGCGTCTGCACATGCTGTTGGTTGGCCCGTTGCTAAAGGTGGGTCGGCAAATATCACCAAAGCTATGGCAGGTCTTTTTAGATCACTTGGTGGGGAGATCATTACGAACCATACGGTTTCATCCTTATCCGATATACCTCCAGCAAAAGCCGTACTGTTTGACCTGACCCCACATCAAATTGCTCGAATTTCAGGTAATGAACTCCCAAAAGGATATCTCAACAAGCTCAGAAACTACAAATATGGACCAGGTACTTTTAAAATGGACTGGGCTTTATCTGAACCGGTTCCATGGCTGAATGAGGCTGCAAGGAAAGCTGGCACATTGCATCTTGGAGGTAATTTTCGTCAGATCGCAAAAGCTGAACAGGCCGTTTGGGACGGAGAGCATTCTGAGCATCCATATGTTTTGGTCTCGCAACCCACTGTTTGCGATCCTTCAAGAGCTCCAGAAGGTAAACACACACTGTGGGCATACTGTCATGTTCCAAACGGTTCAGAGAAAGATATGAGCCGGATCATTGAGGATCAGATCGAGCATTATGCCCCGGGGTTCAAAGACACGATCATCAGTAAACATACCATTCATGCCATGGAGATGGAGCAGTATAATTTCAACTACATCGGTGGAGATATTAACGGAGGGGCACAAACGATCACTCAACTTTTTGGGCGACCTGTTTTAAAGTGGGACCCTTACAAAATTCCCTCCGATGGCTTATACATTTGCTCCTCTTCCACACCACCCGGTGGTGGAGTACACGGAATGTCCGGGTATCATGCGGCTCGATCTGTCCTGAAAAATGAGTTTCATATCTCTAAAATTTGAATTGATATAAGCTTATCTTCAGGCATGCTAAAAACGCTGCATACATCGATTCAAAATCTGAGATCTGATACTGACCGCCCTAAGGGCTCCTCCGGTAAATGGACCTATCTGAGTTTGGGTGTCGCTTTACTGATATCCATTCCGATACTAACTGTAGTGGTCTCGGTTTTTACACCGGCGGGAGATGTATGGAGTCACTTAGCTGACACCGTGCTTGATGACTACATCAAAAACTCCCTGTTATTGATCACAGGTGTCTCTGCCGGAGTAATACTGATCGGGGTTTCATCCGCCTGGCTGATCACCATGACCGAATTCCCGGGTAGAAAAGTATTTGAATGGGCATCCATTCTTCCCTTTGCTATTCCGGCTTATCTGCTTGCTTACATCTATACTGATTTTCTGGACATCACCGGGCCGCTTCAGAATATGATCCGAAATGTCTTTGGTCTTGGAATTGACGAATACTGGTTTCCTAATATTCGATCCGTGCAAGGAGCCATTCTCATCATGTCACTGGCGTTTTATCCTTATGTGTACATGTTGGCCAGGTCGTCTTTTCTGGAACAATCCACAACGCTTCTGGAAGCCAGCAGAATCATGGGGTATTCCACCTGGCAAAGTTTCTTTAAAGTGGCTTTGCCCGTAGCCCGACCCGGTATTGCAGCCGGATTGGCACTTGCCCTCATGGAAACCCTGAATGATTTCGGAACGGTACAGTACTTTGGAGTACAGACCTTTACCACAGGGATCTACAGAACCTGGTTCGGATTGGGAGAACGACCTGCAGCAGCTCAGCTGGCAGCTTTTTTACTGGCATTCATAGTAGTTCTAATCATTCTTGAACGATGGTCACGAAACAGGATCAGCAACGAGAAAGCAAATTCCACACGCTTCAAACGACTCAATCGGTTTGAATTAAAAGGCATTCAGTCAGCCCTGGCTTTTATAGTTTGTTTTATTCCTGTATTAGTAGGTTTTGTAGTTCCTGTGATCCTTTTACTGGAAATGTTTTTCTCAAACCTTGAGGTACTCGACTTTAAATTCATTGAGCTTGCATTGAATTCTTTTACTGTTTCAGCCATAACCGGTTTTCTGGCAGTTCTGCTTGCACTGCTTATGGCTTATTCAGCCAGATTAAATCCAAACCGATACGTAAAAATATTCAACCGTATAAGCTCTCTTGGTTATGCGATTCCAGGCTCAGTGATCGCTGTTGGGGTTCTTATCCCCTTTGGTCTTTTTGATAATACCATTGACGGGTTCTTCAGAGAGCAATTTGGCTTTTCAACCGGACTCTTATTGAGCGGAACCATCTTTGCAATGATCTTCGCTTACCTCGTTCGCTTTCTGTCTGTTTCTTACGGAGGGGTTGAAGCTAGTATGGAAAAGATCACGCCTAATATGGATGAAGCTGCACGCGGATTGGGTTACCGGTTTTCTAAGGTTTTGAGAAAGATCCATATTCCCATGATGTCGGGTGGACTGCTTACCGCTGCTCTTCTTGTATTTGTAGATGTGATGAAGGAACTGCCGGCCACCCTCATTGTACGCCCTTTTAACTTCGATACGCTGGCTGTACAGGTATATCGGTATGCATCTGATGAACGGTTAGCAGAATCAGCAGGAGCCGCATTGATGATCGTATTGGTTGGAATTATACCGGTCATCATCATCAGCCGAACCATTGCCCGATCCAGAAAGTCGGAAACCGAGTAACTTCAAAAAGAGTGTATCAGGATTAAAGCAAAGAAAAAGCCCCGATGCATTTCACCGAGGCTTTGATCTTAAATATTATATTACAGGTCTTTTACTTCCAGCCGGCACGATCCATGATACGAATAGCTTCAGGATTGTTGCTTCCCAGAGCCGATACATTTACGGCATCGCTCTTATATTCACCAAACTGTTGAAGTACCGGAGCAACCTCAGCATTGTCGTTGATCGGATACTCGTTGTTTCCACTGATGAAGTATTTTTGAGCTTCAGGGGTTGTCAGGTATTCCAGAAAACGAACCGCATTAGCTTTGTTCGGTGCATTTTTAAGAATTCCGGCTCCACTGATATTAACGTGAGCACCTCTTCCGTCTTCACCCTGATTTGGAAACACAAACTGAACGTTTGAAGCGGCTTCCTGATCAGCTTCATCATCACCTGTTATCATAACCGCCAGATAATAATGGTTAGCTACAGCCACATCACATACACCCGCAGCCACGGCGCGGATCTGATCACGGTCGCCACCCTGTGGCTCGCGAGCCATATTCGCAACCAACCCTTTGGCCCATTCTTCCGTTGCCTCAGCCCCAAGTGTTTCAACCATGGAGGCTACCAATGACTGATTATAAATATTATTGGATGAGCGGATACAAACCCGACCTTCAAACCTTGGGTCAGCAAGATCCTCGTAGGTCAATTCCTCATAATTATCAACAGCATCCGGGTTTACAACAAGTCCTCTTACCCTTTTGGATAGGCCTACCCAAAGTCCCTCAGGATGCCTGAATGAAGAAGGAACACGTTCTTCCAGTGTTTCAGACTCAAAAGGTTGAAGAATCTCTGCTTCCTCGGCTCTCCATAAGCGACCGGCATCCACAGTGATCAGAATATCTGCAGGTGAATTGAGTCCTTCACTTTTTACGCGTTCAATGAGTTCATCGGATCCTCCTTCGATCAGATTCACCTCGATCCCGGTTTCCTGAGTAAACTGATCGTAAAGAGCCTGATCGGTATCATAATGACGGGCTGAATAAACATTTACTTCCTGTTGGCTTGAACAAGAAACAAAGAGCATTGCAACAGCAATGATCGAAAATAGAAAAGATTTCATGGTATACGTTTTAGTTTAGATTACATTCGTTGTTTAGAATGATTCAAAACTAAGGCTTTATTTAGATAGAATCTAAATTAAATTTTGCGGATTTGTAAAACACACCACAGATGCTTTATGATACATGATTTTCCGGATCGAGCCATCTAAGAGTCTTCCATTGGTACATACCGGAATTATGTCCGTCACCCCAGGTAATTTTTATGGCATGATTACCGACCTGCTCAATATTCCGGATCTCTATCCTAGGTGGGTTCTCCTCAAAGAAGGCCTCCGGTTCAAAATCCCCCATACTTCCATGTCCCCCACGGCACATCACGCACGGACAATTCGCTCTTAGCCCATACAAGGGATATCTTGAAACCTTTCCATCATTCCATGTAATTTCCAGAACCTGATCTTTATTACTAACTTCAATACCTGTGGGTGTTACTGTTTCGTCCATCGATCGTTGTATTTAAAATTTTAACCGCACCAAAATTAACCAATGCTCTGGATAGTTGTTTCCACAATTACCGTTTCTTTGATCAGTATTTATGCCGGACATTCCCGCCTTTTACACATCGATCAGGTTACCCTAAGGCGACTATCGATCTCACTCCTACTGGTTTTATTTGTGTTCCTGATCCTTCAATGGATGCACAGGATCGGTTTATTTCCGGAAGCAGCCGCCGGTTTTACGATGGCCAATGTGTACGCTTCATTATTCGGTTTCTTTTTTGGGGCGGCCATACAGCAATTCAATCAAAAAAAGGAAGCCGGAAAGATCCTGTACGTAAATCGATCTTTCTGGACTGATATCCTACCCAATGTAATAGTTCTTGGAGTGATCCTGTTTGGGATTCAACGAACTTCCATACTCTCAGATCTTCCCTTTACCCCCATTCGTATTACATCGGGATTATCCATTATTGCTGTCGGATTATATGGACTTACGATTCGACTGGTCCCCGAGTTCAGGGATAAGGGCCTGATACTGCTTGACCGGATGATCAGCTGGGAGGATTTTATGGCCTACTCCTGGTATTCTGAAGGGGTGATAGAGATCGAATACAAACATAACGGATCCATTAAAAGCTTCAAGACCATGGTTCCAGAAGAAGATGAACTCTTTTTGGAAAAAACCCTCTCTAAAAAGATTGCCGAAAAACTCGAAAATGACGAATTTGAAGAAGTATGATCGAATTACGGAATTTACCGGGATCAATCACCACCTAAGAATTTTTGAATTTATAAAATACCAATATGGCCTCATTTGATATTGTAAATAAAGTAGATACTCAGGAAGTAGATAATGCCATTAATAATACACTGAAAGAGATCAATACCCGGTACGATTTCAGGGGACTTCACACCGAGGTCGAATTTCATAAAAAAGAAAACAGGATCCATTTGGTGGCAGCTGAAAGTATGAAACTGGAAGCGGTAAAAGACATGCTGATCAAGAATTTTATCAAACGAAATATCAGTCCTAAAGTATTGGACTTCAAGGAACCACAGGGAACATCCCAGGGACACCTTAAGATGGACGTCCTGTTAAAGGAAGGCATTGATAAAGAAACCGCTAAAAAGATCACCAAAGAGATAAAGAACATGAAATTGAAAGTTCAGCCTCAAATACAGGACGATCAGGTTCGGGTGACCGGCAAAAAGATCGACGAACTACAGGCTGTGATCAAACACCTGAAAGCAAAAGATATGGGCGTACCTCTTCAATTCGTTAATATGAAGTGAGTGCACTTAAGGTATTCAAGTCAGTTCCACATCAGGATTTAAAATTCCGGTCCCATTCAACCATAATACAACGGTTTCTTACATATGGTATCTCATTTTCAGTGGCTACCTTTTCCGATTCCGGAGATGACACATCCAGCTGGGTCCAGACAACAGGATTTTGCCCCGTCTTCTCTTTTCTGTCCCTGGCATCACGAACTGCATCAGCTGCATATTTTGAATTCCGGAACACGTTGACAATGTCGATCTCTATGTCTTCAGGTACCTCCACAAAGCTGTCGTAAGCTTTTTCACCGTAGATCTCATCGGCTTCAGGATTAATGGGAATCACCCTGTACCCTTTTTCAGACAAGTATTTTGCAGCATAATTACTGGTTCTGAATTCATTTGGAGAGCAACCGATCATCGCGATGGTTTTTGCCTTTTCTAGTAATGCTCTAATGTCTTTGTTATCACTGATCATGGTTATAGGTGTTTACGATCCTCATCTGTCTCGAATATTACGTATATTTGCAAGAACAATATATTCACAATTAAAACAACAGTTATTTTGTCTAAAGTAAAAGACGGTGATACCGTAAAAGTTCACTACACAGGAAAATTAGAAGACGGATCTGTATTTGATACATCAGAATCCAGAGATCCACTTGAAGTTACACTCGGGGAAGGAAAATTGATTCCCGGTTTTGAAAAGGCCGTAGTTGGTTTAGAAGTTGGAGATAAGACTACAGCGACTATTGAATCTGGCGATGCATACGGCGAGCGCAGAGAAGACCTTGAATTGTCTATAGAGCGTACTCAGCTTCCTGAAGACATTGAGCCTGAAGTAGGCATGCAGCTTCAGTTAAATCAGCCAAATGGACAGCCTGTACCGGTTCAGATCACTCAAGTGGAAGAAGAGAACATCACAATTGATGCCAATCACCCACTTGCAGGTAAAAACCTGGTGTTTGATATTGAATTGGTTGAGATCGTAAACTGATCTTCATTTAACTACATTTCATATGGAGTTCTTCTAAAGAGGAACTCCATTTTTTATTTCTGAACCTCACCTAATCCCATGGCCAATTTCGATACCAAAAGTACTATTTCCATTACCTGCCCTAAACGGATCACACCCTATCTTAAACAGGAATTACAAGATCTGGGATTTCCGATCAACAAGGTCAGACATGCAGGAATTGAAACGGAAGGGACCTTAAACGATTGCATGCTTCTGAATCTAAGCCTTAGGACGGCACACCGGGTTCATTACAGACTAAAGGATTGTCGCCCTAAAAATGCAGAGGAACTGTATAGCGAGCTGGTTAAAATTCCGTGGGAAGAATACATCGATAAGCATGGGTATGTCAGTGTAACATCCTTCATTAAGAATAAAACAGTTACCAACACACAGTTTGCGAATTTAAAGGTGAAAGATGCCATTGTGGATAGAATTCGCAAGAAAACAGGAATCAGACCGGATTCAGGTTCCAACCTGAATAAGACCGTTGTGTTTGTATTCTGGAAAAATGACCGGGCACAGATCTATCTTGATACCTCCGGAGAATCCATTTCACGAAGAGGATATCGTACACAAACGAGTGTAGCACCTATGCAGGAAACGCTGGCAGCAGCGTTGATCATGGCCAGCAAATGGGAGCCGGGGCAGCATTTTATTAACCCTATGTGCGGTAGCGGAACAATAGCGATAGAAGCAACGCTTCAGGCTTTAAATAAAGCCCCCGGTTTATTGCGACCTAATTATGGGATCAAACATATCCTTGGGTTTGATGAGGACCGCTGGAATGATCTTCGTTCAGACTTAAACAACAAGACACTCAAATCATTTGACGGCCGGATAATAGCAACCGATCATGATGTAAGGGCCGTAAATGCCACAAGAAAGAATGCCCGGACAGCTGGATTGGATCATCATATTGAAATAAGTAAATGTGAATTCAGTGAAACGGAGATTCCATCCGATAAGACCGGTGTCATCATGCTGAATCCCCCTTACGGAGATCGGATCGGTAATGTGAAAGAACTTGAATCTACCTACGAAGGTATTGGAGATTATTTCAAACAAGAAGCTACCGGATATTGGGGATATGTATTCACAGGAAACTTTGACCTTGCTAAGAAGATCGGACTGAGAACCAATCAAAGAATTGAATTCTATAACTCAACTATCGATGCCCGACTCCTTGAGTACGAGCTTTACTGATCCTTGTTTTTAGCCTCTATCCATTTACTCATATAGCGGGCACTTCCAAGCGTATGGTAATGTAAGATCTCTCCTGTAAAATGATGCCTGCGATGACCTAACAGATTTAATTTGGTCTGAATTAATCGCTTTATAAGTCGTTTACCATGTAGTTCTTTTTGGTACAATCTGTTGATAATATCTGTTCCCAAACATTGTGCCTCATGCCATCTTTTTTCATTGGTATATAATTCAACAGCCTGATCTGCAAGATCTTTCGGATCATCACTGATGGCTCCGGGCCATATTAATTTTCCATGCATAGCTTCAGCTCCTATCGGTGTTGTTACACTTGGCGTACCGCATTGCATAGCCTCTATGAGCTTACCCTTTAGCCCGGCCCCAAACCGCAAAGGTGCCAGTAAAACTCTTGATCCTTCAACCACTTTTTTTGCATCATCTGCCCTACCTTTGATCATGAAACCCTCACTTTCATTGTGCAGCTGCTTGACCTTTTGTGAAGGATATGCCCCATAAATATGAAGTTCAGCATCCGGAAGCCTCTCACGTATCAGGTGCCAGATCTCCTCTTTTAAAAAGAGGACAGCATTCCAGTTTGGCTCGTGCAAGAAGTTGCCAATACTTACAAAGTGTTCTCTTTTACCATATGGTTTCCAATTATTTATCTCATTTTCAGATATGGCATCAAGTAAGAAAGGAACATGAACGATCTTGTCAGAACTGACACCAAAAGTTTCTTTCAGGACTCCCATCTCAAACTCTGAAATGATCAGTGAAATATCACATCTGTGAATGCTGGCCAGCTCCCGCTTGGCCATGTCACTGTACAGATCTTCCTCCCTGAAGTCACGCCCTTCTTTCCAGGCTGTTTGGCGTCCCTCCCGTAAAAAGTGCAGATCTTCGGTATCAAGTATAGTCATCGCTTCGGGTACATTATCTCTTACCCTCCATCCAAATTGCTCTTCAGTCATGAACCGATCAAACATAACCACATTGGGATTCTGCCTTTTTAGGAAAGCATCAAAACTTGAATCATTAAGTTTGATCGACTCTACTTGAACACCGTATGCTTCCAGGTCTGCCGCATATTGACTGTGAGTTGCAGCCGTCACAAAGGTAATATCCCACCCTTCATTTTGAAACAGATCTATGATCTGCATCATCCTGGAACCGGCCGCAGATGACCCGGGTTCCGGCCATACTTTCCCTATAATTAGTACCTTAGTGGGCATGATCTATATCTAATAAATGAATTATATATTCGCTTTTAATGATTGGTGTTCAATGAATTATGACAGAAACCACTCCCATTGTTATAACTTTCTTGCTATCATAAGTCCGTCACGTATCGGAAGGAGTACCTGCTCAACCCTTTTATCTTCAGCTACTTTTTTATTGAATGCATGAAGTGCTTCAGCTTTGTGGTCATTCGGCTCTAAAACTGTTCCGTTCCAAAGCACATTATCGGTAATGATCAAACCTCCATTTTTTAGCTTATTGATCGATTCTTCAAAATAGAATTCATACCTCAACTTATCTGCATCTATGAAGATCAGATCGAAGATCCCTTCAATCTCCGGAAGAATATCCTGCGCGTTTCCTTTGATCAGTTCGATCACACCATGTTTATCATATTTTTTAAAATGTGTCTCAGCCAATTCCTGATACCTGATATTCATTTCAATGGTTTTGATCTGACCCCTACCCTCTAAAGCCTCCGCCATCATTAGGGCTGAATACCCGGTAAAGGTACCGACCTCTAAAATTCTTTGAGCCCCGCTTATTGAGATGAGCAACTTTAATAGCATACCGACCATATTTCCGCTTAACATGTCTATATACTCGAGTTCTTCATCAGATGAAGCTACCACCTCTTTTACCTCTTTGGACTCTTCAGAAGTGAAATTTAGAGCATACTCCTCAATTTGCGGGTCGGTTATCTGAACGCTGTGCTTTTTTCTATGCTTCTTCATGATTGAAAGATAAGGTGCAAGCCCCTATTATAACCAAAAAAGATTGCTTTGAATTTTATTCCCGCCAATGAATCTGCCTTTTATATTCGGTTTTTCAGCATCTACACCAAATGGAAACTGAGAAGAAGCTTTGATCAGTTGTGGATCAAACAAGAATACCAACCATCTTCTGATTCGAGAACTGTGTATTATCTCAATCATAACTCCTGGTGGGATGGACTGATCCCCCTCTATTTGAATGAAAATCTATTCCATCAAAAGGCCCGCGCCATTATGGAAATGAAACAAATGAGAGAGCACTCATTCTTCAACAAGATAGGTGCCTTCTCCATTGATCTCGATAACCCCAGATCATCATTGACCTCTCTTCGTTATGCCCTCAAGTCCATGGAAAGAGAAAGATCCTGTCTCTTCATTTATCCCGAGGGTAAGATCACACCGGTGTCTGAAGGTGAGCCCAAATTCAAAAACGGACTAAGCTGGCTTTATAAGAGATCAGATAAAATTGACTTCGTACCTATAGGTATTTACATGCATTCCTTCAGATCCCCCAAACCTGAACTTTATATATCAATAGGAAATTCAGTTGTTCCTGATAAAGAATTGGGCATTAAAGAATTAACTAAATTATTTCAGCGAAAATTGCATGATAATTTAACCGATATTAGAAGCGTAGCCGGGTATTCTGATTCAGGCTTCACTCCTCAATTTTAGCCTAAATAATTTAGGTTACCACGTCCACGGGTACATAAGGGGCGATTTTTGCACCCAATGTGTTGCATCTTCAGCATAATTCAACCTCATATGCACCAAAGGCCAGAATATCTTCTTATATATATAATCAGGATATATATACTCTGAAATTCCTTGGGCTGCATATACTTGTCCTCTATAGTTGATTACTGAATTACCTATGAAACGCTGATAAAAAGGCCCGTCATCAATCTTATCCTTTAAGTTAATATTTACAGTAACATGTGGTTTTTTTAAGTCAATTTTACGGGCAGATCTTAGCCCAAACACATTTGATGACTTGTAGCTTAGTTCAGCCTCACCAAAGTGCTCTAACACTGTTCGATTTTCTCTATCGATCAGCCAAGCTTCAAATTGCTTGTCATCATGCTTTTCCATCAGGTAATAAATGAGTGTGAAATCTTTGAAGTGGTATCTTCCCCAATACCAGTCTTTAAAGCTTTCCTTCATCGGCTCATATCCGATGTTGTGATCATGATACCCGAGTCCTTCAGTTTCAATTACCTCCTCCCCATTCTTCCCTTTCATATTGAGATCTGCCTTGAACTCAAGTGCCGGGAGCACCAGATTCCACAAATGTTTGTCTTTACTTTCTGAACTTAGAAGCGTTGAATCCGTAACTGGTCCTTTTCCTGTTATTGAACCTTTCAATTCATAACCGGATGGCAGCTGCTGATCCAGGTAAAGTTCGTAGGAGAATTCATTGTTTTTCAGATCATACCGAAAAGAATTATTCTCAACCTTAAGCGAGAGTTGGTCAGCATCCCAGTGAAAAGCATTTTCTTTAAACTCGAGGAAACTATAATACACCGGCTTGCTGTTGCGGTACACCGAAACACTGATAGCAGGATGAGCACCGGTTTGAAGCGGATCAGACTCCAGCTTCTTTATCTTTTTGGTTGAAAATGGATTTTCATGATAAAAGATGATCACAAAGGAGAATTCACCATCATGACTGATTCCATCAAAATACCACCATTCATATCCTTCCGGTGGCTTGTTATAATCCGGAGAAACTTGATCCAGGTCAGTTGTTATATTCATAAAAGTAATTTTTAAGTCAGAGACTCAATTTAAGATTCTGACACCTATATTCATCTATGGACATTTTACTCATTGTTGCAGTATCCTACTTGCTTTATACCGTTGCTGTATTTGTACGCAACTTATTTGAATTTCGTTCTCTCAATGAATGTAATAAGTCTTTGGAGGATGAACCTTTTGTAAGTGTTTGCATACCTGCCAGAAATGAGGAAAATGTTATTGAACGTTGTGTTCGGTCAGTTCTAAACCAAAATTATACAAACTTTGAGGTCATTGTTCTTGATGATAACTCCACAGATGCAACTCCTGATCTTTTAAGTACGCTCGGTTCTAAAAACAAAGCACTAAGAGTGATCAATGGTGAGCCTAAGCCCGATGACTGGCTGGGCAAACCCTGGGCCTGCCAACAGTTGGGTAATGCCTCCAGGGGTGAAATCATCCTTTTTATCGATGCCGATGTCTGGCTGGAACCGAGTGCAGTATTTAAGGCTGCTCAAGCCTTGAAGAGGTCAGATGTCATAACCGTATGGCCCAAACAAGAGATCAAAACCTTCTGGGAAAAGCTCATCATCCCGATGATCTATTATGGATTATACAGCTTGTTACCTGCCAAGTACGTGGAGGAAAACCCAAAATGGGTACCAAAGCCCTTTCGAAAACAAGCCGGCGTTCAATTTGCGGCAGCCTGTGGACAGTTTATTGGTTTTAACAGACAGGCTTATAAAAAGATCGGGGGACATTCATCCGTAAAACAACAGATCGTGGAAGACGTAGAGCTCGCTAAGGTTGTTAAACGAAACGACCTCAGAATTACTATGTTTGATGGCATTGATACCGTTAACTGCAGAATGTATACATCGCACCACGAGATATTTGAAGGGCTTCGTAAAAACTTTTTTGTGGGTTTTGGTAGAAACATTGTGCTTTTCCTATTCATGGCAATCATGCAGTTCATCGTGTATATAGCACCGGTATATATTTTAGCTTTTGGAGAACCCCATCAACAACTTACTGCAGCTGCCCTTTTAGGACTGATATTATTACAACGCTGGGTGCTGGACCTGAAATTTGGCTGGAATCCTTTGATGAGCATTTTGCAACCCCTTACCATTCTTTGGTTCGAGGTCCTGGGGATACGTTGCCTCTGGGATCATTACACCGGTAAAAAAGCAACATGGAAAGGCCGTGAAGTTTAGATCTAAATTCATCTCCCCTTCACGAAGTATTGTTTTCTTTTTTGCAGATACATAGACATATTCAGGCATATGAAAGCATTGATCGAGAAATACCTGAAATATCTTTCCGTAGAACGAAATGCTTCTGAACATACCATAGTTTCTTATCAAAACGACCTGAGTTCTTTTCTGAATTTTACCGCTGAGGTTGAAGAAATCGATCCTGAGAATGTGGATGTGTCCTCCATCACCCGGTTATCTATAAGACTATGGTTAGGTGAGCTTTCAGAACAAGGCATGGCTAAATCGACCATAGCCCGCAAGGTGGCCGCAATTCGCTCATTTTTCAAATATTGCTTTAAACGCGGGCACATAGAAAAAAATCCGGCTCATTTGCTGGTGGTTCCCAAGAAAGATAAAAGCTTACCCAAAACAGCTACCGTTGAAGATATTGAACGTATGATGGAAGCCGTTAATACAGAAACCACGCGAGGTCTTCAAAATCGCGCCATACTCGAATTATTTTACAGTACCGGAATGCGCCTCAGTGAATTGACCGGCTTGAACCTAAGTGATATCGATCTTAAACAAAATCAGGTAACTGTGAAAGGAAAGGGCAATAAACAGCGCATTATCCCATTAGGTAACACAGTATCCGGAATCTTAAAGGAGTTCATTAACAAAAGGCCTGAACTTTATGGTGACAGAACGGATTCAGATGCTAAAAAAGCCTTGTTCATTGCTGCAAGCGGCCAGCGCATATACGACAGAGCGGTCGGGTTGATCGTGGAAAAATATTTTAAATTAACCAGTGAGGTCACACAGAAAAGCCCGCACGTATTGCGACATAGTTTTGCAACTCATATGTTAGACAATGGTGCAGACATTAGGATCATAAAAGAATTTCTTGGGCATGCGAATCTTGCGGCTACGCAGGTTTACACTCATACCAGCATTGACAGGCTCAAAAACGTGTATGAGCAAGCCCATCCAAGAGCTAAAACCTAAAATAATCTCAATTATTACTTAATTAAGGAGTAGAATAATGAAAACTACATTCACAGCACGCCATTTTGAAGCCAGCGCGGACCTGCAACAATACTGCATCGACAGTGTCGATAAATTAGACCAATTCTACGACCGTATCGTAATGTGCGATATTATTTTACAACCTACTCCTTCTGATGAAAATCCGAATCAGGCTGAATTGATCATCAAAGTTCCACGCAAAGTCTTGACGGTGAAAGAAAGTGGAAAATCTTACGAACAAGCCATACATAATGCTATTGAAACAGCTTCACGTCAGCTGAAAAAGTACAAAGACAAAATGCACGCTAACCAATAATAATTAAGCAAATATGCCTTTTAAACCGCATGACCCGATCCCCCGAAAGGATAAGATTTCGGTTGACTACCTGGTTGATAAGCTCAAAGAGCGAGTCAACATCAAGATAGAATCTTGTGCTGCTGAGAATTGCAGTACAGATAAATTCATTACTGAAGCGGACCTTCACCGGCCGGGATTGGCTCTTGCGGGTTATATTGACCTGTTTACCTATCAAAGAATTCAGATCGTTGGCAACACGGAAACTCAGTTTCTAAGCCATATGGGAGATGATAAACAGTTAGAATCTTTCCGAAATCTGACACAATTTGATATTCCGGTCATTTTTCTGACCGATGGAAATGAATTACCGGAACCCTTACTGGAGGAAGCCAGAAAAGCAGGGATACCCGTCTTCTCCACTCCCCTTGAAACCACGCGCTTCATGTATCTTTTGCGGGATTTCATGGAAGATCAATTTGCCGTTCAAACCATGGTTCATGGTTCAATGATGGACGTTTATGGGATTGGAATACTCGTTGCCGGTCGATCCGGGATCGGGAAAAGTGAAGTCGCTCTCGACCTTGTGGAACGTGGCCACCGGCTGGTTGCCGATGATGTGGTCATGCTGACAAAGAAAAACAATGTCTTGATGTCCTCTGCCACAGAGATGAGCAAGCACTTCATGGAGATCAGGGGACTCGGTATCGTGGATGTGATGTCCATGTTCGGTATCCGTTCAATCCGGTATCAAAAACGCCTGGAAGTTGTACTTGAATTAACCCTATGGGATGAAGCACAGGAAGTAGAACGAACCGGTTTGAACCACGATTCAGTGAATATCCTGGATCTTGATATCCCATTGATCCATTTACCGATCACTCCGGGGAAAAATATTACCGTAATTGCAGAAGTCATCGCCATGAACTACCTGCTCAAACATTACGGCTATGATCCGGCAAAAGCCTTTCAGGAGCGCATTAAAACTAGTATTGGTGATAAAGCCAAAGGCGGAGATATGACTCCAAAACGAGCCATTGAATATTTTGAGGGAGATATTGAATAAATATAGTGTAACATTAGAGTTAGTTACTACTCTTTGATAAGGGCCATGAGGTCTGTATCTTTAGCACGTTTTGTAACAAGGATAATACATGTCTTTAAAAAATCATTATTACTACGACGAAACCAAGTGTGAGTTTGTACCAATTACGTACAAACGGACTGAACAGGTCATCTATAATCTCTCGATCTGGATCCTGTCCGGGGTCATACTTACCGGTATAGGGATCATTCTACTTTCCAATTATGTGGGCACCCCGGCTGAATTAGCTCTCAAAGCAGAAAATGAAGCCCTTTACGAACAGCTGGAATCAACCCGCTCCTCCATTGTTGAATTAGATACCAAGCTAACGGAGATCGCCCAAAAGGATAACGAAATGTATCGCTCTGTACTTGGTATGGATAAGATCTCATATGAAGAGCGTCAGGCCGGTATTGGTGGCTCTGACCCCTACGAAGATTTTGACGTATTCTCTGAATCCACCTCAGAACTTTTGAAATGGACCGCATCCAAAGTTGACAATATTGAGAGACGTATTGGAATTCAGCAGCTGAGTTTTGAGCAGATCAAGAATCAGTACAATGTGAATAAAGAGAAAATGAGCAACATTCCGGCGATAAAACCTACTACCGGAATTCTATTAAGTGGATTCGGTATGAGAAACCACCCAATTCTTGGTTATCCCCGTCCACACAACGGATTGGATTTCAGAGCTGACGTGGGCGATCCGGTTCTAACCACCGGAGACGGCAAGATCCGATTTGCCGGCAAAAAGAGCACTCTTGGTAATGTAGTGATCGTAGATCATGGCTTTGGGTTTGAAACACTCTATGCTCACCTATCCGGTTTTGCGGAAGGCATTCGTTCAGGTGTTGAGGTTAAGCGAGGACAACAGATCGCTATGGCCGGAGATTCAGGTCTTTCTGAGGGGCCCCACCTTCACTATGAAGTTCATTACAATAAGCGTCCGGTTGACCCTATTTACTATCTGTTTGCTGATACTTCCCCTGAGGAATATGCCATGTTCAAAGAGATCGCCGAGACGAATCAGAACTCGATGGACTAATTCAGTTTTTACTTACAAGGTAATTCAAACCCGGTCTTTTCAGGTCGGGTTTTTTTGTGGATTAGAAGTAATCTTTTCGTTTAATTGATTCGATTTTTAATCCAAATATTTTAAGATGAAGCATCTGTTACTTTCCACCATATTGTGTCTTCTAAGCCTCACCGTAACTCAGGTTAAGGCCCAGGACGTATTAACCCCAACAAACACAGAAAATATCAACGATCTGGTTGAAGCGGCTGTATCCAGTGATCTTGCCTGGAACCGTTTAAGCTATATGGCTGATACCTTTGGTCCAAGATTCAGCGGTTCCCAAAATCTGGAAGATGCCCTGGACTGGATCATACAGGAAATGGAAAAAGACGGTTTTGACAAGGTTTGGGCTCAGCCGGTGATGGTTCCTCATTGGGTCCGCGGAAAAGAAAAAGCCACTTTGGTATCTCCACGCGAGCAAGACCTTCCGATGTTAGGACTTGGTGGAAGTGTGGCGACACCTGAGGGCGGCATCACCGCTGAAGTCGTGGTTGTTAAAAGTTTTGAGGAACTTGAAAAGGTTAAAGATGAAGTGAAGGGAAAGATCGTTTTATTCAACTCCGAATTCACTTCTTACGGCCGCACTGTTCAGTATCGAATGAACGGAGCCATTGAAGCAGCTAAACTGGGTGCTGTAGCCAGTATCATTCGTTCCGTAGGCCCCTACTCCATGCAAACTCCTCATACAGGAACCATGAATTATGAAGATGGGGTTAAAAAGATCCCGCATGCTGCCATTACTGTTGAAGATGCCATGATGATACAGCGTATGTATGATCGGGGTGATGCCATCAGAATTCACCTGGAGATGAATGCCAGGACCTTGCCGGATTTTGAGTCTCGCAACATCATTGCTGAAATTAAAGGCACAGAGCACCCGGAAGAGATCATTGTGCTTGGTGGACATATTGATTCCTGGGATGTTGGTCAGGGTGTGATGGATGACGGTGGAGGAAGCATCGCTGCCTGGGAAGCTGTACGATTGATGATCAAAAACGGTATTCGCCCAAAGCGAACGGTCCGTGTTGTTTTATGGGCCAATGAAGAAAATGGTCTGCGTGGTGCCACTGAATATCATCGGTGGGTTAAGGAAGATGAAAAATCATTAGATGATCACGTACTGGCTATGGAATCAGATGCCGGAGTTTTCGATCCCATCGGTTTTGGTTTTACAGGAAGTGAACGTGGTTTTGAGATCCTTACCGAAATTGGTCAAACGCTGAGATCAATTGAATCCGGTGTGGTAACTAAAGGCGGTGGTGGTGCAGATATTGGACCGCTAATGAACGATGGCGTTCCCGGAATGGGATTGGTCGTGAATGGGGAAAAGTATTTCTGGTATCACCATACGGCCGCTGATACTATGGATAAGCTCGACAAAGACGACTTCAATGAATGTGTGGCTACCATGGCTGCCTTTGCCTATGCTGTAGCAGATATTGATGAGCGCCTTCCGAGATAATTTTCTTTTCGTGCTAAGTTTTACAACCCCGGTACCATTCAGGTGTCGGGGTTATTTTTTAGCCACTTCTTTTCCAGTTCATCCCCTGCCTTGATTGAGTTTTTCAACCATTCATATTTGAGTTGTTCCAGTTCATCCTCATCTAAACGCCAGCTTACCTCTGAGTTTCTGAGTCTCAATGTCACATCATACAAACAAATGGCTGCACTGACCGAAATATTGAAACTCTCACTGAACCCTGTCATCGGAATTTTTACGTACCCATCAGCCATCTCTTTAACCGTATCACTGATACCATCCAGTTCATTGCCAAATACCAGGGCTGTTTTCTGATCAACACTCAGGTTATTTAAATCTGTATCATTTTCGTGTGGACTCGTGGCAATGATCTGATACCCTTTTTCCTTCAGCGTATTGATGCACGAAATTGTGTTGTTTACACCCTTTTTGTTGAACCGCTGAATATTCAGCCACTGATCAGCTCCTATGGTTACCTGACTGGAAGCATCAAATTCATTGTCATTTTCAATGATATATACATCCTGAATACCAAATCCATCACAACTCCTCAAAACGGCACTGGCATTATGAGGCTGGTATATATTTTCAACTACCACCGTGATATGACGGGTTCTTTTAGCTGCTACCTCAGAAATGGTTTCCCAGCGTTCTTCGGTAGCAAATTCTCTTAAATATCCGGTTAATCTCTTTAGTTTTTGTTGTTCCATAGGTAACAAAAAAAAGTCCCTCAAATGATGATTTGAGGGACAATGATCTTTTAAATTAGTGTATGATCCTAATCACATCTGAATGCAAATCCTTTTTTACGGATCGTTTCAATGTAATCCACTTCAGTGTGTTCTCTGATCTTCTTCCTCAGATAACTGATGTACACATTGATATAATTCGTTTGCGTATCAAAATGGATATCCCATACCTTCTCAGCCAGCTCTTCCTGTGTGATCACCCGGTTACGGTTCTTCATAAAGTACACAAGTAGGTTAAACTCGTTATTGGTAAGCTGAACCGGTTCTTTATTGATCGTGAATTCTCGTTTCAGCAAATTCACCTTTAGTTCACCACATGAAATTTGCTGCTCACCACCCGACTCAGTCCGTCGCTTAATGGCGGTCATACGGGCGATCAATTCCTCAGTGTTAAAAGGCTTGGTCAGGTAATCATCGGCTCCAACTTTCAGCATTTTCACTTTTACGTCTGTCTCTTGTTCTCCGGAAAGAATAAGGACCGGCGTTTCAATATTGTTATCCCGAATATTCTTACAAACTTCGTAGCCATCTCCATCCGGTAATCCAAGATCCAGAATGATCATGTCATAATCATTATTTATGGCATGCGATTCTCCATCGGTTGCATTATCAGCAGTAGATACTGAGTTACCATTATGTTCCAGCACGGCTTTGACCAAGGTTCGTACTGATGGATCATCTTCTATGACAAGTATGTTCATTTTTTACCTGAAATTATTTAGTGATGATATGGTGAAATCAAGTAATACTTCACCATAAGAGCCGCCTTATTATAATTGTATTAAAATAACTTAACAAACATTAGAAACAAAGTATAACAAAAAATCACCTTTCCGAGTAATCAAGAGAATGCAACCACTCTACGGTTTCATTTATAAATACATCCTCCAGTTTATGTCCCGCATCAACAAGTCTGAATTCTGCTTTAAATCCATCTTTCTGTAATTGTTCCACACACTTCTTCTGGGGCTCAGGATAGACACTTGTATCATTACTACCATGCAAGGCAAGAATATTGATGTGGTTCGCTTTTGCTCTTTTTCCTTCAAAGGCTTCTGTTTTGATCCGGCCACCAATAGTAATCAGTTCCGTCAAGTATTCCGGTCTTGATAATGCAAAATAGCCCCCTAAGTAAGCCCCCATGGAATACCCAAACAGACAGGTTCTGTTTATTTTCAGATCTTCAGTAATATCATTCACCAATTTCTGAATGAATTCTGAAGCCTTTTCCATCGACTTTAGAAATTGCTCCTGATCCCCATCATACAAGTACCAGGCCCTTCCCCATTGCTCTACTTGACGATTTTGTTTCTTATCGTATATCGGATAAGGAGCCTGTATAAACAGATGATAGGCCTGAAATTCCAGCATTCTATGTACCTTCTTTTCCAGGTACTCAATGTTTTGGTTAAAGCCGTGAAGGTAAATGATCAATGGTTTTTCTTCAGTTAAACCTGTCTCAATAAGCTTGTAAGGCACATCGATCACAAACGAAGTGGTATCGGTCCTTGATTTTGTTGGCATGATCTCTAACAATCCATTTTCAAAATGGCCATCGGTCTATAACAACCTCAACAGCCGATTTCCTATTAATTACCGAAGTGATGCATAAAATGAGTATGATGATGTGAACAAACGGATTTAAGGTGAAGAAAAATTCTCCGGTGAAACCTAAGGTCATCGAATTGATCAATGTTTTCACCAAAAAGTAAAGAAGCTCAAAAAATACCAATGTGAAGAAAAAATTCATCACACCGATCACATAAGGATTTTTATCCTCATAGAGCTTTTGAATGACTTCAATGTTGGAATACTGACTACTCAGATCTCTATGCAGGTCAGCTTCTAATTCCTTTTCATCCAGCTTTTGTTCTATTTCATTCTTTTTCCTCATAAAAATACTCGATCATATTCCCATCAGGATCAGCAACAAAAAGAAAGCGGCCTTTTTTCCGATTTGCAGGTCCACTCATGATGGTCACTTCTTTTTCTCTGAAATATTTTGCGAGTTCATCTACTTGTTCCGGACTGTCTACATAAAACCCGAAGTGATCTACCCTGAAATCTCTTGAAGTTGGATCATAACTTGTTTCCGCCTCAACGATCACAAGGGTATCTTCTTCCCCGATCTTATAAACGGCCATACTCTGCCCCATGGTTCTTACTAACTCAAGGTCAAGTATATCACCATAAAACTCTTTGGAAGCATCAATACGGTTCACTCTGATGGTAATGTGATTCAGGCCGGTTGGTTTAAAATTCATATGCTGTATCTGATTAAGTTTATTTTTATTTCTGCGCTAAACATACAACCAACTGCTTAAATTCCAAACCAAAACATGAATTGCAGTTTGGTTTTTGAATGCTGTACTTTGATATTTGCACAGCTAAAATTAAATATAGTCTATTGTCTACATTATTTATCGTTGCCACACCCATTGGGAATTTGAGTGATTTTTCACCCCGTGCCGTTGAGGTGCTAAAAGAGGTGGATTATATTGCCTGTGAGGATACCCGCACATCCGGGAATCTGCTCCAGCATTTTGGTATTCAGAAACCTACTTTCTCGTTTCATCAGCATAATGAACACCGAAAAGTCGGGCACCTGACCAACATTTTGGATGCCGGTCAAAATGTGGCACTTATCAGTGATGCCGGCATGCCAGGTATTTCCGACCCCGGTTTTCTGGCTGTGCGTGAGGCTCAAAACCTTGGTCACACCGTGAGTGTTATTCCCGGCCCCGACGCTGCCACAACCGCTTTAGTGGCAAGCGGACTGCCTTGCGACCGATATGTATTTGAAGGATTTCTTCCCCACAAAAAAGGAAGACAAAAACGATTAGGCCAGCTGGCTGAAGACGAACGCACCATCATTATCTATGAAAGTCCTCACAGACTACTAAAATTACTCGGTGAAATTGAAGAACATTTTGAACCTGAAAGACTGGGAGCGGTAGCCCGGGAACTCACAAAAAAATTCGAGGAAGTGGTGCGTGGCACAATAAATGAACTCAAAACCGAGTTTGAATCCCGTGACAGCATTAAAGGCGAGATCGTGGTGGTTGTGGCCGGGAAAGGATATTCAGAATGAAACAGTGGTTTGATAATAAATGGGTGATCTCGATCACCGCGGGTATCTTACTGGGAATGAGCTTTCCTCCGGTTAATCTCTCATTCCTGAGTTTTCCGGCTTTTATTTTATTATTTCATCTGGTTCAAACAACAGACTCCTACAAGCAACTGGCTTACTACAGCTATGCGGGGTTTGTCATTTGGAATCTGATCGGAACCTATTGGTTGATGATGGCCAGCCTGCCGGCGGGAATTGCGGCTATTCTTGCCAATAGTGTGCTTATGACCATTCCCTTGTGCCTGGCCAAATTCTTTTCAGAAAAGAGTAAATTGCCTATTCTGATCGCGATATTGCAGGCTTCTGCCTGGGTAGGTTATGAATATCTTCACCATCACTGGGATCTTTCATGGACCTGGCTGGCTATTGGTAATGCGTGGTCAAACTGGATCGGGATCATTCAATATATTTCAGTGACGGGGTTTTTGGGGATCTCCTTCTGGGTGGTACTATCTTCTGCTCTCTTTTATCAGTTCTTGTTGAGAAGAGACAAATTTATGGCATACCTCACGTTATGTACTTTTCTGATATTTCCGTTCTGGTCCTTGATAGATTATGCGTCTTCCAATATAGAAACGCCACCTGAACAGGCCGTTGAAGTGGCTATTATTCAACCTAATCATGACTCCTATCAAGATTATGGTGGCATGAGTGGCCTGGGTGAGGTTATGGACAGCCTAATGAGCCTGACTGAAAGAACCATCACTGCAGATACAGACCTGGTCATCTGGCCAGAGAATGCTATTGATGGAGCCATATTTTCAAACTCACGTACAGCAAGACGATTAGCTGATTCTGCCCGCACGTGGAGCACTAATTTTGTAGTGGGAACCGGATTATTCAAAACCTATGATCCTGGTACCCGGGAGCTATACAGAGGGGTAGCCCCAAATTCAGGCCTTCCCTATAACTACTTTAACGCCACCCTCTTTGTTGATGAAAACGGTGCCATATCTGATTACGAAAAAGCCAACCTGGTTCCCATCGTCGAACGCATTCCATTTGTTGAACAACTCGCTGCCATCGATATATTTGACTGGGTGGATTGGGGTAGCATTGCAGGCTTTGGAAAAGGAAGCACTCCCGATATGATCGAAACTTCAAACTTTAGTACGCCCGGACTCATTTGCTACGATTCCGTGTACCCTTCCTGGATCCGTAATTTTGTAAGCAATGATGCTTCATTCATCACCATCATCACCAACGATGGCTGGTGGGGTAAAACATCGGGCCACCTGCAACACTTTGCCTATGCCCGACTCAGAGCCATTGAATTCGATCGGTGGGTCGCCAGGAGTGCCAATAATGGTATTTCAGGGATCATCGCTCCAAATGGTGAGATCATCAGTCAAACGGATTATTGGGTTCGAACCGGATCTGTCTCAAACGTGTACAACAGATACACAGAAACCCTTTACACCCGCTTTGGCGACTGGCTTCCCATATTTTGCCTGATGCTGACCGTTGGGTTCTTTCCCTACTTTTATCTCAGAAAAGAGGATACTGACCTATCGTGATTGAATAGCGATCCTGAAGTTAAATCTGATATCGTGATTGGTTCGTGGTGGAAAAGCAGAGGACTTCGGCGTTACTTTGGTGTAGGTATATTCAAAATTTGAGGTCACAGTCTGAGAAAACCGATAACCCAACACGATGGAGCCATTGATCCTTCGCTGACCGGTTATAAATGGATCCGTAAAATCATACAAGCTTACGTTTTGAACCGGATCAGGGTCACTCAGAGCCTGACTGATATCCTGATTCAGATAATACTTTTGCTCGGTATCATCGGCAAACCCACCATTTATAGTTACATCGATATTGTTTTTGATGCGTGGTAAAAAAGGCAATGTCACTCTCCTGAATGTATAATTAATGGAGGCCGTAAGTCCCTCTGAAAGTCGGTCAGTTACTGTTTTACTTGAAAGAGCAAGACTGCTTGTCTTACTGCGGTCAAAGCTGATCTGTGTTCTGAGATTGGACTCCCATGTTACATTCAGTTGTAAGAACGGTGAAAATCGCTGTTCGATATTGATAGAATTTGGTTCATAAAGATCCCTTCGGTCTATCAGGCTGAAAGCTCCAAGTCCCTGTTCAGACTGCAGGCCGGTAATACTGTTCAGATTCCATCCCAGGCGATAGCTTCCACTGTAGCTGTGAGTAATGGTGGCACGCCTCATGTTATCACCAATAAAAGGGATCACATTCTCCACCCCGGTCCAGGTCAATCTCCAGTTTGGCCTTGGTATCGGTGTGTATCCCTTCTCTCCAATAGAATTCACCCCACCACCCAGATAAGCCCTTCTGAAATCTTCCTCCA
This sequence comes from Gracilimonas amylolytica, assembly GCF_002911695.1. Classification (GTDB taxonomy): domain Bacteria; phylum Bacteroidota; class Rhodothermia; order Balneolales; family Balneolaceae; genus Gracilimonas; species Gracilimonas amylolytica. The sequence continues at coordinate 129,314 of NZ_PQBS01000027.1, forward strand.
GGGTATTCCGGTTCAGTACAATTCGGCCATCTCCATTCCCACTCTCATCACTGATCATGTTCGTTCCATCAAGATCATCAAAAGCCGTTTGCAGTTGCCTTTCAAACAGATCCCTGTACCCATTTCCAAAAGCCCATACCGAAGAACTGATATTACCACTCGCAGAGATCGTCGAATTGATATCGCCACTCGCATTCAGAGCAAGGTTATCGGTTGTGCGTTCATCCCACTTGGTATCCCATGAAAGATCCAGCTTCAAATTAGTCAGAATATTGAGGCTGGTACCAAGCGTTAGGTTATCCGAATAGGTGTTGTTTTTAGGTAATGTGATGGTTCTTCCCTGTGGACTTTGACGGATCAATTGAGATATCGGTATCTCATCCTGTAAACCGATCCTATACCCAAAGGGTGGTGAAAAATGGTCTGAATCCGGGCTTCTGAATGTGTAATAAAGCTGGGAGTCGCCCCTATAGCCGGCCTGACTTGAGGTTTTGTTATCATTATAGGTGATGTCAATACTGCGCATGCTAAATAAAGCCAGAATGAATTTCCGCCCTATGTATGCCACATCTTTTGCCAGGTCTGGGTCAGAATCCTGAGAGTCGCTTCTCCTTGCTTCTGTTTCTTCCCGGTTCTTATCGATCATTTTACTGTAAAACGGCATTTTATCAAACAGATCCTCAACCTCAAATTTCAGGGTATGATCTATTCTAAAACTGTTTGCCACACCGGCTCCAAGCTGAGAACCTCTTGGACTGTTGGTCCAATTGTACCCTCCACTATATGAGGCGGTATAATTCATCCAGTTGAGGGCGGAAATATTATCAAACCTTGGTCGCCAGCTCATGGTGTAACTTTCCTCATAGTTTGAACGGCGTGCAGACAGCGAATCCGTGATGATCTTATTGAGAACCTCAAAGGTCGGAACGACTCTATATGAAAGACTATCGACTTCATTCCCCGTGACATTTACATCCTCCCGGCCGGCTCGCGAGAGGTCATATCCGGTACTGCTTCGGAATGAGATCGGAATACTTGGAGTGAGATTGTAATTGAAGCCAAATGAAGACCTTTGGTTAAAGGTGTGACTTTGCTGAAGGGGTTGCAGACCCTGTGTTCCATTTACATCAGCAAGATTTCTGCGCCTTCTTTCAGAGTAAGATCGGTTCAAGTTAGCTGATGCATTTACGGACGAAGGCATATAACCTAATCGAATCCCGGATAGAATATTTAGCAGAGGAACCTCTTCAGTAAAACCAAAGGGACGCAGTAACCCTACATTATTAAACGATAAATTATACTGAACGGATGAAGTGTAATTCCAATCATTTTGAAAAAGGGTCTCCGGATTTTTGGAATTTCCTTCATTGTACACATAGCTCAGCTTGGTTCGGTCGATAGTGTATTGAGCCAGCTTACTCTTTGAATTTTGCTTGGAGATATTAGCCACATTCACCGAAAAATTATTCCTGACCGTCTCTATCTCATCGATTCTCTGATCAATGATCTCTTCTTTTTCAGATTCAGATAGTTGCGAGTTATTATTTGTGGCATTCTTGAAATCCTCAAGCCTGATATCCCCCTGATTCGGCAAAAACTTCGGGGTGGATACATTTCTTCGGGTTGAAACCGTAACCGGAAAATTCCACCCATATCGGTCCGGAACCAGTTTATGAAGATTAACTGTGGAACTCAGATCATATCCGACATCATCTGATATACTTCGCTGACCCAATCGGGATTCCAGGCCTCCAAAACCATTGGTAGTTCGCGTGAAATTGGTATTGACCGTGGCAAAATCAGCCAGCTTAAAACTGGCTTTGGCATTCGCCTTCCACCCTTTTTCATTATCAAAACCAGAAACCCTCAATTCATTCAGCCAGAATTCTGCGTTCAGGTTGGGTACGCCTTCAGAATTCACATCTGTTGGGTCGAAGGGATTCCTGATACCCATGGCCAGCTCCGAGATCCTTCCTAACGATGGATTACCCTTTATAGCTATGACCGCGCCGGGTACAGCTTCGTCTCCTTCAACAGACAATGGTAATTCAAATTTTTGATTAAGGTCACCGCTCCCCTGTTGATCCCGAAGTTGCTTGAGTTCATTGAATGCCGAAAGAAGCACATTCATACTATTTTCTTCATACTTCCAGACTTCCTCAGCATCCCCTTCAAGGCTTCCGGCAGCATCAGGACTATAAGCTGAAAACGGGAAATTTGGATCAGACGGCGTTACCGGTTGTCGGTATTCGTAGTAGTTGGCATTCAGGTCGGTTCCCATTCTGATCACCAGTTCTGCATGGTTGCGCTCTTCAGGTCCATCCCCATAACCCTCTCCGTGCACGAACATGCGCATATTTGAGTAATTTAGAAGGTTCAGTCCACCGGGATATACTTTTTTTACCATCTGAAGCTCTCCGGCACCAAGTCCTTCAACCCCAAGAATGATAGACTGTTCATTTTGAAGGGTTTGAACCTGAACTCCCCTATCCAGGGCTCTGATCGCTCCATCCGGTTGTCTGTATGGGATCGGTGTTCTGTTAGCATTCTCTTCGATATTGATGGTTGCTACACTGAATTCACCGGTTGCATTCTGGGTTTCCTCAATATTTTCAACCTTCCGCCACTGACTCCCTATAAACTCAAAACTGGCAAAACGTAATGTAAATGGCTTTTCGTAACCCGACATCCACATTCTGATGTGGCTGATATTCTGAAAGCCATCTATCTCCCCAACCTTTCGTGTAAATTCTGAAAGCGGGATCCGAACCAAATGCCACCGATCCTGTTGCCTGTCGCCCGGTACCTTATCCACAATGTATGTACCCGGACTTCCGATCTGTAAACTGCTGAAATCAGCCGGGTTAAGATCTACTTCGTACTGATAGTAGTTATTATTGGTCTCTATATTCGCGCGGCTTACCAGTCCTTCTGAGTCCGGCCTTGGAGTGATCGCTCTTGTATCTCCTCCCGCCGTTGGTGTATTGCCCTCATGATAGCCGAGTAAACGGTGAAATCTTTTGTGAAGCGGTAAATTCTGTACCTTCGATTCTCCATAAAACACATAATCATCATTGGATGGATCCGCCAAAATGGATTGAAATTCCTCACTGCTTCCTCCGTAGGCTACCCGCATGGAATCAATAAAAGGTGCGAAGAGAGCCGTTTCTACTTTTTGGGCATCAAAGCCGTTTGCACTTGGTACTCCATCAAACCCAACATCCTCAAGCTGTCGATTTTCGTTAGAGAATTGCCCCTGGGGAGCTGTTGGATTTGCCGGCACATACGATCGCGCATTCTCGCCAAAACTATCCAGTTCCAGGTTAGCCAGATTATTAGCCAGTCCATCCTCAGAATTAAGATCAAAGTTTGGTACCACATCCTCAGAGATCGTCCCCACATCAATATAGATCTTGCCATCATAGCTCTGAAGATCCCCGGCGGTAGGTGGCTGCCCATTTGGTAAGATAGGTTGAACCCAGAATTCGATAAATTCCACATTGTTCTGAGTAAGGTCTTCCTGCCCCGAAGGAACGGCAGCTGTCATACCTCCCCACTGATTTTCCGGGTTGTTCTCCAGATCATCCCTGAGATTCATGTTGTAGTTGTAGGGGCCACGAACCGTCGGGTCATAATAGATATCTAAAGTGTTGATCACTTCATCCTGGGCCAGATTGGTCTCCCGCCCCGGAAAGACATTTTCCGTAAGCACCACTTCAGATTCAGGAGTCACCTCAACCCCACCCAAAATACCGCTTATATTACGTGGTATTGTGTACCAGGCAAACTGCGAACGCAGATCAGAGCGGTCAATTTTTGATTCGAGAGTATTTAGCGGTGTGATCTGTGGATCCGTGAAATAAGCCTGATCAGGAGTGTATCCCGGGATAGCTGCCGGTGCAGCCGCAAGATTCCATCGCGTAGGGCTCATAAACGAAATGGTCAGCTCTGAATCTTCAAAATCATCGATGAAAACAAGCCCATTCTCTTCATCGCTGTAAAGATCTCCTTTGTCGATCGCATCCCTCACGGCATTGGTTTGTGAAACGCCGGGTCGCAATTGAGCCACCTCGCCACTTACCTCAATATTGGAAGGTTCTTTAGTCTGAAGTAAGGGTACCTTATCGATCGCTCGGGTTAGCCATGGCGTCTCAAACGAAGCCTCGGCATCCATTCCAAGTATGGTGTTGTTTATCGTTTCGTTTCCAATACGGATCTTATCGGATAATGGCTGTTCCTTCAGTTTGAAATAGGTACTTCCGATACGGATATCGTCTGTAAACTCGTACTCAGCCCGTAAACCGGTAAAATTCTTCTGCCCGATCACATTAAGCTGATTATTCTCATACTCGATCCTGATATCCTGCCCGGATGCCAAATATCGGTCATTCAGAATGGTGATATTCCCAAACGAATAATCCACTTCATAATCCACTCCCTCTATGAGTTCGGTTCCATTCGCAAATACTTTAACCGACCCTTCCACCAAACTGATACCCAGTGAAAAATTCCCGGAAACTCCCCCGCTTGATACTCCATCGATCCGATAAAAATTATTCTTATTGGATTGATCAGCCGTGTTCTGCCTCTCAGTATAAAGCTCACTGTATGTCACTGATTCGATAAGCGAATCAGAAGCCCCTGTTTGTTCCAGTAACGTTCGAATACGTGCTCCAAATGGCTCGAGATAGGGAAACATGATGGTTCCGTTTCTCGCATTCAGTACAATGCCTGAGAAATCAATGATGTTATCGGGGTTGACGGCTCCCTGCGTATCCGTTCTGTCCAGACCAAGATCCTGAAGCAAGGTCTGGTTTCTGCCCGGAAGGTTGGTTTCATCCACATTTCCGGTCGTGTAATTGATCTCCACTTCCAACCCATCTTGAGTTACGTTTGAAACCCCAAGGGAATAGAAATTTCGCATGGTTAATGGCCAGGAACTAAGGTCAGGCGTCGGGTTATTGGGCCGGATCAGTTTCAGATAGGTCAAACCGGTGGATTGAGGGTTAACATCTCCTACCACCACATTACCGGTACCTTCCCCGGGCACTCGCTCTCTTACGAATGATACAGCCAGATAGGAACCCGCATTCAGGTTTCGGTTCAGGCTGATATAACCCAGCGTTTTATTGACCGTGTAATCACTTCCCTCCTGCAAAGGCCGAAAATATCCGTTATAAAAGTCGTTTCCACTCACATTAAAAGATTCAGCTGAGGCACTGTTGTTACCCCGGTTCGCCTCAAGAAGGGCATCATCTATGCTGTCCAGTTCCGGATCGGGGAGCCCGTATGTGCCATTACCGTTATCAACAACTCCAAGGTCAACAAAGGCCGCTGCCCTCACCGCTTCTGGATCCGTAGTATTAACCTGGGGTTCAGAGATCCAAACCTTCATATCAGAGATCTGATAGGCTTGACCCAGCTGCTGAGGATCAGCTACATTATTTTCAAACTGCTGCCGGTTGTAGAAATCAATAAAAAAGTGACGATTGTTTTGGTATTGAGCCGGACGCAGTGAAAACTGCGTCTCCTGAGCACCGCCCGTAATGGTCTGGGTCTGACTTTCACCCTTTTGTTGAGATAACACGGATGTCATCTTCAGGGAACCGATCTCTGCCACCGACTTTATCCCAAACAGAGAGGCACCACCGCGGATCAGGGAATTACCTGTTTCCATCGAGACGTTTCCCAGCTCAATGGATTTTATGATCTCATCCTCATAGCCTTCGTAAATAATATTCAGCCGGTTCTGGAAGTCGAAAGCTCGCTCGGTATCCCAGTCAGTGGCTATCGTGAGTTTATCCCCAATAGTACCCTGAATGTTAAGCTGTAAGTTTTGATTGAATGTAGGATCAATTCTTCGCTGCAGGTCAGGCTCAATAGTGGGATCATCAATATTCTGGATCGAAACCCCCACATTCATATTGGCCGTACCGTTTACCGTTAGGTTTACCTCCGGTTTACCAAAAATAGAACTGAATACGGATGCCTCTCCACCCGGTATCTGAAGGCTGAAATCAAGCAGGCCACGTTCATCGCCGGTCATCCGCTTCCCTTCTTCGATCAACGTATATCGAATTTCCCGTTTTTGCTGTTCTCTTCTGAGGTTGACATACTCTTCAAAAGAAAGGATCACCGGAGGAGATACCATTTGTGAACCGAACCTGTGGTTGATCCGATAGGTAGCCATTGAATCCCATTCAACATCAAAGCGCTCATTTTGACTCTGTATGTAATATAATTTCGGTCGGGTGACCGCCGTTGGAAACCTGCCGGAAGGTTTGAAGATCAGTGAGTCGGATAAAGCGGTTGAATCAGCGGCAGTCGTATCCACTGCGATGGCACCACGATCCTGGGCATAGGACGTACCAATGGCTAAAACCCCATTCAACACACAAACGAATGGTAAATAGTAAACTAACTTTAAAAAAGAATACACCGGATATGTAGTGGCTCGGTTATTACTTATTTTCTGTAGCTTTAGGCGATAGGCTGAAGTGGTTTTCTTTTTTAATTTGCAGATGAATGTAAATGGTTGCAAACGATAATACCATATATTTGAATATGTTGAAAATGGAATCATAAATGATTTTTGGCATTCTACTGTCAATCAAACGATATTTCTCCCTTAACAAAAACTATAGATTACAGCACTGTGGCGTCCAAAATAAATAAACTTCAGGTCGACCTGCTCAAAAGGCACGTTAACCCCTTTCTGTTTTGTTTTTTTACGCTGATGTTCCTGTTGCTGATGCAGTTTCTGATCCTGCATATCGATAACCTCATTGGTAAGGATATTCCCCTCTCGGTTATCGCAGAACTCATTGTTACCAACCTGGCTTATATGGTTGTGCTGGCCGCTCCCATGGCCGTATTGGTCGCCACACTGATGGCCTATGGTAAATTCTCCGAACTCAATGAACTGACCGCCTTACGCGCATCCGGTATCAATCCGCTTAAGATCATTCGTCCTGTACTCGTAACCTCCGTCCTTTTGTTTGTTGGTTTAGCGTGGTTCTCAAACAACGTTCTGCCGGAAGCCAACCAAAAAGCCCGATCTCTGTTCATCGATATCAGGGTTAAAAAACCGGGCTTTGACCTTAAACCCAACATCTTCTACGATGGCATTGAGGGATACACGTTTTTAGTGGAAGAGATCGATGGAACCACAGACAGCTTGTACAACATTACTCTTTTTCAGGATCCGGAAAATAACCGGGATCGTATGATCATCACTGCTGAAAAGGGTTTATTGGTGAGTAAAGGGGATCAGGCTCTTGATTTACACCTTATTAATGGGAACAGCCTGAAACACACGCAGGCCCGGAGAAACAATAAAGGATCCATCGAGCGGAATACTTTTGACAAGCATATTATGACCCTGGACCTCTCTGATCTCTCTTTCATGCGGTCGGATCCGGACGAACGAAATAAAAGTGACCGTACCATGAGCTCCCGAACCATGCTGGCCGTGGTCGACTCACTCAACAAAGAGATCGATCAACAGCTTGGTATGCTGGTCAATGATAAACCCGTTTATCCAACAGAAGTTTATCAGGGTGAAGAATCCTTTTTTTCCTCAAAGCTTGTACTGCCTTCTCACCTCGACTCCATTCCCGGGTCAAATTCCGACTACGTGATGGTCAATCATTTTGATAAGGCCGATATTCAACGACGCTTGGTAGAGGAATCGACTCGCAAGATCAGAGAGTATCGAGGACGCATTGAATCCATCAAAGCCAATGTGGAATGGAGGGAAAAACGTATTGCCCGCTATCTCGTTGAGGTCCATAAAAAACTATCTATTCCATTTGCCTGCGTGGTTTTCATCTTATTCGGTGCACCGGTGGGAATTATGACCAAACGGGGTAACTTTGGTTATGCTGCTCTCATCAGTACCGTGGTTCTGACCTTCTACTGGGTATCCCTCATACAGGGAGAAAAACTGGCCGACCGCCTGATGGTGACACCCTTTGTTGGTATGTGGACCTTCAACATCCTATTATCCATTGCAGGTATTTACCTGATCATTCATCTTTCAACCGGCTTCAGCTTTAAAGACCTATTCCGAAAACAGTGATCAACCGATTTGACCGATACATATTTTTCCGACTGCTGACCATTACCGTATTTGTACTGGTGATGCTGATCTTCATTTTCATTATGATCGATTTTTCCGAGAATAGTGATGATTTTGCAGATCAGGGGGCCGAAATGGGTCAGATCTTCAAGAATTACTACCTGAACTACATTCCTGAGATGACACGCCTGGTGATCCCGGTGGCGGTTTTTGTGGCCTGCCTGTTCTTAACGGGACAACTCTCTGACCGGCTTGAGATCACAGCCCTGAAAGCGGCCGGGGTAAGTTTATACCGGCTTATTGTGCCCTACCTTGTTTTTGCAATACTTTGCGCATTGGGCATCAGCTACCTGGATGCAAATGTGATACCCAGATCGAATGCAGAACGTATTGCCTTTGAAGAGCGATACCTGAAAAATAAATCGGAAAAGATCGATCAGAATGATATTTACAGGCAACCCTCACCTCATACAAAACTTCAGGTCAACTACTTTGATAAGAACAAGAATATAGCCTACCGTGTACAGCTACTTGAGTTTGAGGGCGATCGGATCACACGTACTACCAATGCCAACCGAATGGTGTGGATCGATTCCACCCAAAGCTGGCAGATGGAGGTCGTTAAAGAGCTGGTTTTCAATGAAAATAGCTACACCGAAGAATCTCATACTACCAAAGATACCGTGATCAACGTTTTTCCGAGAGACCTGGCCCGTACAACCTCGGATATTTATCAGCTTACCTACGCAGAAGCCATAGATTACATTGCATCCATTGAGCGAAGTGGAGCCGGCGGCATTGAGATCCCTCAGGTTCAGTTGTTTGGAAGAATGGCTTACCCTTTCTCTATTATCGTTGTCATTATAGTTGGTTTTGCCTTTGCCAGTGTGCGCCGCAGGGGTGGAAAAGGAGCTTATCTTGCAGCAGGACTCACCATTAGTTTCCTTTACTTGGCTTTTATGAAGATCATTGAACCCTTTGGGTATTATGGGACACTATCTCCCGAACTTGCAGCCACCCTTCCCCATATATTCTTTTTCCTCTTGGGGATAGGATTACTGATCGAAGCCAAAAAATAATTTCAACATTCAGTGTTAAAAAGTTGAATGCCTGCCTACCGATGAGGCAGGCTCGATATTCCTAAGCCTCCGGCTGTGGTCCCCGATACATATGCATATCCACCTTATCCTTCGAGCTGATGGCTCCGTGTTCCTTTTCATACCTTGCCACATTATCGTTGAGGGCATTGGCCAGTCGCTTGGCATGATCCGGTGTCAGGATCATTCGTTTGACCACTTTGGCTTTGGGCAAACCGGGCATCACGGCAATAAAATCCAGTATGAATTCTGAAGGAGAATGGGTGATCATAACCAGGTTTGAATACGTTCCGGTTGCTTCCTCCTCTTTGAGTTCGATCTCCATTTGTCCGGGATTCATCGTCTGATCTTTCTTATCCATTTGATTGGCTTTTTTTAGAAATTAATTACTTACGGCTGATCTTATTCTTCAAGAAATCCTTGCTCTTTCATCCACTCATCATTATACACTTTATGAATGTAACGTGTACCACTATCCGGCATGATAATGACCATCAGGTCATCTTTACCCAGTGGGTTTTCTTTGATGTATTCCAAAGCTCCCATGGTAGCCGCTCCACACGACCACCCAACAAGTAATCCCTCTTCGCGAGCCAGTCTACGGGTCACATTTGCAGAGTCTTTGTCATTCACCTGTATCACTTCATCCACGTAGTCAAAGTCAATGGTTCCGGGAATAATATCTTCGCCTATCCCCTCAGTCATATAGGGTTTGATCTCATTCTTATCAAATTCACCGGTTTCAAAATACTTTTTATAAACGGACCCGAAACTGTCAATACCGATCACTTTGATGTCAGGATTCTGCTCTTTCAGGTACTTTCCAACCCCGGATATGGTTCCACCGGTTCCCATTCCGGCCACATAATGCGTGATCTTACCTTCTGTCTGCTCCCATATCTCAGGCCCAGTCGATTCATAATGAGCCATCAGGTTACTCTCGTTGTCATATTGATTGGGGTAGTAGGAGTTTTCGATCTCCTCACTCAATCGTTTAGCCACAGAATAATAACTGTCAGGGTGATCCGCTTCTACATTCGTTGGACATACGATCACCTCAGCACCCAAAGCTTTCAAAAGATCCACTTTGGTCTTGCTCTGTTTATCCGTTGTGGTAAAAATACACTTATAACCTCGGGTTACAGCTACCAAAGCCAGCCCCATACCGGTATTTCCGGAAGTTCCTTCAATAATGGTGCCTCCGGGTTTCAACAATCCCTTTTCTTCAGCATCATCGATCATTTTAATTGCGATCCGGTCTTTTATACTGTGACCCGGATTGAAATATTCCACTTTGGCAAGCAAGGTGCCTTTTGAATTTCCATTTACATGATTCAGTTTGATGAGCGGGGTATTGCCAACCGCTTCCAGAATGGAGTTCAGATACATAGGTTATTTTTATTGATTATTTTTGTGCGCCAAAACTAAGAAATTATTGGTCCACACACTTAAGAATATTCGTTGAAGATCACTTAATCCACTTCGGATATTTAAATACAGATAATATTTACATATATGTGTTTTAAGGCTTATTTTCGAGCCGAAACAAAACCTATCTCATCACATGTTCATACATCAACAAAAACCAAAAGATTTTGACTGCGGCTACAACCTGGACCTCATGATCGCTGCCCTGCCGCGTATTGAAGACACTGAAGAACGCGTTTCATACGCAAAGCGAGTTGTTGGATTGATCAAACAGAGCCACCCAACCTGGGTTGACAAGGATGGTAAAAGTGAAGCTGCCTGGGAACACTTCTTTAAACTGGCTGAGTACGACCCAACCGAATTTGGCATTTACAATCCCTATACAAGCGGTCAGGATGACGACGCCGAATAAATCAACAATAATAACCTAATCTGCGGCAGCCCAATACCTTAAGCTTTTCTTGTTTTAATGGGGATCTTATTTTCCCATAGCTCCGACGGAACTAAAATTAGTTTAACATTGCTATAATATTCCGTACTTTCAATTTATATTGAAAATTAATCTTGTTGCATATGGATTCAGAGAATCCCCTTGTAGGTAAAATTGAAGAGTGTTTCAGTGATCAGATCTCATCACTGGCACTCAAAGAAGCTTTCGAGTTCATCTTGAATGAACCGAATGATGATTTCAAATTCCTTTCCTTTTCCATACACATTCCCACAGTTGATACTCTGGCGGTTCTGGAACAAAATGGAAAAACGGACAACTTTCAGTATTTCTGGGAAAAGCCCACTGATAACTTCTCCATTGCAGCTGCAGGAGCAGTTCATCGCATCAAAACTACAGGTGAGCAACGTTTCAGGAATGCCTCTGATGAGGGAAAGGAATTACTAAAGAGTGTTTACCATCTTTCTGAGGTCAAGCATCCCCTCGCTTCGGTACATTTACTGGGAGGCTTCTCATTTTTTGAGCATAATATCAGTAAAGAATGGAGAGAATTTGGTGCCGGTTCCTTTACCCTGCCCGAATGGCTGCTGGTAAGAAAAGATGATCTCACCATACTTACCATAACGAAGAAGATCGATCGAAAGGCATCTGTTTCCACGAATATAGAAGCATTCATGATCTGCCTGAGTAAACTTGAAAGGATCTGTGATGCCGGCACCTATGACACTCAAGTCGATGCCTCATTCAACTCAAGCATTACCATACCGGAGAGAGAATCTGAAGAATACAACCAATGGGTGAATGCCGTTGAAAATGCTACGGACCTGATCAAGGCAGACCGCTTTAAAAAGATCGTACTTGCCCGCCAATTGAAGGTTGAACTACACCGCCCGGCATCTGCAACCCGCATACTTAATCAACTGAGGAATCAATATCCGGATTGCTATACCTTTATGGTTAGTCAGGATGGAGATTCTGCATTCCTGGGTTCCACGCCGGAACGGTTGGCTTCCTTCAACGATCGCCAAATACAGACTGAGGGACTTGCAGGAAGTATCTCCCGTGGCAAAACAGCTTCGGAAGATGCCGCCCTTGAACACCGGCTGCTTCACAGTCAGAAAGACCTTAATGAACACGCCTTTGTGCTTGACGCCATCGAGGAGCATTTGCAAAAATATTCGGATGTGTTTGAACATCCTGTTAATCCGGGCATAAAGAAGCTATCGAACGTACAGCACTTATATACTCCGGTTCATGCTACCATTAAGAAAGGAGTATCCAGAACAGAGGTCTTATCAAAATTGCACCCAACACCGGCTGTAGGTGGTTATCCCAGAGATGCGGCCATGCCTTTTATCAACAAGCTGGAACACTTTGACCGTGGCTGGTATGCGGCCCCTGTGGGATGGATCAATGCCCATGGTAATGGAGAGTTCGTGGTGGCCATCAGAAGTGGATTATTAACAAATAATGAGGTGAGATTTTACGCAGGATGTGGTATTGTAGAGAACTCTGATCCCCACAAAGAATGGGAAGAGACTAATTTGAAATTCATACCCATGTTAACTGCGTTGGAATATGCTAGAAAATGAACCTCAGAATTCAGCTTTTTATTGGAGTACAACATTTGTTAGGGCACTCTATGAACAAGGTATTGAGCAGGTAGTTATTTCTCCCGGTTCCCGCTCAACTTCGTTAACCCTTGCATTTTCGGCTCACTCCGGCTTTAAAAAACACATGGCCATAGACGAACGATCGGCAGGTTTTCTCGCCCTGGGAATCGCTAAATCGACGGGTGTGCCGACAGTTTTGGTGTGTACGTCAGGAACGGCTTTAGCCAACTATTATCCGGCTGTTATTGAAGCTACACACTCCGGTGTGCCGCTTATCATTTTAAGTGCAGACCGTCCGCCACATTACAGGGGACTTGGAGCATCCCAAACCATCGATCAACAAAAGATCTTTGGCCATTATCCGGTATTCCATCATGAAGTAGGGGAACCTGATTCGAGTGATCGCAGTCACAAGCGATTGAAGCTGGCAGCTGTTCAGGCGGTACAAATGGCCGTTGAAAGATCCGGCGTCTCACACCTGAATTTCCCTTTTTCCAAACCTTTTGAGCCGGATCCTGACTACCTCAGGCAGGTTGAATTTGAAAACGAAAAGAGATCACGAAAACCTTTGCCTACCTATGAGCAGGAAATAGATTCTATGAAAATGGGTGAAACCTTCTGGTCAGATCTCATTTCCGCTGAAAAGCCCTTGATCGTGGTTGGTCCTACCTCCAAATCCGATCAACTGGATTTCATCACTCCCCTGGCACGTGCTTTGAATGCTCCCATATTAGCTGAACCAGGATCTATGGTTCCATCCTCCCGGCATACCATTCAGGGATTCGACGGTTTTCTAAGAAATCCGGAAAACTGGGAGAACCTGAAAGCTGACCTCATATTACGATTTGGTCAACAGCCGGTCAGCAAAGCGCTAAATACCTACCTGGATAAACAGGCGGATAGTATGCAGATCAGCTTCATGAATCCAAATCAATGGATCGACGGCACATTATCTTCCGGAAAACAGGTCATCCTGAAAGCCCCACTCAAGATCTCTGAAGTTTCTGGTGTGGCAGATAAAAGCTGGCTGAAATCCTGGAAAGATTCTGAAAAAGCCTTCAAGACATTCAGGGAAGAACAGCTCCACCCTTCCACTCCTATTTCTGATGGATACGTGTTTTCAAAGATTATGGAAACACAGCCCAAGAAATCGTTTATCATGGCATCAAACTCATTTCCGGTGCGCGACATTTCATTGTTTGGGGAATTTGACGGCAAAGAGATCTATGTAAACCGGGGTGCAGCGGGTATTGACGGAATTACTTCTACGGCCATCGGATTGAGTATTGCTCAGGACAAACCCGGGATCTTATTTACCGGAGACATTGCATTTTTGCACGACACCAATGCCCTTTTACTGGCTAAAAAAGTTAATCAACCTTTGGTCATTGTCGTTTTGAATAATGGTGGTGGAACCATTTTCCGTATGCTCCCGGTATTTCAGCTTAAGGAGAAATACACCCCATATTTTGAGACACCCCACAGCGTTAAGATCGCTGCCCTTTGCCGGGCTCACAATGTGGACCATACACTGGTATCAAGACCTGAACAGATCGTTTCCACTTTCGAAAATCTGATCAATCAGAAAGGACTACACGTTATGGAAGTCATGACAGGCCCGGATGAATCAATGTCTCAGCGACATGCTCTTTGGAATTTCAAGGTCAAAAATTAAGCATGACTATCAAGGTTCGTGGCGTTGCTTATCATTTTGAGTTACATCAGGAAGATCCTGCGCTGCCTACCCTTGTTTTACTTCACGGATTTATGGGTAGCGGAGAGGTTTTTGAGCATCTTATTGAGAACCTTAAAGAGTATTGCAATCCGGTAACTATTGATTTGTTGGGTCACGGACAAAGTGAAGGAGCAGAACTCCACTATCGGTTTTCAACCAAAGAGCAGGTTGCGGACCTCAGTAAACTGATCTCAGAACAACTCCATGTGCCTCTCTTTCTTTATGGATACAGCATGGGTGGTCGATTAGCCCTACAGCTCTCCATTCATCGATCTGACCTTTTCAAGGGATTGATACTTGAGAGCGCGACCTTTGGGATCGAAGGCGAAACGGAACGGCAGGCCCGGCAGGCATTGGATGCACGTCGTGCAGATGCCATTACCGGTAACTTTGAGGGGTTCCTTACTGAATGGCAACAAAAGCCTATGTTTCGTTCAGCCAACATAGCTCCTTCTTTCATGGAAAACATGATGAACATTCAAATGAATCAGGATCCGTTCTGGTTATCGAATGCACTGCTCGGGTTTGGAACAGGAACCATGCCCTGTGTAAAGGACAGATTATCGGAGATCCCGATCCCGGTTCAGCTTATTGCCGGCAAAAATGATTCTAAATTTCTCCATATCAACAATCAAATGGAGAAAGAGCTTACGGACGGATCATTTACCATTGTTGAAGATGCCGGCCATCGTATCCATTTGGAACAACCCAAAAAATTGAATAGAATTCTTAAATCATTTATACAAAACCATAGCTGATCATGAATTGGAAAACGGTCAAAGAATACGAAGATATCACTTACAAGAAATCGAATGGAGTAGCCCGGATCGCCTTTAACCGGCCTGAGATTCGCAATGCCTTTCGCCCTAAAACAGTCTTCGAATTATACGAGGCACTGAGTGATGCAAAGGAAGATAATAACATAGGGGTTGTTTTGATCAGTGGCGAGGGGCCATCTCCAAAAGATGGAAAATGGGCCTTTTGCTCAGGTGGTGACCAATCGGTTCGAACCAAAACAGGTTATCAGGGTGAGGATGGCATTGCACGGCTGAATATCCTTGAGGTACAGCGGCTTATTCGGTTCATGCCTAAGGTGGTCATTGCCGTGGTACCGGGCTGGGCCGTAGGTGGTGGTCATAGCCTTCATGTTGTGTGTGATCTCACCCTTGCCAGCAAAGAGCACGCTATCTTCAAACAAACTGATACCGATGTAGCCAGTTTTGATGGTGGTTTCGGTTCAGCCCTGTTAGCACGTCAGGTGGGACAAAAACGAGCCCGGGAGATCTTTTTCCTCGGGGCAAACTACTCAGCTCAGGAAGCTTACGAAATGGGTATGGTGAATAAAGTGGTTCCTCACGATGAGTTGGAAAAAGTAGCTTACGAATGGGCACAGGAGATCCTGACTAAAAGCCCAACCGCTACCAAAATGGCTAAATTTGCCTTCAATGCTATTGATGATGGCATGGTGGGACAGCAGGTATTTGCCGGAGAAGCCACACGATTGGCCTATATGACCGATGAAGCCGAAGAAGGTCGCAATGCCTTCCTTGAAAAACGAAAGCCGAACTGGGATAAATTTGACCGTTCCCCGTCATAGGTAATTAATCAGATCAAACAACAGGAACTACTCTTATGGATATTATGCATCAGGAAACAGATCACAAAGGTGAATTCTTTATCGAGAAGGAAGGGGAACGTATTGCTGAGATGACCTACTCAAAAGCCGGCAGTGACAAGATCATCATTGATCACACGGAGGTCTTTGAGGTCGGTCGCGGCAAAGGATACGGCAAAAAGCTTGTGAAACACGGCGTTCAGTTTGCCAGGGATAATGATCTTAAAGTGATGCCTTTATGCCCTTTTGCCAAGGCGATCATCATGAAGGACGAGTCCTTACAGGATGTATTATAAATGTTCCAAGACCGCATCACATGCGGTACATCTCTTCCATGCCTGACATCATTGTTCCCGCAAACAAAAGTATAAAAAGTAGATAGAGTACGGTAAAGATCAGATAGACGATCAGGACTGCTCTCGCCCAGTTTCTTTTATTGGGATTGATGTGATCATTCAGGGACCAAAAGATCAGCATCACCAGGCCGATCAAAGGCAGAAAAGACAAAAATACCGTGATAACCCAATCTCTCAAACCCATTTCAGGATGGTTGGGTTGAGGTGATTCAAAAGTATTGATGTGATCGTTCATAATAATTGATATGTCGGCTTTTCACTTAAACGGAAATAAATACCAGAAAGTTACTTCACCTGAATGGACATAGAGCTTGTTTTCTCATCGATACTGAAATGAGCATCTTTCCAGGATGCCGGGCCAAATTTTCCCCTGGCATTGTTTGAAAAACCATAGGCTTCCTTGGGTATCCCAAGAAAATTAGAATCCAGTTTCCCATTAACGTTTTTATCATGATAAACGGCAATGGCATACTTTCCATAAGGCAATTCAACGTCATCCCAGATAACCGAATCACTCCTGACTTCAAGAACTACTGCATGGAGTGGATCTTCTTTTTCACCATAAGATTTTTCAGAATTGAAGACAGCCACGCGGACTTCCCCCTCTATGTCTGAAATGCCTTCGATCACCAATTCAAAGCTTGAGACCTTTCGTTCTTTTTCCGGATAGGATATCTCCTGGGCAAACACATTCATGGTGAAAATTGACGTTATTAAAAAAGCATAGACTGATTTCATTAAGCAGTATCTGAATTTGATTTGATATAATGTGAACCGAAACTGATCACTGAATAAAACTAAGCACTTTCAAAATAGTTTCATACCGTTTTTAACTGAAGTATCAGGAACCGCTAATACTACCCTGCCTTCTTCATCCGGGAATCCGGTCACCAGGCATTCGGACATGAAGGGCCCGATCTGTTTGGGAGGAAAGTTTACCACAGCAATTACCTGCTTCCCAACTAACTCCTCTTTCGAGTAAAGGTCCGTTATCTGAGCCGAAGAACGCTTCTTTCCTATCGGTTCTCCAAAATCTATTGTCAACTTGTAAGCCGGTTTATGAGCCTCCGGAAAATCTTCTGCCTCCCTGATCGTACCTGTTCTCAGTTCTATTTTTTCAAAATCACTCCAGCTGATAGTATCCATGTAACGTCATTTAATTAAAAAACCCTGTCTTCTTCAAAAAAAGACAGGGCTTTAATTTAACCATTTAAAAGAAACCTAAAAGGCTACTTGATGAACAGCATCTCACGATATACCGGCAATGGCCAGTAGTCATCAGCAACATAACGCTCAAGGAAATCGATGGCATCACGGATCTCCGTCATCACCGGAAGAACTTCAGACTCCACCTTGGCTGCATGCTCTGAGGTATTCTTGTATTTCAGATTAGCCTGAACATCGGCCAGTTTATCGAGGGCTGATCCCAGTTTATTCAAACCGTCGTTTACTTTAGCCAGCATGGATCTGGATCCTGAGTTATCCAGCCCAAGATCACCGGACTGTTCTGCCGCTTTGCTGAGTTCACCAATATATCGAACCGTTGCCGGGTAGATCATGGTCTTCGCGATCGACTCAATGGTATCCACCTCAATGGTACGGGTGGTGATATACTGCTCCGTCCAGATCTCTTTACGGGAATGGATCTCTTTTTCGTTCAGTACTTTGTACTTTTTGAACAGCTTGATGTTTTCCTTGTTGCTAAGATATGGAATGGCATCCGGTGTCGTCTTCAGGTTCAGTAAACCACGTTTTTTAGCTTCTTTTTGCCAGTCATCTGAGTAACCGTCACCATTAAAGATCACCGATTTACATTCCTTAAGTCTGTCAGATAAAACCTTACCTAAAGCCTTTTCAATTGAACCCTTTTTGCTGGCCTTTTTCAGGTCTTCTGTCATATCCTCTATCGCTTCCGCCACAATTGTGTTCAATACTACGATCGGGAATGAAGGCGACTGATTTGAACCGAGTGCACGGAATTCAAATTTATTACCGGTAAAAGCAAAGGGTGAGGTCCGGTTACGATCCCCTGCGTGTTTTGGCAAATGTGGAAGAACCGGAGTTCCGAGACCTAATAATCCACCTTGTTTGGAGCTTTTTGCCCCTCCATTTACCAATTGCTCAATAATATCATGCAGTTGTTCTCCAATAAAAGAAGAGATAATGGCAGGCGGTGCCTCATTGGCTCCTAAACGGTGATCGTTTCCGGCATGTGCCACAGAGATCCTGACCAGATCCTGATGACGATATAGCCCCAGTAAAACCGCCGTAAAGAAGAACAGGAACTTCATGTTCTCGTGTGGACTCTCCCCCGGTTCCAGCAGATTGTCACCTTCAATAGTAGAAAGTGACCAGTTCAAATGCTTACCGCTACCGTTCAATCCATCGAATGGTTTTTCGTGGAGCAGGCATTCCAATCCGTATTTTTTGGCCACTTTTTTAAGAACCATCATGGTTAACTGCTGGTGATCGGCCGCCACGTTTGCCATCTCAAAGATCGGGGCCAGCTCATACTGACTTGGAGCTACTTCATTATGCCGGGTTTTGACCGGTACACCGAGTTTATACAATTCTTTTTCAACTTCCAGCATATACGACAGAACACGTTCCGGAATAGATCCGAAATAGTGATCATCCAGTTCCTGTCCGCGTGGGGGTTTTGCACCGACCAGGGTTCTGCCTGAGGTCAGGATATCGGGTCGCCGGTACACAAATTCCTGATCGATCAGGAAGTACTCTTGTTCACAACCAACCGTTGAAAGTGCACGCTTAGTCTTAACACCAAACAACTCAAGGGCACTTTTGGTAGCTTTATTCAGTGCCTCATTCGACCTTAGGAGCGGCGTTTTATGATCCAGAGCTTCCCCTTTCCAGGAAGCAAAGGCTGTTGGGATACAAAGATAAGTTCCATTTTGATTCTCGATGATAAATGCCGGCGATGTCGGATCCCAGGCAGTATAACCGCGAGCTTCAAACGTAGGGCGAAGTCCTCCACTCGGAAAACTGGAAGCATCCGGTTCACCCTGTATCAATTCCTTTCCGGAAAAGACGGCCATAGCTCCACCCCCCTGATTTGGAGTGATAAAACTATCATGCTTTTCAGCTGTCGATCCCGTCAGTGGTTGAAACCAGTGGGTGTAATGAGTAGCACCTTTTTCAGTTGCCCAGTCTTTCATGGCTAACGCCACCGCATCAGCTACATCAATGTTCAGAGGTTCGCCTTCATCTATGGTTTTCTGAAGGTCTTTCCAGGCTGCTTTCGGCAGCCGTTCTTCGAGTTTATCCAGGGTAAGGGTGTTCTTACCGAAGATCTCAGGAATGTCCATGGATGTACTTCTAACCTCACCCGGCCTGAAATTTCGTGCAGCTGCTAAGTTATCGTATCGTTGGATAGCCTTGGTCATGTGATTCTTTAAAAAGTTTGGTTATTTGTTGAAATGACGACCAAATATAAAGCTATTTATTTCTTTTACTCAACTTATTTAATAAATATTTTATCAACATATAACTATTACAGGCATTTTAAACCTCTTACTTTATTTTATTAAGAATAACCGAAGCCTGAACCGCTTTCAGCCTTAATAATTTTTCTGCTTTGGGTTATCTCTTCACTTTTTAAGCCACCTTCAAAAGCTGTATCTTTTACGATCATTTTATCCACAACCAATCCTGAAAATTAAATTCCTTGAATTCATCAAAGTTGAGACTATGGATCGAAGCAGCACGCCCTCAAACTCTTCCGGCCGCTATCGTTCCGGTCATTGTTGGAGCCTCTCTGGCTTACCGGGTTGATCTTATTAACTGGGAAAATTCAACCGTTGCCCTGATCTGTGCTCTTCTCATTCAGATCGGTACTAACTTTGCCAACGATTATTTTGATTTCATTAAGGGATCGGACACCGAAGATCGCATTGGGTTCCGAAGGGCCACAGCTTCCGGCTTAATATCACCCGAGCAAATGAAAAGTGCTACCATTCTTACTATGGCCCTTGCTTTTATTATGGGACTCTACCTGGTCTGGTCTGCCGGCTGGATCGTGTTGTTGATTGGAATTCTCTCTCTCATTTTTGGGGTTTTGTACACGGGTGGACCTTTTCCCTTAGGCTATAACGGCCTGGGAGATGTCTTTGTGTTCATCTTCTTTGGCTTTGTTGCTGTTATGACTACCTACTATGTAAATGCTTTGGAATGGTCTGAAGCTTCATTCTGGGTCTCCATTGGCGTGGGAGCCTTATGTGTCAATATTCTGGTGGTCAATAATCTCAGGGATGTGGAGCAGGATAAGCGATCCGGCAAAAGAACCCTTGGAGTTTTACTGGGTGAAAATGCCTTGAAGTTTGAGTACATACTCATGGCGGCTTTAGCCTACGCCATTCCACCCCATTTCTACTTCGTTTTGGATTTTGATCAATGGATACTCCTTCCGTTTACAGCCGCTCCACTGCTAATATATTACAGCTATCAGATCTGCACAGAAACCGATAAAACTAAACTCAACGGAATGCTTGAAAAGACGGCTAAATTTATGATATTATATGGCTTTCTGTTTTCTATCGGTATACTCATGAATTAATGCTCAAATACTATAAATATCATCTGCCGTTTACTTCCCCGCTTCAGATCTCGGGGAATAAATTTTTTCATCGGGATGGAGTGATATTAACCTATGAAGATCCCGAAAGTGGTATAACAGCCTATGGGGAAGTCGCACCCTTACCGGGTTTCTCAGATGAAGACCTTGAGGATGTGATCGAGGTGTTGAAAACCAACAAAGGTTACATCAACACATCCATCAAAGAAAATAACGGAAAAGAAGCCCTTAAGGTCCTCGATCAAATTCACCGCTTCCCTTCTCTCAGCTTTGGCCTGGATACCCTGTTACATGATCTTGCCGCAAAACGTGAATGCAAATCTCTTTCTTCCCACTTATTTGACCACTTCAATGCAGACATAAAATGTAATGCCACCATTGGTATTCAAGAGGTCAAAAGTGCTTTGAAAAAAGCTGATGAATATGTAGAAGCCGGTTACTCCACGCTCAAGATCAAAGTTGGGTATCAGATCACACGAGAAGTACGCATCATAAAGCAGCTTCGTGAAAAATATCCTGAACTTAAGATTCGATTGGATGCCAATCAGGCCTGGCTCCCGGATGAAGCCATCAAACACCTCAGGTTACTGGAAAAATTTGACATTGAATACTGCGAGCAACCCGTCATAAAAGATGATATATACGGGTTAAAGCGGGTTACTGATGCGGTAAAAATTCCGATCGCTGCAGATGAATCTTTTCGGAACAAAAGGTCGGCTAAAGAACTATCATTTGTGAAAGCCATGAATGTGGTGATCATTAAACCAACGCTGATGGGGACCTACAAGGATATTTTCGTAACAAAAGAGATCGTTGATACTCATGTTATAGAAGCTGTGCTAACTACCGCACTTGAATCTGCGGTCGGTCGGGCAGCTATTGCAGCCCTTTCAGCAGGCTTAGGTGATCCTAAATATGCTCAAGGCTTGTCAACCGGCTCGTTTTTACAAGAGGATCTTACATCAGACAGTTGGCTTAACTCCCCGAATGTTAAGATCCCGGAAACTCCCGGTTTAGGAATAAATATTGAATTAGAAGGACTCGCAGAGCTTTAACGGTATATGTTCAAATCAAGGCTACATAATTTTGAATTCAGGAAAAATGAGAAACAGGATGTGTTCTTGTCTTCAAAACATGGAATGTACACTTATTCCGACCTTGATCGGTTTACGGCCTTTTTTAAGGATGTGGTAGAAGATAACGCAGATTCCCTAAAGTGGCCGGTAGCCTTCGTTACCGAATCCTCAGATGTCCTGGTCTTTTGTATCGCAGCGTGCTGGAGACTGGGTATCCCCTTTATTCCAATCGATCCAAACGCTAAAAATGGAGATCTCGAACAATACCTTGATGAACTCAAGCCTGCATTGATCTTCTGCGACAGTAAGAACCGAAGCCGGCTCGGTTTTGATAATGTTATTCAGATCGATGAAAATTTCTTCCTAAACTCCTTTAATTTTGATGCCCGTAACGTAGATCTTCCTGAAGCGGATGATCTGGACGACGAACTCGTTTTTGGATATTTCTTTACTTCCGGCACCACCAGTGAACCCAAGATCGTCCCACTGAAAAGACGACAGATCCTGAGTGCTGCCATTGCCTCGGCTGAGAACTTCAAACCCGATCCCAACCATTTTTGGTTGCTTTGTCTGCCTCTGAATCATATCGGAGGCATATCCATTATTTTGCGCTCGCTGATCTATGGATCGGCCATCTACCGGCTTGGTAAATTTGATGAGGAAATGGTTCGTGAATTTTTGGAGGAAAATAAGCGATTTCAGGCTGCCTCCTTGGTCCCAACCATGCTTAAGCGCCTGATGAACGACTCCCTTTTTAAAACTCATCGCGAGTTCAAATCCATCCTGCTTGGGGGCGGACCGGTTACCCAACAGTTACTGAGAAAAGCCGCTGAGCGGGGTATTCCTATCGTTTCCAGTTACGGCATGACGGAGACCTGTGCACAGATCATAGCCAATCCGTTACTGGCTCCGTCCGGTATGTACACCCCCCTGAAAAGCGTGGGAAAACCTTTTCCTCCGAACGAAATGCAAATCAGGGATGAAAACGGAAAAGTATTGGGCAAGAATCAGTCAGGCCTGTTATGGCTTAAAGGTCCCCAGGTCTTTGACGGTTATTACAACAGCTCAGAAAATGATATCAAATTTGATGAGGATGGATGGTTC
The DNA here is from genome assembly GCF_002911695.1 of Gracilimonas amylolytica. Lineage (GTDB taxonomy): Bacteria > Bacteroidota > Rhodothermia > Balneolales > Balneolaceae > Gracilimonas > Gracilimonas amylolytica. The sequence continues at coordinate 152,457 of NZ_PQBS01000027.1, forward strand.
AATACGGGTGACTATGGGCACATGAATGGCTTTGGCCACCTCTTCATTGAATCCCGTCGTACCGATCTCATCGTCACCGGTGGCGAGAACGTAAACCCCAATGAAGTGGAAGAAGCCATGCTCAAGCTTCCGCTGATCAAGGAAGCCGTTGTGATCGGCTTGCCGGATGAGGAATGGGGCGAACGGGTAACAGCCGTGGTCACCCTGACCAATGGCAAGACCCCGCAGATCGAAGAGATCAAGGAACAGCTCAAAGACATGTTGATCGACTTCAAGATCCCCAAAGAACTCAAGATCGTGAAAGATTTTCCTATGACCGAAACGGGAAAGGTCAAACGCTGGGAACTGGTTAAGAAGTTTGGGTAAGGATCTAACCAATCCATCATTCGGCTCAGTATATTTTTGGAACAAATTCCAATACCAACAAGAGCCGGGTGATGGAGCAAGCTGTGGCACCTTATTCTTTAACTAAGCTCATGTCTCATATAAACCACCATCCATCACCCCGTCCTCTCCTTAGCTGATGAACATTCAATTACGATCGGACGGAATGATGGTTTATTAGAACGCTATGATTTTTTGGAGAAGATCCCTGAGAAATCACCGGATCTAGCCCCGTCCTTCAGGGCGGGGTAAATTAGCACCATGACGTACAACCTCCACCTGGTTGGTATAAAAGCCACTGATGTTTACCGGAGGTTGGCCTTTGTGGTTTTTAGAAAACAATGTACGAGCATGGCTTTCTTATTTCACGGGAAGCAGGAGCTTCCGGGACTGTGTTCCGAGGATGGACTTTCGGATCGAGTACATATCCGCCTTGAGGCCGGATATTACTTAATTAACAATAGGAATTGGGTCATCCCCTTCATTTCAGACCCCTCATATTTCGTGTTTACCTGATACTTTTTGATCAAAAGATCACTGCTGAATACTGAATAGTAGTAGCCTTCATCATCCCGCACGGAAAGACTACCCAACCCTTCTACAAAATCTGAGTCCTCAAAGGTATATAACAGTTCGTGGTCTGCATTATACACATCCATAAAGTGCTCATAGATCGGAGATTCTGTATCACCGGTTGATGCCCGGCGGGCATAAGCATGTGGGTCATCAATATTGACCGGGTGTTCAACCTGTATCAGGTAAAGGTCGCTATTTAAAAATATAGGCGAACCAATGCTACCTAATCCATATAAACTCACACTGTTCTCGCTGGTATATATTCCGGGACCTAACGTACCATCGAATTCCCTCTGAACTTCAGTCTTCAGATTGCCATCATAATCATACATCTGAAATGTATAATCGGTACCAAAACTGTAATAGAATCCATCTTCTTGCATAGCAAATCCTCCCCAGAGTGTTGCCCGGCTGTATTCATCTGCTTCCGTTTCAGTGATCTTGAAATCACTGATCACTCTAAGGCTATCTGATATCTCCATCGTATAGACTAATGCACCCACGGCCCCATAATTAGCCCCACTCATCAAGACCTTCCCATCATCACGTATGCCGACCATACTAGCAAAACGCATATCTTCAGGCAGATCATAAGTTTTGATAAAATTACCGGACAGATCGAATTCATCTAACCGGGAGCCCTGAACATTCGATATATATAACTTATCCTTATACAGACTCATCCCAAACGGACTTTCAAGATCACCGGGGCCTTTGCCCTCTTCTCCAACAGCCCAGCGGAGATTACCCTCTGGATCCAAAGAGATCAGCTTGCTCAACCGGCGGTCTATGAAATAGAAATTACCCTCGTCGTCAATTTGCAAATAGCCGACATTGCTAATCACCGGTTCTTCGATCATTGAAAGATCAATGGTCTCAACCAGTTCAAACTCAACCGGTGCCTCTTCATCCTGCAAAAGCCCCACAGAGGGATTATAGATCACCCCGTTTTCCTTTTTGATGGCAGAGGTATCATCCCCACCACTTCCGCATCCAAAACCGGTTATCATTAGTACTGATACTAATAAGCCGGTAAAATTTCTATGTGTTTTGTAGTCCATTTATTCGATTGATCTGTTCTCGTTTTTTTAAATATAACTTTGGTACTATAGCATAACCGCTAAGAACGCGAAGGTTCACAAAGATGTCTCAAACTAGCGCTCTTTACTCAAACTTTGTGAACTCTGTAATAAAAGCACTTCATATTTAATCACTCTCGGGTAAGGATCATTAGTTGCAGTATACAAGTGTCCGTTTTTATCGCTATGTAATATACTGCCAATTTTAGGCCTAAAACCATCTGACAAAATTGAATACAATAATTCACCCTTCTTCGAATAAAAATCTAATGAATTCTTTGCCTCCAATGGCACAAATTCACCCTTCAATGCCGATTCAGCAGCTTTATCAGGATTTTTAATGTTTTCCGGCCAAACAACATTATTCATAAGTAAACTATCCGAAAGCTGATAAAAGCTGGTAAGGCCACCAAGCTGAACTGCATATCCTCGGCTAGAATTACGTGCAACACCAACTCTTACAAATTCCGGAAAATCTCTTTTTATGCTTTTATAGATTGAACCAAATAAATCATAATAATCCAATCGATAATTAGCCACTCCCGCAATGACTATATGTTCACCTATAACGGTAGCTTCTTTTGCTATCTGAGCACCTGCAGGAATATTCAAATCAGTATCGTCAAATGCATTGAACTGTGATACTAATTCAAATTCATTTTCAATATCTAAAACAGAGATTTTAATACCGGGTTTTCCATACACTACATTTTCTAACACTAAATAGGATTTGTTCAGGACACCCACAATTTTGACGGGGTTTGTTGATATGTCATACATGTCAATTGATCTAATAAACCTGCCTTTTAGATCAAATACATCTAGCCTCGAACCAAAAATATTTGATACAAATACGTGTTCTTTACTGACTGCTATAGCTAATGGATTTTCAAGATCTCCTGGTCCCCTTCCTTCCTGATCAATTTTCCAGATCAGGTCGCCTGAATCTGAAAACTTAACTAAAATGTTCAATTGGTTGTCTAACACATATATATTTTCTTCTGCATCTGTATCCAAACCAACAATTTTACCCCTTGTTGAAAACGCAATGCCTTGATCGGGGAATTCTTTACCAAAAGAACGAACCTTCTTGAATTCAATTGGAACGAATGCTTTTGCCTGCCATAACCCTTCATGTGGATTCATTATTTCTATCGGTTGTGAGACTACTACACCCCCAATAACAAAAAAATGAAGAAGGAACATGCTCAAATATCTATATAGTTTTCCCATATTTTTGAATTTTTCATTCTACATTTTTAATTCTTTCAGCAGAACTCTTCACCCTCAACCCCGTCATCACCAACAAAAGGATCGTACTGATCGACAGTCCCCAGATGACCACAATGGCCAGGTTTTCCCAGAATTCGTTGTTGCCGAATATCATCATCGGGATCAATCCTGTGATGGTGGTTACCGTCGTGATCAGAATAGCACGGATGCGTTTTCGGTACACATGCATCCAGCAGCGCAACCCAAAGATACCATTATCATTTTCCAGCTGTTTCTGATGATAAATGAGGATCGCATTATTCACCACCACTCCGATACATAACAATGAGCCGGCAATAGCCCCGCGATCAAAAGCCATATCATTGGCCAGCGTACCCAGCATGATGCCAACAAGGCTGAATGGCACCGCCATGATCACAAAGATGGGATACTTCACGCTTTCAAGCAGGGCCGACACGATCATCCACACGCTTAGCAGACTTAACAGGGCGATAAAAATGAAATTCCGGCTGCTGTCATCGTTGCCGAAGCCAAAGAATCCGCGTCCAAAATTGATCTCAGCCCCTACCGGAACGGGTGTGGTCTCGATCACCGATTCAATGAAATCCCGTCCCATGCGGTAATTCCCAAGATAATCCACCGTTACGGTTCTTTCATATGATTGATTATTGCGCCGAATCTCCGTCAAACCTCCTTCCTGCACGATCTCACCGATCCGGCTGATATTGAAGTTCACGTCCCCAAACTTTCGGGTCCGGTTCATCATGTCTTTCTCAAAGGCCCTGTCGCGCTCACTCCGCCCGATCAGATACATTTCCTGCCCCCCAAACTCGACCTTGCCAACGGTATTCTCCGGGTTCAAGTCCAGCATCAGTGTTGAGATGACCTCCCTTCGGTTCAGGTCATTGGCAAGTATGCGCTCTTCATTCAACCGCAGTATGTATTGCTGAAAATCATCCCGGCGATAGTAATAGCTTGAGTTGATATCCACCTCCCGCACTCGGCGACTGGTTTTCAATCTGCGTTCTATGTCCTTGGCCAGGTTCAGTAATTCATCGTATGAATAGCCTTCCAGGCGAATGGAGTGGTTGGAGGAACCTCCTCCAAATCCGGTACTGATCCCCTGAAGATTCAACCCGGATACAGACAAGGCAAAATTCCCGGTTCGGGCACCCAGGAATGCGGCCTCCCCAAAAAAGGTGTAGGGGTCGGTATCGTACAGATACTCCGGATCGACTACAAACCGCATTCGGGCTCCAAAATATTCTGACAGATTGGCCTCATAATACTTAAAGGCATGGGCGTAAGGCTCCACGATGGTCTCATAATTCTTCACGATCTTGTCGATCTCTGACAACGGCGTGCCCTGAGGGGCCTGAATGTACACATTGATGCTTTGCTCATTCCCACGCCTCCAGGGACTGCCAAAGTAGGTTTCGTCTGAAAACCGTTTGGTCAGTCCGCCAATCCAGTCGTCAATGGAATCCCGGTTATCAAAATAGACCTGAGTGAATTCCGGCCACCAGGTTCCCTCTTCAGAATCCCATTCCGGTTCCTCAATAGCAAATAGCGGCAGACCTATCACACCGATCAGGACTACCGGCAGTATCCATCTGAGTTTTGACTTCAACAGGAAGCTTTTCATAACTAAACGGTTCAGCCAGCCTGAGACCCGACCGGATCTTTTCTTCTCTGTGATCTCTGGGGTGAGCCATACCAGTGCATAGGGAATCCACGTGAAGGCGATTAAAACTGAACAAACCAGTGTAACCGTTAGAGCTACGGCCAACGGCACCAGGAAAATTCGAAGTTCATCGAGGGCAAACAGCAGCGGGATAAAGATCCCTACTGTCGTAAAGGTACTTCCCAGTACCGGCACCACCGAATTTCCGATCTCATTTAGTATATGCTCAATACGCCCCGATTTTTCAGCTGGCAAACCGGGATTCAAGTGTTCAAAAACCACCACCGCATTATCGATCAGCATACCGAGGGCCACTGTGATTCCAGCCAGCGTGATGATATTCAGGCTATATCCCAGCAAGTATAGCACGATCAGGCTTAGTAATACGGAAAAGGCCACGCTGCCCATGATCACAAAAGGGGCCCTGAGCTTACGGATGAACAGGATCACCACAAAGAATACCAGTATCCCACTTACGATGGCCTGCAGCTGAAGGTCATCAAACTGCTGACGCAATTCCTCTGTGGAGTCTACAGTGAGCATAAGGGATAAACTTTCCGGGAGCTGGGCTTCAATATCGTCCATCGCCTGAAGTACATTTTCAGCCAGTGTAAAGGCATCCGCTCCCGATTCCTTCACAAATTCTATGGTCAGGGCTGGATCTCCGTTTATGCGTTTGATGGATTTTGCCGGGTAATCCTGAACGGATATTTCTGCAAGGTCATCCAGTACCAGTTGCTTTCTGGAACCGGGAAGTTCAACTTTGAGTCCGGCAATATCGGCAATGCTGTTGAATTTTGGCGGGATGATCAGACTGTAGCGGGAAATGCCCTCTTCCAGAAATCCGGCAGAACGCCAGCTCAGCTGCTCACGGACCTGCAATAAGATCTGCCGGGGTGACAAATCGTATTTTTCAACCTCATCCACATTGAATTCAATGACCAGTGCCGGATCCTGCACGCCACGGATAGCCACCTCGGCAAGTCCCTCTATGGAGAGTAACTTCGGGCGGATGTTGGTTCGCGTATACTCCAGCAGCTGTCGCGGAGCCATATCCCCATTCAGCGTATAGACAATAAAGGTCTGCTGATCTTCAAGCTCATCGGGAACCTGACGGGTGATACTTGGCGGTGACACACTTTCAGGAAGATTCTCATCCAGCGTAAACAGGTATTCCCTCAGCTCAAGCACGCGGTAATCAACCGGGGAATCCTTGCGGAAAGTAATGGTCACTGAAGACCTTCCCTCCTGAGTGATGGAGCGAATATCAGTCACATCCCGAAGACGATTGGCTTCTCTTTCCACCTTTCGGGTGATCTCCATCTCCATGATCTCGGGAGACGTACTGCCCCAGTTATAACTGACCGTTACCGAAGGTAAGTTGAGTTCAGGCGTGCTCTCAACCGGCAACACACGCCATACCGCCACCCCTATCACACACACGATGATATAGAAAAAAGAAACGAGGTATTTTCGGTTAAGGAGTTCTTTCAAGAGTTTTATGATTAATTTAAATACGCTTAACGCAAATACAATTAATTTGGAGTTTCCCCTCCTCGGAGGGGATCAAGGGGTGGGTCTTCCATAGTTTTTTAAGATCCACCGTTCAATTTCAGTTAACACACTTTGTGTATAATGTTTTGCATCTGATTCAGAAAACCTCAGAAAAGAAACACCCAAATTTTCTAGTTCTTGTTGTCTTACTTGATCATATCCAATTTTGAAATCATGAGACCGACCATCAATTTCGATGGCTAGTCTCAAATCTTTACAATAAAAGTCTACAATGTATTTATGAATGGGTTTCTGGCGATCAAAATCGTAACCCAGGATCTGTTTTTTCTTTAGTCCTTTCCATAGTTCAATTTCTCCTGGAGTTGAGTTTTTCCGAAGTTTTTTAGCTATTGAAACTAATTCTTTTCGATATGGAATGATTTTTCTCCTTGGCGACATTTACCCACCCCTTAATCCCCTCCCAAGAGGGGAAATTCTTGGTTAAATCTGTTGGTTCGTAAAAGCATTATCATCTCAAATAGTGGTTTAAAAATGAAAAATTTAAAATGCTCTTAGCATCCATTCTTCATTTTAAATTTTGAATTTTTTAATTAACCAAAAGCGGCACCACTTTCTGCTGATGACTAATACTAAAGTGCTGATCTACTGCCAGCGTATCTCCGGGTTCAATTTCGGGATGATCGATCAAGACCCAGTCGGAATTCATGGCAACGGGACTCACATAGATCCATTCAACTTCTTCATTATTGAGTAAACGGAATACAAGAGTTCTTCCATCACGCTCCAACAGGGCCTCACGCGGCATGCGGACCTTACTTTCCTGACTGCGCACAAACACCCGTCCATCGACCGTCATGCCCGTTTTCAGGCCAAACTCACGGTTACCCACCTCTACCAGTACCTGTCCGGTCTTAGTATCCGCATTGACCTCCGGGGAGATGGCGATGATCTCACCCTCATATCCGTTGCCCCCAGGGCCAAACAATTCTACCTTCATACCCTCATCCAGATTGTTGATCTCAGATTCAAGCACATCAAATCGTACCCTTACGGTTGAGGCATCGATCAGTGAAGCCAGTTCCGTACCGGCTGAGACATAAGAGCCTTCGGATATAAAACTTTGATTCGTGACCACATTCTGTAAAGAAAGTCGCCCGGCGAATGGAGCCTTCACCGTTGTGTAACTCAAATTTAATTTCGCACGCTCGTAGGCCACCTCGGCATCCGCCAGTCCACTGTTGATCCGGATCATTTCGTCATTACTTTCGCCGGTGTAACCTTCCCGGAGTCGCTTGTCGATCTCATACTGATTCTCAGCCTTCACATATTCCTGCCGGGCTTGCTCCACCTCATATTCCCATTCATCATCCACAAATTGCAGCAGGACTTCTCCTTTATTCACTTGCCGGCCTTCTTCAATGATATACGACTCCACATACCCGCTTATCCTTGGCACGACCTTGGTCTGCCTTAGCGGTTCCACCACCCCGCGACTCTCGATATAGAAATTCAACGGTTCATCGTCCACCACATCAAATACCACCTCGGGGCGGATCTCCACACTGTCCATATCCGGAGCCTCAGGTGTCTCCCGCTCATTCTTACAAGCAGAGATCAGTGTTACAGTGATCAGTAAACAGTAAAACAGTGATTTTTTCATAATTCATTAATCAATATTGGATATTCATTATTCGATATTCTACTGGGTCCCATTCGTCCATTTAAACACCAATGGGATCAAATACAAGGTCAAAAAGGTACTGGTGATCATCCCACCCATCAGTGCAATGGCCAATGATTGTCGGAAGATATATCCGTCGCCAAACGGGATCAGCATTGGGATCAATGCCAGGATCGTCGTCATACTTGTCATGACCACCGGCCGGAACCGATTAATACCCGCCTGCTTAATGGCTTCCTCCAGGTTCCCCGTTTCCTCAAAATAGCGACGCATGAAATCGACCTTCAGGATGGAATCATTTACGGCAATACCGGTCAGGATCAGGATGCCCATGAACGACAGTGCGTTCAAACTTACACCTCCGATATACATGGCAAAGAAGGAACCTATCCACGCAAAGGGAATGGCCAGAATGATAATGAACGGATATTTCAGGTTTTCATACTGTATGGCAAGGATAAGATAGATCAACAACACACTGATCATCAGCAGCCACCCTAATTCTTTCAGCAGGCTAATGACCTGCAGGGCTGAACCGCGCACCTGTATCTCATGCCCCGATTCCTGCATAAATTGATTGACCAGCTGCTGGATCTCTCCTCCATCCCACCACCAATCCATGAAGGTCAGATCGGAATTAAAGGTCAGTATTGGAGCCTGTCGGATACGCTCCAGCTGTTCCGCTTCATCAATGCGGGAGATCTCCGCCACATCGGTTAACGGTATGATCTTATTCCTGATATCCAGGGTGATCTCAGTGGGATCCAGTGATCGCCCCCGCTCTCCTATCAATCGAATGGATATCTGTTCATCCTGACGGTTCCAGTCGGTAATGAACGCCCCGCGGGTCAGCGATTCCAGGTAACGGATCACTTCTGCCTCGGTAAGCTCAAAGGCCAGCATCTGCTCCGACCTGAACCGGATCTGATAGGCCTGTATCCGCTGCGGGTATTTGAGTTCAAGGCTTGTTTCACCATACTGTTGACTCATGAAATCTGAAAAAGCACCGGCCACACGGTTACTGAAAGCCCGATCGGTGCCAACCACACTGAACTGCACCGGAGCATCCTGTCCAACCGCAACCACACCCGTGGCATCATCTGATATTTTTTGAAAGGTCCAGTTAGCATAGGTTCGGGCGATCCCTTCCATGATCCGCTCCACTTCCCTTGCCTCATCAAAACCCAAAACGGGAACGGAAATAGTAAATTTGTTAAGCCCCTCATTGGTGATGGAGCTTAGATTCGTATTATCGGTGTAGCCTCCAAGGGAAAGAATATTGGTCTGTCCGGTGCGCTCCAGCAAAATGTTGGTCACATCCGCAGAAGCCTGCTTGGCAGAACGCAGAGCCGTGTTTCCGGGCATGGAAATCAGATAATCCACTTTAGAGGGCTCGTCGGGGGGAAGTACGGCTTTATCAGTGGTCATAAAAGCAAAGGCTGCACCGGCTAGTAAAACTACGGCCACAAGAATGATGGGCAAAGGCTTTTGAATGACCCGTCCAAGGTTTCGCTCATAAGCCATAACAATATTATCAAGTCCATTGGAGACTTTACTTAGAATTCCTTTGGACTTTGATTGCTTACTGATCTGTGCCACAAAGACCGGTAGGATGAACAAAGCCACTAATAGTGAGGCGATCAAGCTGAATGAAAGCGTGGCGGCCAGATCACGGAAGAAGGCGCCTTCAAATCCGCCCAGAAAGATAAGCGGCAGGAAAACCGAAATGGTTGTGAATGTGGAAGCCGTTACGGCCAGGCTGATCTCTTTGGTCCCTTCCCGGGCAGCCTCAAATCGTCCCAGTCCTTTTTGGCGATAACGACTGATGTTCTCCAGCACCACAATGGCATTATCCAGCAGCAGACCAATCCCGAGGGTGAGTCCGCTTAGGGATATGATATTGAGCTGAATATCGAACAGGAACATCACCACAAAGGTGAGGAAGATACTGACGGGAATGGAGATCCCAATAGTAAACGGACTCCGCGCATCATCCAGGAACAGGAACAAGACGAGGAAGGCCAGCACGCCACCGATCAACAGGGTTTGCAGTAAATTGGAAATGGAGTTCTCGATATAGCTCGCATCTTCCTGTATCACCTCGATGAGAATATCCGGATTTTGGTCGCGGATCTCCGCCAATACATTTTCCAGCGTCTCAAAGACCTCCACCGTGTTGGAGCCATATTCCTTTTTAACGAGTACGTTCAGCACCTCTTCCCCATCCAGCAAGGCAAAAGACGTCGGGTCGGCCTCGGCCATACGGACCTCCGCCAGTTCCTCCAGCAATAGCACCCGTCCGCTGGCCAGGGAAATGACAGGCGTTTTTCGAAGATCCTCCAGCGACTCTATCCTGCTTTCGATCTTGAGGGCGTAGCGGTACCAGCCATCCCTAAGCTCGCCGGTAGATGAAAACAAATTGGCATCCTGCACGGATTGTTGAATTTGGGACAGCGACAATCCATAGCGGTCAATAAAGCGCGGGTTGAACCGGATCTGTACTTCGGGCTGCACTTCCCCAACCAACAAAGCCTGGGCAATGCCCTCCTGCTGTTCCAGGCGTCGGGTAAACACCTGATCAGCCCAGCGTTTCAGGGAAAGCCGGTTCGAAAATTCCTGATTGGATACATTAGCCAGCTGCAAGGCAATGGTCGCAATGGGCTCATCCGAAGCCGACGAATACACCAGTTGTGGGCGATCGGCCTGATCAGGAAGCATATACCGGGCCTGATCCAGTTTCTCCCGTACGTTCAGGAAAGCGATATCCATATCAAACCCCCACTCGAAGGTGAGGAAGATGAGGCTTTGTCCCTGCCGCGAAAGAGATTCCAGTTCCTGAACCCCACGAACCCCGGAAAGCATCCCTTCCAGCTGCTCGGTAATGCGAAACTCCACTTCCGAAGCGGGCGCACCGGAATAATCGGTACGTACCAATAGAGTGGGCCGGTCAATATCTGGCATGAGCTCTATGGAGAGCCGTTCCAATGCAATACCCCCGAAAATGAGTACCGCCAGAACTAAAATTACAGACGCTATAGGTTTTTTAAGCAGCAAATAGAAAATTTTAGGTTACTTAGCACAGAATAGTAAAATAAATTGGGATATGGAAACTATGGATTTAGTAACGGTTTGTTTTCCTGATAAAAAGTCGAGTGAATTTTGGAAATAGTTTTATATAAACTCGTTCCGGTGCATCCAACCATTGTGAATATCGCATAGGGCAAAAACCCTGCTCCATCGGAGCAGTATATTTGTAAAACCGTACCTATTGTCCAACTCCCGCGCCGTAGGTGCGGTATGTTGCCGATGAAACTTACAAACCAGATTCCAACTCAACATAACGTCCCTATGGGACGTAGTTTTCGGTGCTGACATTCTTTTAACAAGCATGCTGCCCCTAACGGGACAGGTTTTAGAGTATGAATTACTGCTCCTACTCCACTGGTTTAAAAACATACCTTTCATCATAATCCACATTAAACTTTTTGAGAAGGTTTAGGTATTCATCCCTGAACGTTCTCTTTCGGTGATGCTCTTTTTGGTTCTGGATATAATGATAAACCCGATCGATCTGACTTCGGCTGTGTGAAAAAGCTCCATACCCCTCCTGCCACTTAAACCTGCCATGAACGAGTCTCCGGTCTTTGATCCACTTTGAAGACTCCCCTTTTACGACCTTGATCAATTCTGACATGGCTCCTTTTGGCTGGAAACCTATAAACATGTGGAGATGATCAGGCATACCGTTAATAGCAATCATTTTGTGGGTTTTGTTTTGGATGATACCTGTTATGTACCTGTAGAGTTCTTCCTCCCACTCGGGTTGGATCAAACTGATTCTGTTTTGCACCGCAAAAACAAAATGAATATAAAGTTGAGTGTAGGTGTTCGCCATTTCTCTTTTTTTAGTTAGAGCGATTACAAAGCAATCCCTTACAAATTTTTTAAAAAAAACAATTCTCCTCCTGATCCATCGGAGCAACATGTTTGTAACCTACCGTATCCCACAACATGCCTCCGCGCCGTAGGTACGGTATATTCCTGAAGTAACCTGTAAGTCCGAAACTAACTCAACATAACGTCCCTATGGGACGTGGTTTATTGGTGCTACACTTTTTACAAGCATGTTGTCCCTATCGGGACAGGTACCGGATCATGTTGCGGTCAGTACTAAAAAGCTTCTTAATGCAAAAACCCCTTTTCCCATAATATAAACCGGCATTTGGACCGGCCTCGGTAATACAGCAATAGGAACAGGGCAAACCCTAACCCTGCTCCATAGGAGCAACATGTATGTAAACCACGGAACCCCACACCATACCCTCGCGCCGTAGGTGCGGTATGTTGATATAACCTGAAATTACACTTTGAGGACCAGGCTCATCCTACTGAAAGGGATCAAATTCTGCAACTTCTATAATTAGACTCCGATTCTCATTTTTTTATTCAGTAGACAAAGGAAATTAAATCAAATGATTCTCCCCATCAATGCTGGATATCGCAAAGATCCGGTCTCCTGCTATGTCAAACTTTCGGATATGTTGATCCTCCAATGCATAACTGAATTCATATCTTCCGTTTCGTGTATTATACACATCGATGGATTTAGCCCGGCCCATCGAACTACCAGAAAACAGAACAAACAGCCTCTCATCATAAACCTCCATATCGAGGGCGGCAATGACAGAACCGTCCTTTAACTTCGTAACTCTCACATCTTTCATGCCCTCGAAGTCCATTTCTCTAGTGATGACCTCAGGTTTAGGAACAGCCTCTACAGGTTCAATGTCCCCTACATTACTTCCATTCATTGAAAAAGCTTTAATGAAACCCGAGTTATATCCTGCATAATAAATACCTGAACTATCTGCGGTTATACTCCCTTCCTTCAAAAACCTGGCATGAGTAGGTTTGGTTCGGATCTTACCCAACCATTCTTTAACAACAGTCTGATGATCCGATATCGCAAGCTCAAACCCATTCTCTTTATAGGTTTTAGGTTGCCAAACATAGGACGACCCGGATACCGGTACTGCCCTCACCGGAACAGATGAAGCATTTTGGAATGATATACTTCTGACAAGCTCTCCGCCCTGTCTCCAAATACTGATACAGGCTTTCTGAGGGTCCGTGAGCCAGGATGTATTTTTAATTGAACTTAACTGATAAAATAAACTCTAACTTTTATTTTTATTCTCAACCTTCCCTCTAACCTTATTAATATTTTCTTTTAGCTTAGCACTTTCATGTGGCCAATTCAATATTTCAGTTTTCAAATCAATTTCATTCCAAATATTATTAAGGTAGTCCAAGACTAGTTCAGCTCTATCTAATCTCTCTTCGATATTAAATTCGTTGAAGGAATTGAGTTCTTCAAATACATTATCATTAAATATTGGAATATCTACACACATTGCATCAAAATATGCGTAGTTGGAAATTAAAAAATCTATATGATATGCACCTAATGTAGTAATTCTTATTAATGAAGGAAGTTGGTCAGTTTGATGTATATCACCTTTTCTAGAACTTTCAATTAATTTCTTTTTATAACTAAAAGTTAATACTGAATCGATTTGAGAAGCATTAAAACCTAATTTCTGTATGTTTTCATAAATTCTATTAATCTCTATGAAGCCTTCAGATTTACCATCTTTTGCTTTTTGTTGCAGAATCGATAATAATATTGAAAGCAAAAAATGTTCTTTCTTATCATTATGTGATACATCAAATAAGTTGACTACTGATGAGGTATTTGGGTCATAATAAAAATTATCTCCAAAGATAACAGCTCTTAAAAATTCATGAAGTGGTATCAAATAGCTTCCTTGATCTTCAACAATATCCAATATTTTTTTTGTATCAACATGACCACTTCCTAAAAACTGTTTCACGTAGTCAATTGCAATCCTTACATTACCATTCGATATGTTATCAATAAATGAAATTAGGGTTGGATTTCTTTTTAATGAAAAAGATAATACTTCTAACATAGTATCCAATCTTGACAGATTTGTGGTAATGTTAATTTGTCTAATTGGTATTTCTCCACTCGTTATATCTTTAGCAAAATCCAACCTTTTTGTTATCACTTCATCAATTCTAGGTGGCGATATTGTAAAAGCTTTAGGATGATAACCACTTAAAGCACCAGATCTTAAAGACCTATGAAAAGTTTCAGGCCTAAGAGCTAAAAAAACTAATGCTGGCCAGTCCTCAGCAATCTCTTGTGCAATTAAGAAAGCATCTTGTTGGACTGAATCACTTCTTTGATCACAATTATCAATAAAAACTACAATCTGTTTTTCCCAAGCCTTACTGATATGCTCTAAAGAATATTTAACATGATTAATTTTATCATTTTGAAGTTTCTCTAAAAAATCAATTTCTTTTTCTAAAGCTAATCCTGGATTAACATCATATAACCTTTTATTAACACCCTTTTTAAATGCCTGCAGTTTAGAATGATAGGTTCCTCTTACAAAGCCATCCTCATGAATATCAGTGTCATTTTCTTCTTTTAAAATTCTAACAATCTCTTCAACAAGTGCATCTCTTAGATCTTTATTCAAAATAGCTCTAGAACCTAAATCAATTCTTAATGCAATAGTTTTACGAAAAATACTTTTCCCATCGACTTTAACTAGATTGCTTATAAATGTAGATTTTCCAACACCAACATCACCAACTAAAAGAATTGGTCTTCGGCTTAGACTATTTGATATTACTTCAACCAAATCCTTAGAAATACCCTTCTTCTTAACTGCTTTATCTATTGATAAGTTGCTCTCCTTATCTTCAAATAAAAACTTATACCTAGTCCTTAGAATTTGTTTACTAACAAGTGAATATTGAGATAATGCACCACTCTTTGAATAACACCTTTTTAAAAACTCTTCTTCAACCTCTTCTTCTTTAATTACATCTTCCAATACCAAATCACTTAAAATTTGCATATCAGTTTGTAGTGGATTTCTGTTTTTTAAACCTGGATATCGGTCTAATGTTTGAGAATTTTTTGGGGGTAGTTTTTCAAACTCTGATTCTGATAATTGTTTTTGTAAATACTTTTCCGTTACGCCATCTTTTGAACATACATTCCAAAATTCTCTAAAATTATCATTTATGTAATCGAGTGAGTCAAAAACAAACGCTTTCCCTTCTAGTGGTGGAATTCCATCAGTTCGATTAGCTATAAATACTATAAATTGCCACCCATTTGTAACTATAGCTATTTCAATTCCTCTTTCTTGACAATAACTTGCAACTTGTTGAACAGCTTTTTTTATTTCATCATTATCATTACATAGTGGTTTTAAATTCCTAGTAATTTGTTTATTACCAACTGGAAGTTCGAAATATATTCCTTCTTTTTTTGCTTCAATTATTGCTAAAGGAATTGGACTTGATAAAATATAATCTGTGAATGTACCATTATGATGAGTTTCTGTGTTAATATCCTCGGGCTGCCAATTTAAAACCTCTAATAAGATTTTATCGATTAAATGAAATCTTGTATCTGACTCATTTCTATCATCCTTATGGTGTTCAAACCAATTAATTAATTTACCAAGATTTGATTTTGCCTCATCATAACTAATCATATTGACTAATTTTTATACATATAATTTGTTGATCGATAACGTCATACTATTGAATTAGAACTTTTCATACAACTATAATAAATATGGGTCTTATGAAGTATAGCATGTTATAAAATCTTGTAACATATTGCTATACAATGAATAACAAGTATTATAAACGGTCACATATTTCAGAAGCTAAATTTCGGCATCTGATCAAGTGTTTTTCGTTAGATTTAACCGCAACGGAAACGGCTGAGTTAACCGGCATTTCATTGCGATCGGTTACCGTGATCTTTGACAAACTGCGCCATCACATCGCTCGATGGTCTGAGCAATCGGCTCGGATCCAAGGCATCATTGAGGTTGACGAGTCTTATTTTGGTCCACGACGAATTCCTGGTAAACGAGGACGAGGAGCTTCGGGTAAAACCATTGTCTTTGGCATTTTCAAACGTAAGGGCAAAGTCTATACCGAAATTGTCCCTGATGCAAGAAAAAAGACACTCCAGTGTATTATACGTGGAAAAGTGGCCCCGGCCAGTGTGATTCACAGTGATGGTTGGCGAGGCTATAATGGCCTAGTGGATGTGGGCTATGACAAACATTATCGTGTTCAACATGGCCAGGATGAATTCGCCAATTCCTCGAGTCACATTAATGGCATTGAATCTTTTTGGAGTTATGCCAAACGCCGGTTGGCTCAATTTAATGGGGTATCGAAATCTCATTTTTATGTGTATTTAAAAGAAACTGAATATCGCTTTAATCATCGAAATCAAAACTTATACAAGATCTTACTG
>NZ_PQBS01000028.1 GCF_002911695.1 Gracilimonas amylolytica
CAGTAAGATCTTGTATAAGTTTTGATTTCGATGATTAAAGCGATATTCAGTTTCTTTTAAATACACATAAAAATGAGATTTCGATACCCCATTAAATTGAGCCAACCGGCGTTTGGCATAACTCCAAAAAGATTCAATGCCATTAATGTGACTCGAGGAATTGGCGAATTCATCCTGGCCATGTTGAACACGATAATGTTTGTCATAGCCCACATCCACTAGGCCATTATAGCCTCGCCAACCATCACTGTGAATCACACTGGCCGGGGCCACTTTTCCACGTATAATACACTGGAGTGTCTTTTTTCTTGCATCAGGGACAATTTCGGTATAGACTTTGCCCTTACGTTTGAAAATGCCAAAGACAATGGTTTTACCCGAAGCTCCTCGTCCTCGTTTACCAGGAATTCGTCGTGGACCAAAATAAGACTCGTCAACCTCAATGATGCCTTGGATCCGAGCCGATTGCTCAGACCATCGAGCGATGTGATGGCGCAGTTTGTCAAAGATCACGGTAACCGATCGCAATGAAATGCCGGTTAACTCAGCCGTTTCCGTTGCGGTTAAATCTAACGAAAAACACTTGATCAGATGCCGAAATTTAGCTTCTGAAATATGTGACCGTTTATAATACTTGTTATTCATTGTATAGCAATATGTTACAAGATTTTATAACATGCTATACTTCATAAGACCCTAGAGAATTTTCAGGACCTTGAAATATGAAGACTTAACGCATAAGGTATTCGGGTTGGCAATGAAGGTTCATTCAATTGGAAAGGAGTTTCAGGAAGCATCCTGTTAATCAGTAAGAATCCTGCTAAAATCCCGGTTCAAACCGTAATTAATACAAATTAAAGCATGAAAAAATCATCTACACTCATATTAATAAGTACCTTCTTAGTACTTTCTTGCACACAAATAGAGAAGCTTCCAGATAATAAAACGGTTATTCAAACAGATAATGCCCCGGCCTCCATTGGGGTATATTCACAAGCTATACAATTTGGCAATACCCTCTACCTTTCCGGGCAAATAGGCCTGATTCCGGAAACCCGTGAACTTGCTGGGGATGACCTTGAATCACAAACACATCAAACCCTGAAAAACATTAAGGCCGTACTTGAAGCGGCGGGTTATACCATGTCTGATGTGGTAAAAGCACAGGTTTTCCTGGATGATATGGACGACTATGGAGCTTTTAACGACATTTACACTACATACTTCACGGAAGACCCTCCGGCCAGGGCTGTGGTTGAAGTTAGCCGCATACCCTTAGACGCCAAAGTTGAGATCATGGTTACCGCAAGCAAATAAATACTATGTCTGACCTAAAAGATTTTATAAACCTACGCCATACCCTGCATCGTTATCCTGAACTGTATAAGCAGGAATTTGAGACCTCCCGCAGGATCTCTGAATTCATGCAACAGTTTGAACCGGATGAAGAGATCGATGTAGCCGGAACCGGAAAGATGTTCGTATTTGAGGGAAAGAACCCCGGCGAAACTATCCTATTCCGATGCGAACTTGATGCCCTGCCTATTCAGGAGCAGGCCCCAAACCTGGCGTACCGGTCTGCACACGATGGCAAAGCTCACCTTTGTGGGCATGATGGCCACATGACCATCATTGCCTATCTGGGAAAACTGATCTCTGAGAACAGACCCAAAAAAGGCAAAGTGATCCTGCTGTTTCAACCGGCTGAGGAAACCGATCTTGGAGCCAAAGACGTGGTGGAGTCGCCGGAGTTTCATAGGCTCAAACCGGATTATCTGTTTGCTTTGCATAACATTCCCGGAGTTAAGAAACATACTGTTCTCGTTAAAGATGGTAGCTTTTCCGCTGCTTCCTGTGGAATCACTATTAACCTAAAGGGACGCACTTCACATGCAGCGGAACCGGAAAAAGGCAACAATCCATATTTCGCAGCCCAAAAGATCATTGATAACGTACAGACCATGACCACCCGGAAACAGGGGTTTACAGATCATGTTATTTCAACCTTGATCTATATTCGTTTAGGTGAGATATCTTTCGGGGTTTCTCCTTCAGATCTTGAAATGGGAATTACGCTCCGTGCTTATGAAAATCAGGATCTTGATCTACTTTGCCATAAAACAGAAGAGATCATCAAAAAATATGCAGACGAACATCAGCTTGAATGTTCTTTTAGCTATGGAGAGGTCTACCCGGCCACCATCAATAATCCTGATTGTGTGAGTATGGTCAAAAAAGCCTCAGAATCGTTGGGATTTGAAATGATCGAAATGGATAAACCTAACAACTGGTCAGAAGACTTCGCTTACTTCACTGCTACCAACAAAGGAGTTCAATTTGGATATGGAGCCGGAGAAGATCAGCCAAACCTGCACGACCCGTCATATAATTTCCCTGACGACCTGATCGAGCCGGCCGGAAATCTATTTTTCCGGATCTATAAAGACCGCCTGCTTTGACCATTGTTTTTGAGATGTTTAAACGTAAAATTACTTAATTACTGCATTCAGTTAAACTATATAGGCGTATATTCAAACCACACCAATAATTTAAAACGAACTTTTATGAAACGACTGTTACTATTCTTCTTTGCTTTCGTTCTCACAGCGTCTGTTTCTGTAGCCCAGAATACAGATGATATTGTGGAATCGATCATCAAAGAAGCCAACGAAAATTCTCAACTTGAATACCTTGCCCATCAGCTTACTGATGTGATCGGACCCCGTTTAGTTGGAACCCCGCAACAACAACATGCTCACGAATGGGCGGTTGAGCAATTCAACGAATGGGGTATTGATGCCGAAAACCAACAATTTGGAATGTGGCGCGGATGGGAACGAGGCATTACCCACGTTGACCTCCTTTCGCCTCGAGTTGTGTCTCTGGAAGGCCAGCAACTGGCATGGAGTCCTTCTACCCCTGAAGGAGGAGTTACGGCTTCTCTGGCCATCCTCCCGACAGTTGAGGATCAGGCAGAATTTGATGAGTGGCTTAAAACCATTGAAGGTAAGATCGTACTGATCTCACAACCACAGATCACCGGGCGGCCCGACTATAACTGGGAAGAATTTGCGACTGAAGAGTCTTTTGAAAAGATGCGTGAAACCCGGCAAATGTTGAATGAGGAATGGCGTGAAAACATGAGTCGTATTGGTTACGGCCGCGACCTTAATAGTAAACTTGAAGAAGCCGGTGCGGTTGCCTTGTTTCAGTCACGTTGGTCCAATGGTTTTGGAGTTAACAAGATCTTCAGTGCCAACACTGAGAATATACCAGTGATCGATCTTTCCCTCGAAGATTATGGTATGCTTCACCGAATGGTTGAATATGGAAGTGAGCCTGAGGTTCGGGTGAATGCACAATCCAAAGACCTTGGTGATGTACCGATGTTCAATACCATCGCAACTATTCCGGGTACTGAAAAGCCTGACGAATATATCATCCTGTCTGCCCACTACGATTCCTGGGATGGCGGCACCGGTGCTACCGATAATGCTACAGGATCAGTTACTATGATGGAAGTGGCTCGAATTTTGAAGAAACACTATCCAAATCCTAAAAGAACTATTATTGTGGGACTTTGGGGCAGTGAAGAACAAGGCCTAAATGGTTCAGGTGCCTTTGTGGAAGACCATCCTGAGATCGTCGATAACCTACAAGCCCTGTTCAATCAGGATAATGGAACAGGACGAGTGGTTCGTATTTCAGGTCAGGGATTCCTTCATTCCTATGAATTCATTCAGCGATGGATGAACCCTGTACCCCGTGATATTACCCGGCACATTGAAACCACCTTCCCAGGCACCCCCGGTGGCGGAGGATCTGACTACGCTTCTTTTGTGACAGCCGGTGCCCCCGGGTTTTCACTCAGTTCACTCAGCTGGAGCTACTGGAATTATACCTGGCACACCAACCGCGATACTTACGACAAGATCGTGTTTGATGATGTGAGAAATAACGTGATCCTGACGGCTATCATGACCTATATGGCCAGTGAAGATCCTGAGACCTTCCCTCGCGACCGAGCAGTACTACCTATGAATCCTCGTTCCGGTGAGCAAATGACCTGGCCTTCACCCAGAACGCCTAATCGGGATGGTACTAAGAATTAATTAGGTCTGTTTATCTTATTTAAAATGTGAGCCACTCTGAAGGATCAGGGTGGCTTTTTTTATTTGGGTAGATTTGAGGAAAACACTGTCTGATCTTATTTATTGTGGACCGGGAGGTCCACTTGGGCATTCCGAACCGGGAGGTTCGGAACGAGGATTAATTATGTCATTCAGATAGCTGAGAGTGACAAAAAGAAGGATTAAAAACTTATTAAAATAAATTTGCTTTTTAATTGGGAGGGGTATTTTATGCTAACATTTTAATAAAATTTAATAATTATGAGCATTTTCAAAAGTGTAAATATAAAATCTCTTATATTTTCCTTGTTCCTCGTAATATTCACGATTATAAGTCTTGATATTTCATTAAGTAATGAAAGTATAAACGAATACAATCCTATCGGGTTGGATACAGCAATTTATCCTAACGAAGCCACAGCTCAAAATGTTTGTACATTTAATTGTCGAAGAGGCTTAGATGATTGTGATGGGGCACCCGATTGTACGCAAAGGTATATTTGTGATAGCGGCTGCGGAGTATGCACTATAAAATGGATTAAATATACTTCTGGATCTACTTCAGGAAAGTGTAATAACAGTGGTGTAGTTGTTGATTGACCAATTTTCAATTTACAATGATAAACATGAGTATCAATATTTCTTTTAAAAATTTTATCAATAGATACTATTCTGTAATAATTATTGCTGCTTTTATAATAGTTAGTTGTGACAAATTTGAGCAAGTTCACAATAAAACAATTTCTAAATTACCAACACCGAGTGATACTCTGTTTGTAAACAATATTCATTTCCTTGCGGATTCAACCCGTATTTTAAATCCTCTTACTGCAATAAATGTAAATGACCGATATTTAGTGGTTAATGATTATATTGACCATAATTTTCTCAAAGTATTTTCAATACCTGACTTTGATTTATCTTACTCTTGGGGAAGACAGGGAAGGGGCCCAGGTGAGTTTATGGCTATACCAACTGATTTAGGTACTACTGAGAATAATTTATTTCTTTTCGATCCTTTATCTCAAACACTTAAATTTTTTTCAGTTTCAGATTCTTCTTTGAAATATATAGATGAAAGTGATTTAAATTTTGATGGACAAGTTACCCCTCTAAACAGAATTCACAGAATTAGTAATGAATTATATTTTGCAGATTATGGTGGGGACAATGCAATTTCCTCAGCCGATGAAAATTTTGAGCATATCGCTCTTCAGCCTGAAAATACAAAACCCATATTTACTTTTGGGAACTATCCGGAATCTGACTTAGATGGTTTTGAAAAGTATGCCAAATTTATAAAGACTAACTGGGGTAAACCTGATGGAACACTTTTTGTTACAGCATATATCTCAGCAGATAACAGGATAAAAATATATAATGCAAGAGGGATACTCAAACATGATGTCATAATAACAAATCCAAATTCAGAATCTAATGAAGTCGTAGATGATTATCTATATAGAACTGTTAAATGGGCATCAGATAAACACATTTACTTTCTTGGCTTATATGGTTCTCAAGAAATGATATACAATCCAAAATTTGACTCAACGTATAATACATCTCTCGAAATCTGGGATTGGGAGGGTAACCCAATATCAGTGTATAGTTTTGATAAACCGATTATTAATTTCACAGTAAGTGAACACCTTGGTAAAATTTACGGATACACCCTTCACTCGGATGATAAAGTGTTTGAATACTCTTTACCTGAAATATATTAAATACACTAGGTAACGTATAGGTTTTTTTAAAAGTGAATTGAAAGTCCAGCTAAGTTAAATGTGTAATGAACTGCTTTAATAATTTCTATTATTAACATTTTCAATGATTTTAGCCATTCTGATTTATCAGGGTGGCTATTTTAATTAGTTGGGTTTGGTGGAAATACTATCCACTCTTATTCCATGTGGATCGGGAGGTCCACTTGGGCATTTCGAACCGGGAGGTTCGGAACGAGGATATATCCATTTATTTCACAAACATAAAAAAGCCTCGTTCAACTTAATGAACGAGGCTTCAATTTGTTAGTAGAAAGCTAACGAGGGATTAGTCTTCGGCTTCAGCTGTTTCGCTTTCGCCGTTTTCACTGCCACCAAGTTCTTCAAACACCTTGGCGATCTCCTCGTCTCCTTCTTCCATATCTTTCTTCGAACCAACCACGATGTCTTCGTAGTCGCGAAGTCCGGTTCCGGCAGGTACTTTATGTCCAACCACCACATTCTCTTTGAGTCCGCGGAGGAAGTCTTTCTTAGCTTCAATAG
The DNA here is from genome assembly GCF_002911695.1 of Gracilimonas amylolytica. Classification (GTDB taxonomy): domain Bacteria; phylum Bacteroidota; class Rhodothermia; order Balneolales; family Balneolaceae; genus Gracilimonas; species Gracilimonas amylolytica. Next base: position 6,398 of record NZ_PQBS01000028.1, read on the forward strand.
AAGCCTGAGTCAGTACCTTGGTTGTTTCCTGGAATGAAGCTGCAGATAACCAGCTATCAGTAGACAGGGCAGCTCTTGTGATACCCAACAGAATTGGCTTTGAAATAGCCGGCTCTGCTTCTCGGGTTTCGAGCTCTTCTTTACCGTCTTTGATCAATTGATTATTGTGATCACGTACCTGACGACGATCAAGGATCGTTCCTTTCTTAAGATCAGAACCACCTTCGTTTGTTACCACAAACTTACCGATCAGTTCGTCATTACGGTCGTTAACTTCAAAACGATCCACTTTATCACCTTCGAGGAACATGGTGTCGCCCGGATCGGTGATCTCTACCTTCTGCATCATAGTGCGAACAATGGTCTCAATGTGCTTGTCATTGATCTTCACACCCTGTAGTCGGTATACCTCCTGAATTTCATTCACGAGATATGACTGTACTGCATAAGGACCGAGGATATTCAGAATATCCTGAGCCGGAATAGTACCGTCAGAAAGTGGCTGACCTGCTTTCACAAAATCGTTGGACTGAACCAGGATATGCTTACTTAGCGAGATCAGGTACTTCTTCTCATCTGTACCATCCTTAGACTTAACGAATACTTCCTGGGAACCACGCTTACGTCCACCCATTTCAACAATACCGTCAATTTCAGAAACAACGGCAGGTTCACTTGGGGAACGAGCTTCAAAGAGCTCAGTAATACGTGGAAGACCCGCGGTAATATCCTTAGACTTGGAAGCCACACGAGGTATCTTGGCGATAACCTGACCGGCTTCAACTTTTGCACCGTCATCAACTACAATATGCGTATCAACCGGAAGGGTGGTTTCGCGGATGCGATCCTTGCTTCCCTTGATCATAATGGTTGGAACCAGTGAACGGTCTTTGGAATCAGTAATTACTTTTTCACGGTGACCGGTTTGAGCATCGGTATCTTCAGATGAAGTCACTCCATCAATGATATCCTTGTACTCAATGGTACCGTCAATTTCTGAGAAGATCAGGGCGTTATACGGATCCCACTTACAGAGCACTGCTCCTTTAGGAACCATATCGCCATCTTCAACCAACATCTCAGAACCGTAAGGTACGTTGTACGTAATGAGGGTAGATCCTTCATCATTGATGATCTTGATCTCACCCGCACGAGAAAGAACCACATTGTGATCCTCTTCGCCGTCGTTGTAAACAACCACGCGTACGTTTTCGAATTCAACCTTACCTTCAAATTTGGTTTTGTGCTGGGATTCAGCCTCTAAACGGGAAGCTGTACCACCAACGTGGAAGGTTCTAAGTGTAAGCTGCGTACCCGGCTCACCAATAGACTGAGCCGCGATAACACCTACCGCTTCACCTTTTTCAACCATAGTTCCACGGGCAAGGTCACGTCCGTAACACTTAGCACACACTCCACGAGGAGTTTCACATGTAAGTACTGAACGGATCTCAACTTCTTCGATCGAAGTCTCAGCGATCTTGCCGGCAACGGTTTCATCGATCACCTGATTTGACTCACAAATGAGCTCATCAGAGATCGGGTCATAAATATCATGCAGTGACACACGTCCCAGAATACGGTCTTCAAGACTTTCAATGATATCCTCATTGTCTTTCAGAGCCGTCATCTTGATACCACGGAGGGTACCACAATCTGTTTCGTTAATGATCACATCCTGTGATACATCCACAAGGCGTCGGGTCAGGTAACCGGCATCAGCTGTTTTAAGAGCCGTATCAGCCAGACCTTTACGAGCACCGTGAGTAGAGATAAAGTACTCAAGAACCGTCAGTCCCTCTTTGAAAGAAGAAAGGATCGGGTTTTCAATTACCTCATTACCCTGCTGCATGGAACTCTTCTGAGGCTTCGCCATCAGTCCACGCATACCACCAAGCTGTCGGATCTGCTCTTTAGAACCACGAGCACCGGAGTCAGCCATCATAAATACCGGGTTGAAACCATTTCTGTCGTTGGCCAAAGCCTGAAACAGGGTTTCAGATACACGGTTTGTAGTGGATGTCCACTTATCAATTACCTGATTATAACGCTCATTATCGGTAATGAAACCCATTTCATATCGGCCCTGAACGTCTGTTACCTCGTCCTTGGCTTTGGTAATGAGTTCTTCCTTGGCATCCGGGATGATGATATCGTCAAGGCTGAATGACAGACCACCAATGGTAGCCTCTTCATAACCAAGCTTCTTCATATCATCCAGGAAGGCAGATGTCTTAGCAGTACCTACCTTGTCATGGATCTCACCGATCAGATTTCTCAGTTCTTTTTTACCGAGAGTTCTGTTGATGAACGGGATCTCATCCGGTACGATCTCATTAAAGATCACGCGACCGGTTGAGGTCTTAATTACTTCGTACGTTTGTTCGCCTTCCTCATTTACAACAGGGATACGAACATTGATCTTGGCATGAGCATCAAGTTTGCCCTGATCAAATGCGACCAGCACTTCTGCAGGTGATGAGAAGGTCTTGCCTTCACCTAAACTGCCATCATCCGGCTTGGTCAGGTAATACAGACCCAGGATCATATCCTGTGAAGGAACGGCGATAGGACCACCGTTTGCTGGTGCTAAAATGTTGTGTGACCCTAACATCAATACCGATGCTTCAAGAATCGCATCATGGCTCAATGGAAGGTGAACCGCCATCTGGTCACCATCAAAGTCAGCGTTGAACGCTGTACAAGCAAGCGGGTGAAGTCGGATAGCTTTTTCCTCGATCAGTACCGGCTGGAATGCCTGAATACCCAACCTGTGCAATGTTGGAGCACGGTTAAGAAGAACAGGGTGTCCGTCAATTACATTTTCAAGGACTTCCCATACAACGGCATCACGTCGGTCAACTACTTTCTTGGCGCTCTTTACCGTTTTCACATATCCACGCTCAATGAGTCGGCGGATAATGAATGGTTTGTAGAGCTCAACCGCCATTTCTTTAGGCAGACCACATTCGTGCATTTTCAGCTCAGGTCCTACCACAATTACGGAACGGCCGGAGTAGTCAACACGCTTACCGAGGAGGTTCTGACGGAAACGGCCACTCTTACCTTTCAGCATATCTGAAAGAGACTTCAGTGGACGGTTGTTATTCCGTACAGCGTTTGATTTTCTTGAGTTGTCGTAGAGTGAATCAACGGCTTCCTGCAGCATGCGTTTCTCGTTACGGAGTATCACATCAGGAGCTTTGATATCGATCAATCGCTTCAGACGATTGTTACGGATGATCACTCGACGGTAAAGGTCGTTAAGGTCAGATGTTGCAAATCTACCACCTTCAAGAGGTACCAATGGGCGCAGTTCCGGTGGAATAACCGGGATCACGCTTTGTACCATCCACTCAGGGCGGTTTTCAGTGTGCTGATTTGCAGCACGGAAAGATTCAATTACCTGAAGACGCTTCAGCTTTTTCTTCTTACGCATTTGTGAAGTTTCGTTCTTCACTTCATAACGTAACTGATAAGCAAGTTCATCAAGATCAAGATCACCAAGGAGTGCTTCAAGAGCGTCGGCTCCTTCCTTCACGATGAATTTGTCATCATCGTCGTCATCAAGTTCTTGATTATCCTCAGGAAGCTGCTCCTGAATATCCCATTTTTCTTCCTCAGAGATCATGTCACCCTGTGCGTAACCGAGGTCACGCGCAACACCGGGATTAATGATCACAAAAGTCTCATAATAGACGATCTTATCCAGGTTCTTGGAAGACATTCCAAGCAGGTAAGCGATCTTGTTTGGAAGAGATTTGAAGTACCAGATATGTACAACCGGAACGGTCAGGGTAATATGCCCCATTCGCTCGCGACGTACTGCTTTTCGGGTAACTTCCACACCGCAACGGTCGCAGATGATACCTTTGTAGCGAATACGCTTGTACTTACCGCAATGGCATTCGTAATCTTTTACCGGGCCGAAGATCTTTTCGCAGAAAAGACCATCCATTTCCGGTTTGAATGTTCTGTAGTTTATTGTCTCAGGAGTCAAGACTTCACCGTGAGAACGAGATAAAATCGTCTCAGCGGAAGCAAGGGATACCCCAATGCTGTCGAAGTCTTTCGTGACTGTTAATGTCTTAGTTACTGGCAAGGATGTTCCTCCAAATTATTAACAGTGAAATTATTCAATGTGCATTTCAAGGCCGAGACCCATAAGCTCTCGTAACAATACCTTGAATGATTCGGGCACGTCACCATCAGGCAGGTTCTCACCTTTAACGATGGCTTCATAAACTTTAGAGCGCCCTTTAACGTCATCACTTTTTACAGTGAGCATTTCTTTCAGGATGCTGGATGCACCGTATGCATACAATGCCCAAACCTCCATCTCACCAAGTCGCTGGCCACCAAACTGAGCTTTACCACCCAATGGTTGCTGCGTGATCAATGAATATGGACCAATAGAACGGGCATGCATCTTGTCCTGAATCAGGTGATTCAGTTTCAGCATGTAGATGTATCCTACCGTGGTCTTCTGAGCAAATGGCTCACCTGTACGACCGTCATATAATTTAACACGGCCATCTTCAGGTAATCCGGCTTCTCTTAATTGCTCACGAACTTCATCCATGGAAGCACCGTCGAAAATAGGGGATGCAAAAGTCACACCCATTTTCTTGGCAGCCCAACCTAGAATGGTTTCATAGATCTGACCAAGGTTCATACGAGAAGGTACACCAAGTGGGTTCAGGCAGATGTCAACAGGCGTTCCGTCTTCCATGAACGGCATGTCTTCCTGCGGTACGATCTTGGCAACAACACCTTTGTTACCGTGACGACCCGCCATCTTATCACCTACTTTCAGCTTACGCTTTTTGGCAACGTAAACTTTGGCTTTCTGAATGATTCCCGGTGGCAACTCATCTCCTACCTGTATCGCAAACTTACGACGTTTGGCTTCAGTATCGATCTCTCGGCGAAGCTCACGGTAGTTGGCAAACAGTTTCTTAACAAGCTTAACCAGCTCGCCATCGGTTGCCCAGTCAATATTCTCATTGATGTTAACCGGATCCAGCTCTTCAAATACAGACTTTTTGTACTTCTCTCCTTTCGGGATCAGTTCAACATGACTGTAATTGTATACACCCGGAGACGTCTTATCACGAAGCAGTGAGTACATCTTATCAGCCCATTGCTGATTCAACTCGGCTACTTTTTGTGCATGACGTTCTTCTTCCTGCTCAACGCGTTTCTTCTCTTCCTTACGGGAGATCAGCTCATCGCGCTTACGGCTAAAGAGTTTGGTATCAATTACGGTACCTTCAACACTTGGAGGTACTTTCAGGGATGCATCTTTTACATCACCCGCTTTGTCACCGAAGATCGCTCTCAACAGTTTCTCTTCCGGTGTAGGATCTGTTTCACCTTTCGGAGTGATCTTACCTACCAGAATGTCACCATGTTCGATCTTAGCACCGATACGGATAATTCCACGCTCATCAAGATTAGCGGTGGCTTCCTCACTCACATTAGGAATCTCGCGCGTCAGTTCTTCTTCACCACGCTTGGTGTCGCGAACCTGCTGCTCAAATTCCGTTACGTGAATGGATGTATAGATATCATCCTGTACAATTCTTTCACTTACAACGATGGCATCCTCAAAGTTATAACCTCTCCACGGCATGAATGCCACAAGCAGGTTACGGCCAAGAGCCAGCTCACCTTTGTCAGTAGAACAACCATCAGCAAGAGCCTGTCCGGCTTTCACTTTATCTCCGATCTTCACAACCGGTCGCTGGTTGATCGTTGTATCCTGGTTAGTTCTTACAAATTTCGTCAGGTCATACGATTTAACTCCACCATCGAAGTAGCAATTTTGCTCATCTTCTGTGCGGTCGTATTTAACTCTGATCTCCGTTGCACTTACATATACCACTTCACCATCAGCATCGGCTGTGATGATAGCACGTGAATCACGAGCTGCACGTTGCTCCAAACCGGTTCCAACCACAGGGGCTTCAGGACGCAACAATGGTACGGCCTGACGCTGCATGTTAGAACCCATCAGGGCACGGTTAGCATCATCGTGTTCAATGAACGGGATCAACGCTGCTGCCAGAGATGTGATCTGGTTGGTAGCAACGTCCATATATTCAATTTCTTCCGGCTTAACACGCAGGTAGTTACCTTCACGTGTTCTGGAGAAAATGGCATCTGTTTCAAACATGCCTTTGTCATCGATCTCGGCGTTAGCCTGAGCGATCACTGTCTCATCTTCCTGCTCAGCAGCCAGATATTCAACATCTTTAGTTACCTTACCTTCTTTCACTTTACGGTAAGGTGTTTCAATAAATCCAAAATCATTCACTTTGGCATGAACACACAATGAAGAGATCAAACCAATGTTTGGACCCTCAGGTGTTTCAATGGGGCAAAGTCGACCATAGTGGGTGTAGTGAACGTCACGAACCTCAAAACCGGCCCGCTCTCGTGTCAAACCACCTGGACCCAATGCAGACATACGTCGTTTGTGAGTCAGCTCAGCAATTGGATTCGTTTGATCCATAAACTGAGATAACTGATTGGTTCCGAAGAATGTGTTGATCACACTTGAGATCGTACGAGCATTTACCAGATCCTGAGGAGTTAACTGCTCAGCATCACGAGAGTTCATTCTCTCACGGATGGTACGTGCCATTCGGGCAAGGCCAATGGCAAACTGCTGTCCAAGTTGTTCTCCAACTGTACGAACACGTCTGTTACTTAAGTGATCAATGTCATCCACCTGAGACTTCATGTTCTTCAGACGGATAACTTCTTTCACGATCGCAACAATATCTTCTTTGGTCAGATACTGAAGATTATTTTCCTGATCCAGTTTCAGACGTTTGTTCAATCGATATCGACCAACTTCACCCAGATCATATTTCTTATCGCTGAAGAATAATCTTTCCAGGATAGAACGTGCAGTTTCAGGATCAGGCATTTCACCTGATCTGATCTGCTGATAGATCTCGCCAAGAGCAGAAGATTCATCATAAGTTGGATCCTTACGAAGAGTGTTCATCATTACAGAACGCTCTGATTCTTCGGCGGTGATCTTCTGTACAAGAACTTTTTCTACTTCAGCGTCCTTCAGTGATCCGTAATCATCTTCAGTCAGTTCATGATCACGTTCAAAGATGATCTGACGATTCAGGGCTTCAGTTACTTCGCCTGTTTCGTCATCAACTACTTCTTCCATGCTTTCTACAACAATATTCTCGGCAAGTCTCTTACCTACCAGTTTTTTGTTGTAATCTGCTTTAGAACCAAACTTGATATCTTCTGACAGCTCAAACAAGCTTAACAATTCAATATCAGACGAGTACCCAAGGGCTCTTAACAGAGTGGTTGCAGGAACTTTCTTCTTACGATCGATATAAGCCCACAGAACGTCTCTGATATCTGTTGTGAACTCTATCCAGGATCCTTTAAAAGGAATCACACGTGCAGAATAAAGTTGTGTTCCGTTAGGGTGAACATTCTGTCCAAAGAATACACCGGGTGATCTGTGAAGCTGACTTACAATAACACGCTCAGCACCATTTACAATAAAGGTACCGCGATTTGTCATCCACGGAAGATCTCCTAAGAAAACTTCCTGTTCAATGGTTTCACTGGCTTCATCACTGTCATCAACCGATGAAAGTCTAAGCTTTGCTTTTAACGGAACAGAATAGGTCAGGCCACGATCCTGACATTCAGCTTCGGTATAGCGTGGAACATCTACGTTATAGTATAGAAATTCGAGAATATGTGTTTCACGACTATCCTGAATAGGAAAATTTTCATTAAAAATACGTTGCAAGCCTTGATTTGCTCTCTCATTAGGGGCAATATCAAGCTGAACGAATTTTTCGAAAGACTCTAACTGAATATCCAGAAAATCGGGATAATCCAGCACGTGTTTGGTTTTTCCAAACGATAGGCGTTCCGTGTTGGGAATAGTTTGCATCTTCTTGCTCAAAAGGAACCTCTCCTCTTAGATTGAAGGTAATTTATACGGGCAAACCCCAAGTATATTGGGGTCGGTTAATTAAGACGCCAATAGCCAATACCGATTTAACGGCATTGGCTAATAACGAATTTTTAAGTAAGAGTTACTTAAGCTCTACTTCGGCACCAGCTTCTTCAAGCTTGGATTTGATATCTTCTGCTTCGTCTTTGGAAACAGCTTCTTTAACAGTGCCAGGAGCTCCGTCAACAAGTTCTTTAGCTTCTTTCAAGCCAAGACCGGTAATACCGCGTACTTCTTTGATAACAGCGATTTTCTTAGCACCGGCACTCTTCAGAACTACGTCAAACTCAGTTTGCTCTTCTCCGCCACCGGCATCTCCGCCACCAGCAGGTCCAGCTACTGCAACAGCAGCTTGAGCAGGTTTGATATCGTATTCTTCTTCAAGAATAGTTGCAAGTTCGTTTGCTTCTTTGATTGTTAGGTTGACAAGCTGTTCAGCTAAATCTTTAACGTCAGCCATTTTATTTCTCCAGTTGTTTTAAATAAAAAAATTCTAGTTGATAAATAAGGGTTATTCTTCGCCTTTTTCAGCGATGGTGTTAATAGCACCAACAAGGTTAGATCCTTGTGAGTTAAGTGCACCAACTACATTTGATAGAGGTGACATTAACAGACCAAGGATGTCTCCAATAATCTCGTTCTTGGACTTCATAGCTGCCAGAACGTCCAGTTTATCCTCGCTGTAGAAATCACCATCTACAATTGCGGCTTTAAACTGTGGCTTATTGTGCTCCTTGATAAAATCTTTCAATACCTTGGCAGGTGCAGATAATTCTTCTTCTACAAAAGCAAAAGCATTCTGCTCAACCAAAGAAGGTATGATCTCATCATATCCACCAACCTTCTCCATTGCGAGCTTCATCAGCTTATTCTTGTATACTTTGAAGCGAATATCTCCCTTACGAAATGCACCACGCAGTTCATTAACTTCAGGTACCGACATTCCGGAATAATTAGTGATATAAAGAGCACTAGAGTTTTCCAGTTTTTCGGCAATTTCGTCTAAGACTGCTTGCTTTTCTGCAGTAGGCATAATTCAATTCCTCCTTTTATAGGGATGTTACTGCGGTTCTGCTTAACGGGATGCTTGGTCCCATCGTACTGCTCATGAAAACACTTTTCACGTACAGTCCTTTAGCGGAAGCGGGTTTCAAATTCATAACGGTTCTGAAGAATGCTTCTGCATTTTCTTTCAGATCGCTTGCGTCGAAACTCACTTTACCAACAGATGTATGAAGGATTCCGGTCTTATCAACACGGAAATCGATCTGTCCGGCTTTAACTGTTTTCACAGCATCGGCCACATCCATTGTTACGGTTCCACTTTTTGGGTTAGGCATCAGTCCGCGGGGCCCTAAAAAGCGCCCAAGCTTACCGAGTTTCCCCATTACGTCAGGTGTGGCGATAATAACGTCTATATCGGTCCACCCTTCTTCAATTTTTTCGATGTAATCATCAAGACCAACATGGTCGGCACCAGCTTCTCTGGCTTCATCTTGTTTGGCTTCATTAACGAGAGCCAACACACGAACTTCTTTACCCGTACCGTGAGGCAAGCTCACTGTACCGCGGACCATTTGGTCTGCATGTCGTGGGTCAACACCTAAACGGATATCAATATCCACTGAGGCATCGAAGTTTGTGTTTGATGTTTTTTTAACCAGATCGCACGCTTCTTCCAAAGTATACTCTACTTCGGGGTTCACGAGTGCCACGGCCTGTTGATATTTCTTTCCTCTTTTTGCCATGATCACAATTTCCTTACTTTTCGCGATTTACTCTAAGACCCATACTGCGAGCCGTTCCTGCAATCATTTCCGCACCAGCTTCGACGTCAAACGCATTTAAGTCTTCCATCTTTTCTTGTGCAATTTCTTTGCATTGGCTCCAGGTTACTGTACCTACTTTATTTCGGTTAGGTTCACCTGATCCGGACTTGATTTTCGCTGCTTTCTTAAGAAGCACAGGTGCTGGTGGGGTCTTTGTTTTAAATGTAAAAGACTTATCAGCATAAACCGTGATCTCAACAGGAACAACAGTTCCGGCCTTGTCCTGAGTCTTAGCGTTAAAGGCTTTACAAAACTCCATAATATTGATTCCTGCCTGACCGAGTGCCGGTCCAACAGGTGGTGCAGGGTTTGCCTGCCCCCCAACAATCTGGAGCTTCAGGATGTTCTCAACTTTTTTAGCCATGGATTCTCAGGATCCTATAATTAATAACTTCTGTTTATTTGTGCGTAATAGCTAGTGTGCATCAACTAGGTTCTTTTATGTAGCGGATTCAACTTGGTTAACATCAACTTCAACCGGAGTCTTACGGCCAAAAATACTGACCATCACTCTTAGTTTGAGTTTTTCAGGATTCACTTCCTGAACGGTTCCGTCAAAATCTTTGAACGGACCGGATATCACTTTAACCAGGTCTCCCTCGCTGTACGGAATTTCAATATTCCGCATTTCATCACCACTATCTTTCACTCTGCCTATGATGCGTTTGACTTCGTGATCTTTAAGTGGCTTAGGCACCGTTTCATTCTTTCCAACCTTCAAAAAACCAAGGCAGGATGGCGCCGATTGTATCAAATTATTTACTTCTTCATCATAATGAGTATTCAAAAGGATATAACCCGGAAAGAAGTTTTTCTCTCGGGTACGTTTCTTTCCAGATCTGATCTCAACTACTGTTTCAGTAGGAATAAGGACTTCCTTGATCTTATCTTCAAGGCCTTGTTCTTCGATCTCTCTTTCAAGAAACTCTTTTACCTTTTTTTCATGGCTTGAAAAGCAGCGTACTACGTACCAGCCATGTTCTTGTTCTTTACTCATTAGTTATAAATAGCTTCTAAAATGGTGCTATACAATTGATCAACACCAAAAATGAAAACTGATATAATGATAGAAAAGACAACTACAATGATCGTGTTGTCAATCAATTCCTTTTGCGTTGGCCAAGATACCTTCTTGAACTCCTGAACAACACCATCAAAAAAATTATTAATCTTACTCATATGATTGTACTTGTTTGCACGGGTGGAGAGGCTCGAACTCCCGACACCTGGTTTTGGAGACCAGTGCTCTGCCAACTGAGCTACACCCGTGTAAAGTGCACAAGAGTGGCCACCAAAGTAACCACTCTCTGCACTGGTCTAAGTTCAGGTAGACTAACTTAGTCTAAGATTTTAGTTACCACTCCGGCGCCCACTGTACGGCCACCTTCGCGTATCGCAAATCGCAATCCTTCTTCCATCGCCACCGGCTGGATCAGGGTTACGTTTAATTTCACATTGTCGCCTGGCATTACCATCTCAACGCCGTCTGGCAGCTCACAAGAGCCGGTCACATCGGTGGTTCTGAAGTAAAACTGCGGGCGATAGCCTTTGAAGAATGGCGTGTGACGACCACCCTCATCTTTACTCAATACATACACCTCACACTCAAACTTCTTATGCGGGGTGATCGAGCCCGGCTTACACAGTACCATACCGCGCTGCAGCTGCTCCTTGTTAATACCACGCAGCAGAATACCGGCGTTGTCTCCGGCCTGACCCTGGTCAAGCATACGGCGGAACATCTCAATACCGGTTACTACCGTCTTCATTGGCTCTTCAACGATACCAACGATCTCAATCTCATCATTCAGCTTCAGCACGCCACGCTCAATACGTCCGGTAGCCACGGTTCCACGACCGGTGATAGAGAATACATCCTCTACCGGCATCAGGAACGGCTTGTCTACGTCACGCTCTGGCGTTGGAATCGTCTCGTCAACGGCTTTCATCAGCTCAACGATCTTCTCTTCCCACTCAGCTTCACCGTTCAGCGCGCCAAGGGCAGATCCCTGGATCACAGGAATGTTGTCGCCATCAAATTCATACGAGGACAGAAGCTCACGCACTTCCAGCTCTACCAGCTCCAGCAGCTCTTCATCGTCTACCAGATCCACCTTGTTCATAAAGACCACGATCTGTGGCACTCCAACCTGGCGGGCAAGCAGAATGTGCTCGCGCGTCTGTGGCATCGGACCATCCGTGGCAGCTACCACCAAAATAGCTCCGTCCATCTGAGCCGCTCCCGTTACCATGTTCTTCACATAGTCGGCGTGACCCGGACAGTCAACGTGGGCATAGTGACGCTCGTCGGTTTCGTACTCTACGTGGGCCGTCGCAATCGTAATACCGCGCTCACGCTCTTCCGGCGCATTGTCAATATCCGCAAATTGCTTCGCTACTCCACCATAGGTCTTCGCCATTACCGTCGTAATCGCTGCCGTCAGTGTCGTTTTTCCGTGATCTACGTGGCCTATCGTGCCTACGTTTACGTGGGGCTTATTCCGTTGAAAGGTCTCTTTTGCCATGATT
>NZ_PQBS01000029.1 GCF_002911695.1 Gracilimonas amylolytica
GGGTCTTATGAAGTATAGCATGTTATAAAATCTTGTAACATATTGCTATACAATGAATAACAAGTATTATAAACGGTCACATATTTCAGAAGCTAAATTTCGGCATCTGATCAAGTGTTTTTCGTTAGATTTAACCGCAACGGAAACGGCTGAGTTAACCGGCATTTCATTGCGATCGGTTACCGTGATCTTTGACAAACTGCGCCATCACATCGCTCGATGGTCTGAGCAATCGGCTCGGATCCAAGGCATCATTGAGGTTGACGAGTCTTATTTTGGTCCACGACGAATTCCTGGTAAACGAGGACGAGGAGCTTCGGGTAAAACCATTGTCTTTGGCATTTTCAAACGTAAGGGCAAAGTCTATACCGAAATTGTCCCTGATGCAAGAAAAAAGACACTCCAGTGTATTATACGTGGAAAAGTGGCCCCGGCCAGTGTGATTCACAGTGATGGTTGGCGAGGCTATAATGGCCTAGTGGATGTGGGCTATGACAAACATTATCGTGTTCAACATGGCCAGGATGAATTCGCCAATTCCTCGAGTCACATTAATGGCATTGAATCTTTTTGGAGTTATGCCAAACGCCGGTTGGCTCAATTTAATGGGGTATCGAAATCTCATTTTTATGTGTATTTAAAAGAAACTGAATATCGCTTTAATCATCGAAATCAAAACTTATACAAGATCTTACTGGAGAAGCTTAGAGAAGAACCTCTTTAAGCTCTAAACTTCATAAGACCCTATGAAATTAAAGCGGTATGGGTTTCCCTCATGCCGCTTTTTTATTTGTAGCTACCGTATGCATAAAGTTTTATATTTTGATCGGATATTAATCTAAACCCAACCAACCATTTAAATCATTGGATTTACAAGAAGACCCGTTTAGTTTGGTTCAGGACTCAGTTCTTTCAGTACCCATCGATATGACTATTCCCGGTATAGATCCGGTGGTAATGGGAATTCAGGTTTTCTTTCTTTTTCTGGGTTTGGCGTTATCAGCCATTTTTTCAGGGTCAGAGGTTGCTCTGTTTTCCCTTTCTAATCGCATGGAAGAGCTGGATGTGAACGGTTCCTCCAAAGCTGACCGGCGAATCTTCAGAATGCTGGACAAGCCACGACGCTTGCTGGCTACCATTCTGATCGGTAACACGTTTGCCAATATCATAGCCTCTGTTTTGGCGGCTGTGATCACCGGTGATATAGTGGAGGCATTTGGTCTTTCCGAGATCGTTGTTTTTACCGTTGAGGTATTGGTGCTGACCTTTATGATCCTCATTTTAAGTGAGATCACTCCAAAGATCATTGCTATCAACAATCCACTTAAGGTCTCACGAACCAACAGCACCTTTATATATGCCTTCTTCATTTTACTGAAACCCTTTGCCAAGCTGATCGCTGACAGCACCATCAGTCTGGAGCGATACCTGCCGAAACCAGCCAGTAAGATGACCTCTGAGGATATCAGAACCATGGCAGAGGTCAGTGAACAGGAGGGATCTATTCATGAGGATGAACGTGAGATCATTGAGAATGTGATCGGTTTTGGGGATATCATGGTACGGGAGATCATGACTTCGCGGGTCAACATAGTTTCCGTCTCCTTGAATGAGACACTGCAGGACGTACTGTCGAAGATCAGGGAGAACGGTCTTTCAAGAATGCCCCTCATCGATGGTGACCTCGATAATATTCAGGGAGTCCTGTATGCTAAGGATGTGCTTCCTTACCTGAATTCTGAGGAAGAGGAACCTATTCTGAACTGGAAGACGGTTTCACGGAAGGCCCTATTCATTCCGGCCACTAAAAAACTGGACGACCTGCTCAGGGATTTTCAGCAGGAAAAGACGCACATCGCTATTGTGGTTGATGAGTATGGTGGAACGGAAGGGATCGTAACCATGGATGATATTCTGGAGGAGATCGTTGGGGATATCACCGATGATTCAGGAGAAGAGATCAAATTGTACACACGTTTCAAAAGCGGTATCTATATTTTCGATGCCAAGATCGATCTGGATGACATGGAAGAGATATTGAAATGTGATATCACGACCGATGATGACGAATACGAAACTCTTGGAGGATTGATCTATCACCTTACTGAAAGCCTGCCAATGGTTGGAGAACGGATCAAATTCAAGAACATGGAGCTCACGGTTCACTCCGTAAAAAATAACCGGATCAAAAAAGTACGCGTTAAGTTAGAAAACCCCGAAGAAGTAAATACACCCGCTGAATAATTGTATGACGGACACACCTGAAGTGAAAGAGCATTTCGATCTGAAAGAGCATAATACGATAGGGGTGAGTGCGAAGGCCCGGTATTTTGCGTCAGTGTCAACAGCAGACGAATTAAGACAGTTATTGCTGGACCCGAAATACAAACTGTTACCCAAACTCATGTTGGGCGGTGGCAGCAATATTCTGTTTGCCAATGATTTTGAAGGGTTGGTCATACATCTGAAAATCAAAGGGCGTGAGGTTGTAGAAGAAACGGGCGATCATGTGCATTGGAAACTTGGCAGTGGAGAAAACTGGCACCAAGTGGTATTGGGTGCTATTGAAAACGATTGGGCGGGGATCGAGAATCTATCTCTCATTCCCGGATCGGTTGGGGCCGCTCCCATTCAGAATATCGGGGCCTATGGTGTGGAGCTGGAACAGGTGTTTCACTCGCTTGAAGCGTTGGACCTGAATACCGGTATCATCAAGACTTTTGAGCACAAGGAATGTAAGTTTGGATATCGTGACAGTGCATTCAAGAATGATCTGAAAGGAAAGTATGTGATCACTTCCGTTACCTTAAAGTTGAGTAAACATCCAAAGGTGAACACCAGTTACAGAGCTCTGTCTGATCATTTGAATGAGCAGGGTATTGAGGAACCAACTATCAGACAAGTAAGTAACGCTGTGATTGAGATCCGGCAAAGTAAACTGCCTGATCCAAAGGAGATCGGTAATACGGGGAGTTTTTTCAAGAATCCCGTGATCAGCGAGGAGGAGTTTGGGCGGTTAAAAAACAAACACCCTGATGTCCCAAATTACCCTGATAAAAAAGGAGTGAAGGTGCCGGCTGCATGGCTCATCGATCAGTGCGGCTGGAAAGGGGAACGAATTGGTGATGCCGGAGTACATAAAAAACAAGCCCTGGTGCTTGTGAATTATGGCAGTGCGACCGGGGCAGAGATCATCGAACTGGCAGAAAAGATCCGCCGTTCGGTTCACAATAAATTTGGAGTTGTTCTGACTCCGGAAGTAAATATTGTATAATTAGTTAGCTTAGCTTTAATTAGGTAAGCGGTTACAGGAAAGATCGTAAGTTCAAAAACTAAACAAGGGAAATTATGAATCTCAAAAGGAAGCTGTTATCAGTTATAGTCATAGTGTCTTTAGGGTTTGGCGGGTGTGTCACTCTTGAGCAAAATCCGGTTTCGGGTAATAAAAGAGCCTATGGATACAGCTGGGAGCAGGAAGTGCAGATCGGTAAAGAATCAGATCCTGAGATCATTGCTCAGTATGGTTTGTATGAGAATGAAGAACTTGCCAATTACGTATCGCAACTTGGTCAGGAACTGGTGGAAGTCAGCCACCTCCGAAGAGATGACACTCCGGAGAAATTCAAAAACACTCCGTTTACATTCAGAGTACTGAACAGTCCCGTAGTGAATGCGTTCGCTTTACCCGGGGGGTATATTTACGTAACCCGCGGATTACTGGGGCATTTGAACAATGAAGCTCAGCTTGCCGTGGTACTGGGGCATGAGATCGGTCACGTAGCGGCACGGCATGCCTCACAAAGAGCCATGCAGCAACAATTTGGTCAGCTTGCCATTATTGGTGGAGCTGTTTTGGGAGAATCTTTTGGGTATGATGGGCAAAGTATTCTACAGCTCAGTAGCCAAACCGCCCAGCTCATGTTTCTGAAATATGGAAGGGATGATGAACGGGAATCCGATGCTTTGGGTGTTGAATATGCGGCTATGAGACATTATGAAGCTTCAGAAGGAGCCGATTTCTTTACCTCGCTGAAACGCATTTCAGAAACGCAGGGTGGTGGAATTCCAACACTGCTATCCAGTCACCCTGATCCCGGTGAGAGAGAAAGTACGATCCCAAGACTTGCACAGGAATGGGAAAGTAAAGGGTATGAGCAGAATATCCTTGACAAAGAAGAATTCATGGAGATGATAGAGGGTATTGTGTACGGAGATAACCCAAGGGAAGGATTTGAAAGGGATGGTATGTTCTATCATCCGGATCTCGAATTCCGGTTTCCGGTACCGAACGGCTTTCAATTAATCAATCAAACCACAGCTGTGATCATGGTGAATGAGGCGCAGGATGCCATTATTCAGTTTACCATCGATAATCAGAATGAAACCCCTGAATCGTCTGTACGAACCTTTTTGGCACAGGAAGGCATCACCGTGATTGAACAGCAGTCATTTTCTGCCAATTCAATGAATGGATATCAGGGTATTGCCACGGCACAATCTCAGAATGGAACCGAATTGAAGTTAAAACTCACAGCGGTTGGATACGGTGGCAATATCTACAGGTTTTTGAGTTACACCACGAGTGCGCAATTTGATACATATAGGGATCGTTTCACAACGGTAGAGAATGGATTCAGTCAGCTGTATGATAATGCGATCTTAGGCATTCAACCGGTGAAATTGAAATTGATCACCACATCGAGAACGGCTCCATTCAGCTCATTTTTGCCAAATGAGCTGCCTATGGATATTAAGCCTCTTGATATTGCCATCATCAATCAGGTGGATCTGGATCAAACCATACAACCCGGAACCATGCTTAAGATTCCGGTTCAATAAAAGGGT
The DNA here is from genome assembly GCF_002911695.1 of Gracilimonas amylolytica. Taxonomy (GTDB): domain Bacteria; phylum Bacteroidota; class Rhodothermia; order Balneolales; family Balneolaceae; genus Gracilimonas; species Gracilimonas amylolytica. The sequence continues at coordinate 4,846 of NZ_PQBS01000029.1, forward strand.
GAAAGAACCGCAAATACGGGCTTAATCTGTTCATTTAAAATCCTATCTTTGGGCTGAACTTTTAATCATCCAAAGTAAGATTACATGATCTCCCGATATTCCCGCAAAGAAATGTCCGACCTGTGGACCGATGAAGCTCAATTTCAAGCCTGGCTGGACGTAGAACTCGCTGCCTGCTGGGCCTGGGCCAAGCTCGGTAAGATCCCCATGGAAGACGTGGATAAGCTCTACGAAAATGCGGGGTTTGATGTAGACCGGATAAAGGAGATCGAAGCCAAGACCCGCCATGATGTGGTTGCTTTTACAAGAGCTGTTTCCGAAACACTGGGCGATGAAAAGAAATGGGTGCACTATGGGCTGACCTCTACTGATGTGGTGGATACTGCCTGGGGCGTGCGGCTCAAGAAAGCCAATGCCATCCTGCTTGAAGGACTTGAACACATTGTGGATGTACTCGGTGAAAAAGCCAAAGCACATAAATACACGGTGATGATGGGGCGAACCCACGGTATTCACGCCGAGCCAACCACTTTTGGATTGAAATGTGCGCTTTGGTATGCGGAAATGAACCGCAACCTGGAGCGTTTCAAAAAAGCCGCTGCTGATGTGGAATTCGGTAAGCTGTCCGGATCGGTAGGTACCTTTGCCAACATCCCGCCGGAAGTGGAAGAATATACCTGCGAGAAGTTAGGACTGAGTCCGGCACCCATATCCACCCAGACCCTGCAGCGCGACCGTCATGCCTATTATCTCTCCACGCTGGCGCTCATCGGCTCCACCATGGAAAAGATGGCTGTGGAAGTCCGCCACCTGCAGCGCAGTGAACTGAGGGAAGCCGAGGAGGCCTTCCGCAAAGGGCAGAAGGGATCTTCATCCATGCCGCATAAACGTAATCCCGTCAGTTCGGAAAACATCTCAGGCTGTGCCCGGGTGTTAAGAGGGTATATGGTTACCGCTTACGAGAATATACCTCTCTGGCATGAACGCGATATCTCACACTCCTCAGCCGAACGCATCATCCTGCCCGATGCAACCACGTTATTGGATTATATGCTGAACCGCTTTGCCGGGGTGATCGAAAACCTCGTGGTGTTTGAGGACAACATGGAATCCAACATCTGGAAGACCCAGGGACTGGTCTTCTCCCAGCGCCTCCTTCACAAACTCATCGACAAAGGCATGCCCCGCGAACAGGCTTACGATACGGTACAGCCGCTGGCCATGAAGTCATGGAAAGAACAAACGCTTTTCAAACCCATCGTTGAAGCGGACGGTACCATTACCGAAGCTTTAACCCAGGAAGAGATCGATGAAGCCTTCGACCTCGACCATCACACCCGGAATGTGGATGTGATCTTTAAGCGGGTTGGACTAGGGTAGTTTTGAGTTTTTAGTTATTCTAACTTGTCTCGGTCTGACGGCTTGATGTCCGTTTGACCGTTTGTTTAATTCGAGTAATAAAGCCTTTAGCCATCCATCAGACGGGTGATCCGTCAGATGGATTCTGGGTTAAATAGTAACCTTGAAGCGTGCTCCCGAGATTTCTGTTAGACTTTAAGTATTGAGAAAGGCAGTCAACTCTGCTTTTTTATAATACCAGCGAGCCGGAGACAGGCTAACCGAGTGTGTCGAGCAGAACTCGAAATCCCGAATCAGCCCCTCCGGCTTCGGTATTATCCAAACCTAAATAGCATGCTAGTAAAACACTACGAACAGAGTCAGGTCCGATAATACCTAGCTGGCATACGTCATTAAGGTTAATCAAACATGAGGATTTTTTATGGATCTCACAAATCTAACCCACTTTATTGGTATAGATATTTCTAAAGATACCCTGGACTGCTGGCACCGTCCTTCCGGGGAACATATGCAGTGCGCAAATTGCGAGTCCGGTTTCCAACAACTAAACCAGTGGATAACCGAGGCGGGATGTACCGACCAGAACAGTGTTATTTGTATGGAGGACACCGGAATCTATGGTAAACGACTATTGGTTGCGTTAACCCAAATGGGATGGAGATGCTCGGTAGAAAAGACCACCATATTGGAAAAGGTGGGCCCGGACCACCATCGTAAAGATGACCAGTTTGATGCTCAGCTACTGGCTGAATACGCGGATCGTTTTGCTGATCAGTTATCACTGAGCACCCCGGCAGAGCCGGTATTAGATCAGCTTCAACAACTCTATGCTGAACGTCGCCGGCTGATACGCCAGCAAACGGCCACCAAAACCAAGCAAACGCAATCGGCCCAACAGCCGGACTGCCCGGAGCTGGTGCGCCAGGGGTGGGAAGAGCAACTACAGTTATTTGACAACCATATTGCCCAGTTGGAACAGCACATTCGGCAGTGCATACAAACCCATGATGGGCTGCAGGAATACTACGACTTGCTGGTCAGTATTCCTGGTATTGGAGAAGTTACCGCCTGGATGTGGCTGATTCTCTTTTTTGGAGAACAAAAATTGAATCCTAAGGCTATTTCCTCCCGTTTTGGAGTAGCTCCCCATAGTCATAGTTCAGGAAGTTCGGTGCGTGGGAAAACGCGTTCTTCCGGCCATGGAAGTGCAGAAGCACGTTCTACGTTAACCATGGCAGCCCGCTCGGCCAGTACACACAACGATAAATTCAGTGCCTATAAACAGAAAAAACTGGAGGAAGGTAAGCCTTGGCCGGTAGTTCGTAATAACCTGGTAAACAAATTAATCACTATTATATGTGCCATATGGAACAGCCAAACTTGCTATAAATCAAACCATGAATCCAGATTCGACAAACAAAAAAAGGCTGCTTAGTACTTGATTAAGTCATAGCATTCGGGA
>NZ_PQBS01000030.1 GCF_002911695.1 Gracilimonas amylolytica
GGGTCTTATGAAGTATAGCATGTTATAAAATCTTGTAACATATTGCTATACAATGAATAACAAGTATTATAAACGGTCACATATTTCAGAAGCTAAATTTCGGCATCTGATCAAGTGTTTTTCGTTAGATTTAACCGCAACGGAAACGGCTGAGTTAACCGGCATTTCATTGCGATCGGTTACCGTGATCTTTGACAAACTGCGCCATCACATCGCTCGATGGTCTGAGCAATCGGCTCGGATCCAAGGCATCATTGAGGTTGACGAGTCTTATTTTGGTCCACGACGAATTCCTGGTAAACGAGGACGAGGAGCTTCGGGTAAAACCATTGTCTTTGGCATTTTCAAACGTAAGGGCAAAGTCTATACCGAAATTGTCCCTGATGCAAGAAAAAAGACACTCCAGTGTATTATACGTGGAAAAGTGGCCCCGGCCAGTGTGATTCACAGTGATGGTTGGCGAGGCTATAATGGCCTAGTGGATGTGGGCTATGACAAACATTATCGTGTTCAACATGGCCAGGATGAATTCGCCAATTCCTCGAGTCACATTAATGGCATTGAATCTTTTTGGAGTTATGCCAAACGCCGGTTGGCTCAATTTAATGGGGTATCGAAATCTCATTTTTATGTGTATTTAAAAGAAACTGAATATCGCTTTAATCATCGAAATCAAAACTTATACAAGATCTTACTGAAGAAGCTTAGAGAAGAACCTCTTTGAGCTCTAAACTTCATAAGACCCTAAATATTATTACTCGTTAGTGTATGAATACTGAAAATTTATTCTAAAACTCATCATTAATCTATGCCCTATGACTACCAAAAACATAAGTATCAATCACCAAAAACATGCACATGTTTTATCAAAAAGGTAGGCATGTTTTTAAATCACTATAAGCATAACCAAAAAATAACAGGCTTGTCGGTTAAACAAGCCTGTTATAGATTAATAGTTAATGGTAGTTAACGCTATTTCTCAGGTTACTTATCAGTTCTATGTAGATATCTTGGAATAATTCAGATTATTCAACATCTGTTTGAACTTTTTCCCGGGCCTGAAGATGATCTTAGCCTTTTTAATATTGCTGCTGCTAACTTCTTCAGCGACCTCACTGCCCTTACTACTAATACTTACCCTGAAACTTCCCAGGTCACCGATCTCGACGATATTCCCATCACTTAGCAATTCAGGTAATACATCTATGATGGAATACAGTACAGCACGAATGTCTGCCCCGCTTACTGTACTTATCTTTTCTATTCGGTTGGTCAGCTCTTCAATTCCTGCTGAGCCTGTACTTTGTGCGGAAGCATAGAACTTCTTTACTCCGCCGCCCTCAACTCCGGGCTCCCCTCTTTCTATAACATTAAATGATATTGGCATTGTTTTGTTATTTAATTAAGGTTTATAAGCCATGTAAATAACGACTTACAGAGTTAGAGCAGTTTAAGAACGATTCCTTACAAAGTTTTTTCAGAACCTAACCTTAACGTCTCAAAATTGGCCTCCCCGGCAACAATTCACAGAAAGATCAAGATACCCCACCCATTCCATCATTCGGCTCATTCTGTTTAGGAGAAACACTTTGACTACAAAACGAGCCGGGTGATGGATCAAGCTGTGACACCCTATCCTTTAGAGTTCATGGCTCATTTAAACCATCATCCATCACCCCGTCCTCACCTTTGCTGAATGATCATTTGATTATGACCGGACGGAATGATGGATTCGTAGATGCTATTTGTCTTCGAAATGCAATCCCTAATACCTCCCCAGCATCTCTTAAGTCTTACAACGAGTCTTTTAATTATAATCCGTTATCCAAAACCTATCGAGCGCTGACTTAGGAGTCTTTGCAGAGCAAGTCTCTGAC
>NZ_PQBS01000031.1 GCF_002911695.1 Gracilimonas amylolytica
GGGTCTTATGAAGTATAGCATGTTATAAAATCTTGTAACATATTGCTATACAATGAATAACAAGTATTATAAACGGTCACATATTTCAGAAGCTAAATTTCGGCATCTGATCAAGTGTTTTTCGTTAGATTTAACCGCAACGGAAACGGCTGAGTTAACCGGCATTTCATTGCGATCGGTTACCGTGATCTTTGACAAACTGCGCCATCACATCGCTCGATGGTCTGAGCAATCGGCTCGGATCCAAGGCATCATTGAGGTTGACGAGTCTTATTTTGGTCCACGACGAATTCCTGGTAAACGAGGACGAGGAGCTTCGGGTAAAACCATTGTCTTTGGCATTTTCAAACGTAAGGGCAAAGTCTATACCGAAATTGTCCCTGATGCAAGAAAAAAGACACTCCAGTGTATTATACGTGGAAAAGTGGCCCCGGCCAGTGTGATTCACAGTGATGGTTGGCGAGGCTATAATGGCCTAGTGGATGTGGGCTATGACAAACATTATCGTGTTCAACATGGCCAGGATGAATTCGCCAATTCCTCGAGTCACATTAATGGCATTGAATCTTTTTGGAGTTATGCCAAACGCCGGTTGGCTCAATTTAATGGGGTATCGAAATCTCATTTTTATGTGTATTTAAAAGAAACTGAATATCGCTTTAATCATCGAAATCAAAACTTATACAAGATCTTACTGAAGAAGCTTAGAGAAGAACCTCTTTGAGCTCTAAACTTCATAAGACCCTTGGTTTTTTGGAGGATCCGCTGACGGCTACCTTCATCTGGCTGTTTACTTCTACAGTCATGACCATTGCCATACGACCATTCATCAATAAATATTTCAAAGGTGAGAGTTCGTACAAATTAGCGGATGAGGACTTTGAAGCTATGGATCAGGTGGTGGAAGTAACGGAACCGATCAACGAATTTAACAATGATGGGCGAATCCGGTTTCAGGGGATCTCATGGCAGGCACGTTCGCTCGAGGGCGACATTCCCGCCGGAGTTCAGGTTCGCATCAAATACCGTGACAACACCACATGGATCGTGGAACCGGTCGACCTAATTGACCAGACAGGTCATCAACTTAAAGACTCAAATAGAAACTGACATGATTTGGACTACACTGCTGATCGTAATCGTTTTATCATATTTCATTCTTACCCGTTTATTCCAGATCGTGGAATTTCGGGAAGAAGTGATTCAGGAACGCCTTGGTAAATACAAGAAAACCCTGAAACCCGGTTTTCACTTCTTAATTCCTTTCGTTGACCGCCCGGCATACAGTCAGGAAATGCGCGAACAGGTCATCGACGTTCCCAGCCAAACCTGTATCACCAAAGACAATATTGAGGTGTCTGTGGATGGCCTCGTTTATCTGAAAGTGATGGATTCCTACAAAGCGAGTTATGGTATCTCAAACTATCAGGCTGCGGCAGTTAATCTGGCTCAAACCACCATGCGATCTGAGATCGGTAAAATGACCCTGGATGATACCTTTTCGGAACGGGATAAAATGAATGAAAATATTGTTCGTGAGATCGACAAAGCAGCCGATCCTTGGGGCGTTAAAGTGATGCGTTATGAGTTAAAAAACATCAACCCATCTAATGAGATCGTGGATACCATGGAGCGGCAAATGGAGGCCGAACGGGAGAAACGGGCTGAGATCACCAATTCAGAAGGTCATCGGCAGGCACGGATCTATGAGTCGGAAGGTGAGCAGCAAAGTCAAGTGCTGGTTTCTGAAGCAAATCGGCAAAAGCGTATCAATGAAGCTAAAGGCCGGGCTAAGGAAATTGAGCTGGTGGCAACCGCAACTGCCAAGGGCATTCGCCGCGTGGCCGAAGCGATCGAAAAACCGGGTGGTGACTTGGCCGTAAAAACAAAGCTGGTAGAACAATACATCAAGCAGTTTGGGAATATCATCAAAAAGTCGAATGTCTCTGTCCTCCCTACCGAAACTGCAAACCTGAAGACCTTTTTTGAAGGGGTCAGTCAGATCAGTGACCACACTAAAGACCCATCAACCCAAACCGGTAAATAAGGAGTATCACAATGGAAATCATGGAATCGATCAGTAAGGTATTATTAGGACTCTTCTCCATTTATGTGATGTACCAGTTTATTCGGTCACTCAGGATGGTACCCAATCAGTTCGCTTTTATTGTAGAACGACTTGGTAATTATCACAAAACCCTGGGGCCCGGGTTTCACGCCCTCATCCCGATCATTGATAAGGTGGTGTACAAACAGGACCTGAGAGAGGAAACCATTGAAGTGGAACCTCAGGAATGCTTTACCAAAGACAACGTCAAGGTAGAAGTGGATGGAGTGATCTATCTGAGTGTGGTTGATCCGGTGAACGCCAGTTATGGGGTCACTGATTACCGGTATGCCGCTGTACAGCTGGCCCAAACCACGACCCGTTCAGTTCTGGGTAATATGGATCTTGACGAAACTTTCGAAGAGCGTGCCGCTATGAGTAAAGAAGTGGTGAAAGTGCTCAGCGAAGTAGAACAAGTGTGGGGGATCAAAGTGCACCGTTATGAGATCAAGAATATCGTGACACCGCGCACGGTTCAAAAAGCCATGGAGCGACAGATGACGGCTGAACGTGATCGTCGTGCCATCATCGCCAAATCGGAAGGAGTTAAAGGCTCTAAGGTCAATGATGCGGAAGGTATGCGGGCAGAGATCATCAACATTTCTGAAGCCGAAATGCAGCGTCGTATCAACGAGGCAGAAGGGTATGCTGAAGAGATCCTTTCCATTGCTGAGGCTACGGCCAAATCTATTGAAGAAGTAGCCGCTGCCCTTTCCCAGCCTAAAGGTAAAGAAGCCATGAAGCTTCAGCTTTCCGAAAAATACCTGGATACCCTATCCGGTCTGGGCCGGGATCAAAACAGCGTGATCCTGCCAAAAGACATCTCAAATTACGAGGCGTTAATGGAAGGTCTTTCCCTGAAAGATCTGGATGATAATAAGTAACTAAATAATTTTGTTATCTCGGTCTGACGGATTATCCGTCTGACCGATCGATGAAGGTACCACCCAAGCCTGTTCTGCTTTAAGCATGTCTAACTTTTGAAGCTTAATTCATCGATCAGACGGTTCATTGCAAGATTTGAAGGTACGGTGCATGTCCACCCGTCAGATCGGGGTTGATTGCCATGACTTACAGGACCCTATCCCTTCCCTCGGCTCATATATTCATTCAACTGAAACCATTTCACCGCCGCAGGGCAAGGGGACGTCTTGGGAAGAATCTTGGCAGGTAGTACAATTCAACCAAAACGAATCTCTTTTTGGGCTCGGTAGCAAAACCAACATCATCTGTTATTCAGGCGTCTCCTTCCCTGGCGCGCTTGCGCGTTAGGGAAGGAACAAGGATGGGTCCCCTGGCCGGGCGATCTGCCCTGCCCTATCTTGCCAGAGTTTTCTATTTTATAAACCTTATTGTGTTGGGTTGCCACTCTGTACAGAACCCTATCCCTGTCCTTTTCCCTAACGCACTCTTTTACGATTTTTTGTATTGGATTTAGTCATTAGATCTTTCCGAATAGCCATGCTTTATCAACCAGTTTGCGCCAAGGGAAAGGGGACGCCTTAGTGAGGATTTTGGCAGGTTGTACAATTCAGCCGAAACGATTCTCCTTTTGGGCTCGATGGTAAAAGCAACTTCCAATTTCACCAGTGCGTCTCCTTCCTTGCAAGGCGCAGCCGCCGGAGGGAAGGAACAAGGACGGGTCCCCCGGCCGGGCTTGCAGTTTTCCCAAAAAAGAACCTATTTCCACCATGAACCTAACATGGAAATCCATAACAGAAATAGCCCGGGAGCTTCGAAAAAATCCAACGGCATCTGAAAAACTGCTTTGGAAACATCTAAGAAAACGCCAGCTCCAAGGCTATAAATTTCTCCGTCAAAAACCATTTGTACATGAGCAGCGAGAGAACCGTCGATACTTTTATATCGCTGACTTTTACTGTGCCGAATTAAACTTAGTAATTGAAGTAGATGGGAAAATTCACAATTTCCAAAAAGAATATGATTACCAGCGGGACTTGGTTTTGAACGGATTGGGTTTGAGAGTGCTGCGAATTAAAAATGAGGAGTTGGTGGATATGGATGGGGTTTTGGAGCGGATTTTGGAGTATGTGCCTGAATGAATTTGTTGCCCTGTCCAACAAAACCCAATCCCTGTCCCTTTCCCTCCGGCTCACCTGAACAAATTCTCAAACCTTTGCGCCGCCGCAGGGCAAGGGGACGCCTTGGCAAGGGATTTAGCAGGTAGTACAATTCAACCAAAACGATTCTCCTTTTGGGCTCGGTGGTAAAAGCAACATCCAATCCCACCAATGCGTCTCCTTCCTTGCGGAGCGTTAGCGTCACGGAGGGAAGGAACAAGGATGGGTCCCCTGGCCGGGCGAGCTCATAGTTTCCACCAACCCCAAATCCCCATTGCCATTAATCCCTAATTTTATTAGCCTAAGCGCCAACCAAATTGTTTTTTTATGACCATCCAGGAATACGTTGATCAGTTAAACCGAAGATTTAAAACGGGGATTTCGCGGGAGCACAGTTACCGGGGCGATTTGCAGACGTTGCTCGAGTCGCTGCTCGATAATATTTTGGTGACCAACGAACCCAAACGCTCGGATGTGGGTGCCCCGGATTATATCCTCACCAAAGGCAAAATTCCTGTCGGCTATATTGAAGCCAAAGATATCGGCGATCCCGATCTCGGCGGTAAAAAGAAAAACAAAGAGCAGTTCAGCCGGTACAAAGACGGCCTGCCCAACCTCATCTTCACCGATTATCTTGATTTCCACCTGTACCGTGACGGCGACTTTATCACCTCCATCCGAATTGCGGAAATTGAAGACGGAAAGATCGTCGGCAAGCCGGAGAATTACGGCGAGTTCGAAAACCTGGTCAAAGATTTTGGAACGCATATTGGGCAGACCATTCGGAGCGCCAACAAGCTGAGCAAGATGATGGCCGGTAAAGCCCGCATTTTGGCGGATGTGATTGAAAAAGCCCTGAATGCCGATGCCGAAAAGGGCGACCGCGTGAATGAGTCGGCCAACAACACCCTGCGCGAGCAATTGTCGGCTTTCCAAAACGTGCTGATTCATGATATCAATCCCAAGGAGTTTGCCGATATTTATGCGCAGACAATCGCCTACGGCATGTTTGCCGCCCGGCTGCACGACCCGACCCTCGATACTTTTGATCGCCACGAAGCCGCCGCGCTTATCCCCAAAACCAATCCCTTTTTACGAAAGCTGTTCCAGTACATTGCCGGCTACGACCTGGACGACCGCATTGTGTGGATCGTTGACGGGCTCGCCGATATTTTCCGCGCTACGGATGTGGACGGGCTGCTCAGGAACTTCGGGAAAGCCACGCAGCAGCAAGATCCTATCATCCATTTTTACGAAACCTTTTTGGCGGAATACGATCCCAAGCTGCGCAAAAGCCGCGGCGTTTGGTACACGCCCGAGCCGGTGGTTAATTTCATTGTCCGCGCAGTGGATGATATCCTGAAAGATGAATTCGGGCTGAAGGACGGGCTGGCCGATACCACTAAAACCACCGTGAAGGTCAATACGGACGTGAAAGACAAGCGCTCGCCCACGGGCTATAGGCAGGAAGAACAGGAAGTGCATAAAGTACAGATTCTGGACCCGGCGGCGGGAACCGGAACTTTTTTGGCGGAAGTGATCAAGCAGATTCACAAAAAGTTTGAGGGACAGCAGGGCATTTGGGAGAAATACGTGGAAGAGCACCTCATCCCGCGCCTGAACGGATTTGAGATTTTGATGGCGAGTTATGCCATGGCGCATTTGAAACTGGACCTGCTGCTTCGCGAAACGGGCGTGGAACCGAGCGGGAGTCAGCGCTTCCGGGTGTACCTCACCAACTCGCTGGAAGAACACCACCCCGATACCGGCACCCTCTTTGCCAACTGGTTGAGCGAAGAAGCTAATGAAGCCAACCACATCAAACGCGATACGCCGGTGATGGTGGTGTTGGGGAATCCGCCGTATAGTGGAATTTCCTCAAATATGGGAGAATGGATTTCTGAACTCATTGAAGATTATAAATATGTAGACGGAAAACATTTTGGAGAAAGAAAACACTGGCTCCACGATGATTATGTGAAGTTCATTCGATACGGACAACATTTTGTAGAAAAGAATGGAGAAGGTGTTTTAGCCTATATCAATAATCATAGTTTTATAGATAATCCTACTTTTAGGGGGATGAGATGGAACCTATTAAAGACCTTCGATAAGATATTTATTATTGATCTGCATGGTAATATGATGAAAAAAGAGACGTCACCAGATGGTATTGAAGACAAAAATGTTTTTGATATTCAGCAAGGTGTATCAATAAATCTCTTTATTAAAAATGATGTAAGTGATAAATCTGATGAATTAGCTGAAGTATATCATTACGATTTATGGGGTAAACGAAATAACAAGTATGATTTTTTGAGGAAGAACAATGTTTGGTCAATTGAATTTGAAAAATTACAACCACAATCAACTCATTATTATTTCTATCCTCTGAATTATAAGATTGAAAAGAGGTATAAAGGATTTTTTGGTCTTGATAATTTATTTAAAGAAAATGTTACAGGAATCGTAACAGCAAGAGACTCTCTCGTTATTGATATTCATAAAGAGAAATTACTGAAAAGGATCACTGAATTTTCAGATGAGAGTTTTTCTGATGAAGAAATTAGAAATCGTTTCTTTGGTAACAAGAAGGGAGGAAAATATCCCCCAGGTGATTCAAGAGGTTGGAAACTTGGGGAAGCAAGAACAAATATTCAAAATCATAACCATGAACATTTGATTCGCAAGATTCATTATCGTCCTCTTGACTATAGATTTATCTATTATTCTCCTGATATGATAGATTGGGGAAGAGAGAACTTAATTCCCAATTTGTTTAATAAAGAAAATGTGGGTTTAGTCTTTCCAAGACAAGCTGTAACTGATAATTGGTCCCATGTTCAGGTTACTAAAGACATGATTGACAATCGAACCCACTATAGTAATAAAGGTATACCGGTTATAGCTCCACTCTACCTCTACCCCAAGGAATCCACCCAACAAACCCTCGACGGCAAGCCCGAGCGTACGCCCAATTTAGACAAGAAAATCGTTCAGGAAATAGCGGAGAAGCTGGGGCTGAAGTTTGTGCCGGAGAAGGAAGACACCAAAGGCACGTTTGCACCCATAGATTTACTGGACTACATCTACGCCGTACTGCACTCCCCAAGTTACCGCGAGAAATACAAGGAATTCCTGAAGATCGACTTCCCGCGCGTGCCCTATCCCGAAGACCCGGAGCAATTCTGGAAACTGGTGGAACTGGGCGGCGAGCTGCGCCAAATTCACCTGTTGGAGCATCCCGTGGTAGAGAATTTTATAACGACGTACCCGGAATCGGGAAGTAATATTATTTCAAACCGGCTGACGAAGAATGATCCGGGGTTTGTTGTTGATGGTGATGATGAAAGCAATGAAAAATCCAAAGCCCTTAAAGGCAAGATCCTTCGGAGGTATCCTCAGGATGACTCGGAAGATGACTTGGAGTTGGGTAAAGTTTGGATCAACGAAGAACAGTATTTTGGCAACGTGCCGAAGAAAGCCTGGGAGTTCTACATCGGCGGCTACCAACCCGCCGAAAAATGGCTCAAAGACCGCCGTGATCACGAACTCACCATCGAAGAAATCCAACACTACCAAAAAATTATTGTCGCCCTGATGGAGACGGATAGGATTATGCGGGAGATTGATGGGGTTTGGTGAGTTTGACCAACTCCACGGTCTGACGGCTTGCCGTCCGTCTGACCGATTGTTGGATTCAAGCACCCATGGCTATTCTACATTAAGCATGTCTAACTTTTAAAGCTTAATTCATCGATCAGACCGGTTATCGGTCAGATCGAGTTTGGTTGCCCCATCCAACCGGACCCTAACCCTGGCCCTTTCCCTAACGCACTCTTTTACGATTTTTTGTATTGGATGTAGTCATTAGATCTTTCCGTATAGCCATGCTTTATCAACCAGTATGCACCAAGGGAAAGGGGACGCTTTGGTGAGGATTTTAGCAGATAATACAATTCAACCAAAACGATTCTCCTTTTGGACTCGGTGGTAAAAGCAACATCCAATTTCACCAGTGCGTCTCCTTCCTTGCGGAGCGTTAGCGTCACGGAGGGAAGGAACAAGGATGGGTCCC
>NZ_PQBS01000032.1 GCF_002911695.1 Gracilimonas amylolytica
AATCGGTCTGCTTTTGAGCAGGCAAGAAACTTGGATTCCATTATCTTCGATAAAACCGGTACGCTAACCGAAGGAACCTTTACGGTAACCAATATTCTGAATTTTGGGGATGATCACTCCGATGAAGAGATACTTAAATATGCAGCTTCGCTGGAGAAAAACTCTGAACATCCACTTGCAAAAGGAATCCTCGAAAAAGCCGGCGAAACCTGGGAGCCGGATGAGTTTAATTCCATTACCGGAATGGGAATTGAAGGCAAGGTAAATGGAAAGTCAGTGAAAGTAGTAAGCCCCGGATATGTTCGGGAGCAGGAAATGGAATACCCAACAGCTGAAGTTGAAAAAGTATCATCCCAGGGAAAAACGGTCGTTTTTGTGATCATTGAAGATCAATTGACCGGAGCCATTGCTTTGGGAGATCAAATTCGAGAGTCGTCTAAGAATGCGATTCATGCACTGCACAAGATGGGTATTGAGTGCATCATGCTGACGGGCGATAATCAACAAACGGCCGATTATGTAGCTGGAGAACTAGGCATTGATCAGGTGTTTGCTGAAGTACTTCCGGATGAAAAAGCCGATAAGGTGAAGGAGGTTCAGGGGCAAGGAAAACTTGTGGCCATGACCGGAGACGGCGTCAACGACGCGCCCGCACTTGCGCAGGCTGATGTAGGCATTGCTATTGGAGCTGGGTCTGATGTAGCCGTTGAAACCGGTGATATTGTACTGGTAAAAGATAACCCTCAAGATGTAACAGCATTGATCAAGCTCTCAAAATCTACCTACAGAAAAATGGTGCAAAACCTGTGGTGGGCTTCCGGCTATAATATCGGAGCTATTCCTCTGGCTGCCGGAGTACTGTTTGCCTGGGGCATTATATTAAGTCCTGCAGTTGGAGCCATTCTGATGTCTCTAAGTACGGTGATCGTGGCAATCAACGCACGGTTTTTGAAGATCGAAAATTAATTCCAAACCATACTGACCATCACTCAATCTTTACAGTTCTTTTGTATACTTTCTGTTGAAAGTAAACGGAAGAATGAAGTATGGTTGCCTTTGAAGTCGTAAAAGCATCAGGTGAACGGGAGCCGTTTCAGTTATCTAAACTGAAGCATTCGTTGAGTAATGCCGGGGCTCAACCGGACATCATACATTCTGTGATCGATGATCTTGAAAAGAAAGGATTGTTCGAAGACGGAATGTCTACCAAAAAGATCTACAGGGAAGCTTATCGGTTGTTAAAGCAGAAATCAACACGTATTGCCGGCCGGTATAAATTGAAAGAGGCTTTGCTTGAACTCGGGCCTTCCGGGTACCCCTTCGAAATATTGATATCTGAACTCTTCAGAAAGCTCGGTTATACAACGAAAGTCGGGCAGGTTGTTCAGGGTGAATGTGTGTCTCATGAAATTGACGTGATCGCGGAAAGAGATCATGAGCATCTGATGATGGAGTGTAAATTCCACAACCGACAAAATCACCGTTCTAATGTCACCATCCCACTCTATGTAAGATCCCGCTTTCTGGATGTCAAAAGTTCGTGGATCAAACAACCGGAACTCAAACACAAACAATTTTCAGGCTGGGTTGTTACCAACACGCGTTTTACCGGTGATGCCACAGAGTACTCTAAATGCATCGGGTTGAAATTACTCAGCTGGAATTACCCCAAGAATAACGGGCTAAAAGACCTGATCGGCCGTACCGGACTCCATCCCGTTACCTGCCTGTCCGAAATTGACAAATCGGAAAAGCAATTACTTTTGAAGAATGATGTGGTTCTTGCCCGTCAGATCTGTGAGGATATCAACGTGCTGCTGCAGCTTGGCATCCAACATAACCGGGCAGAGCGAATTCATCAGGAGGCAACAGAAATCTGCAACCATAATCAATCTGATCATGAGCACTAATATTAAAGTTCATTTCCTGGGGGCTTCAGGAACGGTTACCGGATCCAAATATCTCATTGAAACACCTGATAAAACGATTATGATCGATTGCGGTTTGTTTCAGGGGGTTAAAAAATTACGAGAATTGAACTGGCAGCAGCTCCCCGCAAAAGCCTCTTCCATTGACCTGGTGTTGCTTACACACGGCCACCTCGATCATAGCGGTTTTTTACCGAGGCTGGTCAATATGGGATTTAATGGAAGAATTTGGGGAACCGCACCCACACTCGATATCGCAGATATCATTTTAAGAGACAGTGCTAAAATTCAGGAGGAGGATGCAGAACGGGCCAATAAGGATGGCTTTACGAAGCATCAACCGGCAGAACCGCTGTATACCACAGAGGATGCAGAAAATGCCATCAGTCGTTTTCAATCACAACCTGAAGATGAATGGATCGAGATCCAATCGGATATCAGAGTTCGATTCAGATATAATGGTCACATTATTGGCGCTACGTTCATAGAGCTTGATCTCTACGGCAAACGTTTTGTGTTTTCAGGGGATGTGGGCCGACCTAATGATCCTCTCCTGCGTGATCCGCAAAAACCTAAAAAAGCAGACGTTCTTTTCATGGAGTCCACCTATGGAGATCGCAAACACATAGTAGAAGATACTCTCGCAAAGCTTAAAACCACCATCGACGAGACCGTTCAAAACGGTGGAACCCTGATCATTCCAAGCTTTGCCGTCGAAAGAGCTCAGCTGTTGATGTACCTTATCTGGCAGCTTCATAGAAATGATCAGATCCCGGATTCTCTCCCGATCATCTTAGACAGCCCCATGGGGGCCCGTGCATTATCAACCTTTATCAAATATCCTGAATGGCATAAATTGACGGAGCGGGATTACAGGGACATGACCGACCGCATCCGCATTGTGGAATCGTATAAGGAAACCTGGCAGATCATTGACGATAAAAGACCGAAGATCATTATTGCGGGAAGTGGGATGGTTACCGGAGGCCGGGTACTCACTTACCTTCAGCAGTACATAAGCCGCGAAGAAACCACCGTGCTTCTGGCCGGCTTTCAGGCTGAAGGCACCCGTGGGCGACAATTACTGGATGGCGCCGAGGAGATCAAATTTTACGGAAAATATTATCCGGTTAAGGCTCGCATAGATATGCTGGAAGGGTTATCGGCTCATGCTGATCAAAGCGAACTATTGGATTGGGTTTCAAATATCGGTCACAAACCTGATCACCTGTTCCTTGTTCACGGAGAACCTCAAAGCCTGGATATGATGCGGGTTAAACTAAAAGACACCTACGGGTGGGATGCCCACATCCCTGAACTCTATGAGATCATGGATCTCACGATTTCATGACAGATAACTTTGGGGCATTTTTGGTTTGAACCGATCACTTAAGTATAATCTGACTTATCCCAAACCAAACCCAAGCCGCCATGAAAGAAACGATCCTGAGCTACCAAACTGATGAAATTAAAGTTACATGGGACAAAGAACGTTGCATTCATGCAGCAGAATGCGTTCGTGGCTTACCTAAAGTTTTTGACACTGATCGCAAACCATGGATCAAACCTGAACTGGCAGGCACTAGTGAGTTGATACAGGTTATTGAAAAATGTCCTTCAGGTGCACTGCATTACGAACTGAAGCAATCAGACCAAACCGAACAGCCTCCCGAACAAAATATTATCACGATCGAAGAGGATGGCCCGCTTTATATACACGGTGAAGTAGCGATCAAAGACCTGGATGGCAATGTAGTCTTGAAAGATACAAGAGTAGCTATGTGCCGGTGCGGTAAATCACAGAATAAACCTTTGTGCGATAATTCACATATCGAAGCCGGCTTTAAAGCAGACACCTCATACGATCCTGAAAGATTGGGAACTGAGCCCGTTAAAGGCAAGGGCGGAGAGTTATCGGTAACCCTTTATGAAAATGCCCCTTTCCTGGTTGAAGGGAATTATGACCTGGTTGGTGAAGATACCGGTAGAGAGACATGCAGCAAGAAGATGAGTTTTTGCCGATGTGGTGGTTCACAAACCAAACCATTTTGTGATGGAACGCATAAAAAGATCGGATTTGTAAGTAGTTAATCGCTTACTGGTGTAATGGTTATTGGGGATTTGTTAACTTATTCATATTCAAAACCTAATTTTCAATAACGATTAACTTATAACCAAATGTCGAATCCCAAGATCATCATCGCCATTGCAGCCATTCTAATGGCTATAGCCGTAGCAGCCGGAGCATTTGGTGCGCACGCCCTTAAAAATATTCTTTCGCCCGAACGACTCGAAACCTGGCAAACTGCCGTACAATATCACGCATGGCATGCTTTAGGGTTATTCCTGATCGCCCTGATCGGCTTACAATTTGATGTGACCATGACCTGGCCGGCATCACTGATCTTAGCCGGGATCCTGATCTTTTCAGGCAGCTTGTACACCTTATGCCTAACCGGGATCGGATGGATGGGGGCTATTACTCCGATCGGTGGGGTGGCGTTTATTGCCGGATGGATTTTACTGGGTTTCAAAATGTTGAAATAATTTCAAAATACACGGAGCCATGCCATGGGTATTAGATATCAATTTATACCGCTCACGTTATTCATCCTTTTACTGTTCAGTGCCCAAACAGTGGCTCAAAATGAAGTTCTCCGTGAACGAAACTCCTTGTATGGCATTCAGGAGTTCGGGGTGTCTGTCAATATTGAGCGGCCATTAACCCTCAATTCTGTTCCGTTCGATGTAGACAGTGTGCGACAGCTTATTGTGAACAAACTGAATGCGCTGCCGGTCAGAATAATTGGGGAAAGAGACCTTAAGCGTTCTGATCAGTTTCCCCTGCTGCATCTCCATATTAATATCATGAATGATGTGGGAGGTTTTCACCCATTTTCAGCGGAACTCAAGTTTTATCAGCCTGTAAAGTTGCCTCTCAATAACGATATTCAAACCATGGGTTCTACCTGGTCTGACAGTTTTATTGGAGTGGTTACTCCCGACCTTATGAATTTTATTGCAGCAAAATCAGCCGGACTCGCTGAGAATTTTCGGTCAGATTATGAATCTGTGAATTGATTCATGCATATCGAAGCCTTTTATAACTACTGCCTGGAGCTTCCGGGAACTACCGAAGGTTTTCCATTTGATGGATCCACACTGGTGTTTAAGGTCATGGGTAAGATGTATGCCTTGACTGATGTCGATTCCTTTGAGAGCATAAACCTTAAATGTGATCCTGTGAGAGCTTTGGAACTCAGGTCTGCCTATGAAGAGATCACACCGGGCTACCACATGAATAAAAAGCATTGGAATACGGTTAACACACATAGCTCCATATCCGATGAATTGATCTTTGAACACATACTGCACTCATATCAATTGGTGGTTCAAAAACTTCCCAAAGAGCTCCGGGAAGAATTAAGATCTACTTAACACAGATAAGGTCCTATTTATGCGGGACCATTCTTTCGAACATCTTCTTCATTCTGCCCCAAAAGAAGTCGAATTGACCAAACATTGCTGCATAGATCAGTATGAAGATATTGTACATCGGAAAGATGGTTACTGCCCAGATCAAAGTTTTAAACCAAAATGGGTCTGATGATTCAATACCCAAAAGCGGAAACAGAAATCGTCTCGAATAAAGCGCACTGATGCCGGTCAGAGCAAACACGACCAAAATAATAACTAACTGCCAATTGCTCTGAATTCCCCAACGGGATTTCATTTTTTTAAAATAATTCATGAAAATATCATTCTTTGCTTAAAAATATCCTTTTTCTAAACCTATATGAAGTCAATTATTTAGAAATCTTAAAATGCCTTTTTACAAAAAACATTAAGCTACTGTTGCAATTTCTACGCGCTGCAGGTAGTTTTCGAAACGAGGTTGGACACATTATAAATAAATAAACATCACGAACGATTTGGGTATGCAAGCATATGTAACCGAAGCGGTTGGCACTTTTTTCCTGGTAATGGTTTTTGGGATATCAGGTGATCCGCTTGCCGTTGGCCTTACCTTAATGGCCCTTATCTATATTGGATACCCAACTTCCGGCGCTCATTTCAATCCCGCTGTTTCAATCGCTTTCTTCTTTAAGAGAAAGCTGTCGTTCGCTGAGTTAACAGGCTACCTGTTTTGTCAGGTCATAGGAGCCTTTTTTGCTTCTTATCTGATCTACACCTTTGCCAACAGTGTGTTTTACCTGGAACCTCCGGTTGACACGGACTTATATGAGCAAGTGTTTTCTGAAGTCTTCTTTACAGCTATTTTTGTAAGTGTTATGCTTTCTCTAACCTTCTCTAATCTTCACAGAAAAAATCAGTACATGGGGCTGATCATTGGCCTCACCTTCACGGGAATGCTTATGGCTGCGTCTCCTTTGTCGGGTGGTGTACTCAACCCGGCATTCTCAGCAGGTACCACTTTGTTCGATCTTGTTAAAGGTGGAGACTCCTACATCTATTCTGTGTTATACGTATTGAGTCCCATTGCAGGTGGTGCCTTAGCGGCTTTCTCATCTTCTTATTTCAGTTCAAGATGGGGAGATTGAAGTAAAACCGACTCCCTTTTCCAACTTCACTTTCCACTTTTATATCGGTTTGATGAGCATTTAAGATTCCTTTCACTACAGAAAGTCCCAGTCCGGTTCCTCCCTTATCCCGTGAACGGGCTTTATCCGTGCGATAGAAGCGGTCAAACAAACGATCGAGGTGTTCACGTCCAATTCCGGTTCCCGTATCTCTCACCGATATTTCAACCACTTCACCTTGCTTCTCAAAACTCACTTCTACCTTACCGGCCTGCGTATATTTGATCCCATTGGAGATCAGGTTATCCAATACCTGTTCTATTTTATCGGGATCAGCATTCACCTTGCAAGAAAATGTATGGGACGTATCCAGTTCCAGTCCTTTTTTATGCGCTATGGGTTGATAGGCATGTTCAACTTCCTTAACCAGATCATTCAGGTCAAAATCCTTGCGGTTTATAAAGCTTTCATCAAAATCGTAACGCTGAAGCGTTTTGATATCCTCAAACAGCCTGGCTACGCGCTTGATCTGTTTTTGAGCCGTTACCATATACTGCTTTTTCTTTTCAGGAGGCAGATTCTCAAGCTCCAGCATTTCCAGGGCACCTGATATGGTGTGCAAGGGATTCCTGACCTCGTGCGTGATATCAGCAAAAAACTGACTCTGCTTCATATTCAGTTTCTTCAGCTTCTCGTTATCTGCTCTGAGCGTTCGTGCCATATGGTTCAATGAATCTGCCAGGGTACCGAACTCATCGTTTCTTTTCAGGTCGATCTTACGATCTAGGTTACCTCGTGCAATATCAAGGGCAGCCGCATTAAGATGCAAAATTGGAGCCGCAATATACCGGGCAAACAGAAAGCTGACGACGATCACTGCCGCGATGGAAAAGAACATCCCCGCATAAATAATATGCCTAATACTTGCCACCGCTGCATAATACTGACTTTTATCCTGACTGATCCTGAGATACTGAGCAGAGTTATCAGAATCACCCAGATCCACATAAGAGATCAGTTTGGGCGACGTCTCGGTATTCTCTATGATGGGCTCTCCGTCTCTTTTCTCAAGTTCTGCTAACAGACTGTTATCAAGAGAGGTCGCAACATTCTCAAAGGCTTCTTCGGGAAATGTTAAAAATCGATCCCCGGTTCGGTCATAAACAGCTACCTCATAATTTGAAAGCTCAGCTAACCCCACGATCTTTGAGCCGAATTGCTCATCTTCCTTAAAACTACCGGTAGCAAGCGCCATGGATAGGGCGTCTTTTTCAAATTGCTCGATCCCTTCTTCCAACAAAAAACTTCGAATGGTCAGAATCGAATAGGCACTGATGGTAATGATACCAATGACCAATAGGATGACATAGGTCCACGCCAGTTTAGAGCGAATTTTCATGCGTGAAGGAATTCCTTATTAAACCCGTAACCAACGCCACGATAGGTTTTAATAAGCTTGCCTTCATCACCCATTTTCAATCGCAGGTTTTTTACGTGAACATCCACGGTGCGGTCGAATACAAATTTTTCCTCATCCGAGATCTTCTCAAGGATCTGTTGACGGCTGTACACCAGTTTTGGGTTTTGAAAGATCATTTCAGCGATGGTGTACTCTGTATGGGTCAGGTCAATGAGTTCTTCGTTGATGTACATTTCTTTGGAATCGAGGTCCACATATACTTTACCATACTGAATCCAGTTACTTTTTTCCGGAGAGCGCCGGCGAAGCTGTGTTTCAACGTGTGCTTTAACAAGATTAAGGCTCGCCGGTTTTTTGATATAGTCATCGGCACCGAGTTCCAGTCCTTCTATCTCATCCTGTTCTTCATCCCGTGCGGTCAGAAATAAAACCGGAATATCATAGATCACCGGGTGCTGACGAATGTTACTGCATATCTCCTTACCATCGTGATGTGGAACCATTATATCCAGAATGGCCAAATGAATTTCATTCGCGTTCTCTTCTATATACTTGAGTGCTTGTTTTCCGTCTTTGGCCCACAAAACATTGTAATCATTCAATTCCAGGAAGTTAGCCAGCATCTCGCCTGACTCTTCTTCATCTTCCATCAGAAGTATGGTGTGTTTGTTACTCATTGCGGAGATTTTGTGTTAAAGTGTTTATGTGTTACAGTGTTAAGGTAAATAGAAAATATTACCTTAACACTGTAACACCTTAGTAATATTAAATTATCGCATTAAAAATCTGAATTCTACCATGAATTACCAAGGAAAAACCGTTTGGATAACAGGAGCCTCATCCGGAATAGGCAAAGCCTTTGCCCATAAACTTTATGATCTTGGTGCCAACCTGATACTTTCTTCTCGCCGTGAAGAGGCCTTGATCAAGGTTAAAAACGAACTTGGTGCGGATTCTTCCAGAATCAAAGTATTACCTCTTGATCTTACTGAACCTGAAACTTTCCCTGCTAAAACTAAAGAAGCACTAAAGGCTTTCGGGCAGATCGATGTTTTGATGAATAATGGAGGGATCAGTCAGCGTTCTACGGTGCTTGAAACAGATATGGAGGTGTACCGAAGACTGATGGAGATCAATTATTTTGGAGCCGTTGGCCTTACCAAACAAGTGTTACCGCATATGGTTGAGCGAAAAAGCGGGCACATCATTGTTACCAGCAGTGTGGCCGGTAAGATCGGAACCCGAGTCAGATCTGGCTATTCCGGCAGTAAGCACGCTGTTCAGGGTTTTTTCAATTCGCTGCGACAAGAGATGTACCAACACAATGTTGCTGTGACTTTACTATGCCCGGGATTTGTTAAAACGGACATCAGCAAAAATGCATTAACAGCCGATGGCTCTGAGTTCGGCAAGATGGGAGATGCCCACCAAAAAGCTATGACAGCGGAACAGATGGTTGAAAAGGTGATGCCCAAGATCACCGCTCGAAAAGAAGAGATCTATGTTACCGGTTTTAAAGAAAGGCTGGCGATCTGGGTGCAGCGAATTTCACCGACATTGTTGAATCGGATCCTGAAGAATCAAAAGGTGACATAGATTCGTTACTGGTGTATTCGTTGATGGTTATCAGTGAGCCGATTGCACGATCAACGAGTGATCTACCCCACCAAGACTAACCCAGTCTACGTCTTTTAGTAAGGTATGCCAGCAAAGACTGATCGAACTGAGCCTGTGTATCCATTTCTTCAAAATCGATCTCAAATTCACTGCAAGCCATTCTGAACTGCCTGGTGTAATCTTCGACCTTTCGTTGATAATCTTTCCGGACCTGTGCAGGCAATACTTCCACTTCATCACTCAGCTCCATGTCCTCAAAAACAAATCTTCGGTCAGGAAAATCAAGATCTCTCTCGCTTTTCTTTTCCAGCACATTGAATAGCAGTACCTCATGCTTCCGGTGGCGCAGATGCTTCAACGCTGATATCAGTTCACTGTGTTCACTTACATTTTCAAACAGGTCCGTTATGATGATCACCAGACTACGGTGATTCAGTCGCTCTGCCACTTCATGAATGGCCTGGGCAGATGCCGTTACCCGCTTGTCCTTATCCCCCTTTTCCTCACGGATCAACTCGCGCTCCAGTTCCGTATAGATCTGCCTTAAGTGCGCATAGGTGGACTTTGCGGGAATAAACGCATCGATCTTTGAATTGAAAGGAATCAGCCCGCAGGCATCCCGTTGTCGGTGCATGAGGTACATAAGCGAGGCCGCATAATGGATCCCATACCTGAGTTTACTCCATTCCGCAAAATATTTGAACTGCATGGAGGTACTTGTATCAAGCATGATGTACGATCTCAGGTTGGTCTCTTCCTCGTACTGCTTCACATAAAAACGCTCTTTCTTGGCATACACCTTCCAGTCAATGTGCTTGAAATCATCTCCGGGGTTATAGGGCCGGTGTTCAGCAAACTCCACACTGAACCCATGGAACGGACTTTTATGCAATCCGGATATGAATCCTTCCACGATCTTCTTGGCGCGAAGCTCAAGGGAGGATAATTTGGATAAAATACTTGGTTCAAGGATCATCCTATATGGTAACGGTATAAATCAATAGTTGAAAGTCATTACACACACTGCCCCTAATCTTCACAAACTTTTCGCAAAGAACAGCTATACTATGCACACTCACACACTCATTAAGTATTCGTATTCAGGTTAAACACCATGAAAACATTTTCTAAAGATCATGTATCTATTCTGATCGGGGTCATCGGATTTATCATTCCCTTTTTTCTCAGTATTCCGGGACTTTCTGAAGCCGGGCATGTAGCCTTAAGTGTCTTCATTATCGCCGCCATTTTCTGGATGTTTGAACCGGTTCCCATTTACGCCACATCCATTATGGTGATACTGTTGCAGGTGTTTTTTCTGAGCAAACAGGGCGTACTATTTCCTGAGGTTACGGCTGAATATACCCCAAATGGTTACACAGATTTCATCGGTACGCTTGCCAATCCCATCATCATTTTGTTTTTAGGAGGATTTGTACTGGCGGATGCTGCTGTTAAATATGATCTCGACAAGAACCTTACCCGGATCCTGTTAAAACCATTTGGTTCAAAACCCAAATTCATCATTCTCGGTTTAATGGTTGTGACAGGACTGCTTTCCGCTTTTATGAGTAACACGGCCACTACGGCTATGATGATGACCGTAATCCTTCCGATCATTGCCAAAACAGAAGTATCTGACCCACTTCGGATCGGATTGGCATTAAGTATTCCGTTTGCTGCCAATATTGGAGGGATCGCTACTCCCATTGGAACCCCTCCAAATGCTGTGGTGATCGGGGCTCTCTCGAATCAGGGAATCGATATTGCCTTCACTGAGTGGATGGTATTGGCAGGACCCCTGGTAATAATCGTGTTGTTCGTTACCTGGCTGGTACTTCTCTGGATGTTCAAACCCGAAACAGATTCCATTCCTTTAGATCTTAAAGGGACCTTCCAAAAGAACTCCTCAGCCATATTGGTTTATCTGGTTTTTGGTGCCACCGTTATACTTTGGGTCACTGAAAGCCTGCATGGCATCGGGAGCAGCATCATTGCACTGATCCCAGTAACCGTTTTAGCCCTCACGGGCATTCTGGACAAGGATGGCATTCGTCAACTCCCCTGGGAGGTTCTATGGCTGGTAGCCGGAGGCATTTCACTCGGTATCTCTATGGAGGGAACCGGACTGGCAGAGTGGATCATTACGAATATCGAATGGAGTATCTTTTCTCCGGTTTTTATGATCATCATCTTTAGCTTAGTGGCTATTGTGATGTCCAACTTTTTGTCCCATACCGTTTCCGCCACGCTGTTGATCCCACTGGCTGTCAGTCTTGCAACCTCCGGTGTAGCCGGAGAGGGATTCAGCCTGGTGTTGATCAGTTTGGTTATCGGTGTCAGTGCCAGCCTCGCCATGATGCTGCCGATCTCAACCCCGCCTAATGCCATTGCCATCAGTACCGGAACCCTGAAGACCAAACACATGACCCGCGCCGGCCTGGTGATCGGACTCTTTGGCCTGATCATGGTAACTCTCTACGCCTTGTTCTACTGGCCATTAATCTTAAATTAGAAAACCATGGATCACAAAATTTATATACTGATCGTTGAAGATGAACTTGAAGTGATGGATGCCCTTGTAAAGGATCTCGAAAACTTTGAGGCCTTCTTTCCCGTCGAAACTGCCAATGATACCCGCGAAGCACAGGAAGTGATCGATTATATCATTGATCATGGCCACAGGATTGGATTGATCCTCTGCGACCATGTGTTGCCGGGTAAGAACGGTGTGGATCTGCTTATCGACCTTCAGTCAAATGAGGATACCATCAAGAGCAAAAAGGTTCTCGTTACCGGACAAGCAGGACATGAAGACACCATTCTGGCTATCAATAAAGCCAACCTGGATCATTACATTTCCAAACCGTGGACGGAAGAAGGGTTACAGGAAGTGGTCAGAAACCAACTCACGGATTACGTGATCGAAAATGAAAAGAACCTTCTTTCTTACATGCAGATCCTGGATGCTGAAAAATTATCGGAAGCCATGCGAACTAAAAAAATGACCGATCATTGATATGACTGACCAACAAGGTATATCGTGGCTTAATGATACCGGGGCCATACTGAATTTTATTCGAAGATTGATCAAAGATCTTCCTGAACTGCAGGAGCGGCTCATGGACCTTAATGAAGGTGATCTACTTTTCTCTCAGGGTGATCCCCTGGAGCATATGTATCTTGTGTTGGAAGGAAATATCACTCTCACCCGAACTCAACCCGATGAATCTGAAGTTAAGCTGATCACATTGGGTCCCGGTAGTTTTGCCGGGCTTATTGCCTTCACCACCGGTGAACCAACCCTGACAAGCGGACGCATTTCACAGAAAGGTCAGGCTTTGAAGATGCGGCCTCAACAATTTGAGCAGTATTTGAACGATCACCCCCGCTTAAAACATCCGCTTCAGCAACTCATGCTGAACAACATGATCCAGCGGTATAAGAGCAACCTACGGCTTCAAACCAGAACCCACCTGCTCAGTAAAGAGCTGAACAAAGAGCGTAATGATCTTAAAAAAGCCTATGCCCAATTAGAGGAAACACACCAAATGCTGGTACATCAGGAGAAAATGGCGACCCTGGGTGAGCTTGTTTCAGGTTTTGCCCACGAGGTCAACAATCCGGCTTCCGCTTTAATGCGAGCCGCTGAAAACCTGGTAGAGATCTACTCCAAGTTTGAAAGCAGTCATTATTCATACAAGCTATTCAGGTTGGGCTTACAATCCACACCGGTTGACAGTAATACCCAGCGTAACCGAATGCTTATGATCGAAAAGCGTTACCCCTGGATCCATGATCGCTCATCGGTTAGAAAACTGGCTCATATGTCGGACGAGGCCCTTGACCTGATCGATGCAAACCGGAAAAAGGGAGAGATGGATACGCTTATCAATCATTATGAAGCCGGCAAGATGATCCATAATATTCGTATTGCCAGCCAACGCATCGCCAATCTTGTGAAGAGCCTTAAAAGTTACAGCCGTCAGGATCAAAACAAGGAAGAACACGCAGACATCAGAGAAGGCATTCAGGATACCATTTTGGTATTAAGCAATCGCCTCAAATTCATTGACCTGAACCTCAAGTTCAACGACATCCCAAAAACCTGCGCTAACATTGGAGACCTCAATCAGGTCTGGACCAATATTATCGTAAATGCCTGCGATGCCATGAAAGATCAGGGCAAACTCACTATCTCAACTGAAGCTACTGATGACTTCATCTTTGTGAAAATATCCGATTCCGGTCCCGGAATACCTGAACATCTCATTCCAAAGATCTTTGAACCGAATTTCACGACCAAAAATCAGGGAGCTGAATTCGGTCTTGGACTTGGACTTGCCATTTCAAGCGAGATCGTAGGTCAAGCCGGGGGTGAAATAGAAGTCACCAATAAAACCGGGGGCGGGGCTCAATTTTCTATTTCCATCCCAATTCGGGAAGATTGCTAACAGTTGATGCCTGATCAATCAACCCTTATGAATTCTTTTCCGCGGCTTCATTCGCCATATAATACAGCTGCATGATCCGGATCTGATCATAACCGATCTTCTTATTCATACGATCATACACCACTTTTAACATGTGTGAACCCTTCTCATCAAAAACTTTGATGATCTCATCCTGCTGCCTTAAAGATAGACTTGTGGCATCGGTGATACCATCCAACCGGAGATCATTACCCTCCTTCAAATAATCTTTAAGGTGGTTCAGAATGGTTACTTCCTTTACACCGTGTTCTTCAGCCAAATGTTCAATAGACTGACCGGCATTAAAGGCTTTACCTATCTGCTGATGCAGCTCAACATTTTCAAGTTCTTCGGCTTTTTCCTGAAGGGTTTCTTCTTTGGATTCAATGTCGTGCTCGGCCGTGTACTTTTTGATGACACCGATAAAGGCCGACCCGTACTTTTTCAGCTTCACATCTCCCACACCATACAGCGGTAACAAATGCTCCTTGTCTTTTGGATAATAATAGGCCATTTCCATAAGCGTGGTATCAGGGAAAATGGTGTACGGTGGAATGCCTTTTTCATCTGCCATCTGTTTACGCTCTTTACGAAGGATCTCAAAAAGGTCCTCATCGTATTTAGCTTCCACTTCACTGGCCACACGCGACGCTTCTTCGGTGCTCATGGCCGTAGCGGTTCTATCCAGCGTTCCGTACACATTTTCATCCCCTTTCAGCACAGAGTGGCCCTTTTCTTCAATCACCAGCTCGGCATGCTCGCCTTTCGACAAATAATCCTGCCGGATCAACATTCTTGAAAGCTGCTCCCACTGATTTTTCGACCATTCTTTGCCTGATCCATGTGAGCTTAGCTTATCGTGTTCCAACTCCAGTACTTTTTGCGCTTTGGAACCTCTCAATACATTGATGACCTGCGTTTTTCCAAAGCTCTCGCCCAATTCGGAGATACACTTCAGTAATTTCTGTGCCTGCAGGGTGAAATCTTCCACATCCTCTTCTTTTGAGAGGCAATTATCACACATACCACATTCATCTTTCGTGTATTTCTCTCCAAAATATTTCATCAAAGGAATACGGCGACATTTTTTTGTCTCAATGAATTTAACGAGATCATCCAGGTGCTTTTCAGCAATCTCTTTTTCCTGCCCTTCTTTTTTGTTGATGAAGTATTTGATCTTATGGCGATCGTTGTAGCTGAATAACATCACACAGTCGGAGCGTAACCCATCTCGCCCTGCACGACCAATTTGCTGATAATACTGCTCGATGTTCTGTGGCATATCATAGTGCATCACAAAACGCACATTTGGCTTGTTGATCCCCATCCCAAAAGCAATGGTAGCCACAATGATCTGCACATCATCCCTAATGAACTGCCGCTGATTTATGGCGCGGTCACGGTCAGAGAGTCCCGCATGGTAGGGTTTCACCGAATATCCTTCATCATCCAATGCCTGATAGAGTTCATCTACCTGTCGGCGTGAAATACAATAAATGATACCGGATTGATTCTTTCGCGTATACAGAAAATCCAGCACCTGATTGGTGGCATCTTCTTTATCCGCAATTTTCAGAAACAAATTAGGGCGGTCAAAGCTGGCGATGAATTCTTCAGACTCACCAAACTCCAGCGTCTTCTTGATATCTTCACGCACCCTTGGGGTAGCCGTTGCTGTCAGAGCCATGCAGGTGGCATCCGGAAAGATCTCCTTTCTTACCCGGGCCAGTTCCCGATAATCGGGTCGGAAATCATGCCCCCATTCAGAGATACAGTGAGCTTCATCCACAGCAAAGAGATCTACTTTAATATTATCCAGAAGCTCGCGGGTCTTGTCCATTAATAAGGTTTCCGGGGCTATATACAGGAGCTTAGCCTTTCCGTTCAGGACCTGTCGCCGGTTATAACCGTATGCTTCCGGTGAAAGGGAGCTGTTCAGGTGTACAGCATTGATGTCAAATTCGCGCAGTTGTTCAACCTGATCTTTCATCAGGGAGATCAGGGGAGATACGACCACCGTAAGGCCGTCAAAAATTAATGCCGGGATCTGATAGCAGAGAGACTTCCCCCCACCGGTTGGCATAATGACGAGTGCATCTTTTCTCTTGAGTACCTGACTGATAATATCTTCCTGAAGGGGACGAAAGGTATCGTAGCCGAACGTTTCTTTTAGGGTAGCTTTTGCTTCTTTGATCACAGAATAGTGGTGTTTTGGTGGAGTGCAGATCTTATCTCTTTATTGCTCGTCTGCAATTTCACACTTTAGATTTATAATTATTGGGTTCTCTTATGACCCTAAAGGTAAGGCTGTTTTCATCAAAATTTAAGGAGGTTAGCAAAATTGATGGCTATCCCAATTATTTAATATTTAGAATTTCTTTGTGAGCTATAAACGAATCGACCATCCAACGCCTAAAGCAACGTCAGAACTGGATTCCGTTAATCCAAAAGAAAGAGAACTATTCATCGATATTTTTGAGGAAATAATATAACCTAAACCGGTACTTACACTTAAAGGCGGCTCATAATCATTAATAATTTCAGTGAAGCCGCTCAGGCTGGTACTCACAAGCCATTTTCCATTTGCAAGAGAACGACTGTATCCGATACTATAAGATAAAGGATCCTGAAGTTTAAGGTCAGGCATATCACCATACCACCATTTCATGAGGTCAACATACAGAAAATTATTACTGAGAAACCGTTGTGAGAGTGAGGCTCCAAAACCAAAATCCCATTCACCGGTTCCAAACCCATTATCCGTGCTTGTCATTGGGATTTTCAGGTTCGCGTTAAGCTGAAGACTTGTAGCACCATTATTTGACCTGATGAGATTATAATTGGCATAAACTGACGGATCACCAAAAGAATAGGAGTTGTAGGACAGGGTATCCGTCAGGTTGATCGTACTGTCTGATGAGTTATTAGCTAATGAAGCAGGTGAACTAAATTTACCCATTCCTCCGCCTCCCTGACCTCTTCCCGGTCGGTTTCCGGATGAATCTGCCAATGAACCGTGTTGTGAACCTCCTGTTGGTAAGTAACCGGTAGCTCCATAGGAAATCCAAGGGGAATTCTGATAAATAAAAGGCACGGATAACGAGGCATTGATCCTACTTCCCGAGACCATAAACCCGTTTAAAAATGAGACACTCTCGGTGTTTTCAGTAAAAAAATAGGAACCGGTTGTGTAATGCATACTTCCGTTGTAGGAAATACTTTGTGCCACTACACAACCGATTCCCTGATGGCTTGCTAAAGTTACCATCAACATCACCCCAATTTTGATCATTTGGGATCTCATACACAACTCCTATCCGGCTATAAACCACTTATTATTTAGGTAGTTAGTACTCTTAGTTTTGATTTTGCTTCAGGTTATCTTTTTCGTGCAAACGATCCCGAATTCTATCCATCGCTTTTACGGCTTCCTCGGCCTGGCCTGTCATATCATTTAATCGTTGGCGAAGCTGTTCCATATCTTGCTGCATGGCTCTGTCCTGGGTCATCTGGCGATCTTGAAGCATCATATTGCAACGTTCAGCGGCGTTTTTAAGGTTACCGATGGTCAACCCTAATTGTTCACTGAATCGATACATATTCTGATACTGATATCGTAACTGTTCATTTTGTGTTTGCTGCATGTTACGATTCATTTCCTGACTCAACATGTGTGTGCGTTCCTGAAGCTGATTCATTTTCTGCACCATCTGTTGTACTTGTTGCTGTTGCTGCATCTGTTGCATTTGCTGTTGTTGACCGGTTTGCTGGGCAACAACATTTGCGGTTAGAAACATACACATCAAAAGCATTGACGAGATCTTCATGGTTGTTTTCATTGTGTCTCCCTTCTTTATTTAATATTAATTTTGGCTCTCTAAACCATATATAAAATAACAAAAACGCTTATCAATAGATATAGCAGACCCCTAAGGAACAAACATTTAGCTCAAACTATTTCAACTCAAACCTTACCCTACCATAACCCGAAAAAATAACAAAGCCCTCCGTAGAGGGCTTTGTTTATGTTACCGATATACGTTCTATTTAGACAAATACAAGCTCTTGAACTCATACGGTTTCTTGAAGTGCTCGTCATTGAAGTCCTTCGCGAAGTAGATACTTTCACCTGTGGACTTCATCTCCGGCCCCAGTTCTTTCTTCACTTCCGGGAATTTATCGAATGGGAACACCGGCTCTTTGATGGCCCAGTTCTCCAGCTTCGAGGTCAGGTCAAACTCGGTCAGTTTTGCCCCAAGCATCACTTTCACACCAATGGCAGCTTCCGGTCGCTGTGTGGCTTTGGCCAGGAAGGGGATGGTTCGCGTGGTTCGAGGATTTGCTTCCAGCACATACACCTTGTCATCCTTGACGGCATACTGCACATTCAGGAACCCGAGGATCTCCATGTTTTCAGCAATCTTCTCCTGATATTCTTCGATGGTTTTTATGATCTCATCGCTTAGTGAATAGGGAGGCAGAACTGCCGTGGAATCCCCTGAGTGAACCCCGGCCGGCTCGATATGCTGCATGATGCCCGCAATATGAAGCTGATCGCCATCGAACACGGAATCCACATCCACCTCAATAGCGTGCTCCAGGTATTTGTCGATCAGGAAAGCATTCTCGGGATGCGTTTTCAGAATATTGGCTACATATTTCCGCAGCTCTTCTTCTTTCACCGCGATCCGCATGCCTTGCCCGCCGAGTACATAACTTGGTCGAATCAGTACCGGATAACCGATCCGGTCAGCGATCTTAACCGCTTCTTCCACTTCATGGGCCGTACCATATTCAGGGAAGGGGATATCCAGCTTCTTCAGGAATTTCGAGAACTCTCCGCGGTCTTCAGCAAAGTCGATCATGGCGAAATCGGTTCCAAAGATCTTAATGCCTTCTTCCACAAAACGTTTTCCAAGCTTGAGGGCTGTTTGACCACCCACCTGCAAGATCACTCCTTCCGGTTTTTCATGGTCGATGATATCCAGCACACGCTCCCAATACACCGGCTCAAAGTAGAGCTTGTCGGCGAAATCGAAGTCGGTGGACACGGTCTCAGGATTACAGTTCACCATGATAGCTTCATAACCCATTTCCTTGGCGGCCAACACCGCGTGCGTGCAGGAGTAATCAAATTCTATACCCTGACCAATGCGGTTCGGGCCACTTCCCAGGATCAGCACTTTTTTCTTATCGGTGACTTCACTTTCGTTTTCACCTTCATAAGCAGAATAGTAGTACGGGGTCTGCGCCGGGAATTCGGCCGCACAGGTATCTACCATTTTAAAGGAAGGGGTGAGGCCCAATTCTTTTCGGCGGTCACGGACTTTCTTGTCATCCACTTTCTCACCGCTTTTGCTTAGCAAGTAAGCGATCTGCGAGTCAGAGAAACCGGCTTGTTTCAGCTCAAAGAAATCGTCCTTGGTGATCTCTTTCAGGCTTTGCCCTTCGGTTCTATTTTCCAGCGAGACCATATACCGGATCTGCTGCAGGAACCACGGATCTACTTTGGTGATATCGGCAATTTCTTCAACCGAAGCCCCCATTTTGAAAGCATTACGGATCTGCATCGAGCGATCCCAGTAGGGCTTCAGCAAGCGTTCACGGACCGTTTTTCGATCAAATTCCTCGTAGCCGTCAGCACCTAATCCATCACGTCCCACTTCCAGTGATTGCCACGCTTTGTTCAGAGCTTCCGGGAAATTTCGCCCAATGGACATCACTTCTCCAACTGCTTTCATCTGGGTTGAAAGCTCTTCATCCACGCCCGGGAATTTATCGAAGTTGAAGCGTGGTATTTTGCAGACCACGTAATCGATACTCGGTTCAAAACAAGCGGATGTGGTTCCGGTGATCTGATTCTTAAGCTCATCCAATGTGTAGCCCACGGCCAGCTTCGTCGCTACTTTCGCGATCGGGTATCCTGTGGCTTTGGAGGCAAGGGCTGATGAGCGGCTCACTCTTGGGTTGATCTCGATGGCGACCAATCGGTCACTTCCGGGTTCCATAGCAAACTGCACGTTACAGCCGCCCGCGAAAGTTCCGATAGAGCGCATCATCTTGATGGCTGCGTCCCGCATGTGTTGCAGTTGTTTGTCACTTAATGTTTGAGTTGGTGCCACGGTCACCGAATCTCCGGTGTGAACACCCATCGGATCCATGTTCTCGATGGAGCAGATGATGATCACGTTGTCGTTGGCATCGCGCAGTAACTCCAGTTCATATTCCTTCCACCCAAAAATAGATTCCTCGATCAGTACCTGATGCACCGGACTCATTTCCAGTCCGCGCAGTACTTTTCGCTCAAACTCATCCTCATTCCATACGATACCTCCACCGGCACCACCCATGGTGAATGATGGTCGGATCACGATCGGTAAACCGCCAAGCTCTTCCTTGATCTCCTTTGCATCCAGCAGCGATTGAGCCGTTCTACTTTTACACTGCTCGATCCCGATCTCTTCCATCTTATCACGGAACAGCTGTCTGTCTTCGGTCAGCTCAACCGCATCAATATCTACCCCAATGATCTGAATGTCGTTCTCTTTCCAGAAATTCTCTTTTTCAAGATCACGGCAAAGGTTCAGTCCTGTTTGCCCACCCATGGTTGGGAGTACGGCATCGGGTTTTTCCTTGGCTACAATTTCACGGATGGAGTCGGTGGTCATCGGCAGCATGTACACGGCATCGGCCATGATCGGATCCGTCATGATCGTCGCCGGATTCGAGTTGATAAGTACAATTTCATAACCCTCTTCCTGAAGAGAGCGGCAGGCCTGAGAGCCGGAATAATCAAATTCGCAAGCCTGACCAATTACAATAGGTCCTGAACCAATGATCAAAATTTTATGAATGTCGTCGCGTCTGGGCATTTTGAGTTTCGTTATTTGTTAATTCGTTATTGGTAATTCGGTGTTAGGTTGGTTGCTTACTTCTGCTCTTTCATCATGTCGATAAACTGATCGAACAGGTACGCTGAATCATGCGGACCGGGGGATGCCTCCGGGTGATATTGAACCGAAAACCCGGGAAAGTTCTTGAACTTCAATCCTTCAATGGTATTGTCGTTCAGGTTAATGTGGGTGACTTCAGCAATCTTCTCATCGAGAGAATCTTCATCGACTGCAAACCCATGATTCTGGGTTGATATTTCAACCAGTCCTGTCTCAAGGTTTTTCACAGGTTGATTGGCTCCGCGGTGTCCTACAAACATCTTGGTAGTTTTGAGGCCTTCGCTTAGAGCCATTAACTGGTGGCCGAGGCAGATGCCAAACATCGGCTTTCCGGTTTCCTTGGCGTAATTCACAGCTTCGAGAGCATACTCAGCTGTTGCGGTGGGGTCGCCCGGACCGTTGCTGAAAAAATATCCGTCCGCTTCCCATTCTTTGATCTCATCCACCGAAGTTTTAGCCGGAAAGATCCGCAGTGTACAACCGCGTTTATTCAAATTATTAATGATGTTCTGCTTGATGCCATAATCGAAGGCGGCAACTCTGAATTCATCTTCGCCATTCACGGTCTGCGCTTCGGACCGGGTGACTTTGGTAGCCAGTTCAAGACCTTCCATGTCGTCCCAATCTTTGGCCATTTGAACAAGCTTATCCTCATCCATTTCTGTGCTGGAGATCACCGCGTTCATGACTCCTTTTTCGCGAACATGGCGTACGAGCTTCCGGGTATCAACTCCTGAAATTCCCGTGATCTCATTATCCTCGAGATATTCCTGAAGGCTTCGGTCCGCCATGGTGTTACTATACTCATGAGAGAAGGCCCGGCAGATAATACCTGCCACCATCACTTTTCGGGCTTCATCATCGCGTGGCTGGGTTCCGTAGTTGCCTATGTGCGGATAGGTCATCATCATTAGCTGACCGTAATAACTTGGGTCGGTGAAGATCTCCTGATAGCCGGTCATGCTGGTGTTAAAACACAGTTCACCACCGGTGATACCTTTATGGCCAACGGCTTTCCCGTGAACCACGGTTCCGTCGCTAAGTGCAAGTATGGCTTTTTTTCTTTCGTTTAATGACATGGGTTAGATATAGTTCTGGTTTGGTGAAATTGGTTGTTGGATAAATCTTGTCACAAGCGAGCCGCTTGCGTCAGGTTTTGGCTGGATAGGTTGAGCGCCAAGACGGTAAAGACGCTGAGCGTCATACCCAGTCCTTAAGGTGTAATTCAGCATCTCGCTCCATACGCTCTGCGTTGGAGCGGGTTGATTACGAAACAGAGCGTCGTAATCAGGCAGGAATGGAATTTTTAGCTCAAAAAAAATCCGACTACGGAAACCGCGTCGGATTTGAAAAATGATATGGGCAAATAATAATGCCATCAATTGCACGACCTCCTTTTTTGGGCGTGCGTTGTCAGTGCTTCAAAGCTATGGATTGCTAAATCGTTAATTTTGGTACGAGCTTTTTTGAAGTTTGCCTAAGATAAGGAGCGGGAATATTGGATTCAATTTTTGATTGAAGTATTTACGAACCTGTCCCGGAGTTTCACTTTTAGTATTGGGTTTTGAATCACGGATTATGGGTATTTATAGATGAACGCGGATTTTCTAACTATTCCGTAAAATCCTCTAATCCGCGATTTAAACCCTCAGCTAAACTTCCTGGAACTCGGCGTCTCCTTCACCAAAGAACCCGTTAAAGCAGCCAACCCACTGACCAATCCACCCAGAATGCCTGTGACCAAAACCACTATGATCGGGGAGCCAACCGAAAGCATCTCTGCAATGCGGGTGGAAAGTATGGCATCGTTGGCAAGGTGAATGTAGAGCGCTTGCCCGCCCCAAAGCAGGAACAGGGCTAAAAACCCCAAGCCAAAAGATACCAACGCTTTTTTATTGAAAACATATCCAAAGATCAACCCGGGAATGGCAATACTCCACCAGGGTAAGAACAGGTTCAATAAAAAAGCACTAATTAAGATAGCAGCAGCAAGAAGCATTCTTTCAACATTAATTTGAGTTAAGGCCTGAAGTGTACCAATAATTTTTAAAAGCTGTAACTGTATCAGATCAATTTTGGAATTCTGTCTTTTTGGAATGAAATTCAGCCAAATTAAACCCACACTTTGTGTCATGAAATTTCGCCATTTACCCCTTCTACTCCTTTTTATTCTGCCTATCTCCGTACTAGCCCAGGAAGTCTACTATCCCGGCACCTGGGGAAATTGGGAGAAACGTTCACCTGAAGAAATCGGCCTTAACGCCGATAAAATTCAGGAAGCCATTGAGTACGCTCAGGCAAATGAGACAAGTAATCCCCGCAGTATGGAGGAGAATCATTATGGCACCTTTGGTCGTGAACCCTTTGGGGATGGTATAGGCCCATTCAAGGACAGGGGACCTCAAACGGGCATTATCATCAAAGATGGATACATCGTAGCCGAATGGGGGGAGCCGTTTCGTGTGGACATGACGCACAGTGTGACCAAAAGTTTCCTTACAACTACCATTGGGGTTGCCTATGATCGCGGGCTGATCCGGGATGTGAATGATAAAGTGGATCCATATATGGCTCCCATCTACCTTATGGAATGGGATAACAATCAAAACAAAGCAGATACTTATAAAGAGCCTAAAGTTTTTGAGCCCTTCAAGGGAGAACATAACTCCAAGATCACCTGGAATCACCTGCTTCGGCAGACTTCTGATTGGGAGGGCACATTATGGGGTAAGCCGGACTGGGCCGACCGACCATCCGGAGATCGCTCCGAATGGATGACCCGCGTACGGCACGAACCGGGTACCGAATTTGAATACAATGATGTAAGAGTGAATGTTCTGGCTTTGGCTGCTATGAATGTATTACGCGAGCCGCTTCCCAAAGTACTTCGTGAAGAAGTAATGGATAAGATCGGAGCGTCCCCTACCTGGAGATGGATGGGGTATGAGAATTCATGGGTGATCATAGATGGTCAACAAATGCAGGCCGTGAGCGGTGGGGGTCACTGGGGTGGCGGCATGTTCATCAGTGCCCGCGACCAGGCTCGATTTGGGCTACTGACTCTAAGAAATGGAAAATGGAAAGACCAGCAGATCATTTCTGAGGAATGGAATAAAATGGCTCAAACCCCCACCGAAGCCAACACCAATTACGGTTTTATGAACTGGTTTTTGAATGTCAATAAAGACCGGTTGCCAAGTGCCCCAACTTCAGCATTCTTCCATCTTGGCTCCGGAGTTAATATGGTGTACGTAGATCAGGCAAATGAACTTGTTATAGTGGCCCGCTGGATCGAAAGTGATGCTATGGATGGGGTGGTTAAACGAGTTTTGGAGGCTATGGAGTGATCTAGTAAAATCCCTTTTCAAACATAGTCGGACAGGAATTCAATATAATTATGTTATCCGGTTGAGTTAATAGTTCCGAAATCCTACATCATATCACCAAATTACCCATGAATAAAACAGCGATCGTTATAGGTGCTACAGGATTGGTCGGATCTGAAGGATTGAATCTGCTTCTGGAAGATGAGCACTATCAAAAGGTCAAAGTCTTTCACAGACGAAGTACCGGTATTAACCACCCTAAACTGGAAGAGCATATAATCGATTTCGACAAGATCCATGAATGGAAAGACCTGATCACAGGTGATGAATTGTACTCTGCTCTGGGCACCACGATTAAGAAGGCCGGAAGTGAGGAGAGGCAATACACCATTGACTACACCTACCAATATGAGGTTGCAAAGGCCGCTGCAGAAAACGGTGTGAAAAAATATTCCCTGGTTTCATCAGCCGGTGCTAATCACCGATCAAGGGTATTCTATTCCCGCCTCAAAGGTGAACTGGATGACGATGTTAAAGCCCTGCCTTTGGATGTTATCACGATCATGAGGCCGTCCATTTTGGTCGGCGTTCGTAATGAAAGCAGACCGGGAGAATCTGTTGGTCTATTTTTTATGTCCTTTTTAACCAAACTGCCCGGCTTAAAGAAATACCGTCCTATCCCCGGAAAAACAGTGGCTCAGGGAATGATCAATTCGATGCATAAATGTCCACCGGGATACCACATCTTTGAACTGGATGAGATCTTTCATTTATAGCAGACCTATGTCATTTCCACAGGCAGTAGAGACGCTATGCATCGCGTCTCTACTGCCTGTGGAAAGCCTATTTTCAATTTGCAGGCTGATTAGTTACTATCCCTAAACTGCAATTTTACTCTCCTGCTATGAAAAAAACCTTTCTGCTATTCTTAATTTCATTTATTTCAATATCTGCCAATGCCCAAAACCTTAAACAGATCATTGACCAAAAAGCGAATGACATTGAGGAACAGGTCATAGAATGGCGGCGGCATTTTCATGAAAATCCGGAGCTCTCTAACCGTGAATTTGAAACAGCTGCTTATATCGCAGAGTATCTGAATGAGCTGGGGTTGGAAGTAGAAACCGAGGTGGCCCACACCGGTGTTGTTGCAATTTTGGAGGGAGGCAAACCGGG
The DNA here is from genome assembly GCF_002911695.1 of Gracilimonas amylolytica. Taxonomy (GTDB): domain Bacteria; phylum Bacteroidota; class Rhodothermia; order Balneolales; family Balneolaceae; genus Gracilimonas; species Gracilimonas amylolytica. Next base: position 25,434 of record NZ_PQBS01000032.1, read on the forward strand.
CCCCGTGATCGGTTTACGTGCCGATATTGATGGTCTGCCTGTCACAGAACGCAATGACCTCCCTTTTAAATCCATAGCCACCGGAATGTATCAGGGGAAAGAAGTTGGGGTGATGCATGCCTGTGGCCACGACACCCATATTGCCATCTTAATGGGTGTGGCTAAGATCTTAATAGATATGAAAGATGAGATCAAAGGAACAGTCAAATTCATCTTTCAACCCGCTGAAGAAGGAGCCCCCGTTGGTGAAGAGGGAGGGGCGAAATTGATGGTGGAAGAAGGAGTGCTTGAAAATCCTGATGTGGATGCCATTTTTGGCCTTCATATCTGGGATAGTACCCCGGTTGGCACCATTGGTTACCGGTCGGAAGGCATCATGGCAAGTGTTAACAGTTTCAGTGTGGAAATTAAGGGAAAACAGGCCCACGGATCTGCACCATGGGCGGGTATTGATCCGATCGTGACCGCAGCACAGATCATCAACAATGCACAGACGATTGTGAGCCGCAGCATGCCTTTGACTAAACAAGCGGCTGTGGTAACCTTTGGTAAAATTGAAGGTGGCGTTCGCCATAATATCATTCCGGAATCTGTAAGTATGGAAGGAACCATTCGGGCGCTGGATGAAGACATGCGTCAACTCATCTTTAAACGACTGGAAACTATCGTCCAAAACACGGCTAAAAGTAACGGAGCTACTGCAGAGCTAACTATCTATGACGGATATCCGATTACCTATAACGACCCGGAATTAACTACCATGATGGCTCCAACCTTGGAAGAAGTGACTGACGGAAATGCCCGGATCATGGATGCAGTTACCGGAGCAGAGGATTTCTCTTTCTTTCAGAAAGAGGTTCCCGGCCTGTATTTCTTCCTGGGTGGAAAGTCGCCTGATGTGGAATCCGGCGGCCACCACACTCCCGATTTTTACGTGGATGAAAGTGCCATGAAGCTGGGTGTCCGGGCTATGAGTAACCTGGTGATCGATTACATGAACAAAGTGAAATAGCCTTATTGCTTCTATATGTTATGGGCTATGTAAGCATTTACATGAGAAAAAGTCCTCAGTGATCTTTATCATTCATTCAATGAATAAAACTAAACTCACTTATGAAGAAATTACTCTCTCTTACTTTTACACTTTTTCTTTTAACAACCACTCTAAAAGCTCAGTTACCGGATCAAATTCAGGTCATTGATCCACCCTTTTGGTGGACTGAAATGCCGGTGACAGAGTTACAGCTGCAGCTTTATGGAGACGACCTCGGGCTCTATCGGGCGTCAACCGACTACCCTGGTGTAAAGATCACTAAGCAGTATGCCGTCGATTCGCCCAACTATTTATTCATTTATTTTGATATTTCGGATGAAGCCCAGGCCGGGAAAATGGAGATCGTGCTCACCCATCACAACAAGGAAATTGTATTTGATTATGAGCTAAAAACCCGGGAATCAACGGAGGGCCGAAATCAGGGATTTGATCCCTCTGATGTGATCTACCTGATGATGCCCGACCGTTTTGCCAATGGCGATCTATCCAATGATTCCATCGAGGGCATGCTCGAATCAGCCGATCGGTCCGATCCGCAACGCCGGCAAGGTGGCGACATTCAAGGGGTGATCGATAATCTTGATTACATTCAAAACCTGGGCATGACCGCCATCTGGTTTACTCCCATGTTCGAAAATGATATGAGTCCTGAGTATGGTGCATATCATGGATATGCGGCCACTGATCTATATAAAGTTGACCGCCGCTACGGAACCAATGAACTGTATAAAGAACTGGTGTCGAAAGTTCAGGATAGAGGTATGAAAGTGATCATGGATATGATCCACAATCATATTGGAGATAAACACTGGTGGATGAAGGATCTGCCAACTAATGATTGGGTTTTTGATTACCAGGAAGTTGGGCAAACCAATCATAGAGGAGTTGTGGCTTCTGATCCCTATGCTTCCAATTACGACTCCACCAAACTTACGGATGGCTGGTTCGTCCCTGAAATGCCTGACTTAAATCAAGACAATGATCTGTTAGCTGATTACCTCATTCAAAATACTTTGTGGTGGATCGAATACTCGGGGATCGACGGTATTCGCATGGATACCTATGTCTATCCTGACAAAGATTACATGGCTCGTTGGGCCAAAGAAGTCCTCGCTGCCTATCCCAACTTTAATATCGTTGGGGAAGCCTGGGTTGAAAATGTACCGGCCGAAGCTTTCTGGCAGTTTGATCAAGAAGGCGTTGATGACGGATATCAGTCACATCTTCCAAGCCTGACGGATTTTCAGTTCGCATTTGCCATCAGAGAAGCTTTTAATGAAGACTTTGGCTGGGAAACCGGACTGAGTAAATTGTACTACATGCTGTCACAGGATTTTCTTTATTCGGATCCAATGGGGAATGTGATCTTTCTGGATAATCACGACATGAGCCGGTATTTCGAACATATCGGTAAAGATGAGGATCACTTCAAAATGGCCTATGCTTTTCTGATGACCACTCGCGGAATACCTCAGGTCTATTATGGAACTGAGTTGATGATGGCTCACGAAAACCGTGGGGGTGATGACGAGGCCTGGCGCCAAACCATGCCCGGTGGCTGGCCCGATGATGATCGTAATGTATTTACCGAAGAAGGTCGCACCGACAAAGAAAATGAGATCCACGATTACATCACTAAGTTGACCCAATGGCGAAAGGATGCCATTGCAACCCATGAAGGCGAACTGGTGCATTTTATCCCTGAAAACAACACCTATGTTTACTTCCGGGTCCATGATGAACAAACTATCATGGTAGCCATGAATGCCAATGAGAACGCTGTTTCGTTAGACAGAGATCGTTTCGCTGAGATACTGGATGAATTTGAGCTTGGTCTCAATGTGATGTCTGGTAATGAGATCAATCTTTCAGAAGATATCGGGATTGAAGGAAACACTGCCCTGATCTGGGAGCTGGAATAAGACACCATTCCGTAGGGACAATTCATGAATTGCCCCTACGGAATACATTTTGCTCTTTTCGAGACCATCACATTATGTGCCGACGCAATGCGTCAGGCACGAGGCCAAACTGATGTTGAATCAACTCACGTCATCTCTTTAGTACTCCTCACTCTCCACTACAAACTTCAACCAAAAGGCCGTATCTTTAAGGCTTCAATCAAGCTGAACGAGACACTATGAGCACGGCCACTGCCGAAACTGACATTACTAAAGAGGCGAAAAAACGACGGACCTTCGCCATTATATCGCACCCGGATGCGGGTAAGACTACCCTCACTGAAAAGCTATTACTGTATGGTGGGGCCCTTCACGAGGCCGGATCGATCCGGGCCCGTAAAGCGAGTCGTCATGCCGCCTCCGACTGGATGTCGATCGAGCAGGAGCGTGGGATCTCGGTAACCTCCTCCGTTCTCCGTTTTGAGAAAGACGGCATCAAGTACAATCTCCTGGATACCCCGGGTCACAAAGATTTTTCTGAAGACACCCTCCGAACCCTGGTAGCTGCCGATAGCGGCCTCATGGTGATTGACGTTGCCAAGGGAGTTGAGGAGCAGACCGAAAAGTTATTTGAGGTTTGTAAGCTTCGTGAAGTTCCGGTTATCACTTTTGTAAATAAGTGTGACCGCCCCGGTATGGAGCCCTTGGAAGTTTTGAGTAATGTAGAGAATAAACTTGGTATTGAAGCTGTTCCGGCCAGCTGGCCAATGGGCTATGGGCAAAAGTTTCAGGGCATCTACGATGTGATCGAAAAGAAAGTTCACATGTATGAGAAAACCGATCACGGGGCCAAAAAAGCCGTAACGGAAGTGCTCGATCTGGAAGATGCGCTTGAAAGGTCCACTATGTCTGATACTGAAAAAGCTGCTTTCGAAGAGGAAGTTATGCTGATCGATGATATGTATGAGAACATGGATCGCACTGCTTATGCCACCGGTAAAGTGACACCCGTTTTCTTTGGTTCAGCCTTACACAACTTTGGCCTGGATGTATTTCTAAACTACTTCCACCAGCTGGCACCTCATCCCCAACAATACAAAACACCGGACGGTGTGGCACGTGACCTGAATGACGGTTTCTCCGGCTTTATATTTAAGATGCAGGCTAATATGAATCCTGATCACCGGGACTGTGCCGCCTTTATTCGTGTGGCTTCCGGAAAATTTGAACGGGGCCAACAGGTTACCATTGCAGGTATTGACAAAAAAGTGAAGATGTCGACCCCACATACCCTGATGGGCGATGATCGTCAGCTCATGGAAGAAGCTTATCCCGGAGATATCGTATCGATCTTCAATCCCGGTTCATTCCGTATTGGAAGCACCATTTACGAGAAGAACGAGGTTAAATTTGATGTGATACCATTGTTCACCCCCGAACATTTTCAAAAAGTGGCAACCAAAGATCCTTTCAAACGAAAGCAGCTGCGGGAAGGTTTGAAACAGCTTTCCGAGGAAGGGGTGGTTCATGTTTTTGAGGTGCCAAACGGAGTTGGTAACGAACTTTTATTGGGAACCGTAGGAGTGCTTCAGTTTGAAGTGGTGGAGCACCGCATGCTTGCAGAGTATGGAGTTGAACTGATCAAGACACCGGTTTCTTACTACTGCGCCCGTTGGCTCCCCAATGATCGTGATGACGTGATCGAAAAACTGGAAGCAAGCTACTCCACCCACGTCACCAAAGACATGGAAGAAAATCCAATTGTTCTGTTTGACTCACAATATGCCTTAAGTCAGGGTGAGGAAAAGGTTGGAAAAGAAAACCTCTTCAAATTCAAACAGGGCTGATTCTCGCACAGGATCCTGAAAAACGGCTCAAAAAAATTCACTAAACCACTCATTTGAAAATGAAATGAGTGGTTTTTTTATGCCATTTCTGATCAAAGTTTACTCCGACTTCTCGACTATCTCTTCGGAAAACCGCATCCATTTAAAATTACCTAGGCAGCAAATAACTTTATGATTTTATAACGCATAAAATTCCACACCGGGTACAAACACGCAGTATAGTTCCGTAATTTTTGTGGGTATAAAAACACGAAAGATCCTGACCATTTTCTTTTCCCCTAAGGCTCATCTATAACAGGATCTGATTCAACAATAAATTCACAACATTACCACGACTACATCTACATGAAATAATATTTAGACCTGTTTGGTCTCAATGATAAGATCGACTATATAATTGAAATTTTAGCCGGTGTTACGGTTTCCCTTGCTTTGATCCCGGAAGCCGTGGCCTTTGCGATGATCGCCGGGCTTTCTCCTTTAACCGGTTTGTATGCCGCCTTCATGGTAGGACTTGTAACATCCATCATCGGTGGGCGTCCGGGTATGATCTCAGGAGCTACAGGGGCCGTAGCCGTCGTATTGGTAGCTTTAGCTGTTTCTCATGGGCCTGAATATATCTTTGCAGCCGTCGTTTTAGCCGGATTGATTCAGGTTGCAGCCGGAATGCTGAAGCTTGGTAAACTCATGCGCCTTGTTCCTCACCCCGTGATCTTCGGTTTTGTGAACGGATTAGCGGTAATCATCTTCATGTCTCAACTGGATCAATTCAAGTCTCCATCCGGAGAATGGATGTCCGGACAATCATTGTATATCTTGCTTGGGCTCGTACTTTTAACCATGGCGATCATTTGGGCCCTGCCTAAATTCAGTAAAAAGATCCCGGCATCACTTGTCGCCATTTTGACCATTTTTGCCATTGTGGTTGTCTTTGGGATCGAAACAAAGACCGTGGGAGATATTGCTTCTATTCAGGGAGGATTCCCCCCATTTCATATTCCACAGATTCCATTTACCTGGGAAGCCTTTATGGTCATTCTCCCATACTCTGTGATCATGGCCGGAGTTGGCCTGATCGAAAGCCTGCTAACGCTCAATATCATTGATGAGATCACCGAAACCCGTGGAAATGGAAATCAGGAAGCCATGGCACAGGGTGCTGCAAATATCTTCTCTGGATTCTTTTCCGGAATGGGTGGTTGCGCCATGATCGGGCAAAGCCTAATCAACGTATCATCAGGGGCACGAACAAGGATCTCCGGTATTGTAGCTGCTGTTATGCTGTTGGTCTTCATCATGTTCGGCTCAGGCTTGATAGAATTATTACCCATGGCCGCTCTCACCGGCTTGATGATCATGGTAGCGATCGGAACTTTTGAATGGGCCAGTTTAAAGACCTTCAACCGTATGCCCGTTTCAGATATTTTTGTGATGATCATGGTCACCCTGGTTACCGCGGTTCTGCATAACCTGGCACTGGCCGTACTCATTGGGGTCATCATTGCAGCCCTTGTCTTTGCCTGGGATAACGCCAAACGCATCCGCACCCGGAAACACATCGACGAAGATGGCATCAAACACTATGAGATCTATGGACCGCTTTTCTTCGGTTCTGTATCTGTGTTTAACTCCAAATTTGATGTATTGAATGATCCCGATGAAGTCATCATAGATTTTGAGGAAAGCCGGGTAGTAGATATGTCCGCTATTGAGGCGCTGAATAAGATCACCGAACGCTACAGTAAGGTCGGTAAAACGGTTCATCTAAAACATTTGAGCAAAGACTGCCGCCACCTGCTCAAAAACGCCGATGCCATCATTGACGTGAACGTTATGGAGGACCCAACCTACAAACTGGCTTTGGATAAGATCTAAAACGTATTAAAAAAGGCTCAGCATTGAGCCTTTTTTAATTTTTCTACTTACCACCATTTGCCTGAAGATCCGCAATACAATTTGCGTCGAGGGCCGGAATGGATTCATCATTGAAAAGCTGCTCAATAAGATCTGAGCGCTGCATGGCATAGTACATCAGGCAGCTTTCGTTGTCACAATGGCTTCCGTTCTGCTCATCCTGATGATCCGTTTGCATATCCGTACCGGAATTTGGCACGTTCACTAATCCAAAAAGATGACCAAATTCATGTCTGAGGGAGATCGCCTCTACCTGATAGCGGGTCAGGGATCCAAATCCGGTTGAGGCATCATCATAAGCCGGGCCAAAAAATGCGTTAGACGTATTGAAGTAGGCAATACCCAACACGTTTTGCTGAGAGTAGTAGCCATCCGTGATCACCATGTAGGTTGAAAGTACGCCTTCCTCTGAAAAATTATTCCGATGTTCATTTTCAATATTTCGCACATCATTGGCCGAGTACGAATTCTGCTCTCCGGATGGGATCTGGGTTGGCTCAAGTATGGTAACCGTTGATTTATTCAACCGCTGCTCAAGAAAAGCTTTTAGGCTGTCGAGGGCTCTTGTGTTGGGAGCGTAGCCCGGCATGTAATCGATCTCAACGATCAATTCAGAAAAGGATTCATCTGATAAAAGATCGTTAGCAGACAATCCGGGGTTTTTTTGATGATCATATTCAAATCCGTTGCCATCGCCATTACTGCTTTGCGGATTATTTACGCATCCATAGGCCATAAACAGGACGGCAAAGAGTGCGACTATTCCAAGGTATTTAGATTGTAACAAGGTTTTCATAAGTGTGGGTTTGTTCATATTTCACCTAATTTAATGATCTGCAGATCTTAAATGTTCCAAAATTACTCACTCAACGACTTTCAAACCTTAAAGTATATGTGTAATTTATGTTATGACCCACAATTTTCCCATCAGAAAGATTATTCATGTTGATATGGATGCTTTTTATGCTTCCGTGGAGCAGAGAGATAATCCTTCTCTCCGAGGTAAACCGGTAGTGGTGGGAGGTTCGCCAAGTGGCCGGGGTGTGGTGGCCACTTGCAGTTACGAGGCCCGTAAATATGGGATCCACTCAGCCATGCCGGCCTCACAAGCTATTCGACTTTGTCCTCATGCTATTTTTGTGAAAACGCGTTTTGATGCCTACCGGGAAGTCTCTAAGAAAATTAGGGAGATCTTTTTTGAGTACACCGATCTGGTGGAACCACTTTCGCTGGATGAAGCTTTTCTGGATGTCACTGAAAATCACAAGAACATTCCTTCGGCTACCCTTATAGCCAAACAGATCAAGGAGCGCATCTTTGAAGAAACGAAACTGACCGCTTCAGCAGGTGTGGCTCATAACAAGTTTCTGGCAAAGGTGGCTTCCGATATTCATAAACCCAACGGCCTCACCCTCATTACTCCGGAAAAAGCCGAAGCCTTTTTGGAAGAACTCGATATCAAACGGTTTTTTGGTGTTGGGAAAGCCACCCAAAAGAAAATGCATGCTATTGGCATTAAAACCGGTGCCGACCTTAAGCAGTGGACCGAAATTGACCTGGTGAAGGCGTTTGGTAAGTCAGGCCGATTCTACTATCGGATCGTACGAGGGATCGATAATCGCGAGGTTAAGCCCCATCGAATACGAAAATCATTCGGCAAGGAGAGAACCTTTTCGGAGGATATTGACAGCATAGAGTGGATCCATAATTTTCTGGATGAACTGGCTCAAACCATCGCAGAGGGTATGAAAAAGATCAACGCTGCAGGAAAGACCATCACCCTCAAGGTTCGGTACAAAGATTTTGAAACCATTACCCGTAGCACCTCTATTTCTCATTATACGAACCGGTATCAGGAGATCAATGATGTGGTACGTAGTCTTTTAAAAGATACAGAGGTCGGGAAGCGTCCGGTTCGGTTGCTTGGCATCACACTTTCAAACCTAAACCTGAATGAAAAGAAAGTCTGGGAACAACTGGAGCTTTCTTTAAAATATTAAAAGGTGATGGAACTACGGTGTTACAGTGGTCAGTATCAACCACTGTAACACCGTAGTTCTAAAACATCATCACACTGAATACAGACTATCATTTTATCAAGATTATCGTGAATTTCCCCCGATACCATTCAACAATAAGAAATTGACAAAAAATGAGTGACGGTTACGGATTATTAAAAGGAAAAAAAGGAATTATTTTTGGTGCTTTGGATGAGCGCAGCATTGCCTGGAGAATTGCCCTGGCTTGTAAACGTGAAGGAGCTGATTTCGTTTTATCAAATGCACCGGTTGCATTACGACTGGGAGCTTTAGATGCATTGGGAGAAGAAACCGGAGCTCCGATCATTCCCTGTGATGTAACTAAAGATGATGAGATCGAAGATCTGATGAATCAAACCAAGGAACACTTAGGCGGGGTAGATTTCATTCTTCACGCTATCGGTATGTCACCGAACGTTCGCAAGAAAAAAGAGTACACCGATCTGAATTATAACTGGCTGCAGCAAACCCTCGATATCTCAGCGATCTCGCTTCACCGGGTTCTGCACCATGCTGAAAAAATGGATGTACTGAACGATGGCGGAAGTATTGTCGCACTTTCTTACATTGGCGCACAACGCATCTTCTCAAAATATTCTGACATGAATGATGCCAAGGCACTGCTTGAGAGTATTGCCCGAAATTATGGAAGTCGTTTAGCAAAGCGTGGCATTCGAGTTAATACGGTTTCTCAGGCACCGACAAAAACCTCGGCCGGAACCGGTATCAAAGGCTTTGATGGCATGTACACTTTTGCCGATATGATAGCTCCGATGGGCAACCCCTCAGCTGACGAATGTGCCGATTACTGTGTGACCTTATTCTCTGATCTGACACGAAAAGTGACCATGCAGAACCTGTATCACGATGGTGGTTTTGTGAATTCGGGTATCTCTGAAGAAATGATCAACGACCTCGCAAAGATCTACGCTGACAAAGACGACGAATAATATATGCCTGATATAATCCTCGGCATCGATCCCGGTTCCCGAAATACAGGGTATGCCCTGTTGACGGAAGAAAACGGAAAACTGATCGCTTTAAGGTGCGATGTGATCCGTATGGCCGACATTGATGATCATGCCGAGCGATTACAGGTGATCTTTGATAAGATCTCAGGGATCATCAGATCCAATCAACCTACGGCTTGTGCTGTTGAAACCCCCGTTTATGGGGTGGATCCCATGGCTATGCTCAAGCTTGGAAGAGCTCAGGCAGCCGCCATGCTGGCTATCACCAATAATGGCCTTCCGGCGGTTGAATACTTTCCTAAAGTGGTGAAGAAATCCATTACAGGTAACGGAAACGCCAGTAAGGAACAGGTGGCCTTCATGCTTAACAAGATGGTGAAACTGCCCGATGAAAAGCTATCCAATGACGCAACTGATGCCCTTGCAGTCGCCTGGTGCCATTTGATGAAAGGCAAGGGAATCCCCGGCTCCACCAAAAAGAAAACACATCAGAATAATGCCAAAGGCGACTGGGCTAGTTTTGTAGCTGACAATCCGGATCGGGTGAAGGGGATGTAGATGAGGCAAAAGCCTTCATAAGACATTCCCCAGCAGAGCTACGGAATGAGATAGATACCGTAGGGGCGAATCGCATTCGCCCTGATGTTTGAATCAAACAAAGGCGTATGCGATACGCCGCTACAATAGAAATGAATAACACATGATCGCATTTTTAAAAGGTTACATCGAAGAAAAACGAGAAGGACTTGTGATCCTTGACGTATCCGGAGTAGGCTATGAAGTTGAGATCTCATCCATCACTCAGGAGCAACTGGAAAGTGCCGGTTCAGAGGTGAAACTTCTTATCTATCACCATATCACTGACAGCGACCAGCGTTTGTTCGGTTTCTTTTCAACGGATGAAAAGGCTCTTTTTGAAAAACTGATCACCGTTAAGGGGGTTGGGCCTAAATTGGGGCTGACCATCCTATCCGGGTTACCTGCCGACCAACTGATTGGAGCGATCACCAATGCTGAAGCATCCACCCTTTCTAAAGTACCCGGCATTGGTAAGAAGACTGCGGAACGTATCATTGTTGAGTTAAAAGATAAGCTGGCAGAGTATGCCGCATCAGCAGGCGTTACGCCTACCACTTCATCTGAATCCGGCGTAATGGGCGAAGCTATCTCTGCCCTGGAAGCACTTGGATTCAAGAAGAAAGAATCTGAACAAGCGGTGTTGAAGGCTATGAAAAACTCCGGTAGTGAAGATGCCTCGGTGATCATCAAGAAAGCTTTGGCGAGTTTAAATAAGTAGTCCCGCCTTTAGCAGACTACTACTGTTGGTGTGAATTTATCTTTCCTTCACATCGGTACCACATATTCACATACATTTAAATTTTTCCGCCAACAAAAAAGCGCTTCCAATGATAGATAATATCAAGATTGCCCAACAAGCTCCTATGAAACACATGCGCCATTTTATGGCCAAACTTGAACTGGATGAAGATAATTTTGAGTTCTATGGAAAATACACCGGCAAGATCCGGCTCAATGTTTTAGAGAAGTTTAAAGACCGACCAAATGGAAAGCTGATACTGGTGACGGCCATCACCCCTACCCCTGCCGGAGAGGGAAAGACCCTTACCTCCATCGGGTTGAGTCAGGGGCTCCAAAAATTAGGCAAGAAGCCGTTGGTTGCACTTCGGGAACCTTCATTGGGCCCGGTTTTTGGGATTAAAGGGGGAGCTGCCGGAGGGGGGTACTCTCAGGTCATACCCATGGAGCGCATTAATCTTCATTTTAATGGTGATATCCATGCTATCGGCACGGCTCACAACCTGTTAACGGCCATGCTGGACAATCACATCTTTAAAGGCAATGAACTGGATATCGATGTCACAAGTCCGCTATGGAATCGTGCCATGGATATGAACGACCGAGCACTTCGGCAGATCGTGGTAGGTTTGGGAGGTCGTGTAAACGGAATTCCAAGAGAATCGGCCTTTATGATCACCGCTGCTTCTGAGGTGATGGCCATTCTGGCCCTGGCAACTTCAAGGAGTGACCTCAAACGTCGTCTTGGAGATATCGTGGTTGGCTACAATCGTTCAGGAGAAGCCGTAAAAGCTAAAGACCTTGGGGCTCATGAGGCTATGGCGGTAGTACTTAACGAAGCCATAATGCCAAACCTGGTGCAAACCCTCGAGCATGTACCTGCGCTGATCCACGGCGGACCTTTTGCTAATATTGCTCACGGTACCAGCAGTATCATCGCTAACAAGATCGGCTTGAAACTTGCTGATTATGTTGTGACCGAAGCCGGTTTTGGTGCCGACCTCGGGGCCGAAAAATTCTTTGATATCGTTGCAAGAACCTCGGATATCTGGCCCTCTGCTGTGGTTCTTGTTGCCACTGTTAAGGCGCTAAAATATCACGGCGGACTCACCGTGGAAGAAGCGAAGGAAAGCGGTAAGCACCTCAAGGAACTTCAAAAAGGATTAGAGAACCTGGCAGCTCATGTCAACAACATGAAAAAATTCAAAACTCCTGTTGTGGTTGGTATCAACAAATTTGTGGGTGATACCGATGAAGAGATACAGATGATCAAGGATTTCTGTGTTAAAATGGGGGTTCCATGCGAAGCTCATAACGGGTTTGAAAAAGGCGGGGAGGGCGTTACTGACCTCGCAAACGAAGTGGTTAAGCAGGCCGAAATGAATAAGGAGCCTGAGAAAGTCACTTTATACGATACACAGGAACCCATTGAGCAGAAGATCGAAACGGTTGCACGCGAGATCTACAATGCTGATGGCGTTTACTTTGAGAAAAAAGCCCTAAAAAACTTAGCAACCTTTAAAAAACTGGGCTATAGTAAACTCCCGATCTGTATTGCCAAAACCCAATCCTCCATTTCTGATAACCCGGCTCTAAAGGGAGCCCCAAAAAACTTCACTCTCACCGTTACGGATGTTCAGCTTTCAGCGGGCGCCGGCTTTTTGGTGATCATCTGTGGAAATATGATGCTGATGCCCGGTTTACCTAAGGAACCTGCAGCCATCAACATGACCGTTGATGACGATGGGGTGATATCCGGATTGTTTTAAACACAAAAGGCTCCGTTTTTACACGGAGCCTTTTGTTAATTTCACGCTTCAATGTGGATCAACTCTTAGTCGATCTCAAGGTTACTGTGATCTCCCACATCCACCTTACCCTTAACATTCTTAAGGGTGGTAAATGCACCAACGGTTGAGCCTGAGATCTCGGAGGCATTGATCTCTGAATGATCCCTGATAATGGTATTCTCTATCTTGGAATCTTCGATCACCGTATCATTTTCAATACTCACTTTAGGCCCGATCGTACTGTTCTTGATCTGTACGCCTTCACCAATATATACCGGAGGTATGATCGTTGAACCGGGATATTTATCTTCATCCACACCATCAAATTCTTTTTCCGTGATGATGCCGGTCGTTTCCAGCCATGCGGGCAGAGTTCCGCAATCCAACCATTCATCTACTGTGGCTGTTTTAAAGATCTTTCCGTCTTTGATCATCTTATCGAGGGCATCGGTCAGGAAGTACTCCCCACCAGGCCCTTTCATATCATTATCGATCACCCATTCGATCTGTTTCTTGAAATATCCGCCGTCCTTGAAATAGTACACCCCAATAATAGCCAGGTCTGAAATAAACTCTTTAGGCTTCTCTACAAACCCGGTAATGGTATCGCCTTCATGGGTGGCCACACCAAAACGAGATGGATCTTCCACTTTTTTCAGCCAGATCACGCTGTCGGCATCACCCAGGTCGAATGCCTTGTCACTGTCAAAAATGGTGTCGGCGAACGCGATGATCACTTCCCCATCCAGATGTTCTTTTGCACAGGCAACGGCATGGGCAGTCCCAAGGGCCTCTTCCTGAACTTCAAAAATTGCTTTCGCATTATGGCGCTTGCTCATGTCACGCAGTGGCTGCTTGATATCCTCTCCGAAATCAGGCCCCAGTATATAAACGATCTCATTGATATCGCGATCCAGTGTTCGGTTAAAGGTTTCCACAATGCGCTCAACGATCATGGTTCCCGCTACAGGAAGCAAAGGCTTTGGTACGGTATGTGAATGGGGACGAACTCTGGTACCCCGTCCGGCCATTGGGATAATTAATTTCATATATTTCTCTTCGTTTTTTTGAAACATTTACTTTGAATGCGCGGTGAATATAGCAAGCTTATAAACCGATTTCGAATATTGGTTTATTTCATAACTTGTAAGAGCATTACACGGCTATTAATCCTAAATCAACCCACATACATTGAACTGGTACTACACGACGCTTAATGTCGGCGCTATACTGATTTCCTTTATCTTTTTACGGTACACCATTTACAGAATGCGATTCTTTTTGCATACCTACCAGCAGGTTGGCTATAAAAACAACGAATTCTGGCAGTGGATGAAAGAGCACTGGGAAGAAAAGGTACTTCCTCCCTCTCTTTCCATGTCAATGATCCTTTTGTTCATTCTTGTTATAGGTGGAAACTGGGTGCTTGAATACCTCACCTACACTTCATTGACCCTGATCGTATTTGTACTCATACTTTTCTGGTTCGGGTCAGTAAAAAATTACACCTCAGAAAAGGTTAAAAAGCCCCTCGTATTTACTCCCCGGGTCTATCGGTTGTCTGTTCCCTTTGCCATTCTAACTTCCTTGTTTCCCCTTTATTCTTCATATATGGCTTTTACCGGTTTTATGCCTTTTACTGAAGAAGTGGTTCCGGCTTATTTTGCAGGTGTGCTGAATTTTGATCTCACAATTTTATTTGCCGGATGGGCTTTCGGGATAGCATTTATTCCCTTTCTAATTCTGTTTTCCGGATTATTCACCCGCCCCGTTGAAACCTATATTCAGAATGGATTCAAAAAGCAGGCCCGTAAAAAACTCGCCTCCATGCCCGACCTTAAAGTCATAGCCATTACGGGCAGTTACGGTAAAACGAGCACCAAATTTATGATCCGCGATCTTCTTAAAGAGCGCTTCAGCGTGTGCTCTACACCGGGAAGCTACAATACCCCCATGGGAATCTGCAAAGTAATAAACAATGACCTTCAGGCCAGTCATCAGATCCTCATTCTCGAAATGGGTGCCCGCTATGAAGGCAACATTCAGGAACTTTGTGATATTGCAAAACCTGATATTTCCGTAGTTACAAATGTTGGTGTTGCCCACCTCGAAACCTTCGGGTCTCAGGATATCATTGCTCAGGAAAAGGGAACTTTGGTTGATAATCTGGGATCAGGTGATGTAGCAGTTCTTAATGCCGATGATCCGCGGGTTTCTAAAATGGGTGCAGATCGATCCGAAATAAAACGCATTATGGTTGGACTGAAGAACGGTGAGATCCGGGCTGACGATATCCAATACAATACGTCCGGAATGACCTTTAATGTGACCCTTGACGATGAAACCGAAGCATTCCAGACAAAACTTCTTGGAGCACACAATGCTCAGAATTTATTACTGGCCGTCGGTGTGGGGCATCATTTTGGTCTTCGATTGAAAACCATGGCCATAGCAGCCCGCAAGATCGAACCTGTTGAGCACCGGCTTGAATTGAAACAGAATGGAGAGCTCACGATCATAGATGATGCATTCAACTCAAATCCTGTAGGCGCCAAAAATGCCGTCGAGATCTTAAGTCAATTCAACAGTGGTAAACGCATTATCGTTACTCCGGGCATGGTCGAATTAGGTGATATCGAAGAAGATGAAAACTTTAAATTTGGACAGGCTATCGGTCAGGCCAATCTGGACCTGGTGATCCTTGTTGGAGAGCAAAGAGCCAAACCTATTCAGGAAGGTATCCGAACAGAAGATTCAGCCTCCCTGAATGTCAGAGTGGTCAACAGCTTGTTTGAGGCAAACGAACTGATCCAAAAAGTAGCGCAGGCCGGCGATGTGATCCTTTACGAAAACGACCTCCCTGATGTTTACAATGAGTCGTAACATTTCAATGGTTACCCCATCGAATTACTCATAACGCACCGCATCGGCCGGTTGAATTTGTGAGGCCCGGTGCGCCGGATACCAGCTGGCCAGAATACTCAGCATCAAACTGACCACCAGAATAAGCACAACGTCCAAAGGGTTGATCTGAACCGGGTATGCGTCGATGATAAATGCAGACGACAATTTTACCAATCCAAATTTCATTTGCAGCCAACTGATCAGTAATCCCAGCGAACCGCCTATACCACAGCCGATCAGCCCAATATACAATCCCTGTTTCCTGAAAATGGATTTGATCCCGGACTTACTATACCCCATTGACATCAGGATCCCAATATCCCTTTGTTTTTGAATGACGATCATGGTCAGTGATCCGATAATGTTCAACACAGCTACGATCACGATCAGTATGAGCACTACAAATGAGCCCCACTTTTCGAGATACATGACATCATACAACGGCTTCTGAAGGTCATACCAGGTGGAGATCTTGAATTCAGGCCCAAGTGCCCGGGTCAGTTCAGATTTTACCTCCTCAGCCATTTCATTATCCGTGAGTTTGAGGTCCAACCCGGTTATCTCATTCCTTACCTTGAACAAGCGTTTTGCCGCCTCTATATCCACAAATACTTTGGGTCCGCCGGCTATTTGCTGAAGATAATAGGCTCCTCGCAGATCAAAGCGGTAGGTCTGAGGAACTGTGATCTGGGTCAGTGCATTTTTCATACCGGCTGCGCTTAACAATGCAAGGTCATCTCCAACATTGATACGGAGCCGATTCTTCAGCTCCTCATGCACGATGATCCCGGGGGTTCTGTCACGCACGGTTACATCAAACACCCCGGTGGTGACGCTGTTTTCAATATCCACTAACTGAAAAAACACATCCCGTTCCACTCCTTTCACATCCACTACTTCGTTTTGTGCATCATCCATGGCAAGCAGGGCTTTTCCTTCTACATACGGCGAGATGATCTGCACTTCCGGGATCGATCGTATCTTATTCATCATCTTTTCGTTTTGTGCGAAGGTAGCGGTACCAGAGGCCTCAATTCTCACATCCGGATCGTAAGAGAGAAGGAAGTTTTTTATCACATCAAAAAAACCATTGAAAACAGACAAAACGACGATCAGTAAAGCTGTACCGATGGTTATACCTGTAATGCTGATAAATGTGAGAGTTGAGATCAGCGATATATGTTTACGTGAGAACAGATACCGCCTTGCAATAAATCCGGAGTTTTTCATAACTGCAAAATATAGAAACAAGCAATTGAAAGCACTTTAAATGGGCTCATACATTTGATAAACTTTTAGTATCTTTTATGCCCTTTCGAACCTAATAACGGTGATGAGTTCAACACTTACAAAAGAAATTATTTCTACCATATCAGACGGCTCTCATGGTGATCCATTCTCAGTTTTAGGATTGCATGAAGTTGAGATCGAAGGCAAAACCAAACTCGTGCTTCGCACATTCCGGCCCGAGGCCAAATCCGTAACTGTTCTCATAGATAAAAAATCTTACGACCTTGACCGAATCTCTGATGAGGGACTGTTTGAACGGGTGTTCACGAGAAGGAAGAACCGGTTCAATTATGAACTTAAGGTCCAGCCTCATAACGGAAAGACCTTTACCATCAGCGATGCTTATCAGTTCGACTCTCTGATCAGTGATTTTGACCTTCAGCTTTGGGGAGAAGGAAATCACAATCAGGCTTATGAATTTATGGGAGCTCACCCTCGTGAAATTGATGGGGTGAAAGGAACCCATTTTGTTGTTACTGCCCCCAGTGCAACGCGCGTAAGTGTGATAGGGGAATTCAACAGCTGGGATGGACGTGTGCACCGCATGCGAAAATTCCACGATCAGGGGATCTGGGAGATCTTTATCCCACATGTACAAGCCGGCGACTACTACAAATTTGAAATTAAAAGCCCCGTTCAGGATCCTCCCCTCAAGAAAGCCGATCCCTTTGCCTTTTATTCAGAACTCAGGCCGGGTACAGCCTCCATTGTTTCGGAAGTGGATAATTACGAGTGGAATGACGATGAATGGATAGAGTCAAGACCGGACAGGCAAGCGCTTGATCAACCAATTTCGATTTACGAAATGCACCTTGGCTCTTGGAAACGAAAGGTTGGGGAAGACCCCGGTTTTCTAAACTACAGAGAAACTGCCGATCAGCTGGTTCCCTACCTGAAAGAACTTGGGTACACCCATGTTGAGCTGATGCCGGTGGCCGAACATCCGTATGATCCATCCTGGGGATATCAGATCACAGGATATTTTGCTCCAACAAGCCGGTTTGGCACTCCAGAAGACTTTATGTATTTCGTGGATAAATGTCATCAGGAAGGCATTGGTGTGATCGTAGATTGGGTGCCTGCTCACTTTGCCAAAGATGACCACGGACTTCGCCGATTTGACGGCACCGGACTTTTTGAGCATGACGATCCCCGTAAAGGATTGCATAAAGATTGGGGAACCTGCATCTTTAATTATGGACGCACGGAGGTTCAAAACTTTCTCATTTCTAACGCGGTGTATTGGTGCGATAAATTTCACATCGACGGCCTGAGGGTAGATGCTGTAGCCTCTATGCTTTACCTGGATTATTCCAAGAACGAAGGGGAATGGGTCCCTAACAAATACGGCGGCAGAGAAAATATTGAGGCCATCGACTTTTTAAGGAAATTCAACGATACAGTTCACCACCATTTCCCCGGCGTGATCACTTTTGCTGAGGAATCCACTTCATGGGGTGGGGTTTCACGCCCTACTGAAACCGGTGGACTTGGCTTCGATTTCAAATGGAATATGGGTTGGATGAATGACACCCTGACCTACATTGAAAAGGATCCGATCTTCAGAAAATATCATCAGGATCAACTGACCTTTTCTCTGATCTATGCCTTTTCAGAACACTTCACATTGCCTTTTTCGCATGATGAAGTCGTACATATGAAGCAATCCATGCTGTCTAAAATGCCTGGTGATGATTGGCAGAAATTTGCTAACCTGCGGCTGCTTTATACCTATATGTATGCCCATCCCGGCAAGAACCTGCTTTTCATGGGGTGTGAATTTGGACAGTGGTCTGAATGGAGTGAGTCCCGGTCTCTCGATTGGCATCTGCTGGAATGGGAGAAGCACAAGGGATTACAACTCCTGGTTAAAGATCTTAACAAATTAAATACAGAAGAAAAGCCACTTCACGAACTCGATTTTGACTGGAGGGGATTTGAATGGGTTGACGTGAGTGATGCAGACAACAGTATTATTTCATTTATACGCCGTGCAGAAGACCCTGATGATTTTCTTGTCATCATTCTGAATTTCACCCCAACAGTGCACTACGGTTATAAGGTAGGCGTACCCCATGCCGGAGAATATGAAGTGCTCATGAACAGTGACTCAGAATATTACGGTGGCAGCAACGCCGGTGATAATAACATTCATGGTGAATGGGGAGAGTGGCATGGACAAAAAGCAAACATTTCAATTACAATACCACCTCTCGCAGGTGTAATTTTAAAACCTAAGAGTTAGATATTTCATGAGGTTTCCACGCTCTTGCGGTACTTTGGTACACCCAACATCTTTTCCCGGCAAATACGGAATGGGTGATTTTGGATTTGAAGCCCGCAATTTTATTGATTTTTTAGAACGAACCGATCAAACTATTTGGCAGGTCCTGCCCTTAACACCTACCGGTTATGGAAATTCACCATACGCCAGCTATTCAGCATTTGCAGGCAATGTATATCTGATCAGCCCAGACCTGTTACAGAAAAAGGGACTTCTGAACAAAGAAGAGATCAAAGAAATTGAGTTGCCTTCCGAAACAGAAGCCGATTACGACACTTCCTTCAATAATAAGGACAAGGTTTATAAGCTTGCCTCCGATCGGTTTTATAAAAACATGAGTAAGGAGGAAGAAAAGGCCTTTAATGCTTTTAAAAAACAAAATAAGCACTGGCTGGACGATTACGTTCTTTTCATGGCCTGTTCTCTCCATTACGATAAACAACCATGGAATACCTGGGATAAGGATCTTGCTCAAAGAAAACCCAAAGCACTGAAAAGCTATCGGGAAAAGTTCAGTGAGCAGATCGATTTTCAATACTGGTTACAGTTCGAATTTTATAATCAATGGATCGCCCTGAAAGAATACGCTAATGAACGCGGAATTCGGGTTGTCGGTGATATCCCGATCTTTGTGGACCATAACAGTGCTGATGTGTGGGCAAATCCTCAGTACTTTGAAGTCGATAAAAAAGGAGACCGGCAATTGGTTGCCGGCGTTCCACCAGATTATTTCAGTAAAACCGGGCAGCTTTGGGGTAATCCACTTTACAAATGGGATGAGCTCGAAAAAGATGGCTTCTCCTGGTGGGTTGACCGTTTCAAGCATATGTTTGAAGCTTGCGACGCCATTCGTGTGGATCACTTCCGTGGCTTTGATGCCTACTGGGAAGTAAAGGCCACCGAAAAAACAGCCGAAAAAGGCCGGTGGGTTGAAGGTCCGGGTGAAAACCTTTTTGACACCATATTAGAAAAATGCGGTGAATTACCGATCATTGCTGAAGACCTTGGATTTGTAACCGAAGGTGTCGAAAAGTTGAGGGATAAATATAATTTCCCCGGAATGAAGATCATTCAGTTTGCCTTCGATTCAGACTCCACAAACAGTTTTTTACCCCATAATTATTCTCAAAACAGTGTAGCCTATTCAGGCACTCACGATAATGATACAGCTATTGGCTGGTATCGATCAGCAAACGAGACGGAACAGCACCGGGCACGAACATACACGCGCTCTGATGGAAAGAATATTCATTGGGAATTTATTCGGTTGGGGATGTTATCCGTCTCTGACCAGGCTATTTTTCCATTACAGGATTATATGGGGCTGGATGCTGAACACCGGATGAACATACCGGGCACATCGTCCAATAACTGGCTTTGGAGGTACACAACCGACATGCTAGACTCTGTAGATGAAGATCATATCCGCCACCTCATCGAGCTTAGTAACAGGAACATAAACCGCGATAAATAACTATAGTGTTAGCCGATTTCATATACAGGTAGTGTTTTTGTATATTTCAGGCTTACATATTTCAACTAATTTATGGCATTTACACTCAAAAATTTACCCTACAGAACTGATAAACCCAGAACTAAAGGCCTCACACTGGCCCTGGATAAAGGTTATAGCGTAAGGCAAGCCGAAGATCTTGTTGAATCCAGCTCTAACTATATTGACGTGGTTAAACTGGGATGGGGCACATCTTATGTAACCCAAAACCTTGAAGAAAAGATAGCCGTCTATCAAAATGCTGACATTCCGGTCTATTTTGGTGGCACTCTTTTCGAAGCCTATCTGCTCAGAGATCAACTGGATGCTTATGTAAACCTCATGGAAAGGTATAACATCAGTCATGTTGAGGTTTCTAATGGCACTATCTGGCTATCAGACGACAGAAAACAGGCAATCATTAAAGAGTTAAGTAAAGATTTTACGGTTTACTCGGAAGTAGGAAGTAAAAACCCCAATGAGATCATACCACCTTACAAATGGGTTAAGGTGATAAATGAAGAGTTGAATGCCGGAGCAGAAAAAGTAATTTGTGAAGCTCGAGAGAGTGGAACAGTGGGTGTTTTTCGGCCAAACGGGGAAGTTCGTTCAGGATTGATCGAAGAGATAACCGATCAAATATCTCAGGATAAACTGATTTTTGAGGCTCCTCAAAAAGAACAACAGGTTTGGTTCATCCGAAAATTTGGAAGCAATGTTAACCTCGGAAACATCGTTCCTGCTGATGTAATTGCAGTAGAAACACTCCGACTTGGATTACGAGGCGATACTCTTCTGGATTTCTATTCTCTGGATGATGACGAAGACTTAAATCAAGTAATAAAAGATAGTAATACAATCTCTAACAAAGAGTAATCACTGAGAGCATACATTTATGAAAATTCTATACGTTGCAGCAGAAATTTCTCCATTTGCACGCATGACCTATACAGCAGACCTGCTGAGGTTCTTGCCTGCTTCACTACAAGACAAAGGATTTGAAATTCGGATCCTGTTACCCAAATACGGTACCATCAACGATAGAAGAAACCGACTTCACGAAGTGATCCGGCTTTCCGGTATTGAAGTAGAAGTTGGTGAGAATGTTGAGACCATGAAAATTAAAGTGGCGAGTATTCCCAACGCTAAACTACAGGTTTACTTTTTAGATAACGACACCTACTTCAAGCGTAAGGGACTATTCAGAAAGCCCGATTCTGAAGAGTTTTACGAAGATAATGATGAACGTTTAGCCTTTTACAATAAAGGCGTGTTGGAAACAGTTATTAAGCTCGGTTGGCAGCCTGATATTATTCACTGCCATGACTGGCCTGCAGGTTTGACTCCACTATTGGTGAAAACCCTGTACAAAGATGAGAAGATCTTCAAAGACACTAAGATCGTTTATAATCTGCATCACCCGATCAATGAAGGGGATTCTGATTCAGCGCGTGTTCTTGAGCTACTCGGATTACCGGCCGATACCGATATTGATAACCTTACTGAAGAAGGAAAGGTTGATCTTTTAAAACTTGGTTTGAAATACAGCGATCACGTCGTGACAGGAAACTACCTGAAAGACGAATTCGATGACGTATTTGATGAACTTGGCATCAAGCCGGAAAAAATTCAGGGCTCACCTGAAGATGTTTCTGATAAGTTCGCTGAATATTATCGCAAAATATCTGACGCAGAATAACCGAAAGAGAACTTTTTAAATACTTTCTTAATGACAACACACAATAAGGGTTTTGTTTCCTTATACATTACGCTGTTAGCTTTAATTATTTTTCTAAATGGATGCGAAGACCCCGGCAGTGTAGGCAGTGGCTTTATTGATGAACCATCAATAGTTACAGATACGCTAACTCTGGATAACACCACAACCGAAAACTTTGTTGGTTATACCGGAAATTTCGGTCTTTTTAGCATTGGTAAATATTCTGACCAGCTTTTTGGCGAGGTTTCAACAGTTGGCCTTTTAAAACCGATCCGCAGTGTACAGGTCCCTGACAGTCTCGATATTGTTGGCGACAACTTTTCCATGAAATTGCAGATCCAGCTGGATAGCCTGAACACCTACGGAGATACTCTTTCCACTTCTGAATTCTCAATTTATGAAGTAACTGAAACGTGGAGAGGGAACGAGATCAAATCCAACTCAGAAGTTGCCTATAATTCTGCAAATCCGGTTGGAAGCTTTACGATCGGTCAGGAAAAAAACATCACCGTTGACCTCTCTGAATCCTGGAAAGATCAGTATTACCCGTACTTTAGCAGTACTGAAGATGATGCCGATTCAACCTACCGTTATGAGTTCCATGGGCTGGCTATTGTACCCGAAAGTAATACCAATAAGATCTCATTCATGAGTTCTTCGGCCAGTCAGTTTTTGATATTGAGTCCGGATGAATCTGACACCGTCAGGGTAGGGCTAAATAACTGGGCTTATTTCATGGATAGAACAGGTGCCGTGCAGAATCCGGAAACGACCTCACTTTTTACCACTCTCGAAGAAGTGATGCGCATCGATCTTCCCCTAGAAATGCTGAGAGAAGAATATCGTTCCAAAAACATATTAAACGCCCGTTTGGTGATCCAGGAAAATTCAGAAGACCTGAACAGTACCTTAGCGGCCGATCACAGTAGGCCTAACCTTAATCTACTGAACCTTCACCTTGGCACAGATTATGATGAGGCTTTTGAATATCAGCTTACACAACCTGAATTTACTGCCTCAAGAGATTCTCTATCCACGGAAACATACAACAGCAATATCACTTTACTTTTAAATAACCTGTTTTACGGTGGAGCTGAAACAGATGAAATATATGTTGGCATAGGATCATTATCCGGAGTTCTCCGTTCCACACAGATCTATAATGGAAATGCGCAGGCTGATAGAAGGCCCAAACTTATTATCTCTTACATTGAATGAATAAACTGAACTCATATACATTTTTTACCGCGGTTTTTGCATTACTGTTCATTTTCAGCAGCAATGCTCTTGCACAAAGCGATGAAAGCAGTATTGGCAAAAGTGGATCTTTTTATTCTCTTTTTGGCATGGGCTTCCCGGTTGAAACTAACACTTCGCGAGAGCTCAGCATGGGGATCTCCGGTATCTCTTTAGATAATGCCCAATCAAACGGACTGCATAATCCGGCACTTTGGGGAACCAATACGTTTTCAACAGCCTCTACCGGCTTTAGTCTCTCAAAATTTCTTTCTGAAGATAATACTACAGAAAGTAAGAACACGGCTCTTCAGGCAGGCTACCTGCAACTTACATTCCCTGTTTACAGAGAAAAACTTGGGATCTCTGCCTCATTGCACCCGGTTACACGATCTAATTATAGGTTTTTTAACACCAGCAGCATACTGAATGAGCAAAACCAAACGATTGACTACGCCTCTGATGCCTATGGTACCGGCGGGATCAGTAAATTTGAGATCGGTTTTGGCTGGAGCATCAACAAAAATATATCTGTCGGTTATGCTCCCTCTCTGGTATTTCTCTCGCAAAATAATTCACGTGAGCTGTTTTTTGACGATGGCTCTTTCACAACCAATGTTATTGATTCAAAGATAACCGGATCCGATTTCAGTCATAAATTTGGGCTTCTGGCTTCATTCCCAACCATATTCAGCGACAGAGACCGTGTTAGCTTTGGAGCTACAGCTATACTGCCTGTAGAAATTAATACTAAAGAATCCATCTTAGGTTCTCGTCAGGTGAATAATCAGGTGCAAGAAGTCACGCTTGACGAAAATGTTGGCGGAAAAGCAGAGCTGCCTCTGGAATTAAACAGTGGGTTCACCTATTACCCAAGTACACTGTTCAATGTATCGCTGGAAGGTAAGTTTCAACAATGGAGTGAAACAAATTTTAACCTGAACACTACAAACGATACGTTTGAACTGTCAGACCGTTATAAGCTTGGTTTGGGCGCTGAATATCATGCCTACAGAACCAATTCAAACAGTTTTTTCTCGAATTTTCGGTATAACGCCGGAATGGCCTACGACTCAGGTCACCTCAAGACCGCTCAAGAAAACATTAATACACTTTGGTTTTCTGCCGGTTTAGGAATAATTTCACCGTTCTCCAATTCAACTATAGATCTCAGTGCCCGATATGGTTTGAGAGGAACCACGGCTAATGATCTTATTCAGGAAAGAATTTGGTCGTTCAATATCTCTGTTAATCTGACTGAGCTCATGTTTTTCAGACCTAAATTGAACTAATTATTCCTTATTTATAATAAATAAACACTCTGATTAGTTTATTTAACTAACAGCTTTAATTACAGTTAAGAACAATGAAACAATTAATTACGCTTTTAGGGATTCTTTTTGTTAGCTCTCCTATTATTAATGCACAGGCAGAATGCCAGCAAGAACCACCAAGTGGATTATCTCCTTTGGCAGCTTATTCTATTTTTTACGAAAACTATAAATCCGGCGATTATGAGTTCGCATTGGATTATGGCCGATGGATGACTTGTGCAAAACCCGAAACGATCGAGGGTAATCCTCGCTTTAGCTTATTAACTCAATACGAGCGTTTGGTTAAGATCTATGACGAAGTTGGACGAAGCAAGGATGATCCTACAATCAAAGCAGCTTACATTGACACAGCTGAAACTTTGCTGAACGAAGCCATCGAACTTTTTGGTGATAATCCTGAAGATAAATTCGACATCGTTTTTGATCGCGGACGTTTCTACCAGCAAAATTACAATATCATTGATGGAGGTCTAGATAAGGCCTACAATGACTACGTAATGCTTTTCGAGATCGACCCTGAACGAGCCGCCAACATGGGTAACGGGTACTACCTGCGCCAAGCCCTGAACCACCTGGTTAGCGAAGACCGAAAGGAAGACGCTCAAAACCTGATCGATACCGTCAGCCCTATGGTTAGCGGTGAGTTAGCAGACTTTCTGGGTGAAAAACAGCAAGACATCCTTGGTTCTCCACAAGAACGTGTGGCTTATTTTGAGCCTCTGTTAGAGAACGATCCGAATAACCTGGATGCCCTGAAAGCCCTTGAAGGTGCCTATGAAAGCCTTGATCAGCGTGATAAGCTCAATGAAGTCAAAGTTAAGATCAATGAGCTGGAACCTACTTACGAAAGTGCCTACAGCCTTGCTGAATTTGATAGAAGTAACGCCAATTACACCGAAGCCATCACGTTCTACGAGCAGGCGTTAGAAAGAGCTGATACAGATGATCAACGAAAAACGGTTTATCTGCGACTGGCTGATATGAATATTAATATTGAGAACCTGCAGACTGCCAAACGTTACGTACAACAGGCCCTGCAAATTGATCCAAATGATGGTAACACCATTATTAAGATGGCTACCATTTATGGAGCTGCAGTAACCAAATGTACCGAAGGCAGAAAGCTTGAAGCAGCTGATAAAGTGGTTTACTGGGTTGTCATTGACTACCTGAACAAAGCAAAAAGTGTAGATCCTTCAGTTGCCGGCACTGTAAACCAACAACTTTCTACTTATGAAGATGTGTCTCCAAACTCTGAAGACAAATTCTTCACGTTAAACCTTGAAGATGGAGATACGATCAGAGTAGACGGTTCCCTCAGAGACTGCTACAGCTGGATCAACGAATCAACAACCGTTCGTTAATTTGGTATCAATAAAAACATTTGTATCTTTTCTCATCCACTAAGATTTAAGGTGCGGATCTGAGATCCGCACCTATTTTTTCTCTCCCTCCTATCTAATTACAAAAACATTTCTGGTTTACACTTCGATATCGGGAGAAGTTCATAACAATTCGCATCAACTATATGGCACGGAAAAAAAATTATAAGAACCGTAACAAAAACCGTGGAAACCGCGGCAAGAATAACAACAATGTTTTCATTCCAAAATTCAACTGGAAGAATAACCATGGAGTAGCCGGTCGATACGCCGGTGTTTTGGAGATCAACTCCAAGGGATGGGGATTTATCAGAAAACTTGACTACGAATTTTCGTACCAGCCTCAGGATCCGTTTATGAAACCGGATGAAGTTAAAGAACTTGAATTACGTCCGGGTTTAGTATTGGAAGGGGAGTTTGAAGAAGACAATCAGGGAAGAAAACATGTATCCTCTGTAGATGTGATCAACGGCAGGCCGGTAGAGGCATGGAAGAAATCAAGCCGTTTTGAACGGCAAACTCCCATTATGCCTGTTGACTGGATCAAGCTTGGTTTTCAGCCTGACGACGTTGAAATGCGTGTTATTGATCTGGTGGCTCCTATTGGTAAAGGTCAGCGCTCACTTATTGTTGCTCCTCCAAGAACCGGTAAAACCGTTTTATTAAAAAAGATCGCAAAATCATTGACTGATAATTACGATGATATTCATGTCAGTGTTCTATTGGTTGATGAGCGACCGGAAGAAGTTACCGACTTTATCCGAACCACACAGGCAGAGGTCTTTGCTTCCTCAAACGATAAGAATACAGATAGCCACATTCGTATTACCGAAATGGCTCTCGGCTATGCTAAAAGAAAGGCAGAAATGGGAGAGGATGCTGTTCTGCTGATAGACTCTCTCACACGCCTTGGCCGAGCTTACAACGCGGTTCAAACCAACAGTGGCCGAACGCTCTCCGGGGGACTTGATATCAGAGCTCTCGAAATACCCAAAAAGATCTTCGGTTCAGCCCGAAAAATTGAAGGTGGCGGCTCATTGACCATTATCGCAACCTGTTTGATCGAAACTAATTCCCGTATGGATGACCTGATCTTTGAGGAGTTCAAGGGAACCGGTAATATGGAACTTGTTTTGGATCGTGAGTTAGCCAACGACCGCATCTATCCCGCCATTAATATTCAGGCTTCCGGCACAAGAAATGAGCATAAATTCATCACGGATTCTCTGGAAGAACGTAATATGGTAAGGCGATATCTTCTGAAAAAATCACCTAAAGAGTCTATGTTAGGTTTGCTTAAAGTACTTAAGAATACGGATAGCAATCAGGAGTTACTCAACCAGATAGCAGCACTGGCATAACGAGACCGGCACACATTTGTGTATTGATCGCGTTACATGAACGGAAGAGAAGGGTCAATTTCTTTGGCCCAACGCATCATGCCTCCCTGTAAACTGATCACGTTGTTGAACCCTTTTTCTTTAAGCTTTTTACAGGCATCCATACTGGTATTACCCGACCTGCACATAACGATCAGTTCAGACTCTGTATGTTCAGAGATCTCGTCCAATCGGTTTTCCAACTCTTCATACGGGATATGGTATCCATCAATGTTTGATACCAGATATTCGTGGTAATCACGGACGTCTAACAAGAAAAATGATTCCCCGTTTTCCTGCTTTTGTTTAAGGTCATGAACAGTGATCGTTTGCATAGCCATTAATCAGTTGTATATCGGTCTAGTTTAAATTGTTTACCTAAATATAATTTCTTGGCTTTTTCATCTTCGGCCAACACATCTGCTGAACCTTCCATTAAGATCTTACCCTCAAACATTAGGTATGCTCGATCCGTGATAGCCAAAGTTTCATGTACATTATGGTCTGTGATCAGGATCCCAATATTTTGATGCCTTAAACCTGATACGATCTGCTGAATATCTTCAACCGCAATTGGGTCTACGCCGGCAAATGGTTCATCAAGTAAAATAAATTTTGGATCGGTTACCAAAGCACGGGCGATCTCACATCTTCGGCGCTCCCCACCCGACAAACTATATCCCTTACTGTCAACAACCTTCTGTAGCCCAAATTCTTCGATAAGCTTATCCACTTTCAGATCGATCTGTTTCTTGGGAACCGAAAGAAACTGCAATACCGACTCCAGATTTTCCCGTACGGTTAGATTTCTGAACACACTTGCTTCCTGTGCCAGGTACCCGATTCCCATTCTGGCTCGTTTATACATTGGCATTTTGGTCAGATTCTTTTCGTTTAAAAAGATTCTGCCGCTGTTAGGCCGAACCAGGCCCACCATCATGTAAAAGGTAGTGGTTTTACCGGCTCCGTTTGGCCCAAGTAAACCAACTACTTCACCCTGTTTTACATTGATCGATACTTCGTCCACAACCGTTCGCTTCTTATAGCGCTTAACCAGGCTATTGCTGTGCAGCATAAGTTCGGGTTGTGTTTCTGTACTCATAATGGGGTTAAGCTACAGAAAGTGAGTTTAAAATAGATTCAAAGATCGGTTTTCCATCTTCCGAACCCAGTAGTTTTTCCATTGCTCGTTCAGGATGGGGCATCATACCTAATACATTTCGTTGTTTATTCACAATACCGGCAATATGGTCGACCGATCCGTTAAAATTGGCTTCTTCCGTCAACTCGCCCTGCTCATTACAGTATCTAAACAAGATCTGATCATTGTCCTGAAGGGATTTCAACCCGTCTTGTTCAATAAAATAATTGCCTTCGCCATGAGAGACCGGAATATCCAATATCTGCCCTTTTTCTAATCCTGAGGTGTAGATACTATCGGTTGACTCCGTTCTTATATATACATTCTTGCACACGAACTGGAGCTTTTCGTTATGCATCATAGCACCCGGAATCAATCCTGCCTCAAGCAAGATCTGAAAACCATTACAGATACCCATGACCGGCCCACCTTTTTCAGCAAACCTGACAACCTCCTGCATAACCGGTGAGAATCTGGCAATAGCGCCGGATCGCAGATAATCACCGTAGGAAAATCCTCCGGGTACGATCAGGAAGTCAATACCTGAAAGGTCTGTATCCTTATGCCAAAGGAATTTGACCTCGGAATTCATTACATGTTTAAGGGCATGATAGGCATCGTGATCGCAATTTGAGCCCGGGAATACTAATACGCCAAATGTGGCCATGTTTCTATCCTTTTATTTCGGTAACAAGTTGAATTTCTTTAAGTACGCTATCGATCTTGAGGCATTCTTCAAACTCGCCTTCGTGAACGATGGCCTTACCCTCATTATGCACTTTCCAGGTTAACTCCTCTGCTTTTTCCAAACCACATCCCGTGGCTTTCATTAACTGTGCAATAACCTCATCGAAAGTGTGAATGTCGTCATCATACAGAATAAGTCGCCATGGAGTATTTATAGCCTCCTCAACGTCTGTTTCCTCCTGTGTCTCTACGTTATAATCAACGCCTTCTTCGCTCAGCAAGATATCAATGATATGTCTTTGAGCAAGAATTGTCATAGATCAGGATTCGATCGTTATTTCAAAATCTTCCATCACTTCATTGGCCAGCAGTTGTGTACATGCTGATTCTACGATCTCTTTGGCCGTTTTTTCGTCTTTTGCTTCCACATCAAGCTCAATGAATTTACCTATGCGAACCTGCTGAACTTCATTCAATCCAAGGTTTTGCAGAGCATGATGAGCGGCTTTTCCTTTAGGGTCTAAAATTGACGGTCGGAGCGTCACGTTTACTTTCGCTTTGTACATAGTCGGGCTTCGTTTAAAATGAGTTCCAAAGTTAACCTTTCTGCAACTTAGCTGCTAACTTGTATTCGTGGATTTAGAAGGGTAAAACACATGATAATTTATTTCTATAAATCCACCGTTTTTATAATATTGAGACATGCCAACAGTTTTAAGAATAGACGGTTATCGTTTTTTCTTTTTTAGTAATGAGGGAAATGAGCCCGTCCATATACATATTGAAAGTGGAGACGGATATTGTAAATTTTGGATAAACCCCGTTTCATTAGCATATTCTAAAGGATATCATTCTTCAGAATTAAATAAAATTCGCAAGCTAATTGAAGAAAACGAACAACATTTTATAAGGGAATGGAATGAATACTTTAGTAAAAAATAAGCCGGCAATTGCCCAAAAAGTACGTTTTTCTGATAATATGTTAATTGCACAGTTGGAAGATGGAAGGGTGATCTCTGTTCCATTGGAATGGTTTCCAAAGCTACGTGATGCCTCTGAAAAAGAGTTAAATAATTGGCGTCTTATTGGTGGAGGTATTGGAATACATTGGGAAGATCTTGATGAAGATCTATCTGTTGAAGGGTTTCTTCATTGACTTTCGTTTCTGAACTAACCAATCCGCTGCAGCATTTCATCCACAATCATCTTATCCGGTTCCAGCCAATGAATGAATTCCCATCTTTTGTACCAGGTCATTTGTCGTTTTGAGTACCGCCTTGTGCTTGTTTTGATCTTCTCGATGGCTTTTTCCAGCGACCACTCTCCATCCAGGTATTTTATGATCTCCTGATATCCGACCGTATTCAGCGATTGAAGATCTTTTGAATGCCCGGCTTCAAGTATTGACTTCACCTCATTAACCAACCCCTGTTCTACCATCTGATCCACGCGCTTATTTATGCGTTCGTAGAGTTTCTGTCTGGGCCACCTCAAACCAAATACAACGGTGTTCTCATCAGGCTGTATCTCTCCCCGCTGATGGAAGCTGCTAAATGGCTTTCCGGTTTGCATCCATACATCCAGGGCTCTTATGATCCGTTGTCGGTTCATGCCGTCCATCTTTTCAAGGTACTCAGGGTCAATTTCCTTCAACATATTGTAAAGCGATTCAAGCCCTTCACGCTCAACCCGCTCGTTTAATTTTGTGATGTTATCCTCATCAGCTTCCGGCATTTCGTTGAAGGGTTGAATCAAACTTTGGATATGGAGTGTGCTTCCTCCTACATACAGCACGTGATCAGATTTTTCCAGAATTTTCTGCTCCCAGGCCTTCGCGCGTCTCTGAAAATTCATGGCGTTATCATCCTCTTCCAGGTCAAGCAGAGAAATATTGTAATGCCTCACCCTTTTCATTTCTTCGGGAGATGGCTTTGCAGTTCCGATATCGATATGCTTATAGCATTGCCTTGAGTCAGCCGATATGATAGCTGTATCTAAATTCTCTGCCAACTTGAGGGATAGCTCAGTTTTACCGGATGCCGTAGGACCTAAAAGTATAATGCGCAAAATGTAGATTATTAGTGTTAAGGTGTGATTGTGCTAAAGTGTTACGGTGTTATAATGTAAAAACTATAACACCGTAACACCATCAAACTGAAATACCGCAACACTAATTAAAATCAAACCTAAGCGAAATACGGTGGGTAAAGCCCATATCATTGGATGCTCCGGCAAAACTGGCGAAGCCATAATCGAGCACAAACCGGGAGACTTTCAGTCCCATACCAAGGGTAGGGGAAACAGTAAAACCGGACACCGGGTCGGTAATAAAATCCGTGACTCCGGCCCGCAATGCGATCAGGTCTCTGTATGAAATTTCTCCACCTACATGAGGCTCAATGCTCATCCTGCCGACGTTGATATAATAAGCCTGTCGGTTTTCAAAAAACAGATCGGCATCCACAGCAGCAACAACTTTCAGGTCGTTGGTAATGTTCAATTTTTTTGAGGCACCGAGTGAAACAGAAGGTAACACATACTCATTCTGACCGGTAGGAAGGGTAGCACCCAGGCTGTCGAATTGTGCTTCATAATCACCAAACGCACTTTCATCCACCGTCCACATCTTTTGCATGGTTGTAATATCCCTGACAGATACCCCAAGATCCGCGATCTCCGTTTTGTATTTAACGCCTACATCCAGGCTGTACCCCCAGGCTTGTGCAAACGGCCCCAGCTTATGATGAATGACCTTAGCGGATGCTCCAAATGAAAAGTTATTGGTGCGTTGCATAGCATATGAAAAGAAGAAGGCCATATCCGCCGCACTGAAACGGGTAATGTAGTCCTCCACATTTCCCCGGGGCTGATCGCGTTCCCGATCCCAAGCATTCAAAGTATTAGCAATGTTATCTACTCCCTGCCTGAAAAAACTAACCGAAACCACTCCTTTAGTGTGTTTCAATGGGAGTGCAGCGGCTCCGTAATCATACCCAACAATACCATTGAAACGCTCTGAATGCATATACATGATCTGCGGAGAGGTAATACCGGCCAGCCCGGCTACATTCCAATAACCTGATGTTACATCACTCGCTAAACCGGCGTGGGCATTACCCATCCCCAGGGCTCTTGCGCCGCTTCCGGTTGATAAAAAGTCATTTCCATACTTTGCCGCTGCAGCCTGGGCTAACACCTCCACAGAGCCAAAAAAAAGAACTATAAGCGCCGGAAGGAAACGGATCATCTGATGAGTTTTATAGTTAAATTAATGCAGCGCTAAATGGTTACTAACAGTGACTTGACAGGACTGAAAATTGCACTTTCTGCGGTTGCAGAGAGAGCGAGTATTTCTTAGTATAAGCACACTTCAATGAAAGGGCAATATCGGATAAAAAGGGCCCTTAAACCACTTTAAAACTTGTGTATATGAAATTTTCCGTATCGAGTAATGAACTGAACAAAGGACTTTCGGCCGTTATTGGAGCCGTTCCTTCAAAAGCCACTTTGCCCATTCTTGAAACCATTCTTTTTGAGTGCGAAGACGGAAAGCTAAAACTGACAGCCACCGATCTGGAGATCTCGATCATAGAATACATCAATGCGGATATTGAGGAAGAAGGAGCTGTAGCTATTCCTGCACGCAGGTTACTTGAAACCCTTCGTCAGCTGCCAAATATTCCGGTATTCTTTGATGTGGATGACCGAAAGAACATCAATTTCCGTACTGACAAAGGCACCTATAAGCTGGTGGGGGATGATGCCGATGAATTCCCTGAAGTGCCTTCCTTAGATGACGGTACCACGATCAGCACAACCGCTGAGCTGATGCACAATGCCATTCACAAAACACTCTTTGCCGTATCAAGTGATGACCTGAGGCCGGCCATGATGGGTGTATATTTTCAGATCGGAACGGACGAAAGTAAATTTGTGGCAACTGATGGTCATCGTTTGGTAAAATACACCAACCGTGAGATCACAGCCGATAATGACGTAAATTTCATTGTTCCGGATAAAGCCCTGAGCCTCATACAGAAAACCATTGAAGGAGACGATTGTGATCTGACCGTAACTGAAGATCATGCCCGTTTCAAAAGTGGAAATACCATTGTGATCACCCGCCTCATCAACGAGCAGTATCCCAACTACGATTCTGTGATCCCAAGAGACAACGACAAATTCCTGACGATCAGCAAAGATCAGATGCTTTCCACCGTTAAACGTGTGGCTATCTTTTCCAGCACAACTACGCGTCAGATCCGACTGCAACTTGGTTCAGACAAACTAACCATCCGTGCAGAGGACCTTGATATGAGCAGTGAAGCCAAAGAAACCATCGAATGCGAATACTCAAACGACGAGATGGAGATCGGTTTCAATGCAAAATACCTTGGGGATGTACTCAGCAACATTGACGACGATGAGGTTACCTTTGAGTTTTCTTCGCCTAACCGTGCCGGGATCGTAAAGCCTTCTGAGGAAAATGAGAACGAAGATATCCTAATGCTTGTGATGCCGGTGATGCTCAACAGCTATGCCTGATGAGTCAGATCATAACCCTTACAACTGATTTCGGATTACAGGACCATTACGTTAGCGCCATGAAAGCGGTGATGCTTGGAATAGCTCCCGATGTCCGTTTCGTGGATGTTTCTCATGAGATCCCGCCTCAGGATATCATGGCGGGGGCCTGGGTTATAAAGAATTCTGCCTTTTTGTATCCACCGGGAACCGTTCACCTTGTTGTGGTCGATCCGGGAGTGGGTACCAGCCGGCATCCCATCGCCCTTAAGATAGAGGATCAATATTTTGTAGGGCCTGATAATGGCATTTTCTCTCTTCTGTTCAAGGAATACGACTTTAAAGCCTACAAGCTGAGCAATTCAACATTCTGGAAGCAGGGTGTATCCAACACCTTTCACGGTCGTGATATCTTTGCGCCGGTTTCCGCTCACCTCAGTAAAGGCGTTCCCATTCATGAGATCGGTGAACCGATCGACGACCTGGTGACCTACCACTGGGCGGTTCCTATTGCTGACAGAGACGGTTTGCAAGGCTGGGTGGTTCATATCGACCGTTTCGGGAACCTGATCACAAACCTTTCCGGTTACCTGATCGAAGATCACCTGAAAAAGAAAATTGTTAAGATTTATGTCGGAAATACCATGCTCAATAAGATAGTATCGACCTTTGGGGACGTTGAAGAGGGTGAACCGGCCGCCTTTATCGGTTCATCGGGCATGCTGGAGATTGGCATCAACAAAGGAAATGCTGCCCGCATGTTAAGTGTTGACAAAGGTGCTCAGATTTCGATCGTTTTGCAAAAGTAGGAGCCCTCAGGTTTTTAAAAGTCTCTGAAACACATTACGGTTCAAAAGCGTATCCTCTTTAAAAATCACCCATTATGAAGTTAGAATTACGTTCGCCCATAAATGAACGCGCCGGTATTCACGTCCCCGATGAGGTCGCTCAATTAGCCAAGCCCTTTAACGGAACCGTTGTATCCAAAGAAGGGGATGAATACCCGATCAAGAATAACATCATAGACTTGTTAGGTAAAGAGCCTGATTTTACCTCCATTGCTAATTACTCCAATCACTGGAAACTTACAGCCTCGATCTATGAAGACATCTGGCGTAAACGATCACTATCACTGCTCTCGGGAGAAGAATTCCCCATTGAAAAGGAGCACGAACTGCTTATAGAATGGACCGCTCCTAAAGTGGATGGCTGGTATCTTGATCTCGGCTGTTCAACCGCACTATATGGCAGGGCCCTCAAAGCTGCTCAGAAAAAGGCCAACATCGTTGCGTTAGATTTTTCATCGCAAATGCTTGAAGAGGCTCGCCTCAAAGCGGAAGCTGATGAAACCGACATGTACTTCCTCAGAGCCGATGGCCGCCACCTGCCTTTCTTTTCGAACACTTTTGATGGTATCGTTATGGGAGGCACACTCAATGAGCTCACTGAAGAGATCAAAGTGCTGTACGAGGCAAAACGGGTAATAAAAAAGGATGGGGTTTTCTTCATGATGCACCTCATTAAGTCCGATGCCTGGTACGGGCGACTTCTTCAGGAATCAGCCTCCCTTGGTGGTATAAAGTTCTGGACCGTTGATGAAAGCAACAAGCTATTCAATCAGGCCGGTTTTAAAGTGGAAGAACAGCTGGTGAAGGGCATTGTGTGCTTTACGAAGTTGGTTCCGGCTTAGTCTGCATTTCTAAATCTCTTATTCTATAATTTAGAAATTTTAATCTCTTGAGATAACTGTTTCAGTTACTTTATTAGGGTACAAAACATTAGGAGTAATAAAATAAGCTCCGGGTATTTAACAGCACATACAGACGTAACCAAAAGCTCATATCATGGATAAAAAAGCCTCGGGGCAACCGTTTCCACTCACGCTACTACTTGTCACTTACACGGGTTTGATAGCATTTTTTATTCTCATTTACTTCAGTAGTCAGTGGATGGACTTTGAGATTGAAAAATTTACCGCAGACCCTATTACTACTTTCGACTCCCATCCGTTTGTTGGTGTGGTTTCCAATCTCGGGGCACTTATATGGTGTGCAACGGCCTCTGTATTATTCTTCTCATACATTTTGCTGAAGAACAAGTTAAAAGGAAGATCAGCCTCTTTTCTTTTATGGTCCGGTTTACTTACCTCACTGCTATTGTTCGATGACCTGTTCATGTTTCACGATTATCTGGCACTTTGGCATCTGAATATGGAGCAATATCAGGTGTATCTGATATACCTGATTCTGGCTTTAACCTGGTTTATCAAATTTTTTGATGAGATCATATCCAACGACTTATTGATCTTTTTGCTTGCCGGATTCTTTTTAGGCTTATCAGTTGTTGGGGATTTTATTCTTCCTCAGGAAGGCATTGCCTATATGTTTGAAGATGCCTTCAAATTCTTCGGAATCGTAACCTGGGCTATCTACTTTATTCGGGCATCTCTTTACCGTTACAACAAAATGAATCTTGCACCCTCTTAGGTCTCATACCTCAGTCTTTGTTGACCGTTGCCTTTAATAAGCTGTTTAATAGATCTGACTCAGGATCTTTCACATATACCGTATCGGTTCCTCTAATTGAAAACTTGATATCAGGGGTCTCTGTTTGTTCATTTAATACATTTCCGTGTTTGCCAATAAGCATGGCCACCAATGGATTCCTTTTCATTTTGAGGTTTTGATAAAATTGAACCAATACAGACCCATTATTCAGACAATGCAAGCCGGATAACCAGGAGGCTGAACCGTAGATCTCCATCATTCTTGTCGGATTAGATGACATTTGGTGCTTTTCCATTATTGAAAATAGATCCGATTTGATTTGAACCTCGCTTACTTTTTCTCCATCAAAGTCGAAGTAAAAGAGTTTAGGTAGCATGGCATGGCTCGCAACGATCTTATCCTGACAAACTACCGCAAACGAAGACTCAGCTAATGTGAGTGGCTGCATACCATATTCTGCTGGATCGACCGGTAGTTGGAAAAATGCTTTTTCCACTTCCATAGTTAACGGATCAAACAAGTGCAGTAAATAATGGTCATCAGGAGTGGTCATACCACCAATCAACAATACCACTCCATTTGGCAGTATCTTTAAGCCATTTAATCGCGGAATACCCGTGTCTGTTACCGATTGGAATTTTCCCGTAGCGTCAAACTTTGAAATCCTTCCTTTGAATTCTGAAACGAGATATTCCCCTGTTGATAATTTTACGACAGAGGTTGGTTTCTCGAGATCCCCCGGACCCCTTCCATATCTCCCAAAGTGGGTCAACAGTTTTCCCTCTTTATCATAGACCAATACACGGTGAGTTTCCTGATCTACAACCAATATTTCATTTCCAATTCTTTCCTGAAATCTTGGCAAGCCTAAGATCACCTCATTATTTTCTTCTAAGGTGAGTCTATCAGTGACCTCAAAAAATTGCCCGTAAAGATCATTTAGCGACAGCAATAAAATTACTAATACCGTTAAGAACGCTCGGCTCATAGGTTTGAATTCTTAGGGTTTTCAAAGAATCTAACCTGCATCCTTTATAAATCAAAATATGCACCCTGCCTGAAAAGACAGACCTTCTTACATCTGATCCGGTGCCGATATGCCCAGAATGCCCAATCCATTTCTAAGTACCTGAGCAGTAGCTTTTGCCAATTCTGTTCGGGCATGAGCCAGCTCCTCGTCTTCACCTAAAATTCTGCAATCATGATAGAAGGAGGTAAAGGCTGATGCCAGTTCATTAAGGAAGGTGATCACGTGGTGTGGTTCACGCAGCCTTGCTGCATTGCCAACGGTTTCTGGAAACTTCAGCATGGTTTTGATAAGCATGATCTCACTTGGATGCTCTAACAACTTCAGGTTAGCCCTTCCGCTCAGTTCATATTCATCATTCACTTTTCTGAGAATACTTGAGATGCGAGCATGGGCATATTGCAGATAAAACACCGGGTTCTTCTCGCCGGCTTCTTTGGCCTGGGCTATATCAAATTCGAGGTGGGTATTTGGGGAACGCATGAGGAAGAAGAAGCGCGTTACATCGGCACCCACTTCGTCCATCAGATCATCCAAAGTCACAAAGTTAGCCTTCCGTGTACTCATCTTGAACGGTTTGCCATCTTTAACCAGCGTTACAAACTGATAGACAACCACATCAACCTTATCGGGGTCGTAACCGAGGGATTTGATCCCACTCAGAACATCCGGGTAAGTGGCGATGTGATCGGCACCAAACACATCCACACACAGGTCATATCCCCGGTCTAACTTGTTGGCGTGGTATGCTATATCAGGCAGGCGATAGGTCGGCTCACCCGAACTTTTAACCAACACCGTGTCTTTATCCTTGCCAAAAGCGGTGGTCTTAAACCAAACCGCTCCGTCTTCATCGTAAGCCAGATCGAGATCTCTAAGCTTTTGAATGGTCTCTTCGATCTTACCATCTTCATACAAGCTGTGCTCGTTAAAAAAGGAGTCCATTTTGATATTCATGCGCTTCAGAGTTGCACTGATATCTGCAAAGATCTCCTCTTCAGCTTTTTCCTTGAATGGCTTTTCATCGGCTGCACTCAACAAACCATCTCCAAATTCATCAAGTAAAGATTTGGCAATATCCTTGATATATTCTCCTTCGTATCCTCCCTCCGGAAACTTCTCATCTTTACCAAGCAGTTCATAATAACGCGCCCTGACACTCTCACCTAAAACACGCATCTGCC
The DNA here is from genome assembly GCF_002911695.1 of Gracilimonas amylolytica. Lineage (GTDB taxonomy): Bacteria > Bacteroidota > Rhodothermia > Balneolales > Balneolaceae > Gracilimonas > Gracilimonas amylolytica. The sequence continues at coordinate 64,358 of NZ_PQBS01000032.1, forward strand.
GCCCGGCGTCGTTGAAATAATACTCTCTTTCCACATCCGCGCCGGTCCATTCAAGCAATCGTGCCACAGTATCACCCAATACCGCATTACGGCCGTGGCCAACTGTCAGCGGCCCGGTTGGGTTTGCACTCACAAATTCTACCAACACCTTTTTACCTGTATTTGTATCGGTTTTTCCGAATGATTCTCCCCCTGTTAAGACCTCATTCAACTCGTCAAACAGATAATCATCCGAATACCTGAAATTGATAAACCCCGGTCCGGCAATCTCAACAGCAGATATTTTTTTCTCATCATACTCAAGGCCATCCACAACCTGTTGGGCAATGGCACGAGGGTTATTCCTCAGTGGTTTGGCCAGCATCATGGCAATATTGGATGAGGCATCTCCGTGTTCAGGCTGATTTGGAGCCTCTATTCTGATATCCGGTTTCTCTTGCAGATCAAATTGTTTGAGTGAGTTGCTGATGATCTCAGCGATGTATTCTTTCATGGTAAATAAAGATTTCGAATTTGCTCAAAGATAAGACAAAAACTGACTATGAATCAGCTTCCTTTAAAAACTCTGTGGCATAAAAAAAGGGACCTCATTACTGAAGCCCCTTAAATTCTCTAAAGATCAGGTCAATTCATGTAGCCTTCTACAAGAGCTTTGAATTCTTCAAAGGTGCGGGGATTTCTTTCCACCTTATCACCATTGATGTAGAAAGTAGGGGTAGAGTTTACATTCAGGCGCATCCCTTGCCGTTTATCTGCCATCACAATGCGTTGCATATCGGCTGAATTAAGATCTGCGCGGAATTTTTCCATATCAAGTTCCAGGCTCTTGGCATAGCCAATAAACATGGATTCGGCATTACCTCTTGACCACTGCTCCTGTCCGGCAAAGATCATATCGTGCATTTCCTGATATTTGCCCTGAGCTCTTGCGGCTTCAGCTGCTCTTGATGCTAGTTGAGCATATTCATGCATGTTCAGTGGAAAATGCTTTGTGATGAGTGATATCTCTTCACCGAATTCCGCCTTCAGTTGCTCTTCAATAGGTACGTAATACTTACAAGCCGGGCATTGGTAATCGCTGTATTTTACGATCTCAACTTTAGCTTGCGAACTCTCACTGCTTTGAGCCATCAGCGGACCGCTGAATATCATTGCAAAAACGGTGAGTAAAAATAATCCTCTTTTCATGATCCTTATCCTTTCTTTCTGTAGAAATTTACTTTATCAAAATGTCGTTCTAAGATAACACTCATTTTTTCAATTATCTGTGGAATTCTTTGACTTCATCAGATGAACCAATAGACAAACGCCTTTCACACCGATTATCTTGTGTGCAGTTTTTATTTAAGTCAATTCAGCAATTCCTGCAATTCTTTTACAGAGTTGATTATCTTTTACTCAAGATACCGTTTCTTACATTTTTTAAAATTAATGTCACATCTATTAAATAGCTGCCATAAGGCCCATATGAGGAACATCGGATCATAATTACAGTACATCTTTTTCGTTAGCTATGCCTTAAACCTTCTCTCAAATTTTAGTACATTCAGGAAACGCAATTCTATGATGAGCAAAACACCCACATTTTTTCTGTTTATTGCATTTTTATTACCGGCTATTACCTTTGCACAAAATCGTCAGACCGGTGCGGATAATACATTACTGCCTGAGATAAATCCTCAGGATATTGAGATCCGAAGTGAATTCAAGGCCCGTTTTCCAGGCCTTAGGAGACAACCCATTTTAGGTTTCAATCCAAAACCACGTGTGTTTCAGATCGATCCTAACCGGATCCCGTTCATTGAAACCCGAGAGGAAGCGGTTGCCGATATTTCTGTGACCCAGCTTGGCAGACCTGAACCGCCAACCCGAAATATTCTGCAAGACCCTGACCGTATGAACGGATACATCCGAGCCGCTCTGGGTAGCTTTGTATCTCCTGATGTTAATGCTTACGGCTACTACGCCCTTGATGAAAGCAGTGCTGTCACCGGAAATATGAACATGCGCGGATCTACCGGTCACCTTGACGGGCCTGAAAGTTCTTTCCGTTACTTGGATGCCAATATTGGCTATATCAACAAATTGCAAAATGGCATGCGCCTTTCCCTCGATTTAGGGGCACTCAGTGACTTTAATGACTTATACGATCTCAATGACCCCAATATTCAAGGTCAGATCGGTGAAACAGCCTCTAAAGATTATTCCGGTTTTAACGGACAGCTTCGCCTTCAAAAAATCAAAAATACCCTTAACGGCTGGGACCTGACCGTTGGAGGAAATGTGTTCAGCACTACGCTTGATGCCGGTTCTTCTACACTTGGTGGTGAAACGGACGAAACAGCCGGACACCTATCCTTTTCTTATTACTGGCCGGGTCAAAAGATGTACGAAACATTCAAAGTTTCCGGTAATCTGGAGTCCGCCACCTATTCTTCTGATGCATTCGATTCAGAGAACTGGGTGAATGCTGAAGCGGCCGTTACTTATGAGAGGTTGTTCGACTTTTCAACCCGCATTAAGGCAAAAGGTGGTGTAAGTTATATTACCGATGCCGTTGACAGCAAAGTCATGTTGAGTCCTGAGATAGAGATTATTCACTATTTAAATGAGCGCCTTTCTGTTACCGGAACAGCCTTTGGCCGCCCTGAACTGAACACTCTACAGGAACACCATCAGTACAATCGTTTTCTTTCAGCCGATAACCTGTTAAGATACTCATATGATGTTGGAGCCGGGGCCGAAGCTAACTTACAGCTTTTTGGTGGCAACCGGGTATTTGGCGGCGCTTCTTATACCCATACCCAAAACTATGCATATTATCAGCGATCTATTCTGGCTCCAAATGATACGCCCGGATTTTATTCTGTGATGTATGGAGACGCGAACATTTTTGAGATCTATGCCGGTGCAAATCAACAACTGGTACCTGAAAAGTTCTGGGCTAATGCGAAAGTTTATGCCCGCAGCCCTAAGCTATCTGCCGGTGGTGATATTCCATACGAGGAAAAACTTGGCCTGGAGGGCTCTATATCCTTCAAACCGGTAAAAGAACTGACATTGAATGCGTGGGCTGAATATCTTGGAAAGCGCCGGTCACCTGAAACCGGTACTGAATTAAAAGCATTTGCATTACTTAATGCAGGTGCCGAATATCAGGTCAACGATAAAATTGGCGTTTTTGCCAAAATGTTGAACGTCTCAGGACAAGAATATGAGGTTTGGAGTGGCTATCAGGAACGTCCTTTTCAGATCTTTGGAGGTATAACCATAAAACTATAATCTCTTATGACGGATAAATTTTTAGAAGCACTGGGTGTGGTAATACGGGATCAGATCATAATGAAAAATTCGGTGGAAGTGGATGAACTTGGTACTTTCAAACCGGTTCATTACAACCAAAAACAGGAAAAACGTGCGGATGGCACCAATGTCATGCTGCCCCCAAAAGACACCATCGAATTTACATCTGCTAAAAAGGGATAAGCTATGCATATAGATCACTCAAAGCTTGTTGAGCTGCTTGTTGAAACTTCCGGTATCGAAAAGGAAAATATTGAAAATCAGCTGGCTGACTTAGTAAAAGAAATTAACGAGGCCATTGAAGAAGGGGAAGCCTATGAAATTGAAGGCTTTGGGGTCTTTAGTGCGATCGGTGAAAATGTAGTATTTATTCCAGCTGATGAACTTGCCACGGAGATAAATTACAAATACGTGGGCATGGAAGCCTTAGAACTGGATGAAGCTTCCGGTGCAGAAGACGAACCTGATGCTGAAGATAACGATGACCCCTTCGCCGGATTACTGGATGATGAACCTGAGATGGCCAAGACTCCGGAACCGAACATGGATACTGCTGATGATACCGGTGAAGAAGATGGATCGGAGGAAGAAGATTCACCTTTTGATCTGGATGATGAAACTGACGAGGGGGATGAAGAAGAGGAAAAACCCGGTCCTGATAAGTGGGGTATCGATACCTATAAAGATGAAGGGGCCGAAACCATGTTCTCCGGACTTTTAGGAGATTCCCCCGATGAAGAAACAGAGCAGGAAGAAGAACATTTTAAAGCCGTATTCGATCAGGAAGATGATGAGGACGAAGACCTTATTCGAATTTCTGAAATTGAGCGTGAACTTGCCGGTGAATCTGATGATGATTCCGATGACGAACAGGATCCTTTTGCCGCTCTCGCAGATGTCGGTTCAGATCCCGAAGAAGAGGAAACATCGGATGACCTTGATGATGTCCTAAGTTCTGCTGAAGAAAAAGAGGATGATGAGGAAACAGATGACCTGGAAAAAGCTCTTTCTTCTTCTATTGATGAAACCGTAAATGAAGATGACGACTCAGAGCCGGTTCCTGTTATCAAGAATTTAGCCTCAGCTAAAGACGATAAAAAAGGAAAAGACGAAGAAAAAAGTTCAGACAAAAAGAAAGAAACAAAACGAAAGCCCTTCAAACGGCCTCAAAAAGCCAAAGACACCGGAGGGCAGTCAGCCATCCTGTTGATCATTATCATCATATTAGTTTTAGGCGGTGGGATCTACGGATTGGGTTACTTTGGGGTGGTTAACATTCCGGGTATTACTCCAACTCCGGTTCCGACAACCACACAAACAACACCACCGGCTCCAACCCCTGATGTAACTGACTCTGAACAACAGACCCAGGATACCCCTGAACCTGTAACAGAGTCAACAGAGGCAGAACCGACTTCAAGTGATCAAAATGAGGCTGCTACAGGCACTTCTGATCAGGAAGGTGAATCTGCCAACAATGAAATGGAACAAGCGACTGAAACTCAGGTAACAGAAACAACACAAGAGGCTCAGGATACAGATTCCGGTGAACCTGCTTCCTATGGGCTTACCGGTTCTTTAAATGAGGCAGCTAACAACGGATATACCATTGTTGTTTACTCGTTAACCAACGAGGATAACGCCCGGGCTAAAGTTTCAGAATTAACCGATCAGGGATATCGCGTGATCTTAGCAGAAGTTCCGCATCAACAATATGGAACGCTTTGGAGAGTTAGCCTGGGACAGTTTGAAACCATGCGTGATGCCGCAGTGGCTGCTCAGGAACTCGGGAATCCCTTTAAAGACAATTATTTCGTAACTCAAATTCAGTAAATCAAAAGATCATCTACATGCACTCTTTATTGATATTTTTGCAGGATACTACTGCAGTTGACTCCCTGATGGCTATGCAGGAAGAAACCACTACATTCTTCGATCTTCTTGTTGAAGGCGGCGTATTAATGATCCCTATTACCATATTATTTATGATCGGTATGTACGTGATCGTTGAGCGCTGGAGAGCCCTAAACCGCTCACACGTTGACCCGGATAAATTTTTGGGTACCATTGAGAACATGCTCAAATCCGGAAAAGGCGGAGCCAAAAATGCCATGGATTACTGTGATGAGTTCAATAAACCCATCTCTCGAATCATTAAAGCCGGTATTCGTCGCTTAGGGCGCCCCATCAGAGATATTGAGGACGCCATTGACAACGCAGGTAAAAAGGAGATCTTCTTTCTTGAAAAGCGCATGAACTGGCTGGCAACAATTGCCGGTGTGGCTCCATTGCTTGGTTTTACAGGAACGGTAACCGGTATGATCGAAGCCTTTATGGATATACAATCGTTGCAGGGTAATGTTAATCCAAGTGTGCTTGCCGGTGGTATATGGGAAGCTCTTATTACTACCGCGGCCGGACTAATTGTTGGTTTGATCGCTTATGGATTCTATAACTTCCTGCTGGGTAAGATCAACCGCTCCATTTTTGAACTGGAAAATGCCTCAGCCGACTTCCTTGACCTGCTTCAATCACCTGCAAAAAAAGAAAATAACTGATCATGGCACGCGATTTCAGAAGAGGAGATAAACGCTTACCGCCCCTGTCATTGTTTTCACAATCGTCATTGACGGATATCGTGCTTCTGTTACTTATTTTCTTCCTGCTGACTTCATCTTTTGTGACCAATTTCGGAATACGGGTTGAAGTACCTAAAGCCGAAAGCAGTGCCGCAACTGAGCAACAGTTTATTTCAGTGGCTGTCACCAAAAATGGTGAGTTCTATGTGGATGGCGACCTGACCGCACGCGGTTCATTGGCTTCAGCTATCAGAAACGCACGAAATAATAAGCCTCAGGGAACCGTTGTACTAAGGGCCGACAAAGATGCCAAAGTTGACGATGCCGTAAGAGTGATGAATATCAGCAAGGCATTGAATCTCAAAATTATCATGGCTACCGAACAAGGATCCTGACCACTATGGGCCGCTATAAATTCACAGAAGATGACCGTTTTGCACTTAAGGTTACCCTTGGTGTAAATACCATTCTTTTGATCATATCTCTCATCTACACTTTTGATATGAATTCAAACGTGCGGCCTTCCTACATAGAAGTGGAATTTGGGGAATTCAGAACCGGACAACTTGCCGAATACTCAGAGACTCAAAATGAAGAAGTGGCTCAGCGACCTAATCCCTCTGAAGTTGAACCTGAAGAACCCGTTGAAGAAGTCGTGGAACCTGAAGTTACTCCACAAACGACCACAGAAGAGGAAACCAAACCTGTAGATCTTCCCGATGAGGTTGAGGAAGTAGAGGCAGAGGAAGTCACCACCCCCAACACAGAAAAGATCGATCCAAACCAGCAGGAATCGCAACCTCAGGAAGAGGAAGTAGAAATTCCACCGGTGGCACAAGAAAATGAAACCGTTACAGAAGGCGCCGACGAGAGTGGCGATGTGGACGGTGCAACAGGAGACATGCAGTCGGATCAGGGTATTGGAAATGATGAGGAAAAATCATCTCCCTACGAATTAAGCTGGGAAGGTGAAATTGACCGATCTCCAATGGTTCAACCCCTGCCTGAAAACTCCACCAATTCCGAGGCTGTTATTACCGTACGTTTTGAAGTTCGGCCCGATGGAACGGTGGGACGTATTATTCCACTTCGAAAAATGAACCCCGAATTAGAGCGTGAGGTAATGAGTACGCTGAGAACCTGGAGGTTTTCAAGACTACCCGGTGCTGTTCCTCAGGAAGTTCAGTGGGGTACATTAACCTTTCGCTTCGTCGTTCAATAAAGCCCTAAGATTTTATGAAGCTTTCTATTTTGATCCTTTCCTCAATGATCTTGTTATTAACCATAGGCTGCAGTACGGATCAGTCGGTAAGTGATGATAATTTTCAAAGTGTTGTGCCTGAACAGGTTGATATCGTTAGTCAGGAAGCTAATTCTGTAACCTTTGGATTATTTACCTCATGCGGTTCTGCCTGCTGGGGAGAGTTTCAACAGATCGTATCCAGTAATGGGAACACCTACGAGATCAATACCATGGCAGAAGTTACCGCAGAATTATGCACTCAACAGTGTGTGCCATACGATTGGGAGTATACTATTGAGGTTCCGGAACCGGGTGATTATACCTTTCAATTTACTCACCGGGATAGCGTTTATCACTCCTTAAACGTCAGTTTTCCCTGATGGTTTTAAAGCCTAAAGGCAGTTTAGGGCTCGCTTTTATCTGAATCGGTTTCAGAATCCTCTGACCCGTGTTTCACTTCTTTATTTCCCATATCTAATCCTGAGCGAACATGCAGATCGCGTTGAGGGAAAGGGATCTCAATGTCATACTCTGCAAATTTGCGGACGATCGCCTGATTCAATGTATTCTGAACCTGATACCTCTTTTTAACATCCGGGATCCATACCAGTAGTTTCATATCCCAGGCTGAATCCCCAAAACTTCTCAGATGCACATCATGCTCCGGATGCTTAAGAACATCGTCGCTTTCCTCAGCCACTTCATTTAATGCTTTTAAAACCAAGTCAAGAACTGAAGAGTAAGACACTCCAACATCAATACTTAACCTGTATGAGGTATCCCCATGAGAAAAGTTGATGACATCCTTCGATACAAACTCTGAATTTGGAACAATAATGGAAATATTATCCAGGGTCTTCACTTTGGTCGACCTGATATTGATCTCCTGAATGTCTCCCTCAATATTATTGACTGAAACCCGGTCTCCCACACTGATCGGACGTTCAAATAAAACGATCAGACCTGAAATGAAATTGGAGGTAATATTCTGCAAACCAAAACCAATACCTACAGAGAGGAAACCAAAGATCACCGCGAGTCCGGTCATATTGATCCCTAAGAACTGAAAGGAAATAAAGACCCCAATCACCACCACCACATATTGAGACATACGAGATAGGGTATAACGCAACCCACTATCCTTTACAAACTTGGGAAGGATTCGGTTATTGAGCATCCTCTTAACAAAAGATGCGAGGAATGAGAACCCAATGATCAGTAAAACAAATATAAGCAGCTTCAGGAACGTGACAGGCGTATTTTGAATGGTAAATAACTGCACCTGAAGCAGGTCCCATATATAAATAAAGGTGTCACCGACCGTGTAATCAGACGGGTCCGGAATATTCAGGGCCGAATCTGCTGAAATAATATTTTTGGCACTGTCGGTTGTCAGTGAATCGACTTGAGGTGTTGATGTAGGTAGTTGAAAATTATTCATGTACCAAAGATAATAGATTTGTAAGGATTATCGAACAGGGTTCTATAAACTAAAAGAGGCCAACCAATGGCTGACCTCTCAATATCTTTCAGCTCGATAATTTATTAACTGAATTAGCTCACGAACCCTGAACGGTTCCGACGCGGAGCGTACGGAACCAGGTCGGTTTTCGTTTTATCATTCAGATTTGAGCGATTTTTTATTCGTTATACTAAGCCCGATACTTGTAGACCTGATTGTCTAATATTCAGTTTACAGCTGTTATGAAATAGAGTTACTACACAAATGTTTTAAGCCGGTTTCACACACTCGGTGGGAAACCAACTCAACTCTATACTAAAACTACTTCAGGCTTTCCTTAGGTGCCTGCCAGATCTCATCGTTGTAATCATTGATGGTACGATCACTGGAGAATTTACCGATGTTAGCCGTGTTAATGATCGCCTTACGGTTCCATTCATCCTGATCCTTGAACGCTTCAGAAACTTCATCCTGTTTTTGGACATACGCCTCATAATCTGCCATCACCATAAAGTAATCGCCTTCATGGAGCAGGGCATTAATGATCGGTTCAAACAGGGCTTTATCTCCGTTACTGAAGAAACCATCACGGATCTGATCCACGGCTTGCTTCAGTTCAGGATTAGCGTTGTAGTAATCCCACGGATTATATCCTTCCCGGCGAACCTGTTCGATCTCTTCTTCTTCCAGACCAAAGATGAAGATATTATCGTCACCCACTTCTTCTTTGATCTCCACATTGGCTCCATCCAGTGTTCCGATCGTAAGGGCTCCGTTGAGCGCAAACTTCATGTTACCGGTTCCGGATGCTTCCATACCGGCTGTTGAGATCTGCTCCGACAGGTTTGCTGCAGGGATCAGCTTCTCAGCCAGGGTCACACTATAGTTCTGAAGAAATACACACTTCAGTTTCTTATTCACGTCCGGATCATTATTTACCACTTCTGCAATACTGTTGATCAGCTTAATATGCAGTTTGGCCATGGTGTAACCCGGTGCGGCTTTACCCGCAAATATGACCGTTCTTGGGGAAATATCGAGGTCCGGATTTTCCTTGAGCCTGTTGTAAAGAGTGATCACATGAAGAGCCGCCATCAGCTGACGTTTGTATTCATGGATACGCTTGATCTGAATATCGAACATGGAATTTGGATCCACATCCAAGTTGTTTTCAGCTTTGATGTAATCCGCTAAACGCTTTTTATTCTCCAGTTTGATCTCTGCAAATTGCTTGCGGAATTTCTTGTCCTCAGCATAGTCGTTGATCTGCTTCAATTCATCAAGGTCTGTCACCCAATCTTCCCCGATCTTCTCAGAGATCAACCCTGAAAGCGCCGGGTTACACTGCTTCAACCACCGGCGAGGAGTGATCCCATTGGTCTTATTGGTGAATTTATCCGGATACATTTCTGCAAAGTCCTTGAACATAGACTGCTTCAGCAGGCGGGAATGCATAGCGGCCACCCCATTTACTTTTCGGGCACCCACTATACCAAGGTGGGCCATGTGAACCACAGGATGTTCACCTTCACTCACTATACTCATTCGGCTCTGTAGATTTTTATCCTCTCCCAGCTTGATCTTCACATCATCCAGAAAACGCCGGTTGATCTCATAAATAATATTCAAATGACGAGGCAGCAGGTTCCGAACCAGAGATACCGGCCATTTTTCAAGGGCTTCCGGCAACAAGGTGTGATTGGTGTAAGCCATGGAGCGAACCGTAATGTCCCAGGCTTTCTCCCATTCCATATGCTCTTCATCCAGCAAATGTCGCATCAACTCAGGGATTGCCAGGTTTGGATGCGTATCGTTACACTGAATGGATACCTTGTCAGGAAATTTGGTGAAATCGTTATACTGTTTTTTGAACCGGCGGATGATATCCTGCATGGAGGCTGATACCAGGAAATACTCCTGCTTCAATCGCAACTCCTGTCCCACAAACACTTTATCATTGGGATATAACACCCGTGAGATATTTTGCTCCAGCTGATTATCGCGAACCGCATCAATGTACTGACCCTGATTAAAACTCTTAAGGTCTATGGCTGAGGATGATTCTGCTTTCCAGAGGCGCAGATAATTGACAATGCCGTTATCATAACCCGGAATAGGGGTGTCATAGGCAACCGCTTTAACACGGTGTGTATTCTCCCAGGAGTAATAGGTGTTGCCATTGCTGGATTTCTGTACACCCTGATTTCCATAAAACTCTACAGGATATTGCACTTTGGGGCGAACCGTATCCCATGGGTTCCCATATTTCAGCCAAAGATCCGGCCGTTCTACCTGATATCCATCCTGAATTTTTTGATAGAAAATTCCATAGTCATAACGAATACCATGACCAATAGCCGGAATACCCAATGTTGCCATTGAGTCAAGGAAACAGGCCGCAAGACGACCTAAACCGCCATTACCGAGCCCGGCATCCCATTCCTGATCGCGAATATCTTCATAGGACAGGTCGAGCTCATCCAAAGCTTCGGCTACCAGGTCACGAACATTCAGGTTGACCAGCATGTTATCCAAAAGACGGCCGATCAGATATTCCATGGATAGGTAATAAACCCGCTTGGCATCGGTCTTATAATAATGCTGCTGGGTTTTAAGGAGCCGGTCATTCAGCCGGTCCATGATGGTCAGGGTTACGCTTTTGTAGCGATCCCAGTTGGTGGTTGAATATTCATCCTTTGCCAGGGTGTGGCGCAAGTGCAGCTTGATATCCTCACGAAGGGAGTCTTTGTCCATTCCTGAGCGAATATTAACACCGGTTGCTTTCTTTTTACTCATAATTCTGTTTTCTAAAATCTAAAATTTCTTCTCTGATCTATACTAATAAGTGATAATGTAAGGGGTGATGGGTCAGACTTTGGCTTTAGTTGCTGCCTTTATTTCATAAAACCTTACAATAACTCCGGCTGTCAAGCCGCAAAAGTTATGTGATCACCCTTCACTGTATCATCCTTCTTTTAAATAAATGCCTTGGTCCGGCTTGAATTTTGGTCTGGTTATATTGGCCGGAAAACCGAGCTTATGAAACGATTCATACGCATTAATTGCAACAAAATCCTGCTCAAAAATGCCAAAAACACTGGAACCGCTTCCACTCATACTGGCGTATTCAGCCCCGAATTCGTAGAACTGATCTTTGATATTCCCGACCAGATGTAAGCGTGGAAATACCACCTTTTCAAGTTCATTCATCAGCAGGTAGCGCCACTCTTCCGGCTCTTCCTCCAGCAGTACATTCTTGAGTGAAAACTCCGGCTCCGGATTCGGCTCACAAAATTCATACGCCTTTTCGGTACTGCTCTCAATATTAGGATATACCGTAACGATAAAGGCATCGGGTTGAATATCCAGTGGCTCTATTTCATCGCCCTTACCTGTGGCAAACCCGGCTTCACCATTTATAAAAAAGGGAACATCCGCCCCGAGTTGTTTACCCAACTTGATGAGGTCATCTTGTGAAAGACCCAGATTGGCGATCTTATTCATCATCCGAAGGGTGGTAGCGGCATTACTGCTTCCGCCACCAAGGCCCGCACCGGTCGGGATATTCTTTTCAACCTTAATGTTATACTCATCCTTAAGACCTGCTTCCCTTTGAAGTAGTTTTATCGCTTTCACGATCAGATTTGTATCGTCCACAGGAATTTTCGGGTCACTCATTTCGAGGTGCATACGGCCGGGTTTCACCTCAAAACGGTCGTTCCACTCAATAAAGCAAAACCCCGTTTCTATAGCATGATATCCATCTTCAAGTCTCTCAAGGATATTAAGACCCAGGTTGATCTTCCCGTAAGAATTAGAGATCCAGAGTTCAGCCATTTTATAAAAAATCGTTTTTATGTTCCATCATATAGTTAAAGGCCGCATCATGATCATTCGGAATATCACCATTCAAAATCGCTTCTTTCACGGCATCTTTTACATCGCCAACGGCTCGGCTTGGTTTTATATTCAGTGCTTTCATGATCTCCTCTCCTGACAGTGGGTTCTTCCAGTTCCTGATCCGGTCTTTTTCTTCAACCTCTTTGATCCGCTTTTCCACATAGTCAAAGTTCTGCTGATATTTCTCCTGCTTGTACTCATTCTTAGTGGTGACATCTGCCCGGCAAAGCTTCATGAGATCATCAATATCATCACCGGCCTCATAAATTAACCTGCGTATTGCGGAATCCGAAACTTCATCCGAAACCAAAGCAATAGGCCTGAGGTGAAGGCGCACCAATTTCCGAACGTAACGCATGCGTTCATCCAGAGGGAGCCCAAGCCGGCGAAAAATCTTCTTGGTCCATTTAGCACCCAGGGCATCATGTCCGTGAAACGTCCAGCCGGCTTTTGGGTGGAACCTCTGAGTTGGCGGCTTGGCAATATCGTGCATGATAGCTGCCCAGCGTAACCATAGATCTGCCCCCAGCTCAATAACATTATCCAGTACTTTCAGGGTATGCCAGAAATTATCCTTATGCCGAACGCCTTTGATCTCTTTAACCCCATGCAGGTTGTGCATTTCGGGGAAAAACTCCTTCAGCAGTCCGGTCTTAAACAACATGGTAAATCCGAGAGAAGGATGATCACTCAATATGATCTTATTCAACTCATCAATGATCCGTTCTTTTGAAATGATATTGATCCGGCTTGCCATTTCGGTGATGGCATTAAAGGTCTCTTCCTCGATCCTAAAATTGAGTTGAGAGGCAAAACGAATGGCCCGCATCATTCTAAGTGGGTCATCGCTGAAGGTTTGATGAGGATCGATCGGGGTTTTGATATTCTTGTTTTCCAGATCTTCCATACCGCCAAAAGGATCGACCAATTCACCGTAATTCTCCTCATTGAGCGACCAGGACATGGCATTGATGGTAAGGTCCCGCCTTAGTTGGTCGTCCTCAAGGGTGCCGTCTTCCACAATAGGCTTTCTGGAATCCCTGCGGTAACTTTCCTTTCGGGCCCCCACAAACTCCAGTTCCAGGTCTCCCGTTTTGACTTGTGCCGTTCCAAATTGCTTGTAAACAGCCAGTGAGGAGTTTTTGATCTTATCAGAAACTGACCTAGCCAGTTTAATTCCGGAACCGACTGTAACAAAGTCGATATCCATCGCTCCTTCTTTTAAGCGGTTCAAATAATGATCACGTACATAACCGCCAACTACATAAACCGGGCAATCCAGTTCTTCTGCGGCCTGACTAATGATCTTAAATACTTTCTGGTGCGACGTTGGTATGTTTTTCATGTGTTTCAAAGCACTACAAAGATAGGAATGTTAAACGTTGCTTTCAGAGGATTACTAAGATATTTTCATTACCATTGTTACATTACAAAGAGACCTCGATAAGTCAAAAATATAGATATGGGAAATACAAAAACCTGGGTGATCGCTACAAATGGAACCAAATACGCAAGTGAGGCCGTAAAATATGCGGCTGAATTATACCGTGACTTGAGAACAGAACCGGAGATCTACATTCTGGTAGTGGCTACCGACGATGAGGCTGTTACCCAGGCTAAAGCTATTCTGGAAATGGCAAACTTCACCTTCGAGGATATCGCGGGAAAAGAGGGAGCTTTGACAACCCTGGTTGAAATTGGGGAACCGGGTGAGGTCATCATACAACAAATGAAAAAATTAAACGGTGACCACTTGTTCATAGGCGGGGCCGATTTCAAATGGGATATTAATGATGAGGGTGACGGTGGTATCAGTAACTACATCATTGAAAACATTAGCGGTGGTATCACACTCATAAAGTAACTTTTCAGTTTGTTTTACACATAATATTCACATCTCCATATATATTTATAGTAAATGAACCCTGTACATCATGGAAGCTCATTTACTTTTAGAAGCCAGATTACCCATGGTGGGGTCGGCTACCGACTTCACATATAAATGGTGTGTAAATATGGGGTTGAGCCGGGATGACGCTACAAAAATGGCCCTGGCTACCGATGAAGTTCTAACTGACATCCTTCTCCACGGATATAAAAATGAGTCGGGTTACATCGAAATATGGTTTCAATACACCTTTTCAGAGATCGAGATCGCCATTCAGGAAAAGGGTGAACCTTTTGATCCCGAAAAACACAGCTATAATGCGGACAGGGCCATAAAATACAATGACTTTGAAGGCGCCGCATTAAAGACGATCCGGAAAATGACCGATCAGTTTCTTTTCTTGAACCGGGGCAAAGATGGAAAAGAGTTTCGGCTGGTCAAGCAGTTTACTTCCTCCCACATAAAAGATCTGCTACCTGAGCATCTTGACCCGGAAGACCTGGATGAACCTGAAGCTGATTGTGATTATCTGTTGACACCCGCTACCACCGAAGATGCAGAAGATATTGCCAAACTCATTTATCGGTCTTACAGTTACACCTACTCCAAAGAAGACCTGTATTTCCCTAAGCGTATTGAAACGGCCATCAAGCACGAGTATAAATTTGGGACCATCGTTCGGACTGAAGCCGGGGGTCCTGCAGGATATTTTGCCGTCATCAAAAGTACAGATTCCATGATCGGGGAGGTGGGAGAGGCCGTGGTTTCACCAAACCACCGTGGACGTGGACTCATGAAAAAAATGATGAATGAACTCATCAAAATGAGTAAACAACGCGGTCTGCTCGGATTGTTTGGTATGGCATCTACTTTTCACATCATCAGCCAAAAGGTCAATGATAAATTTGGGTTCAGAAGTACCGCCCTGATCATCGCTAAATCTCCTCAGAAGCTGTACAAAGGAATGGCCTCGCAGGCCTCTGAGGTCGTCAGTGTGGTCATGGATTTCCTGCCATTAACCAGGTTATGGCGCAAGCCCATTATATTACCCGATGAATACGAAGATATACTAAGTGAGATCTATGCACAGTTCACCGGTCAAAACAGAACGATCGGAGCTGAAACCCCGGCTTTTCAAGATCCCGACCAAACCGACCTTGGGCTTACCATTAATTACGAGACCCAAAATGTCCTAATAACGGTCAAGGATTACGGAAAGACCTTTGAAACAAGCTGTCTTCGTTTGTTCAGAAGTATAGATGAACTGAATCTGAATGCGATTTATATCGACCTGCCGCTTAAAAGCACACGCATAAATGGTGCGGTCGAGTGGTTAAAAGAACAGGGATTTATCTTTAGTGGCCTCATGCCTCTGTTTCATCAGGAACATGACTTTATGCGCATGCAGAAGATCATGATCGAAACGAATTTTGATAAAATTAACACCTATACAGAGTTAGCCGGTAAACTGAAATCACTCATTAAAATGGAGTATGATGCAGTACAAAAAAGATAAATATAGAATTGAGGTTGAGCTGCCGGGCGATTTCAATCTGAATGCAGTGCGGCTCATTTCTGAGCAAATGGGAGACCGAAAGGAACTGCGTATCGACTTGTCCAAAGCTCACTTTGTGAATAGCAAAGCCATCATTTTCATGCATAAACTCATGTTCGGCGAAAAGCAGGTGATGGTAAAGCTCAAAGATCCTCCAAAGATTTTTTTTGAACTCCTACAAACCCTCGGTCTTCATACGGTATGGAACCTGGACGAAATTGTTGAACCTTAAAGAACTCCCAAAATGACACCTAAAAACGACCTGACAGTTACCCGTCTCAATCTTGAATTTCCGGTCTGGGATCAGATCTTTACGGTTCACCCTTTGGTTATCGTTGGAACGGTTGAGCCTGATGCTTCACCGGATTTTGCCCCCAAACACATGGCATTTCCCCTGGGCTGGAAAAATTATTTCGGCTTTGTATGCACTCCCAATCATTCGACCTACCAAAACATCAAACGAACCGGTGAGTTTACCGTTACTTATCCCAAACCGGATCAATTGGTACTAACGAGTCTGACAGCTGCCCCTCGCTGTGACGACGATACCAAGCCTGAATTAAAAAGCATGGATACTTTTTCTGCTACTGAGGTGGATGGAGAGTTCATCAAAAACGGATACTTATTTCTGGAATGTAAACTGGAGCGATTTGTAGATGGCTTTGGGGAGAACAGCCTGATACTTGGGGAAGTGGTTGCCGCCCACGCCGAAAACAACTTCATCCGAAAACCCTCTCAACCCGATGGAGAGAAATTACGCAGAAACCCACAACTGGTTTATGTGTCACCGGGTCGTTATGCCACCATTGAAGACACCCGGGCTTTTCCTTTCCCAAAAGATTTTAAAAAGTAGGTTATGGAAAATGCGACTCAACATATCAGGGATATTGACATAAAATCAGGCTATCGCGATTACTTCCTGAATATCTTACAAAAGCTGGTTGAAACAGAAACTCCGCCGGCAGATCCGGCATCACATAAAGCTTTATTTTCGATCCTTGAGAAGGAGCTTGAAGGACTTGGGTATGAGGTTTCTATGTACAATGGAGTTAAAAGCGGTGGACAGTTATTTGCCAAACCAAAAGCTCAAAAAACAGGGTGCTATCAGCTGCTGCTTGGTCACATTGACACCGTATGGCCGACAGATACCCTTCAAAAGATGCCATTCCGTAATGAAGATAACACGCTGACCGGTCCCGGTGTGTATGATATGAAAGCCGGAGTGGCGATGATGCTGACGGCTCTAAAGGTGATATATGACCACGATGATGTGGAACCGGTTGTAACGCCCATTCTGTTTTTGAATTCAGATGAAGAAAGTGGAAGTGTTGAATCCGCATCCCGAATTAAATTGCTGGCACGAGCCATGAACCGGGTGTTGGTGCTCGAACCATCTCTTGACCCGGATGGTAAGATCAAAACCCGCCGGAAAGGAGTCGGGCATTTTGATGTGACCATAAAAGGGGTATCATCTCATGCCGGTATTGAGCCTGAAAAAGGTCGAAGTGCCATTTTGGAATTATCTTATCTCATTCAAAAGCTGCATCAGCTGAATGACCCTGAAAATGGTATTTCCGTGAATGTCGGCACCATTGATGGGGGTATAAGTACGAATGTGGTAGCGCCGGAAAGCCGGGCTTCGGTTGATGTTCGCGTAAGAACCAAAGCAGATGCCAAGCGCCTTACAAACGAGATCACTGCCATGGAGTCAGATACCGAAGGGGTGACCTTAGAGATCAAAGGCGGGTTTCGTCGGCCTCCGTTGGTTCAGAACAAAAGGAACAGGGCTCTGTGGCAGGCAGCAAAAGAAGTCGGTGATCAGCTTGGACTGGAACTGACTGAAGGCACCTCCGGTGGCGGTTCTGATGGCAGCTACACCAGCTTGTTTGCGGCTACCTTAGATGGGTTAGGAGCCGTAGGTGATGGGGCTCATAGCCCTACGGAAAGGGTTTTTCTTAATGAAACGCTCCAGAGAATTCCCCTGATCGTGAATTTATTACTTTTACCACCCTTAAATGAACAGGGTTAATTTCAGTAACTAATCGTAGCCCTTAAACTTGAATAACTCAGGGACCGGATCTTTTAACGCATAGTATAATCCGGTTTGCGTGAATGAGTAGGAGCGTCCATTTTTTGATCTGAACATTTCCTTTAAAGCGGTGGTAGTCAGTACAAACTGGGTGTCCTTAAACTCCGGAAGCGGGAAACTTTCACCCAATGCAATTTTACAAGCCAGTAAAGGAAAGTTTATCCCTGCCTCTAATGAACCGAGCATGGTTGTCCAATACCGGGCGTTGAAATCTACGAGTTTGTAGGAGCCTTCACGTTCATCAAACCGGAAGTCGAGGTGACAGATCCCGGACCAGTTTAGCTTTTTGATGATCTCACTGATCTGATCAAGAAACCCCTCATTATGTAACAGTTCAATACCCGGAGAGTATTGAAGTTCCTGAAGAATGAATCCTTTTTGGAGGGTATAAGCCAGTATCTCTCCCTGATCACACAATAAACTACAGTCAATATCAAAACCGGGGATGTATTCCTGTAATAAGTAGTTATTTGGATCAATTGGATTTTCTTCAAGGAATTGATCCATTTCAAACCGGTCATCGAACATTCTTACACTGATACCATAGGCATCACCGCCACGATCCCACAGGGGTTTAAAAAGCACAGGAAAATTAAGGGATTCCGGAAGCATTTCATCCGGTTTTGATGGTACGTTCCATGTTCTCGCAAAAGGCAGATCATTTGCTTCCAGCCATTCATTCAAGGCATTTTTGTCGATCACCTGATGCAGGGTTTTAAGGTCTGATAACGGAGATATACTGGTCAAGTCGCTTATCTCATCTTTGTATTTGATTACAAATTCAACAGCCGGTTCATCGATCGGGAGCAGTACATCAGACTCGGTCTTTTGTATGATCGCCTTGAGGCTCAGAAGTTGTTCATCATCCGACTTACCGGAAAGAACGGTATAAGATCTCAGATAGCGGCTAAATCGAGTGCCGGTTTTGCCTTTTGCTGCATAGTGTATGGTAAGTCCCGGTTCCTGCCCTAAACAACGCACCACCGGTAAACCTAACCTATTTTCCCCGCCAAATAACAAGACTGAATAGTTTTCCTGACTCAAAATACCCTGTTTTTAATTTTCATTGTTATATACCTCGAAAAACTGAGCTGTAAATCTCCTGATTTATCTCATCTTTAACAATTGTCATTGATTAGATTCAATTAATATGAATACGAAGTTTGAAGAATCCTTTTAATCTCTCATATTAGGTGCATGGAGCAATCAAACACAGATAATTCCAGGCTGATAAAAGTGGCCGCCCTCTTAGTAATTGGGGTGTTAGTGGTCTACATCATGATCAACGCACAGTTCATTTTACTGCCTCTTGTATGGGCCGCCTTTATTGCCTTACTGATCCTGCCACTGACCGAGAAACTGGAACAGATCAAATTTCCCAGGTGGTTATCCATTATTTCTGTTTTGATTCTGGTCACGGCAACCTTAAGTATCATATTGTATTTACTTTCGCTACAGGTGGGAGGCTTGCTGAGGGATATTCCGGCTGTGACCGGTAAGCTTGATATCTGGTTCACTGACCTCCAGCATTTACTTGAAATACGTATCGGGATCTCTCACGAATTATTAACCCGGCAGGCCTCCAATTCTTTATCGCAGATCATTCAAACCGGGTTAAATGAACTGAGTAACTCTCTCTTTTCTGTGTTCAGGTTACTAACGGTGATCAGCGTGATCCCACTCTATATTTTCTTTATGCTTTACTACCGGGATGTGTTTTATCGTGGATCTCTGCAGTTATTCATCAACTATCACGACCAAACCCGCTGGCTCTTCAACAAGATCATTAAAGTGGCTCAACAATATTTAAGAGGGCTTATGCTAGTCACCCTGATAGTTGGAGTCTTATTTTATGTGGTTCTGTACGTGCTGAATGTTAAGTATGCTTTTTTCTTCGCCGTCTTTCTGGCGTTCTTCAACCTGATCCCTTACATCGGTGTATTTATTTCTTCCCTGTTGGTGGTGCTCTATTCTATCACAACCAGCGATTCCATGTTTTACCCGGTGGCTATTCTTATTTCACTCTGGGTCATTCAGCTTATTGAGAACAACCTGATCACCCCTTATGTAGTTGGTTCACAGGTCAAGATCAACCCATTGGCGGCACTGATCGCTGTATTTGCAGGAGCTTCTATCTGGGGAGTATCGGGCATGATCTTATTCATCCCCTTAGTTGGCGTACTTAAAGTCGTTTTCGACGAATTTGAAAGTCTGAAACCCTTTGGTCTGTTTCTTGGAAAGTATTGAATTCAGATTAGTTAGCGGACTTACTTCTTTTCAAGTTTTGAGATAAACTCATTGATCTTATCGACTCTTTTTTGCTCTGATGTTTGAGCGTTCACTTCCTTCAGCATATTCTTCACCTCACTCGTAGTCAGATCCTCAAACTCTTTAATAAGACCCGCCACCTCAAAGCTTTCTCGTAGCTCAGATTCATCTATAAGTCTATCCTTGGTTTGAAGAAACAAGGTCACCCGCACCATATCGCCACCCGTCTTACCAATGGTTTCCCGAATCTCTTTATTCACTGAAATATTCTTGTCGTCATCCTTTCTGGGGGCAAGATTCAGTTCATTTATTTCGCAGTTATCTATGGTTCCTGATACTTTCAGATCTCCCCATTTTCCCTCAATGTCGGCTGTGTCAGGAATCACAATATGATAGGTCCACGCTCCATTTCCTTTTTTATACCGAAGCTTTAGATCTTCATTTTTGACCAGTGTTCTCATTTCAATCATATTTAATCGATAAACAGGTATTCTTTTTTAAGACTAACAGCTTTCTTCCCTGAACCGTGCAAATGACCACCTATTTATTTACTAGACCCTGGCTTGTCCTCATGAACTAAAACATAGATATTACCCGTACTCATGAACAACTCTTCAGGTAATGAAAAACGCAGCCTCTCTAACACTTTTTCTTCTCGTACCTATCTTTTTATTCTTTTCCTGTGTCTCTGAAAACCAATTTTCCCTGAGTACACCCGAAGTCATTACATCCGGATATCAATTCACGGAAGGACCTCACTGGCTTGAAGATGGTAGCCTGATATTTAGTGATATTCCGGCAAACAAGGTCTATCAATGGCAGCCGGGATCAGAAGAAACAACCATCTTTATCGATTCCTCCGGTAGTTCAAACGGTATAGACGGCTTGCCGGGTGGTACCATTGTATTAACACAGCACGATGGTATGGTCTCAAAATTGAATGAGGCCGGCAAATTGGAAGCTTTGGTCAAAAATTATAAGGGAATGAGACTCAACAGCCCGAATGACCTGGCTATACGCTCTGATTCTCTGATCTATTTTACCGATCCGCCTTATGGGGTATCGGCTGAAGATCAGGAGCTTGATTTTGCCGGTGTGTACAGCATTGACCAGAACGGAGCTTTAATACTCCTGTACGATCAGCTTGCTCTGCCTAACGGCATTACATTTTCACCCGATGAGACACACTTATATGTCAGTGATTCTGAAACTGGAGACATACTGCGTTTTGAAGTCCTTGAGAATGGTGACCTTTCCGATCATATTGTTTTTGCAAATATTGGGAAACCGGGTGACAAAGGTGCTGCCGATGGACTGATAACCGATTCCGAAGGCCGGCTTTATACCACTGGTCCCAATGGGTTAACCGTTTTTGATGTGGAAGGCAATCAGTTGGCAACTTTAAGTTTTGATGAGCAGATCACAAATGTGGAGTGGGGCAGTGATGAAAAAACACTGTATATAACGGGAGCCAACAACGTTTATCAAATTATCGTCAGCAACTATTAATTCTTCATTAGTAATAACTCTACCGTATAATCTTCCTTATTTATCTTTTTATTTAAGCTTGGATATGGCTTTAAATCCTTTAACTCCAGCCTGTACCCGGACAACGTTGTATCCTGAGGATCCAGATAAGTATTTAATTCAGTTTTAAGCTCGTTAAGCTGAATAACGATCCTTCCATTACCTGCCCAGAAACAAGTTGCCCCTTCCGGACACCGTGAATCCTCCAGCAGCTCATCGAATCGAACGTTTAGATCCTCTTGTTGAAACATCACACTTTCCCCAAGTTTGATCTTGAAAGGTTCTCCAATCTCTGGAGTCACTGAGTTAACTGAGTTATCGCAACTCAGTAGCAATATGGTAAGTAAAACTATACCTGATAAATTTTTCAAAATCCTATCCCCTTAATAATTCTTACGTATATAAATAGGTAAAAGGAAAAACTATTTCAACACAGCACTCATCCAATGGTTTAGGTCTGTTAAGAACATCAAATACGATTCTCCTTTTTCAAAATTATGAGATTCCAATTAATTCCAATTGGATATTAAACTTTTCTTTCCCCTATTTTAGCTTCCGTTGTTAGCAATCAATATAATTTTAGTACGTGACCTTAGATCTGTTTGAACCAGCGGCCGTCACCCAAAAGGAGCGGGTGAATAATGCCATGGGTGAGGAGCTGCCTCCTCACGAACCCGGCGTATATACTATGTACGACCGTCATGATCAGGTGATGTATGTTGGAAAGGCTAAAGACCTTCAGCAGCGGATCACTTCTTATCGCTACACCAAGTCGAAAAAGTTACAACGGATGATCGCTCATCTTGAACGGGTATCTTACGAGGTCTGTAACACCGAAACGGATGCCATCCTGCTTGAAAACCTCCTCATCCGTTCACTCCGGCCACCATTCAATCATGCCAACAAAAAACCCGAAACTTACTACTATATCTCCACGGCACGCAGGGGGTATAACCGCGAGTTCCGGCTTTCCATGCGGGTTTTGGATGATTACCCAAACGTATATGGGTGTTTTAAAGGTCATCTGAAAACACGAAAAGGTCTCGGCGCTATGCTGAAACTCTTGTATGTGATGAATCGACCCATCCGCAGTGCCACCTACTTGCCAAGTCAGCTTCTGAACAGGATGACACCTCAGAAATTTCAGATCCGATTAGATACACAAACCGGTGTATTGGTGGATCAATTCTTGAAAGGGAGTTCCGGCTTACTGGTTGATGAACTGGAAGAACAGGTGATGGGGATTCGATTCAAAGATCGGTTCACCGAAAATTATTTTGATAACGAGCTTGAACAGCTTCGTATGTTTTTTACCCTGGGGCCAAACCGTAATTATCGACTGCAGAAAGAGCTTGGGCTGGATTCGGTGCTCATAAACCAGGATGAGATCGATGACCTGATGGCCTTAATGGGTTGACTTTTCATTGATATAAGCAGTGTATGCTTTATTGCTTCGACGCAAAGCGATCGGAGCAAGTGGGGGCAATTAATGGGCTTTATAGATACGGTTTTTAATAACTGCTACGAACCTCCCCCTTCAATACAACGTAGCTTTTTACACCTTGAGACCCTTCGCATTATGCCAAATCATCCTGATCATTCATTTTAAGCGCTCAGGGTTATAGATATCAGTTAATTCGATGACAATGTTGGTTAAGATGAAGACCCTGAAGGGGTCACATATGAATAACCCAGGGTAAAGCCGCGTAAGCGGGAGCAACCCTGGGATACATCTCCCGAAATAGCAAAAACCCAAGCAACGAAAGGAGCCAAAATATCACATGACTATCGCAGGGTTGGAGCAAGCGGACACCAAAGCCACTAAAAAAATTGGTTGCCCAAGCTTCGTTAAACGGTATAGACCAAATCCCCTTTTAGAGTCGTGCAGGAAAAAGTTTAATATTCTGTCCTCGAATTATCTAACATCTACAAGGGTGACAGCCGGGAACTCTGGTTATTCCGAACTCACGTTATAAGTTGCACCACGCTCCGCGTTGGAGCGATGCACTTATGGTCACTTGATGTTCCTTATTGAATGTTCAACCCACCCAATCCATATAATCACTTAGCTCGCCTCTGTTATCTGCGTTCTTTCCGGTTTTGGTCTGAACCGATTCGGGATATTCATCAGGAAACAGAAAAATGGCTCCCAAAAGGATCTCATGCTTTGGAATGCCAAGGTACTTCAGCACTTTGGGTTTTCTTAAACACCCACCAGACGACCAATAGGCATTGATCCCCTGATCGGTTGCTGCCAACAGGAGGTTTTGAATGGCAGCCCCGGTAGCGGCAATATGTTCCATATTCTTCACATTCGGGTGGTACTTACGACCCTTACTTCGGTTCTTTTCCGGGATCCAGGTTCCGAGTATCAGGGCATCGGCGGCCGCCAGCATTTGCTTGATGCCATCCGTCGATTTAACGGGTTTTTCATCGATCAATGCCTCAAGTAAAGACCTGCATCCGGCTCCGTCGATGGCATGAAATCGCCATGGCTCAGAACCTTTTAAATTTTTGGCCCGCTGCTTTTCAGGGCTTTCATAATGAAAGGGAGCCTGAGCTGCCAGTTCTATGAGTTGCTCTACCGTTGACCTGAATTCAACTCCTTTTGTAACCGGTAATGGTGATTCGGGATTTGCTCTCAGCTTCAGGGTCTTGCGGGCACGAATAGCTTCTTCAGTATTCATTCAGGTTTTATTTGGTTCGGTTTATTAATAAGAAGATAAGGATTAGATCATTATTCAAACACCAGAACGGAATACCCAACATGGAATAAAGAAGTATGAATTACCTGGATACCGGGTGTTCCGTGTTGGTTATTTGATATTCAAGCTAACCCACATCAATCAATCCAGAATATAGTTCTTAGCGATTTGATTGTATTCTTTTACTTCCTGTTCCACCCAGTCCTCATCTTTTCCAAACTCTTGGGCTATGAGTCGGCCGACCTCAGGGGCCATTTCCATACTGGCTTTGGCATCCAGCAACAGCGCGCGGGTTCTGCGAGACAGAATATCTTCAATGGTTTGAGCCATTTCATTACGTACGGCCCAGATGACCTCCGCTTTCACATAGGGGAGATCCGGATGTATTTTCTCACCCAGTTCCGGGTTCTCCTCTATCAGTTTTTCCAGTGCTACTTTATCTGATCCATATACATAGAGGTGGTTATTTCGATCCACATTCTTAAGCCACCCATGGATACGAAGGTCTTTGGTTGGGGTTTCCTTGACATCCAGCCCGGCAACCATAGCGGCCTGATCTATGGTATCTTCCGCCATTTTTCGATAGGTCGTCCATTTTCCTCCCGCTATGGTCACCAAGCCGGATTCCGAGAACTGTATATGGTGACTTCTCGATATTTCTGATGTATTCTTGGCGTCTGCAGGACTTACAAGTGGCCTGATACCTGCAAACACGCTTTTGACATCTTTTCTTTCCGGATCTTTGGTCAAATACTGAGCCGCGTGCCTTAATACAAACTCGATCTCTTCTTCCAGAGCTATAGGCTCCAGGGTAGCTTTTTCAACCGGTGTGTCTGTGGTTCCAACAATCACTTTATCATGCCAAGGGACTGCAAATAAGACACGGCCATCATCCGTATGAGGTACCATGATGGCAGAATCACCGGGCAAAAACTCCTTATCCAATACAATGTGAATCCCCTGTGCATACTGAATGATCTTAGTATGACCTTCCTCATCCATTTCCAGGATATCATCCGAAAAGATACCGGTGGCATTAACCACCACCCGGGCATTGACCTCGTGATCCTTTCCGTTCAGCATATCACGGATCCTGACTCCCTCTATGAGGTTTTGCCCGTTTTTCTTCAATCCGGTCACCTTCATATAGTTAAGCGGAAAACCACCCTCATCATACATGGTTTGAGCCAGGTTTATAGATAACCGTGAATCATCAAACTGACCATCATAATAGATCACCCCACCACGCAGGCCATCCGGCTCAAGGGTTGGAATTTTCTCCAGGGTTTCTTCTTTTGACAGGTTTTTGGATTTATTGATTCCCAGTTTACCAGCCAGGGCGTCATACACTTTCATTCCCACTCCGTAAAACGGTCCGTTCCACCACTCATAGCTTGGTACTATGAATGACTGATGACTCACCAGGTGAGGGGCATTCTGAATTAACAACCCGCGTTCATGCAGGGCTTCAATCACCAGCGAAACATCCCCTTGTTGCAGATATCTTACTCCGCCGTGAACCAGTTTTGTACTGCGACTTGAGGTTCCCTTGGCAAAATCGTGCATTTCCAGAAGCAGGATTTTGTAACCACGAGAGGCTGCATCAACCCCAACACCCAGTCCGGTTGCCCCTCCGCCAATGACTACTACGTCCCAGTAGTCATTATAGTTTTTTACGTGTTCGATGATCTCTGACCTGTTCATAGTAACTCCCTGTATGGTGAATATTCATCTAAATATTAGAGTATATATAACTAAAAATGAAGGGGCTGAAGTAGCTAAGGGTTAATGTTTGGTTTGCTTATACCATGATTTTAATTGCTTTAAGAGCTCTGCATGATTGCCTCCGTTGAAGCGCCACTCACATTCCTTTAAAAACCAGTAAAAATTATCTGCTTTGATGCCGTTAAATTTGCGCATATGACGCTTGGCTTGATTCCAGAAATTCTCTATTCCATTTATGTGATTCAGTTGATCTGCAAAGAGTTCACTGTGGTTAATTCGCATGTGGTGGAACTCAGAGATATCCAGGGCATTGTAGGAGCGAAAAGTATCGGTATAAACAATACTATCCGGCTGCACATTCTGTTGAATAATTGGTAGCAAGGTTTCTGTTTTAGCATTCGGAATAATAGCCGTGTACACTTTACCTCCACGCTTAAGTAATCCAAATACAGCTACTTTGCCGGTAGATCCACGGCCACGCTTACCTTTACGCTTGCCTCCAAAATAGCTTTCATCGGCTTCCACTTCCCCAGATAATTCATAACTGGGTAGTTTACTTGCAATGAGTTGACGTAGTCTCATAAAAAACCGTATAGCGGTGTTAGCTTGAACACCAATCAATTCCGAGGCTGCACGGGCCGTAGTACCTGCTACAAAATGTTCTATCAGCCGGCTTTGTTGGTGTGGGGTTAATCGACTTTTGCGTTCATACATAGTAACTAATTTAGCACCTTATTCAAGTCTTAGCTACTTCAGCCCC
>NZ_PQBS01000033.1:0-244 GCF_002911695.1 Gracilimonas amylolytica
CTTGGTAGCCCCAATTCACGACCTCATTTGCCTGCCTGCCGATTGAGGTAGGTCTTCTCCTTCTCAAGGAGAAGGACGCCTTTTATGCCTGGTAAATTGTGAATATGGTATAGACTTTGGTTACTGTCTCATTTTGAACCGGGATTTATGGGATTGGTAAGGCATTTACAGGATTCATTTATTACCATAGAGTTGTCATCCAGAGCGAAGCGGGGTTGAATGTAGGTTTGGAAAGCATAACGCG
>NZ_PQBS01000033.1:294-3509 GCF_002911695.1 Gracilimonas amylolytica
CTTCCCGAAAGTCGGGATGCGATGGTTGGTCAGGCTTGGTAGCCCCAATTCACGACCTCATCTGTCTTCTCCTTCTCAAGGAGAAGGACTCTTGTTATAGTTGAAAAGTAGTTCATCCAGTTTAGGCTTTGGCGATTATCTCATTTTGAACCGGGATTTATGGGATTGAAGGACGATTATCAGGATGTTATGAATTTAACTCCCAAACAACCAAAACCCGGTCATTGCGAGGCGCTCGGGAGTCAAGTCTCGATTTCGATGCCTTACAACGAAGCAATCTCCCTAAAGCGATCATCCAAATAATTCAGACAGATTGCCACAGCCTTTGCTTCGCTGAATGCCTCGCAATGACGAGACTCAAAATTAGAATTCTTCGAAACCTGTCTGCCTGCGAGGCAGGTTCAATATTCCTTGCTCAATGTTCGATATTCATTCCTTCCCGGTCAACTAAAAACTTAAAACTAAAAACTAAACCCTAAACACTTATCACTTATCACTTATCACTTATCACTAAACACTACAAACATCCCCTTTAAATCCACCCATTATCTTTGTATCATTAGAGCTTCACAAAAAACGTATCAGAACACGTGAGCGAAGAGAATAAAAACAACGATCAGGGGCACAATTCAGATCAGCCCGGGAAGAAGAAAAAGACAGAAGATTTTCCAATTCAGGAATACAGGCTGGTGCCGGCCCATGAGGATTATGCAGGCTATGAGGAAGATGAGATCGACCTCATTGAGCTGGCTAAGACCATCTGGGATAATCGTAAACTCATTTATAAATTTGTAGCAATTGGAGTGGTTATTGGAGTAGCAGTAGCTCTCTTGAGTACCAAAGAATATAAAAGCTCCGCAACCCTCATGCCGGAGTATGCCACAGAATCTGGTGGTGGTAGTGTATCGAGACTATTGCAACAGTATGGGGGACTGTTGGGTATTAGTTCTGGCGGAAGCTATAACTCTGCTAGCAGTGCCATTCGGGTACAGTTATACCCACAGATCGTGTCAAGTTTATCATTTCAGCAAAAACTGGCAGCTCATAATTTTTATTTTCCGGATTATGATACCACGGCTTCGCTTATGGAATATTACCTCGAAATTCAAAAACCGGGAGTCTTGGGTTATCTGAAGAAATTCACGATCGGACTGCCGGGAACGATCATTGGTGCTATTTTTGGGGGAGAGGATGCTCAACCAAATACCTTCGATCAAAATGCGGATCCGGAGATCATTGAATTATCTAAGGATGAAATGCAGGTTATTGAGAATCTCAGGCAGCGAGTTACAGCAAGCCTGGATGAAGAATCCGGGATCATTACGGTATCGGTTCAAATGACTGACCCAAAACTGGCTGCAGAAATGGCTGATTTCACCATTCAGGAACTGACGGATTATCTGGTGGAATATCGGACCGAGAAAGTGCTTAGAGATCTTAAATTTGTGGAGGAACAATTGGCAGAGGCCGAAGAACGGTTTGAGGAAGCACAGATCGCACTGGCGGATTTTCGGGACAGTAACCAAGGGGCACTGACCAACCGGGCTCGTACGCAAGAACAGCAACTGCAATCTGAATATGATCTGGCCTTTAATTTGTACAACGGACTCACACAGGAATACGAGCAAGCCAAATTACGCGTACAGGAAGAAACACCGGTCTTTAAAGTCCTTCAACCCGTACAGGTTCCCGTCAATGATGAAACCAGCGGAGCCATGATTCTCATTGTTTTTGTGATGCTCAGTGGTATTGCCAGCATCGGCTGGATCTTTATTAAACAGTTTTTGGAATCAAACCCCTTTGAGAAAAAGACCGAGAACTAAATAATGTTAATCGTTTTGAACCGGGATTTACGGGATTGAAGTACGATTATCAGGATGTTATGAATTTAACTCCCAAACAACCAAAACCCGGTCATTGCGAATACTATGACTAAATCAAGTGGATTAGGCTGATTTTTTGTATTTCTTGATCATTTTCTGAATGTGTTTTGGATCATATTCTGCCCGGTTATTCCACATGGCACAGTACAGACGAATCAGTTTATTGATGATGTTGTTGATAGCAACTAATTCATGCTTGCCTTCATTAATTTTCTTCTCGTAATATTGGTGATAGTGTGGTTTGTGGTTGGCTACACTGCGGGCTGCCTGATGCATTAATCGCCGCAATTCGGAGTTTCCGTACCCGGTGGATCGATCCGGGCTTTTGACCGAGCTTCCGGAGCTTCGCCCGTGTGGGGCAAAGCCAAATCGAGAAGATATTTTCCGGGGATTGAGTTGGTCTTTCCCAGCAAACATGCACAACCAAAATCGTGCAATGACCGGACCGATACCGGGAGCTGTTCGCAAGGTTTGATGGCGCCTGCACAGAATTGGGTCCTGACGGATCAGCTCATCCATGGTGTATTCCAGCTGCTCGATATGCTGGGTGAGAAGTTCTACCTGTTGGTTCCACATCTTGGTTAATTGGCTCATGTCCGCATCATGAAACTCAGCCTCGCCAAGCTTACTCTTGAGGGCTGCTCGTCGATCCACCATCTTCCGTCTTTCGGCCTGAAGCCGTTTTAATTGTGCTTGCGTGGGTTTTGGAGCCTCTGCCAGCTGTAATCGGTCATTAAATCGAGCTCCATATTCTGCCAGTTGGCTGGCGTCAAATTCATCCGTTTTACGGTGATGTTCCCAGCTAACTTTTTCCAGGGCCGTTGTCTTTACCACCGCATGAGGCCAACCAGTCCGTGTACTCCATCGTAACAAGTGCTCCCCATAGCGTCCGGTGTGTTCACTAATAAGTATCGTCTGTGATTGAGTTACTTCGTGATCTTCCATCCACTCGGCTAAGTTGTGGAACCCTTCCTGAGTGTTAGGCACCTGCAACATATTTCTATCGCCGGTTTGGCGATCAAATAAAGAGATATCCAGGGTGTGTTTAGAAATGTCAATACCTACGATAAAGCGCCATTTAATTGTAATTTCCATAGCTATTTACCTATTTTAATTAAGATTGAATAGCTGCCGAGTAGTTATCTTCCCGCCTCTTTTAAAAAGGTATACTTTCCATACTATATGGGTTTAGATAACTACCTGCCATGACAGGCTTTGATTCGCAATAAGGGTTTTACCCGGAGGAGCGCAAGAGATTGCCTGCCATGGTTCGGTAGCTTTATTTTGTTAGTAGCTAACCAACAAAATATTTCCTAAGAAGTCTAAAAGAGG
>NZ_PQBS01000034.1:0-569 GCF_002911695.1 Gracilimonas amylolytica
GTGGATTTCTCCGCTCCATTCGTTCGCCTTTGGGGCTCTCTCATTCCGGTCGAAATGACAATGGGGAGTGAATGAAAGATCTCTATTCGTTATAATTATAGATGCCGTATTATACCTACATAATCACAAATTCCTCCAAAACCACACTGTATGTAGGTATGACAAATAGCTTGCCATCCAGAATTTTAGAACATGGTCAAAATGCAGGAGACTCGAAAACATTCACAGGTAGGTATCGGTGTTATTTCGTGTTGTGGTATGAAGAATACAAGTATGTTCAGGATTCAATAAACAGAGAAAAGCAGATCAAGAGGTGGAGTAGAAAGAAAAAGTTTGAGTTGATCAAACGTACAAATCCAAAGTTAAGGTTTTTAAATGAGGATCTAGGGCTGTACCCTTTCGGGGATTATGCTGATGAAAGGAATATTCGCCTGAGTAAGAGGGGAAGACAATAATAGTTATCCCACGAGTCTGTCATCTCGAGTGAAAAGCAACGAGCGCATGCGAATGAAATGCAGTCGAGAGATCTCCGGGGCTGAAACATGCATTGTTGTTGAAGCATACTCTAT
>NZ_PQBS01000034.1:628-151970 GCF_002911695.1 Gracilimonas amylolytica
AGATCTCCGGGGCTGAAACATGCATTGTTGTTGAAGCATACTCTATAGATTTCTCCGCTCCTTTCGCTCGCCTTTGGGGCTTACTCATTCTGGTCGAAATGACAAGAGGGTAGAGGGTAATCACCAAAACAATCCTTTGAAAGAGACTCGCACAACCCGTATCTATAGGCTCAACCCAATCAGACAGTAAAAATTCATGGAAGTCAATTCACATCGAATCACCCGAGAGCAGATCGTACAGCACCTGGAAGGTGGACAGGCATTTTTAACCATTGAGGAACTGTTGGGGGAAATTCGGTTCGAAGACCTTGGCAAGCGGCCGGCCGGACTGCCATATTCATTTTACGAACAGTTTTTCCATATGCGGGTGGCTCAGTTTGATATGCTGGATTTTACCCGTAATACTTACTATGAACCCAAGGAATGGCCGGATGAATATTGGCCCGTGGAATCGGCTCCGGAATCTGAAAAAGAGTGGGAGTCCTTGAAAAACTCCTACCTGAAAGAACGGAATGAGATGATGAACCTCATCCTTGACGAAACAAACGGTTTGAATAAGCCCCTGCCTCACGGGGAAGGACAAACGCTGCTACATCAGGCGTTGATGCTGCTGCAGCACAATGCATATCATACCGGACAGCTTGCCATTATTTATCGGTTGCTGAACAAAGAATAGCCGTCAGGTTCTAAAACCTCAGTGAGAGACAACTTAAACCGCCATCCAGTTTTTCAAATTCGGTCATTTCGAGTTCTATGATTTTGTAGCCGGCGTCTTTGATCTTTTGTTTGGTCACAGGAAATCCGGCCGGAATAAGAACGGTTCCATTGATCCAGATGCAGTTGGCCGCGTATGACTCATCTGCAGGTACTAAGATCTTATTGAAAGATGAGAAGAGATCAAGATCACCCATCTCATCAGAGACCAGCAGGTTATTATCCTCTAAATAGGAAACCCCGGTTTTAAGGTGAAGAATCTCACCGAGCGGTACCCGGATCACCGAATATCCATATTTTTCCAAGATACTCCGGAATTGACTAATGCCCAATTTGTTGGTGCGATCGGATAAACCCACATAAAATGTACTACCCACCATCATGACATCCCCGCCCTCAAGGGTTGCGGGATCCTTTATGGTTTCTACCCGTTCAAAATGGGAACCGATCACGTCTTCTATGAGCCCTATTTCATCTCTTCTGGATGCCGCCCCCGGTCTGGTGATCACCCCAAGATCATTGGTGCAAACGGCCACATCCTCTACAAAGACTGAATCGGGGAATCGGTTGTCGGCTTCCAATTCAATGACCTCCAGGTCAAGTTGCCTGAGAGCCTCAACATAAAGGGAATGTTGTAATAAAGCCCTGTGGTAATCCGGTTTCCCAAGATCAGCCGTGGTAATTCCTGCTACTAAATTCGGACAGGGTTTGCGGACGATCGCTTTTCTAAACATAAGTTGTTAGCTAAGAATTATCAGAAAATGTGGCTACCTTCAATCTGAACATTTGAAAGCCGGATAGCAAGCTATTTAATTTGAGCAAAATATTTTTTATTGGTTGATGAAAAAGTATAAGCTGACCATAGAATACGACGGGACCGATTTTTCAGGATGGCAGATCCAGCCCAAAGACCGAACCGTTGAAGGGGTGTTGGAGGAAGCATTTTCCAAGGTGCTTCAGCAGGATATCGACCTGATCGGGCAGGGAAGAACAGATGCCGGGGTACACGCCAGGGGACAAGTGGCTGATGTTTTGATCCCAAAGGATAAAGATCTTGAAAAGGTATTACTCGGGGTCAATGGATTGGTAGGTGATGAAATTCAGGTGATGCACTTCGAGGAAGTCCCGGAGCCATTTCATTCTCGGTTCGATGCCATCGGAAGGGAGTATGAATACACGATCACGACCCGCCCCATGCCATTGTTACGACATACCACCTGGGCTTTACGGCAACCGGTTGAGTTAGACATACTTGAGGATTGTGCAGCATTGTTGAACGGTGAATTCGATTTTGCAGGCTTCTCCAAATTCAACGAGGACAACTTTACGACTCTATGTGACATACAGCGATCGTTGTTTGAAACCGAGGGGGAGGTCATTCGATATCGGATCAGAGCCAACCGCTTTTTAAGAAATATGGTACGCCGATTAGTGGGCACCATGGTGCGGGTCGCACAAGGAAAAATGTCGATGGATGACTTTAAAACCGCTCTTGAGAATCCCGATGCTGAGATTCCAACCTATACAGCCCCGGCACGGGGATTAGTGCTTGAAAAAGTTTTCTATAAAAAGTGAAGAAAAGTGTTGAAAGTAGGTGATGAATGTCATTATATTTGTCGCCACTTCAACAAGGGAATTCACTGATATTCCTCGGTAGCTCAGTGGCAGAGCAGTTGACTGTTAATCAATTGGTCGTAGGTTCGAATCCTACCCGGGGAGCATTGCGCAAGCCTTAAACGCTATTTAAATATGCGTTTAAGGCTTTTTTGCTTTTAGGTGGGTACAACAAAGGTATAACACTCCCGATAGCTCCCCAACCGGGTAATCTGAGCCCTTCTGAAAATTTGTCAAAATCGCCCAAAAAATTTTTTCTCACACATGCTCCATTTTTGTGCGTGGATTTTGAATTTCATTCCTTTTCCACAAGATTTTTTAATCAGTAAAAAAGTACGTTCACAAATTTCGATTTTAAGCCCCGATCTCTATCTCACTTAATACTAAGACTTGCTGATCAATGACTTTAAAATTTTACTTCCAGCAATTAGTGAATATCAAAATTTATTGAAGTGGTATATTTAATAACGAAAACACTTACATAATCAATAGACCTATGCATTTAATAAATCGAGCGGCTCTCATTGTCCGACCTAAACAACCCTTCATTGACTGGGCTTCTAACACGGATGAAGAAACAGGAATGTCGGCACAGTTTTTAAAAGATGAATTTCAAATCTATTTGGTGCCCGAAGATCCAAAAGGAGAATCTGAGATTCCTCCGCTGGATAGTGTGTTCGAAGAAATCTTTATGGACCAGTTGTTCGGCTGGAATACCGACGATTCAACCTGGCCGGACCCAATCACTTTAGAATTATTCCATAAGTGGTTTGATGTGCAGGGGAACTCGATGGTGATGGATGTGGGGAATACTTCTATTTATAGGGAGCGGCTGGATTAGGTAACAATAAATTGGATATTTTGCGATTTCTGTGGAATTAACCAGAATTGTTTGGAATAAGTGGAGTTTTCCAGAATTAAGGTGACAGAATCTGTCATAGTCATTGTGTATGTTAAAAGGGCATAGCAATAAATCTGTTTTTCGGAGTGCTAATGGCCAATAATTCATACTTAACCAAGTCTAAATTCACTCACTGCCTCGATTGCCCTACAAAATTGTATTATGCTTCCAATGATGGTTATCCGAGCACAATGGATGACAACGATTTTCTTCAGTCTTTGGCCAAAGGAGGGATTCAGGTGGGTGAACTGGCCAAGATATACTATCCAGGTGGGCGTGATATTGAAACGCTGGATTATGATTTATCTATTGAACAGACCAATGAAGAGCTGGCTAAAGAGAACGCGGTCATCTACGAAGCAGCTATTCGATATCAGAACTGTTTTATAAGAGTTGATGTGCTGGAAAAAGTGGGTAATCGTCTGAACTTGATCGAGGTGAAATCAAAGTCCTGGTCGCCGGATACTGAATTTTTTACCAAACGAAATCCCACTATTCTGAGCAAATGGCAAAAGTATCTGTACGATGTGGCTTTTCAGTACTGGGTGATGAAAAAGGCCTTTCCCGAATATCGAATTGAGCCTTATCTAATGCTTATCGATAAATCTCAGGAGGCTACGATTGATGGGCTTCATCAGCATTTTAAAGTGGTGGATGATCACGGACGGTTCAAAGTAAAAGTAAAGCCGGGAACCACAGCCGGGGATTTGGGAGAGCAAATTCTGAAACCGGTACATGTGGCTGAGGAAGTGCTGTTAATATTAGAAGGAAAAGGTCGCGACCCCCAAAGTGAGTTGGAGGCAAAAGGATTTGATCAGTGGGTGGATGGTTTGGCTAATCATCTTCAGGAAAATAAGAAGTATCGGGTAAGAGTTGGGGAGAAGTGCAAGAATTGTGAGTACCGGATTGATCCTAAATCATTAGGTCATGATGAGAAAAGTGGTTTTCAGGAATGTTGGAGTAAGGCCAAGCAGTGGAAAGAGAAGGATTTTGAGAAGCCTCATGTGTTTGACATCTGGAACGAGCGAAGCATGCAAAAGAAATTCCTGGATAAGGATGTGTACCATATGGAGGAGTTAATTCCCGGAATGTTGCCTGCAAATCCCAATCACCTATATACCCAAACCGAATGGGATAACGATGAACGCAAGACTGTGCAGATTATGAAGCAAACGGGGCATCACGGAGAAGAAGAAGCCGTGTTAGCCGGACTTTTTCACGAAATGGACCAATGGAAATACCCGCTGCATTTTATTGATTTTGAAGCCGTGCTAGCGGCAATTCCTTTTCACAAAGGACTTAAACCATACGACTTTATCCCGTTTCAATTTTCCTGTCACACGATGTATGAAGATGGTTCTGTAGTTCACCGGGCCGATTGGATTGAGGAAACTCCCGGCAAATTGCCATCTATTCCTTTTATTCGAAAACTGAAAGAATGTCTTGAAGGAGATGAGGGCACAGTATTTCGGTATCACAATTTTGAGAATACCGTACTCAATAAGATGAAGGAGTTGATTCAAGCCCGGCAGCCCGATGATGAAAAGGGCTTAATTGATTTCATTGATACATTGGTGAAAGGCGGAGAACGGGAAATGGTCGATCAGTATGAAATGATCAAAAAGTATTATTACTCACGTATTATGGGAGGCTCCAACAGCATCAAGAAAGTGTTGCCTGCAATGCTCACTGAAAGCCCAAAGTTACAGGAAATCTACAGCCAACCATACAGTGGATTATATCTGAAAGAGAAAGTGTTTTATAAGGAAGATCCTGAGACTGGATTGGCCATTAGTCCCTATAAACTCCTGAACTCGGTGGGCTATGGAATTCCAGATTATGAGGAAGGGGATAAAGTCATAGAGCAGGAATCTATATCGGAAGGGGGCTCAGCGATGATGGCCTGGAGTCGCCTGCAATTCGACGATTTAGATGAAACTGCACGACAAGCTGTATTACAATCGCTCTACGAGTATTGCGAGCTGGATACGCTGGCCATGGTGATGATTCATCAGCATTGGAATTATTTGAAATCTTAATTAATAGACCATTTATCATGCCTGAAATAAAAGAGAATGAGATAAGGAACGCCACTATTGATGCCATATACTGGTGGAATAGAAGCGAACATTATTATCATCATTACTTCAGTAAAATTGATGCGATACACAAGAATCCGGATACGTTTAAGTTTTTTGTGCAGAAAATATTTATGACATTTCTTAGTGACTATTCCGTGAGAAGGAATCTTTCCTCAGGAGAGGATTCAGTG
This sequence comes from Gracilimonas amylolytica, assembly GCF_002911695.1. Classification (GTDB taxonomy): domain Bacteria; phylum Bacteroidota; class Rhodothermia; order Balneolales; family Balneolaceae; genus Gracilimonas; species Gracilimonas amylolytica. The sequence goes on from NZ_PQBS01000034.1 coordinate 6,130, forward strand.
TATGAATTTATAGATGGCTTGCTCAAATATAGTTTTATCTCTGAATGTAGAGATGGAAATCTTAAAATAATTGATGAGATAAGTAAAAAACTACACCACAGTAAAGTAACAAAGAATAGTACTGTCTCCTTATTGAGTAAAATTGCATTTCTTATTAACCCATCTTCATATAGCCTATACGATAGTCTATCTAGAAAATCTCTCTATAAGTTGAAGAATAAGGAAAGTCAATTCACACATAGCGATATCCAGGAGTATTCAAGGTTTTTGGAAGAAGTCTTAAATCTAAAAAAGAGAATTATGACTGATGGTCATTCCAAATTCATACAATCGATTCTGCAAGAGTATAAACAAACAAAAGCCTATGAATTTTTTAGGAAGCATGAAACGGCTTTTGAATTAAGAGTTGTGGACAAGATTTTGTGGATTAAGTCGACAGAAAGAGAGATTGATAATTCAGGTTATTTATCACTTTTATTATATAACGAAGGAGAATAGCATGTTTCCAGAATGGAAAAAGTGGGATAATCGAGAGCTATTAGATGGTTTAACGTTTCCTGGAGTATATATTTTGGCCATAACAGACCAAAGTATTGGGGGAAACGAATTTAGTTGGTTAGAGGAAATTGTTTATGTAGGTATGACGAATTCAAAAAAAGGTTTGAAAAGCAGATGGTATCAATTTGACAGAACTATTAGAGGTTATACCGGTCATGGTGGAGCGAAACGGTTTAGATATGATTATTCAGACTATAAAAGTCTGAAATCAAATCTATTTGTATCAGCAAGGTATTTTCAGTGTAATAACAAAATCTATCCACCAAAACCAGAAGACCTAATAATAATGGGGGAGGTTGCAAAATTTGAATACGTATGTATTGCAGAGTATATGAAGCGTTTTGGTAGGCGTCCCAAATACAATGATACAGTGAACTCCCCAAAAGGAAATTACTAAACTGAGAAGCAGAAAATGATTCCATTCTCTTTATGCTGTTATTATATGTGAAAGTCATTGATATTTTTACGATAATCGAGGTACTTAATTTTTAAAAAATAATTTATTTCATGCCTGAAATTTACGATAACATTACTCAGCATTTATATCGGGGCTTAACTGAGACTTTAGAAGATTCTTATCGATCGGACTTTTGTGTTGGTTATTTCAATTTGCGGGGATGGAAACACCTTGAAAAGTACATAGAACAGTTTGAAGGGGGCGATGACTGTTGTCGGTTACTTGTAGGTATGCAACGACCCGAGGAACAGATTTTACGGGAAGCTGTTGGAGTTTTTGAAGAAGAAGTTGTTGATAATAAGAGAGCCAATGAAATAAAAAAGAGTATAGCCAAGTCCTTTCGTAAGCAGCTCACCTTTGGTACACCGACTGATGCAGATGAAGCTGCACTGAGAAAGCTGAAGCATCAGCTTATGGGAGGAAAGGTTAAAGTTAAGCTTTATTTAAAGCATTCTTTACATGCAAAACTATATTTGCTTTATCGACAGGATAAGAAAACACCTTATATAGGATATGTAGGAAGTAGTAACTTAACACTATCTGGATTATCAAAAGGTGGAGAACTTAATGTTGATGTAGTTGAGCAGGATGCAGCTAAAAAACTGGTTAAGTGGTTCGAAGATCGCTGGGAAGATCGGCTATGTATAGATATATCAGAAGAGCTTATAGAGATTCTTGAAGAAAGCTGGGCCGGTGAAGAGCTTACTCCTCCATACCACATCTATTTAAAGGTGGCCTATCATTTATCCCAAGAAGCAAGAAGTGGGATAGATAATTATATGGTGCCAAAAGCTCTAAAGGAGATTTTGATGCCATTTCAAGAAAATGCTGTAAGTGTTGCGGCACGTCACTTAGACAAAAGAGGTGGTGTGCTAATTGGAGACGTAGTAGGATTGGGGAAAACATTGACCGCAACGGCTGTAGCAAAACTTTTTGAAGAAACTTTTTTCACTGAAGTCCTCATAATTTGCCCCAAAAACCTCGTTGAAATGTGGAGGGATTACGTCCATACTTATCAACTAAGAGGTCGGGTTCAGAGTATATCGATGGTTCGGGAAGATTTTGTGGAAAAGACTCGGCGTTATCGTGTGGTTATTATTGATGAGAGCCATAACCTTAGAAATCGGGAGTCGAAGCGTTATGGTTATGTGAAAGAGTATCTCGAAAGAAATGAAAGTCGCGTAATTCTGCTCACGGCAACTCCGTATAACAAGAGTTATATGGATATCTCAAATCAACTGAGATTATTCCTAACACAGGATCAGGATTTAGGTGTCTCACCGGAAAAATTTATTGAGCAGGTTGGTGGACCCGTTGAGTTTGTCGCCAATTACCAATACTCACCAAATACCATTTTAGCCTTTGAGAAAAGTGATATTGCTGAAGATTGGCAGGAATTGTTAAAATTGTATATGGTTCGGCGTACACGGACATTCATTAAAGAAAATTATGCGCATTGGGATGAAAAAAAAGAACAACATTTTATAGAGTTTAGTGATGGTACCCGTAACTACTTCCCAAAGCGTCTTCCTAAGAAAGTAGAATACAGTTTTGATGAAAATGATCCTACCGATCAGTACGTAAAACTATATTCTGATTTTGTTGTTGACTCCATAAATGGACTTCATTTAGCACGTTACGGCCTCGGTAATTATATTGATCCTACAAAAGCAGATCAGGCAGATAAGGATGATGTGGATATTCTTGATAACCTTTCTCAGGCAGGAAAACGCCTGATGGGTTTTTGTCGGACAAATCTTTTTAAAAGATTAGAGAGTAGCGGATTTTCCTTTTTAATTTCTTTGGCAAGACATGTTCAAAGGAACTACCTATTTATTCACGCTATTGAAAATGATTTACCACTACCGATTGGAAGAAAAGAAACGGCTAGTCTTGAAGATTTTATTGATGAAAAGTTACCTGAGGAAGATGATCTGACTATCAAGATAACGACGGATAAAAAGGAGTACGAAGAACAGGGAGAAAGAGAGTATAAGCAAAGTGAAAAGGATGCTCATAAATACAAATGGATATCAGCAGAATATTTTGATGAGAGCTTAAAAGGTGAGCTCATAGAAGATGCCGAAGCCATACTAGAGATCATTAAATTGACAAAAGATTGGAATCCTGAGACCGATAAGCAGTTAAATGCGCTATACGATCTGATTGAAAATGAACATGGAAATGAGAAGCTAATCATTTTTACTCAGTTTACAGATACGGCTCACTATCTGTACAATCAGCTTAATGAGAGAGGAGTTAAAGACATTGCAATGGTATCAGGGGATTCAAAGAATCCAACGGAGTTAGCCCAACGATTTAGTCCCATTAGTAATAATAAGGAAGTTCAAAATGAACTTAGAGTTTTGATTTCTACCGATGTACTTAGTGAGGGCCAAAACCTTCAGGATTCCCATATAGTCGTGAACTTTGACCTACCCTGGGCACTCATTCGGCTTATTCAAAGAGCGGGACGTGTGGACCGCATTGGTCAGAAGTCAGAAAATATTTACTGTTATTCGTTTCTTCCACAAGATGGATTAAATGATATAATCAGATTACGGGATCGGCTTCAAAACCGTATCGAGCAAAATGCTGAAGTGGTTGGAGCTGATGAGACCTTCTTTGAAGGAGATCCGGTCAATATTGAAGATCTTTATAATGAAAGAGCCGGAATTTTTGATGAGGATGAAGGTGAGGTAGATCTTACTTCTCAAGCATATGAGATTTGGCAAAGAGCTATTGAAGAGCAACCTTCTTTAAAAAAGACGATACCAGAACTCCCGGATGTAACCTATTCAACTAAGGAGTCTGAAGCTGATCCTTTAAATAAAAATTCAGTTATCTCTTACCACAAAAACTCGAATGGTTTTGAAGTGTTAACATGGCTGGATGATAAGAAAAAAGTCATCTCTCAAAGTCAGGCTAAAATTCTTAAAGTTTTAGAATGCGAACCGAAGACTGAAGCTCTTGAGAAAATTGAAGGGCATCATGAGTTAGTGGCTCATTCAGTTGCGATTGGAGAAAAAGAGGCCAAGCAAGCCGGAGGGCAGCTTGGAAGTAAATCCAGTGCCAGATATAAAGTCTATCAGATTTTAAATAGACATTATAATGAAGTGCAGAATACTCTTTTTGATGTTCAGGAGCTCAAAAAAACCATTGATGATATTTACAAATATCCTCTTCGTGAACGAGCCAGAGATATAATAAATAAAAGAATTAGACTTGGAGTTACGGACGAAGACATGGCAACCCTTTGTATGCAGCTTAGGGATGAAAGCAGACTGTGTATCATAGATCCGAATGAAGACGCTAAATCAAAAGATCCTCAAATTATTTGCTCCATGGGGCTTAAAATAAATCAGTAGTGAAGTATATACATGAAGAAATCTACTTTTAAGAACTACATTCAAAATTTTCAATTTCAGGAACTGTTTATTGATTTGGGGTGGAATCATATCAATCGGGAACCGCACCCCGTCCGAGTGGGTGAAGAATTGTTTCAGCTTAAACCGATCACAGAGAAAGAAGGCTTCCATATTCTGCTTTGTACTCCTAATGAAGAGGGAGAGATTCCAGCATATGCGGTTCGAAAAAAACTGGAAACTCGGGTAACTAAGCTTTACCGGGAACATTTAATCATTTTTGTAAATCAGGCAGGAACAGAGCAGCTCTGGCAATGGATGATCCGTAAACCGAATCAGCCTGCTCGTATATCTGATACCCGATGGATTAAAGGCCAATCACCGGAATTACTATATCAAAAGGCCTCAGGGTTGTTTTTTTCGCTGGATGAAGAGGATGAGATTACGATTGTTGATGTAAAGGAACGTGTAGCTAAGAACTTTGATAAGAACAATGAGAAGGTTACCAAAAAGTTCTACACCAAGTTCAAAAAGCAGCATAATAAGTTCCTGAAATTTATTAATGGTATTGAAAAGAAGACAGACCGGGACTGGTATGCATCACTGATGCTGAACCGTCTTATGTTTTGCTACTTTATTCAGAAGAAAGGTTTCCTGGATGGTGATTTTAACTACCTGCAGAATAAGCTGAAAGCATGTCAGGAGAGAAAAGGGGAAGACGAGTTTTATAATTTTTACAGGGATTTTTTGCTTGCCTTATTTCATGAAGGTTTGGGAGCTCCCGTTCAATCTGTGTCTACTGAAATTGATTTGGGGAATATCCCATATCTGAATGGCGGTTTATTTGATGAACACGACCTGGAGCGCAGCTACGATATTCATATTGATGATGACGCTTTTGAAAGCATTTTTAATTTCTTCGATAAGTGGGAATGGCATCTGGATACAAGTCACGGTGCTACCGGAAAAGAGATCAACCCGGATGTCATTGGATATATTTTTGAGAAGTATATCAATGACCGGGCCGATATGGGAGCTTATTATACCAAAGAGGATATCACCGATTACATCAGCAAGAACAGCATATTGCCGTATCTGATTGATGAAACGGAGCGACATTATGATACGGCCTTCAACACGGACGGACCGATCTGGGAAATGCTAAAGAATAGCGGTGACAAATACATTTACGATGCGGTTAAACACGGCCTTCCCAAAGATGAAGAGAATGAAGAGGTGCTAAACTGGAAACACGTAGATAACTGGTGGGAAAGTCCGGTTTTTGAGGATCTTGATGACGACCTCAAAGCAGGTCTGAATCCCAATCAGGAAGATTTGGTGGACATACGGGAGGCTTGGAATACTTCTGCTCCTGAAGAAGTGGCCTTGCCAACTGAAATTTGGCGGGAAGTGATTGAACGCCGAAAACGATATGTGGAAGTCCGGCAGGCCATTGAAAATGGAGAAATTACAAAGATCAATGACCTGATTACCTACAATTTGGATATCCGGCAGTTCGTACAGGATGTGGTGGAAAATATCGATGACCAAAAGTTTATCCTGCATTTCTACAAGTCGATGGCCGGAGATGGGAAAAGTCGAAATCCTGTTTCTATTTTAGATCCAACTTGTGGCTCCGGGGCTTTTCTGTTTGCGGGATTAAATATCCTGGAGCCTTTGTATGAAACCTGCCTGCTTCGTATGCGGTCTTATATTGCCGAGGAAGATCACCTGAATGCCGAAGATGAATCTAAGTTCCGTAATCAGTACATATTTTTCCGGGAAGTGCTGGAAGAGGTACAAAGCGATTACCACCCAAATCAAGAATACTTCATTTATAAAAGCATCATTCTCCGCAATTTGTATGGGGTAGATATCATGCGGGAGGCGGTGGAAATAGCCAAACTCCGTCTGTTTTTGAAAATGGTGGCCACGGTAGATGTGGATACTTCGAAAGAGAACTTAGGACTGGAGCCGCTGCCCGATATTGATTTTAACATTCGTGCAGGAAATACATTGGTTGGTATAGGAACAGAGGAGGAGATTAAAAGGATTTATGTTGAATACTTGGACTTTGCTGAGACCAAAGAGCATATTGATGAACACTGTGAAATGGTTGCTGGAGCATTTGATCATTACAAACAAATTCAGCTTACCTATGGAGAGGATTTTGAAAGCTTTAAACAAGCCAAGAAAGATTTAGCTGAACGATTGGCCGACTTACGGGGTAAATTGGATGAAATGCTGAAAAAGCGACACTACCCAGGTAAAGATTTAGAAGAGTGGAAAGAGAGTCATCAACCGTTTCACTGGTATGCGGAGTTTTATGATATCATTCATGAACGTGGTGGATTTGATGTGATAATTGGCAATCCTCCATATGTATCATACAATAAGATTAAGAAAAAATATAAAGTTTATGACGTAGAGACTATTGATACTAAAGACCTATTTGCATTTATAATGGAAAGGTCTCTAAATATTTCAAATAGGAAATCAATGTTTGGTTTTATTGTTCCATTGAGTTGTTTTACAGTTGATGGTTTTAGTCCAATTCAGAACTTTATATTTAAAAAGAGTAAGCAATTATACATTTCTAATTGGTCTGGTGATGCACATCCATCAAAATTATTTGAGGGTGTAAATAAGAGATTACAAATAGTGATAGGAGGAAGAAATAAAAAATATAATAATAAAATTTACTCAAGCGACTACATAAAATGGTATTCAGAGGAGAGACAATTTTTATTTAATAAAAGAGTCAATTATAAGCAGATTGACCTGCCAAATGATACATACTTCAATACATCCATTCCAAAAGTATCTTCTGAGATTGATTTAAATATTATTAATAAGATCAAAAAATTTAAAAGTATTGAGGAAATAACTAGTAAAAAGAGTGGTAAAAACATACTCTATTATACACGTAAAGTATCATTTTTTCTCCAATTTCTAGACTTTATACCAACAGTACAAGATCATGAAGGAAACATAAGGGAACCTTCAGAACTTAAGGAGCTTAGATTCCAGGGGGTTGATGAAAGAGATGTCACAATAGCTAGTTTATCATCATCCTTATTCTATCTCTATTATATACAAAACTCTGATTGCAGGAATCTAAATAAAAGAGAAATTACTTCTTTTAGAGTTCCTCAAAAATTATCAAATCAGGAAAAAATTCACTTTTTGGTAGACAAACTGATGAGTAGTTACAAAAAAAACTCATCCTTAAGAACTGTAACCTATAAAAATGTGGGTGAAGTAAGTGTTCAGTATTTTAATTTTAGGCCATCAAAAAAAATTATTGATGACATCGACAAGACTCTTAGTGAAAAATATGGTTTTTCTGAAGAAGAACTTGATTATATCATAAACTACGACATCAAATACCGAATGGGCTCGGAGTTGGAGGATGAGTGATGAGCAGACCAATGTTTAACATCTATTGTGATGAGAGCTGCCACTTAGAAAATGACCATATATCGGTGATGATACTCGGTGCCTTGTGGTTTCCTATCAATAAAAAAGAGGAAATATTTCAACGGTTGAAAGAGATCAAACAGGTACATGGCTTGCCTGCTCATTTTGAGATAAAATGGAATAAAGTCTCGCCCGCCAAAAGCCGATTCTACTTAGATCTGGTGGATTATTTCTTCGATGATGATGATCTGCATTATCGAGCACTTATTGTACCGGATAAAAACGAATTGGACCACGATCGCTATGATCAGGATCATGATGATTTTTACTACAAAATGTATTTTGATCTGTTAAAAGTAATCTTAGATCCAGAATCAGGCTATAATATCTATTTGGATATTAAAGATACCTTGGGGTGGGAGAAGGTGGAAAAATTATCTGAAGTACTTCAAAATAACCATTATGATTATTCAAGGGAGATTGTTCAAAAAGTACAACAGGTCCATTCAGATAAAGTTATACCCCTGCAATTAGCGGATCTCTTAACGGGAGCCATAGGTTATCATAATCGTGGATTAAAGGATAATCAAGGCAAAGTTGATTTAGTAAACAGGATTATAAAACGAAGCGGATATAATCTGACACAAACTACTTTATTAAGAGAAACTAAATTCAATCTGTTCCGCTGGAAGGCAAACTACTACGACGGATGATGGAGATTGATATACCGGACCTTATTGAATTCAATGATCATGGAAATCATTGGCCAACTTATATAGATGCTGTGTATGAAGTTTTTAAAAACGATTTCGTGCGGACTAAGCCATTTTTTAGAGGAAAAAGGTTAGGCCTAAAAAGGCATCCAGAGATAGATAATAGAGAATACACGTTTTATCATATGACACATAAAGGGGCTGATGAGCAAAATCGAATTCCCGATTTACGAAGGTGTGAAAGAATACCATGGGGGAAACCAACTATTGAAAAGTGTGATGAGTGGGAGCTGAAAGTCTGGGAGCAGAAAAGAAAAGGAGAAACAAGGATTTGTATCTGGCTAGAATTAGATGATGAACCAGATTATATAGTGATATTAAATGAACGGAAAGGCTATTTGTTACCCTGGACAGCCTTTGTTTTAGAGTATGAGCACGAAAGAAAAAAGAAACAAAGAGAATATGAAAGGTGGCTTAAAAAAGCTGGAGGCGCCCGATAAATATCGCGACGCCTCCGTAACTGTTTTGACACATGGTCAATCAGATGAAATAAATATACAAAAAAATTTCGTATGAAAGAATTGGTAAATGGAAGCGGTTCCAAGAATCATTCTAAGGAAGAAATATAAATGAAATAAGTTAAGATGAGTACAGATTTAACCATTAAAAGTTTATTACCAAGAGTGGCGTCTGAACAGCTTTCAGAGCGAATAGAAAATATTCGCAACAAAACGTTTGTTGGTATAGATTTTGGAACTTCAACAACGGTAGTAAGTATTGCCTCATTTCAGGATGATGGAACTCCCTTTTCTGTAAAAGCCATAGATATTAATCAGAAATTAGCAGACGGAGCTATCCATTCCTCATATAAAGTACCATCCGTAATTGCCTGGTATAAAAACAACGTGATCATAGGAGAGGGAGCTAAGAAACTGAAGTACAAGCTTCGTTACGGTAAAAATCTGTGGCATTCCTTTAAGATGGAGCTTGGGGAAGATGTTGGAAGTAAATATCCGGCAAGTGAGTTAGGTAAAGATCATGAAGTGATTACCATCCTTAATCCGGTAGATGCCACGAAATTATTTTTCCGTTATCTAAAAGCCCAGATTCAAAGGCATATCAAAGATCATAATTTAGCGGATAACATATAATATGCTATAAGTATTCCGGCTTCTTTTGAGGCCAATCAACGAAGAGATCTGCTCGAGGCCATTGAGAGCAATGGGATGATGGTAAGCAAACAATCGTTGATTGATGAGCCGAATGCCGCATTTTTAAGCTATATACTTAATTCGGAATCAGGTAAATCCACACTTCAAATACCGGATCATTATCAGCCAAACGTATTGGTGTTCGATTTTGGCGCCGGAACCTGTGACATCTCGATTCTAGAAGTCGGAAAAGACAATCATGGAATGTATTCGAAAAACATTGCGATCTCAAAATTTGAGAAACTTGGTGGAGACAATATTGACAAATTAATTGCAGTTGATGTTTTGTTACCGCAATTGTTGTCAGGAAGTGGTTTTGCAGCCGATGATTTCCTAACGAGGGAAATGAATGAACACATTATACCAAGTTTGATGCCTTCAGCTGAAAGACTCAAAATTCAAATCAGTGAAGCCGTTAAGCTTCAGTTAGACGCAAGATCATTACCAGATGTAGCAAATTCTGAAGAGGTTATTTCAATCGGAAAGCCGGTTAGTATAGACACAACAAAAGGGAATTTATCGATCGAAGAGCCAACACTCACTTTTAAGGAATTTGCTAAGATCAATAATGTATTTACAAATCAAAATACCAACTTACCCGCAAAAAGGGTTGAAGGTGAATTAGAGTTTCCAACTGTATTTATGCCCATTAAGTCAGCTCTTAAGAAAGCAAACAGAACTAAAAATGATATCGATTTTGTGTTGTTCATAGGCGGGAGTTCGAAGAACCCGTTTATTCAAAATTCGGTATCAAGCTACTTTAATGAATCAAATATTTTGGTTCCTGATGACTTGCAAGCACATGTATCCGTAGGTGCAGCAATTCATTCGTTGGTTTTTAATGGGTTTGATAAGAATATTATAAGTCCTATTACCAGTGAGGCAGTGATGTTGATCACAAAAGATGGTTACCACGAGCGAATTGAACCTATTGTTAGTGCCGGTACAGTGATGCCATCGGATGTTATAGTAATAGATAATTTGTCACCACAAAGAGATGGCCAGGAAGTTATTGAACTTCCTATTTGTGTTGGAAGCAATGATAAAATTCTCCACAACATAAAGATTCATAAACCGGATGGAGGGTTTTCAACGTTAGACAAAGTGAAGTTAGAATTAGAGATAAATTCTGATAAAGTATTACTGATAAGGGCGACTGCCGGTACTCAAAAGGTAATGGCGGAACCTATGCAACCATTCTCCAATTCAGCATTAAGTACGAAAGAGAGGATACAGAAAAGGGCCGAAAGAGACTTCAATTTGGAATGCGAAAAAAATGGGGGTGAGCCAACCTATGAAGATCTGTTGAATCTATACAATGCGTATGTGAAAGTTGGACATGCATTTAAAGCTGCTGAAACTATGGAACAGATTGAGCAGCAATTTCCGGGTAGAGGTAACTTAAATAATATCGGCCTCTATTATAGTCAGGCCGGTAAAAAGAAAAAAGCTATTGATTTCTATGAAAAAGGATTGGAAAAACAACCGAATGCCACTATAGCTTTTAATTTAGCCAGTGAGTATAAATTTTCTGATAGAAAGAAGTACAAAGAATATTTAGAGAAAGCACATGAAATAGATCCTGAAGATAATGTTGCCAATTATAATCTTGCAAAAGAATATAAATCAGAAGGCAAAACCGAGGAAGCAGATCAGCTATTCAAAAAAGCATTTGATAATTGGAAAGAGAAGTTTGACACAAATCAAATGAATGAATGGGATTATTCTTGGTTTGCCTCTTGTGCGCAAGAAATGGGAAAAAGAGATTATGCTCAACATATTCTGGATTCTAAGCCGCAAAATAGGTTTGAGGGAGCTTATAACGAAGAAAATTTAACAGAAATCACCCGCCAAGAGGGATTACAAAAGCAGTAGAGGTACAATAATATGTCACAATGGATGGTAAGATATGATCAGCTTGATGATGATCAAAAAGACTTTGTTGATAAAGAAATAGATAAACAGGGAAACGTATGGGTGCAGGGATTTGCGGGAAGTGGTAAATCGGTAATGTTGGTTCATGCTCTGATCAAAAAGCTAAAAGAAAATCCTAATATAAAAGCATGTGTAGTAGTCTATACCCATTCTCTAATTGACATGTTCAATAAAGGTATTTCTGAGATCGATCCCAATAATGAAATGGGGTTATCCAGAATCCCAGTGATGACCTACCATCAATTTAGAAGAGGTAGTCAACACTATGATTACATTTTTTGTGATGAGGTTCAGGATTTACCGGAAGATGTATTAACTGAAATGAGAAATAGATGTAATCATTTGCACGTAGCCGGGGATTCGAATCAATCGATCTATGATCATGGGATATCTCCAGATAGAATTGGTACAGTTACATCAGCGAGGCCATTTATCTTAAATAGAGTATATAGACTCACTCGATCAATTATGGCTGCAGTGTCAAGTTTGTTGCCTAATATGGATATTTTTGGATCAAGAAGAGATATGACTAAACGAGATGTTCAAATTCGTTTAGGTAAAGCCTATGATAAGGAAGAGGAAGTAAAGTATGTATGGGAACAAGGTTTTGAGGCTGCGTCCGAGGGCTATTCAGCAGCAGTTCTATTACCAACACATGACGATATTTTCGAGTTTGTTAATCTACTGCTTAGGGTAAATGGAAAACCAGAATGGGAATTGAAGGAAAATAAATGGGGTAAACCAGACTATGGTGATTTAAACCGCCACTTCCGGAATAACAACATAAAAGCAGAATATGTAGGGAATAGCTACGGATCATTCCAAAATGCCTCAAAGAATAGGAATCTGATCATTATGACCTATCACAGCGCTAAAGGAATGGATTTTGATAATGTCTTTTTGCCTTTTATGTCTAGTACTACTTACATCAGACCAGAGAATCAGAAAACCTTGTTTATGGTTGCAATGACAAGAAGTAAAATGAACCTATATATTACATACTCAGATTACTTACATCCATTAGTAGAGAATTTTGAATCAACCTGTCAGCGTATTTCTTTGGATAATAATAGTAACAATGAACTTGACGATTTAGATTTCGGATTTTAATAACTATGGAAAAAGTTCTGAAAATAATTACCAAACAAGAATTTACTTCACTATACAGGTATGGCTTCTTGCCCAAAGAGCCTAACCGCATAATTGTTGAGGATGAAAGTTCTGATTCATTTGATGATCTATTTGTTGAGAGGGTACTGCAGTTACCCTATTTCAGTGGTGACGAGGAATATCTTGTTATTAAGGTGAATAAAACTGAAGTAGAAAAAGGTACAATTGAAATTGAAGATGTGATTGAAGTAATTCCTTTCACAGAAGCTGCTAGAGTGTCATATGAGCAAAAGTTTGATTCGAGATTAGTTTTTAAACCCGCAAGATTCGAAGATTTAATTACGGAAGTAGAGCTTAGAATAGATATAGAAGATAAGATCAGGGGTGCTAAAGCTCTCTGGACAATCTTAAACACGGATGAGTTGACAGAACATTACGTTCAAAAAGAAGATGTGGAATCCGCTTTTCGAGCGAGGCGTAATGGTAAGAAGTCAAATGAATTCCAGGAAAGTTTTGATGTGCATCTTTTGACTTATGAGAGGTACGAATTCTTTCCTAATACATTTCTAGGGTACTTCTATGATGTGGGCGAAGTATTTGCTCATTCTATGGGATTACCTTCATTTAAAGGGAGTGGATTTTACAAATTTCTTGAGAATAACAAGGAATCTTTAAAAGAGGAAAAGTTAGCCGCAATCATTTCAAAGATAGAAGAAAGTAATGAGATTCAGGCGTTTAAAAAGAAATGTTCCAGAGATGGCCTGAGTTTGTACTTAGCCGGGGTGCTATTTTTTAAGTTCAAAGATGTCTTACTTGAAAGTGAGTCAATATACGAAACTGAAATTGGTACTATAGTTGAGTGGATTAAGGAAAATAGACCATATGTAGATGAACTAAATTATGCGATATATCTAACAGGTGTATTTTTTGGTTACAGTAAATTTTATAGTGATTTGTATGAGCATGAAGGGTTACGAATATTTGGTGGGAAATTTCCTTCTAAGAAAAAATCAGAAGGCAAGTCTGGTTCTCTGAAAGATGTTGAAGCGATTGATAAGCAGTACGAAGCTGAAAATGAAGTTGAGTCTAAAGATAAAACTGAACCAAAAGACGAAGAATTAGAAAATCCAGAAGAGGAGAAAGTTAAAAATAAAGCTCAAATGGGGATTCAAGAGATTAGAGCGCAGTTGACTCAGATTTTAGATCAAAAGCCAGATAAAACAATAAAAATTCAAGGTGAATTTTTAGATCATTTAAAAACAATTCTTTTGATTCTCTCCGATAAAGATGATCTAAATAGAGATGAATGTATCGAGATTTTAAAAAAGGAATTTTCTGATGTCATTGATTTTAAAAGTAAGATTATCATCCAACTTAAACCTGAACCTGAACTTAAATTTGAGGATTAATTTTTGATTGCAGTTCAGGGATACATAGGAAATAAAGAGTTACTAAAGCTTAGGAAAGCAGCCTTTCTATGTAGCCGAAAAATTTCTGCATCAGCCGTATTGAAATGTTATGATTGGGCGATTGAGCAACGTGAAAATGGGAATTGTGTGATATCAGGGTTTCATTCCAAAATTGAGAAAGATGTTTTCCATTATTTAGCTAAAGGTTCTCAACCTATTATTCTTGCATTACCCCGTGGTTTAAAAAAGAGATGGGAGCCAGAACTAAAATCCTTACTGGATACAGATAGGTTTCTGATAATTACCCCCTTTGACAATTCTGTAACCAGAATAACCGAAGAAACTTCTAAAGTAAGAAACGAATTGATGATCGAGTTGGCAGATGAGGTTGTGGTGGGTTATAAGAGCGCAAAGAGTAAATTAAATCAAATACTAAGCAAAGTAGATTCAGGTAAAGAAATAATTTATATAACTGAATAAATCAAAGATGTCAGATATCAAACTCTTCCAAATCCAAGACCAACAAGTAACTGAACTCACCGGCTCAGCAGCTAAAATTGAGAAATCACTTCAAAACCAGATTGAGACAAATCTGGAAACTTATCTTGGCGTTCGTTTTTTAGCCTCCGAGTACTCTACGGGAACAAATCACGGAGGCCGGATTGATACACTGGGAATTGATGAGAATGGGAGTCCTGTGATCATTGAATATAAACGAGCGATGAATGAGAATGTGATCAACCAAGGATTATTTTACCTAGACTGGCTGTTTGACCATAAAGCGGAGTTTGAGCTACTGGTTCTAAAGAATATCAGTAAAGAGGATTCAGAAAATATTGACTGGAATAACCCACGGTTGCTTTGTATTGCCGGAGACTTCACCAAGTATGACGAACATGCGGTAAAGCAGATGAATCGGAACATTGAGCTTATTCGATATCGAAAGTTCGGTGAAGATCTTCTATTGCTGGAATTAGTGAATGTGGTAGAGGCTAAAAACAATGGTTCCAAACAGTCATTTTCAGGCTCATCCCAATCCAAACAGGAGTACAAAACAGTCTCGGATCACTTGGAGTCTGCCAATCAAGAACTAACCGATCTCTATCACGCACTCCGCGATTATATGATGAACCTTGGAGATGATGTTCAGGAGAAAACACTTAAATACTACTTTGCCTACAAACGGATTAAAAACTTTGCCTGTGTGGAAGTGTATGCGCAAAGCAACAAGCTTCAGGTCTTTGTAAAACTAAATCCTGATGAAATGCAGCTTGAAGAAGGCTTCACCAGAGACGTGCGAAACATTGGGCATTTCGGAACCGGCGATCTTGAAATAACCATCCGAAATAAAGAAGATCTGGAAAAAGCAGAGCCATTGATTTTGAAGAGTTATGAGGGGAGTTGAAAACCAAATTTGAGATATGCCCGAAACCAACCGTATAGAACACAAACAGAAGCTCACCGGAGATCTCGAAAAAGAGGTGGTCGCATTCTTGAATTACCATGAAGGAGGCGTAATCTATATCGGTATAGATAAAAATGGAAATGCGGTAGGAGTATCCGATGTAGATGCTGACATGCTGAAGATTAAGGATCGGCTCAAAAACAATATTCTTCCCTCCTGCATGGGGCTTTTTGATGTGGTGCATGAAGAACGAGAAGGAAAAGATGTGATTAAGATCATCGTAGCCAGTGGACCCGAAAAGCCTTATTACCTGAAGAAGTACGGCATGTCAGAGAAGGGGTGCTATATCCGTACCGGAACCGCTGCTGAGCCGATGCCGGTTAAGATGATTGAGGAGTTATTTTCAAAACGAACTCGAAATTCTATTGGTAAAATTACTTCTCCACGTCAAGACTTGACCTTTGAGCAGCTCAAAATTTATTACGAAGCTGCAGGTATTACTCTGAACAAACAATTTGCCCGAAATCTGGAGCTTTTAAACGAGGATGGGAAATATAACTATGCTGCTTACTTATTGGCAGATCAGAATAATTTGTCTATAAAAGTAGCCAAGTACAATGGCACTGGTCGGTCGGATTTGGCCGAAAGTAATGAATATGGACAGGAATCTTTGATCAAAGCTACTAAGCAGGTATTGGACAAAATTGATGTTTTAAATACTACAATCACAAAAATTACACCCAGAGAAAGAGAAAACACTCGGCTTTGGCATCCGGTAGCATTACGTGAAGCTGTCATCAATGCTTTTGTCCATAATGACTACTCCAAAGAGGTGCCGCCCAAGTTTGAGGTCTTTTCTGACAGGATCGAAATTACGTCTGCCGGCGGGTTACCTGAAGGTTTGAGCAAAGCAGAGTTTTTCGAAGGGTTTTCGGTTCCACGTAATAAAGAGCTAATGAGAGTCTTTCGCGATCTTGGTCTTGTAGAACAATTAGGTTCTGGCGTGCCTCGTATTTTAGAAACCTATTCCAGAGACTGTTTTACTTTTTCGGATAATTTCCTTCGAATGGCATTTCCCGCTCCTGAAATGAGCTATTCTGGAGATACCCCTCAAGTTACCCCCCAAGTCAGCCCCCAAGTTACCCCCCAAGTCGATCAGCTTGTTTTGAATCTTGAAAAAGAAATGAGTCGAGAAGAAATTCAAGAAAAAATGGGGCTTTTAGATCGGAAAAACTTTCGGAAAAACTATTTAAAACCTGCTCTTGAAGCGGGTCTAATTGAGTACACGGTTCCTGATAAACCTAATAGCAGTCAGCAGAAGTATAGGTTAACAAAACAGGGCAAAGCCTACAAGAAAGAACTTGAAAAATGAAATTCTACATCGGCGTCACAGATGATGATTGGTTTCACTTTCTGGCTCAGCACCAGCCGGATGAGGTGAACTTTTGGCGTCCGAGAGATAAGTCTGATTTTAAGGTCATTCAGGAGGGTGCACCTTTTCTGTTTAAGCTACATAGCCCAAATAACTATATCGTGGGTGGTGGCTTCTTTGTTCGTCATCTTTTTCTTCCACTCTCTTTAACCTGGGATGCTTTTGGTATCAAAAATGGAGCGGCTACATACGATGGATTTCGGCAATCTATAATGAAATTCAGAGAGGGTGAAGGACTCAACCCTACGATTGGCAGTACCATTCTAACTGAGCCCTTTTTCTTTGATCGCAAAGACTGGATTCCTATTCCAAAGAATTGGAGCAAGAACATTGTAAAGGGTAAATCCTACAGCACCGAAGAATCCATTGGGGCAAACGTATGGGATCAGGTTCAGGAAAGACTGGGAGATCTTGACCGCAGGGAAGGAGAGTTGGTTATAAACGAGCCCGGAGTCCAATATGGAAAAATGATAGAAATCCGGTCCCGAATCGGCCAAAGTGCATTCCGTGCCATGGTGACTGATGCATATAAATACCGCTGTGCCATTACTAAAGAGAAAACCTTGCCGGTTTTAGAAGCGGCTCATATCAAGCCATATTCGAACTCTGGTCCAAATCTCACAAAGAATGGACTTCTGCTTCGATCCGATATGCACATCTTGTTTGATAAAGGGTACATGACGGTAACGGATGATCATCGGGTGGAAGTCAGTCAAAGAATCCGGGAGGAGTACGAAAACGGGAAAGAATACTATGCCTATCACGGAAAGCAACTCCAAAACTTGCCGGAACATAACTTAGACCAACCGTCTGCCGATTACCTGCAATGGCACCAGCAGGAGATTTATTTGGGGTAGTTTTGTTCACTTTTTGAGCGTGTTCACGAATCGTGAACAGAGGGATTTTGTGAACATGGTGCAGCTTAATAAGCTATCTAACCGGCAATAATTCAGTCATACTCTGTGTTAGAGTAGTTTTAATTTATTTGGATCTGTAGCTGATTCCGTATCAGTTTGCAAGAACGACTCAATTTTTTGCTTAACCGGATTCAGCCTATCTGCATGTTTCAAGGCCCATTTCTTCCATTTTACGAATTTCTGGAATTGCTCAACTGAAAGTGTATTGGCTAGTAACTGTGTTTCAACTTCCTGTATATATGCATAGATATACTGTGATGTTGTGAAGGAGGTAGATGCTTGCTCTAAATCCGCTCTTTTCTGGTTCTCTAATTGTTGCTCACGTTGTTGTCGCTCCCTTATGATGCGCAGTTGTTCATATCGTTTTTCCTGTTGTTCTCTTTTGATACGCCACTTCTTAGCTTCTTCAGCAGTAAGTAGTATAGTGTTAAAGATCTTTTCAATTTGATACTCCAGTTTGAGGTCATCGGTATCTGAAATTGTTTTAGCGGTGTAATTTGAGTCAAATTTTGAAATCTGCAGCCTCAATTTACCAGTGGTATAATATTCGTAGTCGTACTCATTCCAGGAGCTTTCAGATTTAGCTTTAGTTCGGTTATATGAACCTGCTTCTTCCAAGCGTAGATAAATCTTTTCCTCACCAATTTTGACGGAGGTATAAGTCACTTTATGAGAACCTTCTCCAGCAACTTGAAAGCCTTGTCGTTCTAATTCTTTGATGAGCCCATCATAAAAAAGGATAGCACGCTTCATCAGATTATTTGAGACCAATATGCCCAAATACCCTTTGCCAAATGGTTTTAATCGGCCGTAATTGTCTCCATACCGATCTTCTTTTAAATACTTGTATGTTTTTCTTACCAGAGGATGGAGTCCGGTTAGGTTCTTTTTAAAGGTTATGGTCTTAAACGACTTTGGCAGCTGTTCTTTTAAATCCACTTTCGGTTCATTATAGAGGACGAGTTTATACTCATTCGTTTTAAACTCCGTAAGCGGCTTTTGCTTAATCTTATATCCATTTAGCAATTTCGACCAGTAGCCGGATTCCGGCCTTGGAATCTCCAATTCATCACAAACCTTTGTGAGCTGATATAGACTGATGTTGTAATCCTTGGCAATCTTGGTCATGGGTTTTTCCCATAACTGGTTATAAAGCTCTTCTCTGTTAAAAGTGATGGATTTCATGAGTTGAAGGGTAGTTTTCAGGTAAATTGAGAAGTTAAATATAATTACTTAAAATCTGTTTAGTTTAATTTGTTGCAAAAAAGTAAACTATTACTTTACAATTAATGAATAAAATAAACCAAATATTGCAGGCGTGGCCCGAAAGAACCGTTATAACTACCGAGTGGTTACGTGAAAAAGGGGTATCACGTCAATTAGCGGATTCCTATAAAAAAAGTGGTTGGTTAGAAAGTTTTGGAATGGGTGCTTATAAAAGACCTCATGAGCGAATAACCTGGGCCGGTGCTGTGTATGCACTTCAAGAGTTAGGGGGTTATAGCATCCATGTAGGTGGTAAATCGGCTTTAGAACTCATCGGTTTGGCACATTTTATCAGATTAGGAAAAAATGAAAAGATACTCCTTTGGAAGAAACCTTCAGAAAAACTTCCCCGGTGGTTTTCTAAACGAAAATGGGATAGTGAGGTGATAATAAGATCAGCTAATCTATTTAGTAATGAAAACAAGCTAACAAAAATGGAAATAGATGGCGTAAAGCTCAATATGTCCTCTCCTGAACAAGCAATACTTGAGTATCTTTATGATTTGCCAAAACGAGAAGGCTGGGATGAAGCAAATTACCTTATGGAAGGTTTGATGACATTAAGACCAAATGTTGTGCAAATGCTTTTAGAGGGTTGCAATTCAATAAAGGTAAAACGCTTGTTTCTTTATTTAGCAGAAAAACATGATCATAATTGGCTTAAAAGGCTTGATGTGTCTGACATAGATCTAGGTAAAGGAAAGAGACAAATCATAAAAGGCGGCAGGTTAGATAAGAAATATCAGATAACAGTATCTGATGTACGTGGAGAAGATTGATGAAAGCAGAATATGAAAAGCAATTGAGGCTGCCTCAAATTCATCCTTAATTAATCATAGAGCTGTATAGAATATATATTCGGCTTTCATGGCTTTATCAGGTCTAGTCATAGATGAGACTTAGTCTGGTAGATAAAAAGAGATTTTATTTCTAAAAATTGTTATTATTAACAATAAATAGAAATGAAAAATCATGACCTATCTTGAGTTCAAAGAAAGCATGCGAGAGTTTCCGGTCTTTTCAGTCCGTGAGATTGAGAAGCATTTCCCAAACTTCGACAATCGCAGGCTGGTAGAATGGCAGGAGAAAGGTTACATCCAAAAATTGCGAAATCGATATTATCGGTTCACGGATTACAAGGTTGATGAGGCTTATCTGTTCTATTGTGCAAATGTCATTTACGGCCCCTCCTATGTGTCATTGGAATCAGCCTTGTCTGTTTACGGGTTTATACCGGAAGGGGTCTTTCAAATCACTTCATGCACTACAGTAAAGACAAATACCTTTGAAACGCCAATAGGTAATTTTGCTTACCGAAACTTAAAATCAGGTTTATTTTTTGGCTATCATCTTCAGCAGTGGGATGGTCATCACTATGCCATTGCCGGACCTGAAAAAACAATTATTGACTATCTATACCTGCACAGTGAATTAGAGAGTCCTGCGGATTTTGAAAGCCTTCGGTGGAATGCCGCAGAAATTTCAGCACGCATATCTATGGAGAAACTTGATACGTACATTAGTCATATTGGGTCCAATGCACTGCAAAATCGGATTAATCACTTAAAGGACTTTTTGAATGCTAACGCTTGACCAAATCCAATCCTTTTATCCGGATCAGTTACACCGCTATCCGAAATTTTTATTGAGAGAGTATCTGCAGTACAAGATCTTGGAGATCATTTTTGAAAGTCCGTATGCCAAAGGTCTGTGCTTTCTTGGGGGGACATGCCTTCGAATCGTACATGGTAATCAGCGCTTTTCTGAAGATCTTGATTTTGATAATCTCTCGTTAAGTGAAGATGAATTTGAAAAAGTGGCCCGACATATTAGAAAGGAACTCACCAGAGAGGGGTTTGAAACCGAAATGAGAACCGTGATGAAAGGAGCCTGGCACTGCCATATAAAGTGTCCGGGATTACTGTTTGAGAAAGGATTGTCTGGCCATAAAAAGGAAAAGATTCTTATCCAATTAGATACCGAGCCCCAGCATTTCGATTATGAGCCCAAACGGTTTGTACTAAACCGGTTCGAGGTATTTACCACTATTTTAACCACGCCATTGCCACTCCTGATGGCTCAAAAGTTATATGCTATTGTCAATCGGGACAGGAATAAAGGCAGAGACTTCTTTGATATGGTTTTTCTGATGGGGCGTAACATCCGGCCTGACTACGATTATCTTGAGGATAAAATTTCAGTATCCAATGCCAAAAGTTTAAAAGAAGTCGTTCTGGAAAAATGCCAGCAACTTGATATGGAAGAAATGGCCAAAGATGTAGAGCCTTTTCTATTCAAAACAACGGACAGAAAAAAGGTGATTCTTTTTAATGATGTGGTTAAGCAATATTCATTTTAATGGGCAGGTAAACAAAAAGAAAACATTTCAGGTTTGTCTTCTTTCAGGATCTATGATCTTTAAAAAAGCAAAAAAGTACTTGATCAGATTTACTCACTTCAAAGAAGGCACTCTCAGGTAGTGCTTCCTCATCTAATTCATGCTGGCGTTGCCAATACCTTTTTTGGTTTCATGACGGTTGAAGGTGAGTTTAAAGAGCGCACCTGGCCGGTCTTCACGGTTTTTGTACATATGGGTACCGTTGATCTGATCAGTCAGGACCTGAATAAGGTGAGTACCGAGAGAACCGGATTCTTCAATGTATGTTTCAGGGAAACCGGATCCATCATCTTTGATCTCTATGGTAATGTTATCATCCACTTCTGTGAGGTTGAACTGAATATTACCTTCTTTCCCATCCTTGAATGCATGCTTATAGGCATTCGTTAATACTTCATTTACTATAAGGGAGGCAGGAATAGCCTGATTGATATTCAACTTGATTGGTGCGCAGTCAATATTCAGGTTTATCTCTGAACCGGTCTGAAGGGTTTGTGAGATATTTTCAGCCAGTTTCTTCAGGGTATCTGAAAATTCAAGCTGGGAAAAACTGTTGGATTGGTAGAGCAATTCATGAACGTTGGCCATGGTTTTTATGCGGACCACACTGTCGTAAATTTTGTTCTGAAGGTCTTCGTTGTCAGATTCAAAGGCTTGCAGCTGCATCATGCCGGATACCACGGCCAGGTTATTTTTTACCCGGTGGTGTATTTCTGCAAGCAAGGTTTCTTTTTCACTGAGGGAGGCTTTAATAGCTTCCTCATTTTGCTTTTGTTCTGAGATATCCCTGCCAATGGCCACCCAATGCGTGTATTCGCCTTTTTTATTCTGAACAGGAACCATAGAGGTGTTGACCCAGAACTTCTCACCGTTTTTCTTGTAGTTGATGAATTCTACATCAATGGGTTGGTAGGTATCCATGGATTTACGCAACTTCGCCCGAACACGGTCATCGGTCTCAGGTCCGTTCAGAAAATGTAAGGTTTCGCCAATAACCTCGTCCGGGGCATAGCCTGTGAGTTCTGTAAAAGCTGTATTCGCGAAGATGATCTCTCTGCCATATTCGCCAATTTCAGCATTCAGGATCACCACTGACTCAGATGTATTGGTAATAACCGACTCAAGCAGTTTTAACCGTTCTTCTTCCTTTCGTGCTTGTGTCACATCCTGCATAGCGCCGATCATACGAACAGGATTGCCATCATCATCCTTGATCACAAATGCCCGGTCAAAAACGTATTTATAGGTGCCATCCGCCGCTTTGAATCGGTATTCCATTTGAAACCGGTCGGCACCATTTTTCAGAACGTTTGACAACGCATCATCCACTACATGAATATCATCGGGATGGATCTTCTCGCGCCACCAGGTGCCTACCTGTTCCACTTCTTTTTTGCTGTACCCAAACATGTTGTGAATGTTACTGTTGTACAGCATTCGATCCGTTTTGATATCCAGATCCCAGATGGTGTCACTTGTGGCTTTGTTTACAATATCATACCGTTCCAGGCTGACTTGCAGTTCTTTTTCTTTTTTGATCTTCTCGGTCACATCCCGTTCAATGGCGATGAAGTGAGTGCATTCACCGGCGTCATTGAAAATAGGATCAATACTCATATTCAGCCAGTAGGCCTCGCCATCTTTGGTGTAATTAAGAATGGTCGTCTCTATCGATTTTTCGTCATGGATGGCCTTTGAGACTTCCTTAACAGTGGCAGGGTCCGTGTCGGTGCCTTGAAGAAAATCACTGGGTTTTTTACCAATGACTTCACTGAATTTATATCCGGTCAGTTCAATAAATGCATAGTTGACCCAAGTGATCAATCCTTCGCAGTCGGTTATAATGACCGCATCCGTAGTTTTAGCGGCTACCAGTGAAAGTTCCCTGAGTTTCTCCTCTCTTTTGATCTGTTGGGTCACGTTACGCGAGTTGGCCACATATCCTGCAACGGCCGGTTCGTCCAGCATGTCGGTGATGATGGTCTCAACCCAAAAGTAATTGCCATTTTGATCCTGCAAGCGATAGGGTTCTAATATGATGCGTTTTTCGTAGGTCAGCTGTTCCAGCATATGGCTGATCCGGGCCCTGTCTTCCGGGTGCACCAGGTCAATGGCCTTCATGCCCATATACTCATTGAAGTCATTGCCAACAGAAGGGCTCACGTATTTGAATCTAAGCGATTCATCCAGAATTCCGATCAGGTCAGCGCCTTCCTGAACCAGGGCCTTAAAGCGTTTTTCACTGTTCAGGAGTTCTTTTTCGGCTCGTTCCTTTTCCTCACTGTCAAACAGTATTCTGACTATTTGTGAGGCTCTTTCGATCGTATTTCGTTCAAATTTGGTAGGCAGTGAGGGTGTTTCATGATAGACCGCAAAGGTGGCAAATACTTCTCCGGTAGCATCAAAGATCGGTTGCGACCAGCAGGCACCAAAGTTATACGTTTCACCAAGGTGTTTGAAATCTTCCCACAAGGGATCTTCGAAAATGTTTGAAACCACCACCTGTTCTTTTCGATAGGCGGCGGTGCCACACGATCCGGTATTTTCTCCAATTGCCACACCGTCGATCTCGTTCAGGTATTCCACGGGCATGGAAGGGGAGCAAAAGTTGGATAATTTCCCGTTTTTAATAAGAGTAATGGAGGTTTTGATATCAGAATGTAAACGCTCTATACCGATCAGAAATTCTGATGCAATTTGTTTGGTTGAACCGGAGCGGACGGTATTCTTTTCCAGGACGTCCCGTTCCAGTCGCTGAAGTTCGTTATAATATTTTTGTTCGGTTACATCCGTGGCCGTCAGTAATATACCGTTGATGATCTCATCATCCGTCAAGTTGGTAGCCGAACATTGCAGCCAATCCCAGGTGCCGTTTTTATTTTTGAACCGAAATGGCCGAACTTCTATTTGTTTGTGATCCCTGATCTGAGCAAAGTCCTCTTTTACCGCTTCCAGATCCTGGGGGTTGATGAAATCCTGAATGTTTTTTCCGGTCAGTTCCTCAGCCTTCCACCCAACGATCTTGTACACATTATGGCTGACAAATTCGAAGTTTCCGTCCTCATCTATGATCTGGATCAGGTCACCGCCTTCTTCCACCATAGACTTGAACTTGTATTCATTTACCTTAAGCTTCTCGGTGGTGTTACGCAGTTTAATGGCATTCGCAATGTTTGAACCGATGGTTTGAAGGTATTGTACTTCTTCATCACTCCAAATTCGTTCATTTTTGCAATCGTCAAATCCGATAAATCCATGTAGCCTGCCATCCACGAAAATGGGAAAGTGAAGAATGGACACAATACCCTGAGAGATAAGGATCTCTTTAAAACGGGATTCCGGAATATCCTTTACCAGCATCTGGAATACTTTTCTTTCGTTCAATTCCGAAAAAATAAGTGGGTAATCATCCAGCCTGATATTTTGCAGTTCCGGATTATCCAACTCAGCACTGATTCCGTCAGCCGTCCACTCAATTTTTTGGCTGGAAAGCAAGTCGCCGTTCTCAGGATCCTCGTGATTTTCAAAATAATAGACCCGGTCCACATCGGCGGCTTCTCCAATGATGCCAAGTGTGGTATTTAAGGCGCTCAACCAGTCTTCATACTTGATCAAGGCACCGGTTACGCGGGCATTGGCAGCAAGCAACTTACTTTTTTGTTTAATAGCTTTTTCAGCTTCGATCTTGTGAGTGATGTCTTCAGCCAAAGCCATACGCATGGGTTTCCCATCCAGCACGATCTCACTGGTGCTGATCTCAACATCAAAAACTTCCCCGTTCTTGCGCCGGTGGACCACATGGGAGAGGTAAAATTGTGTACCGCTACTATCGATCTTTTCGATCACAGATGTGAATTGATCGATGGTGTCTTCAGGACGAATATCGATCAGGTTCATTTGAATGAATTCCTCTTTGGAGTAACCGTACTGGTCGATGGCCGCTTCATTAACATCCACGATATCCCTTGTGGTCACATCAATAAGGAACATGGGTTGAGGGGAGAGGTTGAAAATCTCCCGGTACTTGGTTTCAGAGCTCTTGAGGGACTGCCTGATCCGGTTCCGCTCCATACTGTATGTGATCACCTTATTGAGGAAATAAGGAGTGATCTCATCTTTTAACACATAATCAGCCACACCCATACTGAGGGTCTTCAGGCCAAATTCCTGATTTTCATATCCGGTGAGTACGATGACCGGTATGCCGCCGGCCAGTTCAACTACTTTTTTCACGAGTGCCTCGCCACTCATATCAGGGAGGGACAGATCCAACAGTATAGAATGATAATCCTGATTGGTTTCCAGGAGGGTTTTGGATTCATCGAAAGTTTCGGCATGGTCGATGTTGACTGAATCCCATATATCGGACAGATACTCCTCTATGAGTACAAAGTCCCCCGGATTATCTTCTATGATCAGTAGTTTTAGATCTTGCCCCATAGCGGTAAGGTAATCAGAAATTAGTTGGTTTTAGGTGGTAACTGCACGATAGAGATCCAGAAATCCTCGATCGTACTTATGACGTCAATGAAACTGTTGATATCCACCGGTTTGGTGATATAGCAGTTGGAATGATTTTTATATGACTTGATAATATCCACATCATCAGAAGAGGTGGTAAGCATAATAACGGGGATGTGTTTCAGCTCATCATGAGTTTTGATATGCTGAAGCACTTTGTGGCCGTTCATTTTAGGGAGATTGATATCCAGCAGCACCAGGTCAGGTTCAATGGCATCTTCGTATCCCTCATTCTTTTCAAGATATTGTATCGCCTCCCAGCCATCCCTTACCACAGAAATCGAATTTTTGATCCGTCCTTCATCCAGGGCTTCCCGGGTTAATACGATATCGCCTTCGTTATCTTCTACTAACAGTATGTGGATCTCTTTCGGCTTCATGGTTTCTTGGTTTTGTTGGGGTTACTGATACTCATCTTATGCTGCTATCACTTTTTTAAAGTGAAATAAAAGGTGCTTCCTGTGTCAACTTCAGACTCAACCCAAAGTTTCCCGCCATGCCGGTCTATGATCTTCTTGGTAATGGCAAGACCGATCCCGGTTCCGGGATATTCGCTACCGGAGTGCAGGCGTCGGAAAATTTCAAAAATTTCATTCAGGTTTTCTTCGGGGATACCGATCCCATTATCACGAACCTCAAACTGCCAGTGCGTTTGTTTATCGGTACAGATAATGTGAATTATGGGTTTCTCACCGGGTTTGTGAAATTTTATCCCATTGCTGATCAAATTCTGAAAAACCCTGATGATTTCCTGCCTGAAAACCGATACGTCCGGCAAGGTATGTTCAATATGTATTTCCGCCTCATGCTGGGTGATCAATGCCCCCAGGTTTTGCTCAACATCCTCTAAAACAGAGTTAAAATCAACAGATACTTTTTCAGTTCCCGAGCGTCCTACACGGGAATAATCAAGCAGGTCATCGATCAGTAATTGCATGCGATCGGCACCGTCAACGGCAAAATGAATGTACTGATCCGCTTTCTCATCGAGCTTTTTACCATACTTTTTCTGAAGTAAACCCATGAAGCTTTTCACCATTCTGAGGGGTTCCTTCAGGTCGTGTGAAATAGAGTAGGCAAATTGCTCCAGCTCCTGATTCTTTTCGTTGAGCTTATCTACCGTTTGATTTAGCTGAGCTTCTTCCAGTTCCAGGTCTGTTCTTAAGTTATTTTCCCGGATAATGGCGGTCTGAAGTCCGTCAAACAGGATAGGGATGATGTACACGGAAACCGCACTCAAAAATATGAGGTTCGTTGATACAGCGATCCAGGTATCCACTCCGTAGCCATGAATGATCTCAAAATTTCCGTAATCATAGTAGATCAAGGTCCCGATGGCGGCACAGATCAAGATGTTCAAACCAACTGCTGTGTACCCATATACTTTACCGAGGCTAAGCACCACAAATACAGTGATAGCCAGCAGATACAGTAATCCCGGGCCAAATGAGCCAAGGTAGAACAGAAGAACCGTAGAGGTCAGATACAGAGCCCCGTTAAACAGGATCTTTCGGGTTTTAACCTCCCAGCCTGAATAAAAGGCCACGGATAATACTACCGCGATGGTCACAATGTCAGAAATGAAAAGTCCGAATAATCCTTCCACATATACCATATACAACCCGGGAATGACGGTCATCAGGCTTAAAGGGATCAGATAGATCACCGAGGCTGCAAACAGCTTATTTTGCCAGTAAACCAATGAGGTTATAGCAACCAGGTCGTCGGTACAGTTCTCCGTGACCTTATGCTTATACCATCTCCATATTTTTTTCAGGGTTATCATTCAGGTGTCCGTTATGCCAAATGTTGTGTCGTGTTGTGGTTAAAGTTCAAAAATGTTTTAGATCGCTTCTTCTTTTGAAAGGGTGAAATAGAAGGTACTGCCTTTGCCTTCCTCCGATTCCAGCCAGATCTTGCCTCCGTGCCGTTCCACGATCTTCTTCGTGATAGCCAGGCCAATGCCTGTTCCGGAATACTCATCCCGCGTATGAAGCCGCTGAAAGATCTGGAAAATACCATCCTGAAATTCCTTACGAATGCCGATCCCATTGTCACTTACTTTAAATTCCCAATGGGTATCCGTTTCAGTATATGTGATCTCTACTTTCGGGGAAGCACCCTCTTTGTGATATTTCAATCCATTGTTGATCAGGTTCTGAAACACCTGTTTGATCGGCCCGGGATTGGCGTAAACCACCGGAAGTGATTCTGTGATGATCTCACCCCCGGTTTCTTCAATATGTTTGCGTTCCAAGGTCTTCACTTCTTCCAGGATCACATTCAGATCCACGGATTCCCGCTGTTTTTTATCCTGATTCAGCCTTGAGTAATTAAGCAGATCCAGAATGATCTGCCGCATACGCTGTGCACCATCAACGGCAAAATGGATGTATTTTTTGGCTCTTTCGTCCAGGTCGTCACTGTATTTTTTGTCAAGTTGTGTGAGGAAGCTGGTGACCATTCTGAGAGGCTCCTGTAGGTCGTGTGAAGCCACGTAAGCAAATTGTTCGAGCTCAGCATTGGAAGCGGCTAATTCCTGAGCGTGTAATTCAAGGTCCCGGTTTAATTTTTCGAGGGCTTTTCTGGCTTTCTTGCGCTCGGTGATGTCCTGAACGGTGCCTTCAAATAGTATCGGTTGCCCTTTTTTATTATGGATGATCTTACCGATCTCATGAACCCACTTAACGGTACCGTCCGGCAGAATGATCCGGTGTTCAATGTCCAGTGCTTCTTCACCTGAAATAGCGGCTGATTGTTGTGCATCAAAGG
The DNA here is from genome assembly GCF_002911695.1 of Gracilimonas amylolytica. Taxonomy (GTDB): domain Bacteria; phylum Bacteroidota; class Rhodothermia; order Balneolales; family Balneolaceae; genus Gracilimonas; species Gracilimonas amylolytica. The sequence goes on from NZ_PQBS01000034.1 coordinate 35,019, forward strand.
CATCCAGATCTTCGGGGTGGACCGTATTTCTAAAATCTTCGAAGACCAGAGGTTCCTGAGTTGGATCTAAACCCCAAATTCTGAAAACCTCATCCGACCAGTACAGATCACGGGATTTCAGATTCAATTCCCAGTATCCAAGTGAAGCAATTTCCTGAGCCGTTTTAAGCTTTTTGTTGGTTTCAATGATCTGTTGTTCGACGATCTTTCTATCTGTTACATCACGCCCAAAGGCGAAGACAAAGTTATCTTCTCCAAATACTTCGGAGGATCGCCATGAGATATATCGTGTATCACCGGATCTTGTGATCCACCGATTTATGTAGTTATTGGCATTTCGTTCACCGGTTACCGTTTCTTCATATTCCTTGTTGGTGTCATCCAGGTCATCAGGGTGAATGAAGGTTTGGAAATTTTGTGAAGTGAGCTCTTCTTCAGAATATCCCATCAGTTCACAAAAACCGGGATTTACTTTTATGAACCGATTGTTAGATGCCGCAATGGCCAGGATATCCGGCGAGCTTTTGAACAGAAGCTGCATTTCTTCTTCGCGCTGTTTCCGGCGTATTTCAGCTCCAAGAAAATCCTGAAGTATTTTGTAAGGGCGAACTTTATGGCGGTTGATCTGTGCCGGTTCCTCGCTGCCTAATAAAAGCACGCCAATAAAGTCATCGTTATGAAAGAGGGGAAAAGCAGTAGCCGATTTCAGTTCAGATTCTTTTGCCGCTTCATTTCGTATGAATGCGGGGTTTTCAGAAAGGTTGTCCCAGGTTTCTGTGGACCTGTTTTTCCATACCAGCCCCGGCAGTCCTTCTCCGTAGCCGAATTTATTTACAGATCTACTGTATTTATAAAATGTCCGGCCAATGTTATTTCTGGCAAACGAGGCCATGAGATTTAAGTGATTTTTTGTGGCACTAACCAGCCAGATCTCGGCAAGGCTGAATTTTTCATACTCAGCCAGATAGTGTAACAAATGGTCTAAGATAGAATGTAAGCGGTCCTCATGTTTAAAAAACTGGGCAACCTGATGCTGAAGGTGAGTTTGTAATTCAGCTTGTTTGCTTTCAGTCACATCCCGCAACGCTCCGATCATACGAATGGCTTTACCTTTGTGGTTCCGGATCACATAACCGTTTTCATGGACGTAGGCATACTCTCCATTTTCACGCCTGAACCGGTATTCATACTCTACCTGATTCAAATTCGGATCATTCAGGGTTTGATCCAGTTCTTCCTGAACCCGGTCTATATCAGAAGGGTGCACGTTATCAGACCATAATTTCAGGGAATTCACCTGATTTCCGGTATCGTAACCAAAAAGGGTTTTCAACCCATCTCCCCAATGCAGGGTATCTTCTTCCATATCCCAGTCGTAAATGGCATCACGGGTAGCTTTACTGGCAAAATCGTAACGCTCAAGGCTTTTCTGCAGCTGCTCTTCATACGTTTTCCGTTCGGTGATGTCAGACAGTGATCCGACAATGCCGGTGACGTTGCCATCTTCAACCACCGGAGCCTCATGGATCTCAACCCAGATAATGCGGTTGTCAGCAGTTTTCAGCTGTAATTCATAAGGAGGTTGAGTTTCACCCGTTTCCAGTGCTTTCCGGGTATGCTGCTCACCGATCTTATTGAGGGGGTGATCGGTGATGAATTCCGTCCATTTTCGCATGGCTTTTTCAGGAGAAAACCCAAGAAAGTATTTGGACTGTGGACTAACGTAAGTCAAAACACCCTCGGCATCGTGCTTAAAGAACATATTGGTGCTGTGTTCCACCACCTGCTGGTACTTTTCCTGAGCCTTATGCTCGGCCGTTTTTTCGATCAGGGAGACAAAAGAGCCTACGATCTCATCGTGTTCATCCCTGGCCGGTTTATATTTGATATCAAAATATCGGGTACCACCGCTTTTGGTAGGCACTTTCAGTAGATCCGAAATAGTTTCGCCTTTAAGAACACTTACGTATCGTTCTTTTAAGGCCTCCTTTCGCTCAGGCAGAGTGAGATCCAAGATCGATTGTCCTTTTTCTACCTTACGGCCAAAGATCTCAAGGTAATTTTGGGCAAACTGTCGGTTGAAGTTTTTGACCATCAGGTCTCGGTCAACCAATACAAAGCTGTCCTCAGAATTATTGAGCATCATATTATTGATGCGCTGACTGATCACCTGCTCCGTGATACAGCTGGCTGAATTGGTGATGTACTCAACCTCGCCATCCTCAGATAGCACCGGGGTATTTATGACTCTCCAGTACACTTCCTTGTATTGGCCATCATCCAGAACGATGTCGTAACGGATCGTTTCCAGTTCATCCGGCTGACGTGTCTTTATAACTCTTCGAAAAGATTGAAGGAGCCTTTCAGGTCCCGTTGGTTTTTTCTCATCAGGATTTGCGGGGAAAGCCTCGAACAGGGCCTTGCCTATCAGTTCCGATTCAGAGCGCTGTGTCATGCGGCAATAGGCGTCATTTACCTTCACAAACCTAAACTCCGGATCATTAGCCTCAATCACAGAGGTAGGAGTAGGAGAATGCTGAAATATGTTTTCTAAATTCAGTTTCTTCATCAATGTTATACCGTATTACCAACCATCAAAAGGGTTTATAAAGCCTGCCGTAAAAGGTGTGTTGTTTACCCGATGCGATATATTAAAAAATTTTAATATAAAGTAGTATAAGAAAGCTGAAGAACATATTCAGCAAATATATGGGTGGCAATGAAATGCGGGTGGGAGGATAGATCTGATCAAAATTAATAGATAAGGGGTGACATGATCTGTCAGGGGTGAGAGGTATATTTGAACAGAACATAAAGCTAACCTCAAATTCGGGAGAAATATGACAAATAAAGAAAAGTCTGTGGTTTTGGTTGATATGGATAATGTGTTGGTAGATTTCAGGTCAGGTATAGACCGTCTCTCATCAGACATCATACAAGAGTTTAATGACCGATTGGATGAAGTGCCCGGTATTTTTGCCCTTATGGATCCAATGGAAGGAGCCATAGATACCTACAAATGGCTCAGCGATAATTTCGATACGTACATAGTTTCAACCGCTCCCTGGGAAAATCCTTCCGCATGGTCTGATAAGTTGAATTGGGTAAAGAAATATTTAGGTGAATTCGCTTATAAGCGATTGATTCTCAGTCATCATAAGAATTTAGTGATGGGAGATTTTCTTATTGATGACCGCACAGCCCGGGGAGTGGATAAATTTGAGGGAACTCATATTCATTTTGGTACAGATGAGTTCAAAGACTGGAGAGCAGTAAGTGATTATTTTGAGAAAATATTAGGTATAAAGTGATAAGGTTTGGATTTCCATCTAAATTGGCGAATAACGGGGTTTTGATTTTTAATTATTGTGTGGCTTTCCCTATAATCCGTTGTTATTCAATTGACTTAAACCAAGGCAATCCATCAGATGGATTTCGTGATAAATTAGAGTAACCTCGCAGCGTCCGATAGGACCTGCGAGCGTTACGGGTTTAAGCCCTATAACCGAACGCTGTCCCGAAGCATCGGGAGACGCTCGCAGGTTCTTTCATGCTATACAGTAACAGATATTCAATAAGAAACAGATTTTAGTCTATGCCATTATTCCAAAACGCGGTACTGAACAAATATTTATCGGGGATTAAAGACAAGCAGGTGGAGGAAGCCTGGGAGAATTTTACGGCTCACTTCCACAATGCAGAGATTCAGGAGAACATTCGGGATGCCAAAGAAGAGGAATATCAGGGAGGATTTTTAGAGCATTTATTTGTGAATGTGCTTGGATACACCATGAAACCGGCTCCAAATTATAATCTGGTTGCAGAAAAGAAGAACCTTAATGATTCCAAAAAGGCGGACGGGGCGTTGCTGGATGGCGATAAAGTCCGCGGGGTGATTGAGCTGAAGGGAACCGAAACCACCGATCTTGGCAAAGTGGAAACGCAGGCGTTTGGATATAAGAACAAACAGCCCGATGCCCTATACGTCATCATCTCCAACTTCGAGAAGCTGCGGTTTTATATTGATAACGCAGTGGATTTCATCGAGTTCAACCTCTTCACGCTCACCAAAGAGGATTTCAAAGTGTTATGGCTGTGTCTCGCATATCCGAATTTTACGAGGGACATCCCCAAAAAGATCAAAGATGACTCGCTGGAGGAAGAGGAAAGCGTCACCAAAAAGCTCTACAAGGATTATTCCAACTTTAAGCAGGCGCTGTTTGAGGATATTGTGGATCGGAATCCCGATTATGACAAAGTGCTGTTGTTCAAGAAAACGCAGAAATTGCTGGACCGCTTTCTGTTCATCTTTTTTGCGGAAGACCGTAACCTGGTGCCGTATAATTTCATCAGGAGGATCATTCAACGGTGGACCGAGCTCCGGGATGATTACGATGTGGAAGTGACGCTGTACGATCGGTTCAAAAAAATCTTTCAGTATTTGAATGAAGGGCATAGCGGAAAAGAGTACGATGTTTTTGCATACAACGGCGGTTTGTTCCTGGAAGATGAACTGCTGGACGGACTCTCCATCTCCGATGAAATTCTGTATGAGCATACCGACCGGCTAAGTAATTATGATTTTGAAAGCGAGGTGGACGTCAACATTCTCGGGCATATTTTTGAGCATTCGCTGAACGAGATCGAGGAGATCAATGCGGAACTGAAAGGGGAAGAAGTGGACACCTCCAAAACCCGCCGCAAAAAAGATGGCGTGTTTTATACGCCCAAGTACATCACCAAGTACATTGTGGAACATACGGTGGGGAAGTTATGCGAGGAGCAGAAAGCCGAGCTGGATATTGACGATGAAGACTACCGCCCGAACCGACAAAAGAAAACCAAGAAAGCCCTGCTCGACAAGCTGGAAGCCTACCGTGAGTGGCTGCTGGAACTCACTATTTGTGATCCCGCCTGTGGAAGTGGTGCATTTTTAAATCAGGCGCTGGAGTTTTTGATTGCCGAGCATACCTATGTGGATGAACTGCAGGCCAAGCTGCTGGGTGAGTCGATGGTGCTGCCGGATGTGGAAAATCAGATCCTGGAGCGGAACCTGTTTGGGGTGGATATCAATGAAGAGTCGGTGGAGATCGCCAAGCTGAGCCTGTGGCTGCGAACGGCCCAAAAAGGACGCAAGCTTACCTCGCTGAACCACAATATTAAGTGCGGAAACTCGCTGATTGACGATCCCGAGGTAGCCGGCGACAAAGCCTTTGACTGGGAAGCCGAATTTCCGTCCGTATTTGAAAACGGCGGCTTTGATGTGGTGATTGGGAATCCGCCTTATGTGAAACTGGAAACGATAAAAGAGACTTCAACAGATTTAGAGAAACAAGGCTATGAAACTTTCACCAAACGTGGAGATTTGTATGCCATTTTTGTTGAAAAAGGGTTTGATCTGTTAAAACCTAAAGGGATTTATTCATACATCATGCCAAATAAATGGTTGCAGGCCGGTTATGGAAAACCATTGCGGGAATTTTTCCTAACTAAAGAACTGATTCAATTTATTGATTTTGGTGATCTTCAGATATTTGAAGGTGCAACAACGTATCCGTGTATTTTTGTAGCCAGAAATGATGAGCCGAAAGATGAGTTTGATGTGGCGGTTTTGGTTTCGGCCGGTGAAGCAGATTTTAATACCAATGTCCTCTCTAACTTGGAAACATTTGCTACGAAAGAGTTCAGTGGTAAGACTTGGGTTATCTCTTCAAAAAGAGAAAATGAACTTTTAGAAAAATTAAACAAGGCACTAGTTTCTTTAGATGAGTATGTAGGTGGAAATGCAAATTATGGCATAAAGACTGGTTTTACTAAAGGCTTTATGATTTCTGAAGAAGAAAAAAATGAGTTGATTGAGAAAGATTCTAAAGCAAAAGAAATCATTAATCCAGTACTTAGAGGTAGGGATATAAAAAAATGGGTAGCGAAGCCAATTGAGAAATATTTAATCTCGACATTTCCTGCATTTAGTTTGGATATAGATGATTACCCATCGGTTAAAGAATATTTACTGAAATTTGGAAAAAAGAGGTTAGAGCAATCTGGAGAAAAAGGAAGTAGAAAGAAATCAAGTGGTAAGTGGTTTGAGACACAAGATTCAATTGAGTATTGGGAATTATTTCATAAGCCAAAAATCATGTATCAAAAATTTCAGGTCAGTCCCTGCTTTATTTATGATGAGCAAGGATTGTATTGCAATGATTCTATGTGGATTATTCCAACTGAAGAAAAAAGCCTTCTTGGGATTTTAAATTCCAAAATGGGTTGGTGGCTGATTACAAAATACTGCACGCAAATTCGGGGAGGTTGTCAGTTGATCTGGAAATACTTTGGACAAATTCCTATTCCTGAATTAAATGGAGAACTGGATGATCTTGTGGAACAAATGATCGAATTGAATAATGAGCTTCAAAAACATACCGATGCTCTTTGTGATTTACTCCAATCCAAATTCGACATCGAGAAACTCAGCCGGAAACTCCAAAGCTGGCACGAGCTCACCTTCAAGCAATTCCTGAAAGAGCTGAAAAAGAAGAAGGTCAAACTCACCCTCGAAGAAGAAGCCGAATGGATGGACTACTTCCAAAAACAAAAATCCCGGGCCGACGAGCTCAAAACCCAAATCGCCCAAACCGATTCCGAGATTGATGAGATGGTTTATGGGTTGTATGGGTTGAATAAAGAAGAAATAGAAGTTGTGGAGGGGAGTTAATGGGTTCAAATAGAAAATATCTTCTTGAATACTGGCTCGATTTGCGAATTCATGAAAAAGAAGAATTGGAAAAAGGTGTAGCAAGAAAATTACAACGATTTGATGTAGAATATGAAATTGATCAGAGTAACAAGTTCTATGTGTTAACAATAAAAGGAGGTAAGAATGATGTTAATGCCTGCTATGAAAGATTTAATGTTTACAAAGAAGGAGCCTTTCGAGCAAGAGACGAGCTTGGGGATGAATTAAGGAAGGAAGCTTACAATATTTTATCAGACATTGAAACTGAACTGAGAAATTTTATCAGTAAAGCTATGATTGAGGTTGTAGGCTTTAATTGGTGGGATCGGTTAATTCCAGATAAATTAAAAGAACGAGCAGAAGAAATAGCAAAGAGTTCAAATAAGAAAGAGGAAGAACTCCACCATCCTGTTGAGTTTACAATGTTCAGTGGACTTATTGAAATTGTAACGGGAAAGTTTACTCAGTGGCCAAAAAATAAATCATTAACTGTTTCTGATTTAGAAGAATTACTTCTTAAAAAAAATTCAATGGATGAACTTAGAATTGATCTGGCGGAAAAAAGTAAAACAGTGTCGATATGGGATGATGTATTTTCTAAATATTTTGATGATCAAAAAACATGGATTGAACTAGAAGATGAATTAACTGATCGGGTTATACCAATTCGAAATAAAGTTATGCATCACAGATTGTTACGGATCTATGAAGTAAAAGAATTGAAAAAACATAGAACAAAATTACTTGGTGTTCTTGGTAATGCTAAGCCAAAATTACCAGCGCGTAGTATATCTGACGCCATGAAAAGTATTTCAACTGTTTTTGAGAATATTAAAGTTCAGATTAATTCTGATTTGGCAAATGCATTAGCGTTTCAAGTTTCAACTGAATTTCAAGAATCAATGCAACTTTTTAGAGATTCTCAGTCACAAGCTTTTAAAGAGTTATTTGAATCAACTAACATTGGGAATTTAAAATTTGGAAATAAAGGAATAACTAACGACTCAGACTCAGTCGATGATGATAATGAAGAAGAGTAAGTAATCTTAATCTTTTTCCCAAATCCCCCGCTGGAAATGCCCCGCCGGACCACCCGGTCCGAGTGAGCCGCAAAGGGGTTTGGCTTCATGGCTAAACGAACAGTCCCCGTAAAACCCCACAAATCATTTCAAATTTGGATACATTTGAGTGTCATCTGGGCTAAAGTAATCAACTAAAAAATTCATGTATTACCGTAGAAAAGTCATATTAGCACTCATTGAACGGTTTGGCGGGGAACTTAAGCCCACCCACTTTCAGAAGCTGCTTTTAGTATTTACCCGCCGACAGCGGAAACCGGCCTTTGAGTTTGTGCCGTACAAATATGGTGCTTTTTCTTTTCAAGCCAGAGCTGACAAGGGTACAATGATCAAATACGGTCAGCTTAAAGATTCAAAACACTGGGTATTTTCTGCCAATCAAAGCTACCTGGAGGAACTGAACCAAACGGATCAAAAAATCCTGAATGAACTTTGGAAGCAGTTCAACAATTATTCCATTGAAGAGCTGGTCAAATATACGTATCGGGAATTCCCATTTTATGCGACGCGGAGTGAAATAGCAGAAGATCTGTTAACAGAAGATGAATTAAAACGAGTAGAACTTTCCCGCCCCAAAAACACGGGTAATATTTTATATACCATCGGGTATGAAGGTATTTCCGCGGAAGAATATATGAACCGCTTATACAGCAAGCAGGTCAATTTACTGGTGGATGTCCGAAAGAATTCAATGAGCATGAAATACGGGTTTTCCAAGAGCCAGCTCAAGAATATGTGCCAAAAAATGGGTATTGAGTTTTTACACATCCCGGAGTTAGGCATTGAATCTGATAAACGGCAGAATCTGAATACGCCTAAAGATTATGAACTTTTATTCGATGAATATAAGCGAGAAACGCTCCCAAACAGGGATACCGAATTGAATCAACTCAAGGAACTAACAGAAAAGTACGAACGAGTTGCCATCACTTGTTTTGAGCGGGAACACACCAGTTGCCATCGCCATAAAATATCCGATCACCTTCACGAAGAATACGGGGTGCCGATCGAACACATATAATTGATAACACAACATTCGGGGGAATATGAGTCATCCAAAAAACGAGGAGAGAAAAAGAGTACTGATTACCGTAAAAGCTTATCCACTTCCATCAAGGTCTTACGATGAGCTGGTCTGTACGGCCGGAATAACAGATGAAGGGGAGTGGATCAGAATTTATCCGGTTCCGTTTCGATTTCTAAAAGATGATGGTCAGTACAGTAAATACCAATGGGTGGATATTACCCTCAAGAAAGCAAAGAAGGATTTCCGTCCTGAAAGTTACTCACCGGCCGATACAAGCTTGGATGATATGGATATTATTGAAACGGTTGATACGTCAAAAAAATGGAGGATAAGAAAGGAGTTAGTTTTAAAAAAAGGTCCAAAAGTTTATACATCCATGTCTGAATTGATAGAAGACTCTAAAGAACCGAAGAATGTATCTCTGGCTACCTTCAAGCCTGCAAAGATCACCGGATTTGAATATGAAGAGGAACGTGAATGGAGTGAGGGTTTACAGAAGAATCTTCAACAAACCGATCTTTTTGATGAACGGGGAGGTAAAGGGGACAAAGATATCGTCCAAAAACTCCCCTTTAAGTTCTACTATAAACTGGAAGATAAAAATGGCAAACCTTCCAGAATGATGATCGAAGATTGGGAGATCGGGGCATTATACTGGAACTGTTTAAAAAGAGCCGATGGGGATGAGCAAGTTGCGCTTCAAAAAGTAAAAGATAAATATTATGACACATTCACTCAAAAAAATGATATTCATCTATTTCTTGGAACGACACTACAATATCATCGGCGAAGAATGAATAATCCTTTTGTGATTATTGGGGTGTTTTATCCGCCTAAAGATCCTCAGGAAAATCAACGTAGTTTGTTTTGATGATTGAAGAATTGAGTTTTGCAGCTAAATGAAGCCTCCAAGAAAGAAACTGGAAGCGCTTTATCACAAGCTGCTCCAAAGAAAAAGAAGCAGTAGTTTATTTGTTCTGCTCTGTCACAATGTAGCTCGTGTGACAGAGTGGTTTTTTGGGACCAAAGAAGCCTCTGTCGGCTCCCCTTAAAACGGAGACAGTTAAAAGGAGAATCTTAGGTTAAGTTTAATCAAGAATGGCTTGTTATAAACCGTCCTTCAAATCCCTCCCCAAAAGCATGTCCAGAAACCCCTGGCGGACTTGCTCATCTGCATTACGATAAGTGTCAAATTCTACGTGTTGATCGGGATTAGCGGTGTCTGCGGTAATACCCCAGAGAGGGGAGAGGGTGGTGGGCAGCATGGAGTATCGGGCGTCGCCGATCACCTGATCATGCTCGGGATGTTTGATCAGCCATCCTTCTGAAAGATCTGAAAATCGTTGTATGTCGGTATACAGGGTCGTGTTTTTATGATCCTTAAATTCATCCTGCCAGTTCAGAAGAGCAGTGGATTCACCCGGGTACATTTTTGGTGCTGTAAATGGCATGAGTCGCACCCCATAGCTGTACACGGTATCGCGGCTGATATATCTGACACTCCACAGCAGTTGATTGGCAATGGTCGGTTTGGCCACGATCTGTTCCATTGGTTGGGCGTTGCGGTCGGTTATGGACTCAATGGCTTTGAGGGCTCTGTTTTGCTGGATCAAACCCAGCGACAGGTAAGCAACGATCCATATCAATGAAAACCGGATATATCGTTTTTCGTATTTGAACAGGGCTAAGGCGGTAAGTATCAGGATGCCAAGGGTAAAAACCGGATCAAAGACGGAAATGATATCGAGGGAATATCGCTCGTCGCCAAATGGCCAGAAAAGGTGTACGCCGTAGCTGGTAACATAATCCATCAGAATGGCTGAGACATATCCCAGAAAACTGAATAAATACGTTTCTTTGTAGGATAATTTCTTCTTAACCAACCACCAAAGTATTCCTGAAGCAATGAGAGCTCCCACCGGGGCAAACAAGAACGAATGCATAAAATGGCGGTGCATCTCAATATTGAGGAGGGGATCGGAGGCTGAGGATATAAAGATATCCGCATCAGCCAGTAAGGCTGAGGCGAATCCGGTCAGTGCTGCAGATCGTAATTTGGCCTTGTCAGTGAAAGATTGAGAAACCGTAGCGCCAACAAGTCCGTGAGTAACAGGATCCATGGTTCACCAAACATTTACAGAACGGTATAAGGTCCGCCATTCTTAGCGATCAGGACATCACCTTTCAGGATCTCCTGTTTGAAGGATAATCCAAATTCATCTTTCCAGAGTTTGGCCGTTTTCAATTCACCTTTACGGCAGCTGTCGTCCAGTAGAACTATGTATTCTTCATCCAGTTTTGAATGAAAATAGGAGAGTGCGGGGTATCGACTCAGGTCGCAGGAGCGTTTTTTGGCCGGGGGCCCATCCACAAAGAGCATATCAATCGGTTTATCCAGAATGCGTTCATCCAGGATGGATGAGTCGTACCACTCGTAAGTATCATCCTTACAGTGCTGACAGTATTTTAATGGAGCATGGATCAGATCCACATGGTCCAGAAGATCGTGTTCTTCGAGGTGATCTCGCATGATGGATAGCCAATGCTCGTTATGATCTATGGTCTGGAAGGTGACATCCTTCTTTAAATTCCTGATCAGGCTGGCAATATAGATCGTTGAGATCCCACTGCCACATTCCACAACATGTTTACGCTGGTGGATCGTGATATCATTCAGCATATATAACAATGCGGTAGGATGAATGGATGCGCCTGTCCACGGAAGGTATTCGGAGTGGATGTTTTTTAAAAGCTCCAGGCTTCGTATATCCTTGATCTCGAGAACCAGGTCCTTGAGAATAAATTTCTTAAGTGCGTTGATCATACAATAAGTTTAGAGTAATCCGATAGGGTTGCTTGATGAACGGTCGATCGATCGAGTAAGGGGCTTTTACAATTTTTAGCCAAAAGTCCGCCGCTAAGGTATATCAGAATGAGGTGAATTAAAAACGAAAATTTGTTTTGAGACGGATTTTGTTGACGCCTCTGATATAAGTGTATTCTGATATAAGTGTATATCGTTATTTTGTGAAAATGTTCTGAAAAAGTCAGAGATCGTTCTTATCGCTGAAAACTCCGGATCGTTTCAGGTCATTGATATCATCGATATCATTAAGGACAGGAAGTACATGCCAGGTTTTGGCTCGGCTTCTTAACTTATGGATAGTTTGATCAAATACGGTAGCCTCACTCCATGTGATCCCCTCAAACAGAGTTGGGATAAAGTGTGTCATTCCAAGCAGATAGTAGCCTCCGTCTTCCGCAGGACCAATGACAACATCATGCGTATCCAAAGCCTGAAAAGCTTTTTTGAGGTGAGTTGCATTCAGGTCCGGACAATCGCTGCCAATGATCACAACTTTTTTATAGGAGTGTTCAAAGGCTTGTTGAAAGGCGGCACTCATACGAATCCCAAGATCTTCCCCTTTTTGTTTGTATTTTGTGAACCGTTCCTCGTCCCAAAGATCATCCTTAACTATGGCATCCGAATACCACACCTGTTTATCAACGGGAAGGAGAGACGTTACCCGTTTCGTGATCTTTAATAGTTCCTGATAAACATGAAGAGCTTTTGTTTCCCCGACAGCTTTGGCCAGCCGGGTTTTGACGCGGCCTTTCACGGGGTTCTTAACAAAAATCAGCAGTACTTCAGAGGTCTCTTTTGTCATACCTTGGTTTAGGTGATACGTTGTTTCAAAGAATATGCCTGATGATAAGGGTCGAATCTGAAACAATCCTGTTGGATCTGACAGAACGTTTTATATGATATTATGTTTGTGCCAATTGTAAACCGGGCATTTACGTAAGACATGGTAGGCTCGGCTCATCCAATAAACTCAATATATAAACTTAGAATGCCTCTATGGAATTTGAATTTGTGCATGAATATCTGATGGGACTTTCAGCCAATTATAACGTCAATCCGTACATTTTTGCAGGGATCTATGTGGGGGCGATCCCATTTTTCACCCTGTCTGTGGCCTGGATCATTCGAAATAAAAGAAGTGGGCGGTCGATCACATGGCCTGTTATTTCAACTGGATTCTTTTTGTCTTCCGCTTACCTGTATCTGATGATAGCCGGAGAAAATGTACCGCTTTGGGTTTATGTTCTGATTATTGCATTATTGGGCTATGGGATGTATTCAACGTTTAACAAGATCAGAAACACGCAAAAAGCAAAGGTTACCGAATGAGTTATGATTATGATCTTATTGTGATCGGGGGTGGAGCAGCCGGACTTACCGCTTCCGGAATGGGGGCTAACTTTGGAGCCAAAACGTTGATGATAGAGGCCGACAGGCTGGGTGGGGATTGCACCTGGACCGGCTGTATCCCCAGTAAAACCTTGCTGCATGCTGCAGATCTTGCCGCAGGGATAAAAAAAGCGGAGGCTTTTGGTCATCGTTCACAAACACCTCTGAATTTTAATTCGGTGCTTGAACATGTTCGCAAGGTGCGTGAAGAAGTGTATGAGGAAGCGGACGATCCTGAGATCTACTATGAGATGGGCGTAGACATAGAATTTGGACGGGCTTCCTTCGTGGATGATCATACCATCACCATTGAAGTAGAGAATGGGGGAGCCCGTAAGGAAGTAACCGCACGCATGATCCTGATCGCAACTGGCAGTAAGGCGATCATCCCACCCATTCAGGGATTGGCCGAGGTGGAGTACCTGACCAATGAATCTATTTTTGAACTGAAGGAACAGCCGGAAAGACTTACTATTATCGGTGCAGGTCCCATTGGGATCGAGATGGCTCAGGCATTTCAGCGGCTGGGAACACAGGTCACTGTGATCGATATGGAAGATCGCATCTTGCTGAATGATGATGAAGAGCTTTCCGGGATGCTGCTGAACCGACTCCAAAAGGAAGGAGTAGAGTTTCGGTTATCGGCCCGGGTTAATGAGGTTTCCAAAACCGGAGATGGTTCAGTTCAGGTTCATGCAGAAGGTAACGGAGAGACGGTTGTTTTGGAAAGTGATGCTCTGTTAATTGCTGCCGGAAGAAATGCAAATGTTGAATCCCTGAAGGTAGAAAATGCGGGGATCGAATATACCGAGAAAGGCATCACCGTAAATGATCGGTGCAAAACAAACGTGAGGCATATTTACGCAGCGGGGGATGTGACCGGGAGGTATCAACTTACGCACATGTCGGAACATATGGCTAAGGTGGCCGCAAGCAATGCCATCCTTAAGGTCCCCATGAAGATCGATAAAGCGCATGTCCCCTGGAGCACCTATACCGATCCTGAACTGGCGGGCATCGGTTCAACAGAAAAAGAATTAAAGGAACAAGGGGTTTCTTTCGAAACTTATCGGTTCCCATATGCGAAAGTGGACCGGGCCATTACGGAAGGAGAAACCGATGGCATGATCAAGATCTTGGCCAAAGCCTGGAGCGGAAAAATTCTCGGTGCTACCATTTATGGAAAGCAGGCGGGCGATCTGATCAGTGAATACGCTCTTGCCATGAAGCATGGCATCTCACTTCGGCAACTTGCGGATACCATACATCCATATCCCACTTATGGTCTGGGTGTGCGAAGAGCGGCCGATCAATGGTACATCAAAAATCAGTCGGAGTGGATGAGTAAGGTGGTAAAAACAGCTTTCAGATATCAGGGGGAGATCCCGGATTTGTCGGATAAGGATCGGATCGTTTGATACTTCTTATAACCTTGCAGGTTTAATTGATTTCAAAACGGACAGGATGATACAACGCTCAAATGTGAATCAGTGTGCCAGGGTTATATCGGATATTTTAAATCCGCTTGTTCTGCCGGTTCTGGTTTTTGGTGTTGCCGGCATGAGTATAAGTGGAAGCACTTCACAGATGCTTTTGCTAACAGGTGTTTCAGCTGTTTTCTTTCTGATCATTCCGTTGTCCATGGCCCTGATCATGCGCCAATCAAACAAGTTTCAAACACTGGATTTTAAGGGAAGAACCTCACGGAATTGGCTGTATTTGAGCTCAGTGTTAAGTGTTCTCGCCGGCTACTTAATATTTGAGGAGATCTTTGTAGGTGCACCGGAAGTATTGATGCTCATCTATCTATTCAATTTGATCATAGCCTTCCTGCTAAACCTGAAATGGAAGATCAGTGTGCATACGGGTTCCATGGTAACGGCCATTATACTTTTGGGGTGGATACAATGGATGGCACAAAATACGTTCATCCCCGGCATGGTTTCGGCCGTGTTGTTATTGATGTTACCGTTTGTGATATGGTCGCGATTGCATTTGAAAGTCCATTCCCGCTTTGAGGTTATTTTAGGAGGGATGGTAAGCCTGATATCTACCCTGATGTTGCTTGGAGGGTTGGTTTAGCCATATTTATCAAACCTTTATATGAGCTTCGTATTTACTCAACGGTTCATTTAATTTAAGTACTTTGTCAGTTAGGCTGTTTAATTCTAAACCACCATTTGCATGTCGAATCCATTTTTTATGCCCAAAGGGGTTGCCATAATCGGAGCTTCTCAGGATGCCCATAAACTGGGGCATGGGGTCCTCAGGAACCTCATTCAATACCGGTATAAAGGCGGGATCTATCCCGTCAATCACAAAGCGTACGAGATCCTGGATCATACCTGTTACCCCTCGGTTTCGGAAGTCCCTGATCCGGTCGATCTGGCGATCATTGTGGTTCCGGCGCATGCCGTGGCCGACTCCCTGAAAGAATGCGGGGAGCGGGGCATTGGTCACGCCGTGATCGTAACCGGTGGATTCAGTGAGACCGGCGATGAAGGAAAAAAAAGGGAAGAAGAGTTGCTGGCTATAGCCCGGGAATATAATATCAGGATCGTAGGGCCGAATTGTATTGGTACCATCGACACGCATACCCCGGTAAACACAACCTTTGTGGTGGGCATGCCAGAGCCCGGTGAGATCGGGTTTATTTCCCATTCCGGCGCGATGGTGGCTGCCATCATAGACTGGGCCAGCGGAAGCGGAATTGGATTTTCCCGGATCGTGAGTCTGGGGAATCAGATCGATATCAATGAAACGGATATGATCAGGTCGATCGCAGAGGACCCGAACACGAAGGTGATCACCGGCTACATCGAAGGAGTGGCGGATGGAATGCAATTTATGAAACAGGCCAAAGAAACCGCTAAAGAAAAGCCATTTCTGATGCTGAAAGGTGGAAAAGAGGAAAGCGGAGCGAAAGCCGTGGCCTCTCACACGGGAGCGCTGGCGGGAAGCACAGAAGCTTTCAAAACGGCTTTCAGGCACAGTGGTATTCAGGAAGCTGAGACGATCGAGGAGATGTTTGAATGGGCCCGTGCCATGGCCTGGCAGCCGCTTCCAAAAGGAAATCGCGTGGCGGTTTTGACCAATGCCGGAGGTCCTGCAATTTTAGCCGTTGATGCCCTTGAGAAAAACGAGTTAAAAATGGCAACGCTTTCAGAGGATACCAAGAGCTTCCTCAAGAAACGGCTCCCAAAAGCTGCAAGTATCAATAACCCGGTGGATGTGCTGGCGGGCTCGGGTCCTGGGACCTACACACTGGCATTGGAGGCATTGCTTTCAGATGATCAGGTAGATGCGGTGGTGGTTATACAGGCGCCTCAGGATTGGTTCCTGCCGGTTAGCCTGGCAGAAGTGGTCGGAGAAGTGGCCGGTTCACACGATAAGACCGTGATCACTTCCATTATGGGCAAAGCTTCGGTGGAAGATGCCCTGAAGATCCTGCAAAAGCGACGTATCCCTAATGTAGCATTTCCGGAGCGGTCGGCTTCGGTACTCTCTGCTATGATCGACCGCAGAAACTGGCTCACTCATGCGGATACGGAGATCGGTTCACCCCGAAACATTGAAACTGACAAAGCGGATAAAGCCGTGCAAATGCAGGACTGGCAAAGCCTGCTTGAATTGTATGGAGTGAGGTTTCCTGAGCAACACATAGCATCGACTCCGGATGAAGCCGTGGCTCAGTTTAAGAAGATTGGCAGTTCGGTGGCTATAAAATTAGTCTCTGATGATATTTCTCATAAATCTGATGTTGGAGGGGTGATACTGGGAGTAAATTCTGAAGACGAGGTAAGGTCCGCCTGGACCAGGATCGAAAAGGCTGTGAAAGATCATGGTGGTACTATGAAGGGCGTGGTCGTTCAGGAAATGGTGGATGACGCGCCTGAGGTGATCACGGGATTTGTACGGGATGATCAATTCGGTCCCATGGTATTATTCGGATCAGGAGGGACGGATGTGGAATTATATAAAGACGTGGATATGGCCATTGCCCCACTGTCGGCAACAGCCGCTCTGGATCTGATCCAACGAACCCGGATCCATAAAAAACTAACCGGATGGCGACAGTATCCGGAAGGCGATATTGAAAGCGTGGTCGATGTTTTAACCGCCCTGGGTCAGATCGCAATCGACTATCCTCAGATCAAGGAGCTGGAGATCAATCCATTATCGGTTCTGGCAAAAGGAAAAGGGAGTGTGGCTTTGGATGTAAGAGGGGCTATAATTTAAGATGTAATTTTTAGGCCAGGTATTGGATCATATTGTTGGGAATGTTTCCTTCTAAATGATAATTGATTAAGTAATTAGGAAACAATTTAGTTAGATCACATGAACAGCCGTAAAATTAGTTTTAAAGGAAGTCAGGGAGCCGAGCTTTCTGCAAGAATAGATGAACCGGAAGGCGGGATCACCAAGGGCACCATTTTATTTGCCCACTGTTTCACCTGCAGTAAAAATTTAAAAGCCATTGGACACATTAGCAGGGCGTTAACGGAAGAAGGGATCGGTGTTTTTCGCTTTGATTTTACCGGCCTTGGGGAAAGTGAAGGAGATTTTTCGGATACCAATTTTTCCTCAAACATTGAGGATCTCGTTGCTGCTTCAGAATATATGAAGAAAGAGTGGGAGTCGCCCCGTATGCTAATGGGGCACTCCTTGGGCGGAGCAGCTGTACTACAGGCGTCTCACATGATCGAATCCATTGAAGCGGTTACCACCGTGGCTGCACCCTGTAATCCGGATCATGTGACCAATCTGTTGTTGGATAAAAAAGAAGAGATCGAGAAGAAAGGGGAGGCTACCGTTCAGCTTGCCGGCCGGCCTTTTAAGATCAAGAAACAATTCCTTGATGATCTGGAAGCACAAAACATGGATGGGATCATCAAGAACTTAGACAAACCGCTGCTCATCTTTCATTCTCCGATCGACAAAACGGTGGGTATTGATAATGCGGCTCACATCTATAAAATGGCTAAACACCCCAAAAGCTTTATATCCCTGGATGATGCCGATCATTTGTTATCCAACGAAGAAGATGCGCATTATGTGGGGTCTGTAACAGCTGCCTGGGTACATCGGTATTTTCAGTAATTAAAACTTTAAATGAATCCGGTATGGGGTGCAGGAGGTCAGCGGTTACAGTCTTTAAAATTAATTAAAAAATTTTGAGCTGATTTAAAATCGTTTCTCGTAAGTAAGAGGGAGTGCAACTATCAACTTTACAGAAACGAGTCACATTGCAGGGGAAATACATAATTTTTACAGGGGTATTGATCTTTTTCTTCGGGATGGCCACATCAGTGATGGCCCAAACCGACCCCATTATCGAAGGCTCTGATATCCGTCCCTTAACAGCTTCGGGGAGTATTGGAATCAAAGCTAATGGCTACACCGCCAGTGGAATTGATAACCGAAGGGCTCCGGCTTCTCTTCAAACCAATGCCAATCTTAATTTTTCGCTGTTTGGATTGAGTTCCGGTTTAAGCCTGCTTTACTCTACTGACCAAACGGGACTCAGGCAGAATATGAACAACCTGAGTTTCAACGCTTCCTGGGAGTGGATCACGGTTCAGGCCGGAAGTGTCAGTCCCAGTTTTTCTGATTATGGTCTGAATGGTACCACTATTCGGGGTGGATATGTAACAGCAACTCCGGGCAACTGGCTCGTCGAGGTTTCAGGGGGGCAAGCCCGAAGAAAGGTGGAGTTTCAGGTTGATGACGGCTTCAGAGACCCGGCTTATGAACGGTGGACAGCTGCTGCAAAACTTGGATATGGCGGAGAAAATAATTCACACTTTTATCTGAGCTCGCACTATTCCATAGATAAGGTGAGTGATCTTAAAAGTGGAACAAATACTCTTGAAGTTACACCGGAAGAAAACCTGACTCTGACACCGGATGCTCAGTTAGCCTTATTTGATGGAGTATTCACCGTATCCAGTCAGGTAACGGTTTCAGCTTATACGCGCGATCTTAACAGCGCAGCCCTGCCGATCGGCTCAGCGGGAATTCCTTCTTTTGTGGATAATATTTTCAGACCCAGGACCAGTTCCCGTATCAACTATGCGGGACAGGCGGGAGCTAATTTGAATCTGGAAAATTTTGGGTTACAAGTAGGGTACGAGAGGATTCAACCCGGATTCCGGTCTCTTGGAATAGGGAGGATGCGGGATGACCAACAGGAGATCTTGATCGCACCATCTGCCCGCCTTCTTGATAACCGACTGTCCCTTCAGGGTTCACTGACTCTTGGTCGCGATAACCTGCTGGGAACCCGTCTTCAGACTCGAAAGAATACCTCTGTTGGAACCAATGCTCAGTATCAGCTGACCGACATGATCATGCTGAGTGCCAATTACAATTTGATGGTCAATGATTTTTCTTCAAGTGCGGCCGCAGATTCCCTTCAACAAGCAGGGCTGGGTCAAATGCAGGTCTCACATACCTTTATGTTGCAGCCAAACTTTACGGTACGTCAGGGAGACCTGATGCATAATTTTGGGGTATCCGGTTCCTATTTTAAAATGGATAATGAATTCAAAGGATCCGCGAATCCAGGTCAGAATAATTTCTCATCAGATACCTATTCCGGTTCACTTAATTATAGCCTGACGTTCCCGTCAGGTTTTTCGGTAAATGCCATGGGGAACTACCTGGTGTATAACTCTGCCCGCACTGACAATAAAACACTTGGGGCCAATGCCGGGGCTTCCTATTCATTTTTTGAGAATAAACTTTCCATGAATTTGAATCTGGGTTTTAATCAGAATACCAATGAACTGGATAGAAGTGATCAAAATCTGGGGAACACTGTTTTTAAGACCCAACAGCTTATGGTCAACCTGTCGTCCAACTACCGGGTCTATGAAAAAGGGAGCCTTTCACTCAGCCTGAGAAGCAGAACCAACAATGCTTTGGAAGGAGCCGGAACCAAATATACAGAGCTGGAAGGGACCATCAACTTTCAGCACAGATTTTAATTCAAGGATCTTATAAATCGAGCTTATGTCAATGATGTCATCAAATTTCAAAGGTTTATTGAATAAAGCAGCAGGTTTTCTGTTGCTGTTTTGTGTTTTATCATCGGGGGTACAAGGCGTTATGGCTCAGGGAGTAGCCAGTATTAACGTGACGGGTATTCCGAGCGTGATCAACGATCCCTTTACAGATCAGTTCGAGGAGAATTTCAGAAATGGAAGGTATCAGGTCATTTTTACCTACAACAACTCCAACACCCAGCCGGTTGATTTTCGCTTTGAATTCAGTTTATCAAAGGATGGAAAGGAAGTACTTGAGATAACCTCTGAACCCGAAAGTTTTGCTCCGGGTGCCTATGTCTTTACCTCAGTTTTTGATGAATTACCATTCAGGGAAACCTTTGATGACCTGATCGATCAACTTTCCAAAGAACAGCAGCAACAGATCATTCAGGGTGGTTCCATTCCGGAAGGAAATTATGTGCTGAATATCAGGCCTATTGCTGAGAATAGCGGAGCCATGATCTCTTCCATGCCATCAGTAAACCCGTTTTCCGTTATTTACCCTCAGGCTCCAATACTTATCAACCCATCCGATAGAGCCAACCTGGCGCTTGAAACTCCGGTATTCAACTGGACACCCGTACCGGTTGGCGGTTACTCTATTGACTATCATTTTCTTTTGGTGGAAGTGCTTGGCAGCCAAACGCCTTTGCAGGCTATAAATAGTAATCGGGCGCATGCTGAAGCTAAAGTAACCGGACAAAACACCCTTGTTTATACCCCGGAATATCTGCCCCTCGAAAAAGGACAGGAATATGCCTGGAGGGTGACAGCAAGATCCGTGAATGGAGACCTGCCTATCAGAAACGAAGGCGAAAGTAACATTCGAACATTTACCTATAAATCGGGTATCGGTTCAGAAACGATAGCTGACCTGAGAGATCTGAAAGACCTACCACTTGTACCGGGTTTCGCCAGCCTGACTGACTTAGACAGAATGGAGGTGAGTGAAGAACGTAATTATTACGAATTCAATGGGCGAGCCACTCTGCTCATGGATTTTGTGAGCACGGGACAGAAAAAAGTAACCGTGATGGTCAATAATCTGCGCCTTCAAAAGGGATCTATTCAGGCTCCGATCCTAATGGGAGGTTCCCTTAAAGGAAGTGGTAAAGAACTGACAGATGTTTTGAATACACAGTCTGAACTGGTTACCCTGAACGATGTAACCTGGCGTTTTGGAGAGGGTATCAACACAGGCGTAGCTCTTAGTAGTCCCGATGGGCAAAGTTTTGACGCAAAGGGTCGCCTGATCCTGGAGCCACAAGGAGCCCGTGGTTCGGTCAGTGCGTCCGGTTCCCCGCTATTCTATTATGGGGATGACCTGGTTGAAGCAGAAGTGACTTCCATAAACGCCTCCTTTCCTGAAGGCACTGTTTATGGGGAAGGTTCTGTAAAAGTGTTGGGAAGAGAATCGGGCTGTGATGTAACCCGCTTTGCATTTATTGAAGGTGATCTGGTCACCACTTTTCGTTGTACTTCACCCATCGCTATACCATTGGTTAACGAAAGTAACCGCTTGAACATGCTGGTTGAGCGGATGATGGGGGATCTTAGCATAGATCCGAATACCGGAGACATGGATTATGATCTGAACCTGATGACCTCCATAGGGCTTGAAACCGATCAGGGTCAGGCATGTGGAGCGAATGCAGGACTATCTATAAGCTCAGAAAATGGTCTTGAGATCAGTGACTTTTCACAGGATCAAAGCTGTAAATTTGAGAAGCCCAAGATCGATCTTGGGTTCTTTACCCTTGAGTTGCACCAAAGTGAACTGCAAGAACTAACCTATGACGCTCAAACCGGTGACTGGGATTTTGAAGTCCTGCTTGGGGCAAAATTTGAGATCCCATCTTTTGGGGAATGGGGCTCTTATAATGTTCGGGACATTTTAATTGATGAGGAAGGAGCTCATTTCAATTCCATTGATTTTTCAGAAGAGCTGGCAGGACTTCCTGATTTTGATATAAATAATTATACCGTACAGCTGGAGACCTTGGAGTTGGCCGAGTTTCTGTTTCCAATATTTGACTGGGATCAAACTGGACCGGGGCCGTGGGACCTTAGTTTCTCAGGAAAGGTGGGAGTTCCAAACAATCCGGGTTATCCTGAATGTATAAGAGGACAGCAATTAGCATTGAGAGCCGGAAATGTAAGTGGTGATGAAGTTTCAGCATCCATCGTACCGCAAAATTTTGAAGGATGTAGTTTTGAGTTTGGTGCCGGATATGCTTTCAATATTGATGATATGGCCGGTAAATTTGGAGTCCGGTTTACCGATAATGGAGAAGAGCCCATTGGTCGCCTCGATTTTGGTGGAAGTCTGACACTTGGTCAGCCTTTTGCCTGTGAGGCAAATTCGGATCTGGACATTGGCAGCACTCAGCTTTCTATTACCACCGGGCTGGTTGGCGAGATCGAAAATATCATTCCAAGTTGTGATGTATTGGTTGGTCCTTTTACGGCAAATGTAACCTCCTCCCAACTAAGATTTGATCATACACCTGAAACCGGACAGGAGGCATCGCTGATAGCCTCCGCTGATCTGGATCTGAGTGAAGGGCAGACCGCATCGGGTAGTTTTGGCCTCAATTTGATCACCGGTCGTTTTAACTCACTGGATTTCCTGATCAATGATCCCTTCGACTGGAATATTCCGGCTGAAGAACCGGTATTGAGTTTCCGACTGAATGAAGCCCGGTTAACGGAAGAAGGCTTCAGCGTGGATGGCCGGCAGCAGTTTAACCTTGGTTCAGATCAAATCATGGGTACGACTTTTGACAGTTTGCTGATCGATATTGAAACCCTTCAGATACAACGTGGCCGCATATTGTTTGATAGTGAGTTTGGCTTTGCCGCCGGTATTGATCCCAATGATCAAAGTCTGAGTTATCAGGCCGTGCCGTTAGATTCTGAGCTGCTACAAGACCCCGGTATGTATTTGGGGATGTCGGGGCAGATCCAGATCGATTCGCAAGGTATTCAAACAGAAGGACAAGCCGATGCAACCCTCAGGTTCAACGATGAAGAGTACGACCTGGCTCAGGTGGCCTATTCCGATGGTTTCCGGTTCAGATTGTTCCCTTTTGAGGTTGGCAGTGGTCAGGCTGATATCATGTACGGAGACAGCCGCATAGCGTGGCTGGATGAGGATGGTTTCCATCCTTCGCCGGGATTCTTTGCGGACCTGTTGATCCCTGAACATCTTCCTCTGCCAACGATGGATATTGCCTATCTGACCCTTAAGGAAGAGGGAGAATTATTGGTAGAGATCACAGAAAATGAGGACGGTAATTATGCGATGTCAACCTTGCCCGGCAAAACATTGACCATAACAGCACCCTATTTTGATCCACAGGGTAGTCCATCACTCACCAATGTAACCCTGAATAACGTGGTGATATCAGGAAATCCGTCTAATCCGGAGATCCTTGAGGGGAGCATCGAAGTGACCATACCTGAGGACGATCCAATGTGGCAGTTAAAAGATCGTCAGGTTCCGATCACACTTAAAAAACTTCAATTCGGATCCAGGCCGGTTAATGGAACCTCATTGACGGCATTACACTTATTGGGCGACCTCCATCTGTTTGAAAATGACCTGCCGGATGCCCAACAGGAATTTGGTTTCTTTATTCAAAGCAATGGGGTGTTAAGAGCCGATCTGAATATCACCGGTATGGATGCTCAGGTACCTCTTTTACCCGAAGATAAAGCGTTATTGAAAGTGGACGGAATCAGCGGAACGTTCACATTACTTGAAGGGGCTAATTCACCCGGTTACGACTTCACCATAGACAGTGGTTTTGAACTGAATACTGAAACCGGGATCTCAACCGGCGCGGAATTTGACCTGAGATTGACACCCGGGAGTATGAGTCTTGAAAATCTGGTAACTGAAGACCTCGAGGGGTTGCCTGAATTTGATTTTGGCGTGTTTGGCCTAAAACTGAATACGATCGAGAGTATACCCCAGTTTGATTACACTCCGGGAGAAGGATTTGATTTTGCCTTTGCCCTGGATGCAGATATTCGGATTCAACCTGAAGGAGCTGAGGAGATCATATTCCCACTGCAGGGATTTGAGATCAGGGATACAGGGATTCAGATCCCAATACAGGACATCAGTTCGGCCAGTATTCCGGGTTTGAGTTTGCCGGAGTTTGATATTGCCGGTTTCAATTTTAAACCATTATCGCTTGAAACAACTTCTCCATTTACATTCAATTGGGGAGAAGGACTTGATTTCAATCCGGATGTGAACATGAGTTTTGAAGTGGATCTGCCTGAGTTTGAAGGCACAGGTTTGAATCCACCGGATGGTCTCACCTTCAATGATGTAGGGCTGGTTGACGGATTTTTAACCGGTTCCATTGAGCCGTTTCAGCCATTGGGGGGAGCAGAAATAGACCTGGTTCCGGGCATGCCGGATTCACCGACTCTAATGATCAGTGAGTTATTTGGATCACTGGATGCGGGACAGGATGAAAATGGAGACCTCTTTCAGGCCGTCAATATCGACCTGACCGGTGAGTTAGGTAACCTGCCGGCTTTTAACATTGACGACCCGAATGCTTGTGTTGAAAACGGATCCTTTACATTGAGTCTGGTTCAAAGTAAATATTTTGAAGGATCGGTAAGTGGTATTCAGCCTTGTGGGTACCTTGAATTAGGTCCTGCCCAAATTGCGGTCACCAATGCAGACCTAAACTTCAGCGTGTCAGCCGATCAGCAAATGGCAGAACTGGATGGAGGGGTGATGGTGACCTTACCGGCAACGGATCAGGGTTCTGAAGTGACCGCCAATGGAAACCTGGTACTCGATCTGATCGAAGGTAAGATCAACGACGGTTCAGTAACGATCGATCAACAGTTTGGTTTGGAATTCCCTCACGGACCAAGTGACCCTCTGTTTACCTTTGGCATCAATCAGGCTGTGCTGAGTAAAGATGGTCTATTGGTGAATGGGGGTGGAAATCTATCCGCAGACGGAGTCCAGTCTACCGTACAGTTCAACGATCTTTTAATAGGGTTTAACCCGTTCGGGGTACAATCCGGTAATGCCTCCATAGCAACTAACTTTGCTATGGAGGTTGGGGTACAACCTTTAGCTCTCAAGCTAAAAGACCCTGCTACCGCAATGCCGGCAGATAATGCTATCGAATTAGGACTGAACGGCGACATCGTTCTCGATAACAACGGTTTAAATCTGACCGGAAGTTCTACTGCTACCATCAGGTTTCAGGGAGAAGAATATGCCGCCCTGGAAGTTGCCTATGAAGACGGGTTTGCACTGAATGCGGGTGGATTTGCCGTAAATCAGGGACGTGCCTTATTCTACGAAATTGAAAATGGGGTTCGGTCTCAGGATCCATTAGCTGTGCTCAGTCAGAGAGGGTTTGATCTTGGGGAATTCATTGCCTCTTTATTACCATCCAGGATTCCGTTGCCATCAGAGGATATCGCTTATATCGACATAAAGGACTCCAATGACAGTCTGCTTGTGGATGTCATATCCAATGAACAAACCGGTGGCTATACTATCACCACTAATGAGTCTACTTTACCGATGGTGATCACGGCACTTGAAGATCAAAATGGAGACCCCACGGAAGTCAATGTCGGTTTCAGTTTGACTACGGACGGTTCCTATAATATCACGGGCGGATCCCTTTCACTGGAAAGCAGTTACTCACTGGAATCCCGGTTAGACATCCCGGTCAGCATCACGGAATTCAGCATTGGAAACGATGGAAATGGCATGGAACTCAAGGCCGGTCTGAAGGTTGATCTTCCGGGGCCACTAAAAGACCATGATGCCATTGCAAACGCTGTCATCGATCAGAATGGGTTATCTCAGGCTTCAGTTTCGGTTGGGACACACCTGACGGCCTATCAAGATGGTATTACTCCGCTTTTTGCCTATGAACACTCAGGCAACATAGATGGAAGTCAGGAGACGGATGTCTTTGAAGCCGAACTTTGGGGAATTGAAGCAGAGTTTGGTGGCACCAACAGTGTTGCCGTATCAGGAATATTGAATAGCAGTTTGATCCTTGAAGTAAGTGGAGGAACAGATCCGATCTTTTATACAGCTTCGTGGTCTGATACCGGCTGGGATTTTAGCATAGACCCCGGATCACTCGGAGACCTTTCCATGGGAGATGCGACACTTGCTCTCAATCAGCAAGATGGAATTGATGTGGTAAGCACTGACGAGGCATTTTATCTGGTATTGAATGGTCAGGTGTCATTAGAAGATGTGATCGGTGAGCCGCTGGATGTTTCGGTACAGGACCTTGAAGTAGGGGTTGATGGGCTTGAATCAAGTCCTGCATTGCACTTTGCAATTGGAGGGGCTTCAGGATCGATAGCAGATCAAACTTTTAGTCTGTTTGAAGGGGCATTTGAAGGCCTTATTGAAAGTCCAACTATTACTCTGAATGGACGGTCATTGGCCCTAAGTTCCGATACCGGGACCCTGACTTTCCTGGAGAAAGATATCGAGTATAATGACCTGATGATAGATACACAGGGTGGTTTAACTTTTTCAAGCATTGAAGCCCAGAATATCGAATTGATCCCCGAGTATGTTTTAATGAATTCATTGACCTTATCCGGTGATGAAGGACTAAGGCTGGACAGTGAGTTAGCGATCACTTTACCGGCACCGGTTGATCAAACTTCATCCTCGATCATTAGTATTTACCGGGATGAGCAAAATGTGGTACAAATAGAAGCGACTGCACCTGCTTTTGATCTTGAACAACAATATGCTTTGGGTGACTTTGGATACTTCCAGCTGAACGAACTGCAGGCGGATATTGACCCGTATGATTGGGAAAGTTCAGGCATTTATGCCAACGGGGATCTCTACAAATCAGGAGATACATCACCTATCATAAGTTTTGGGGAAGCAGGACAGATCACGCAAAATCCGGGAATTGGATTGTCGGCGGAATCACCTTACGTGCAATTCAATGCTACCGGGAATGTCGGCTTCGATTATGATTTCAGTGTATTCAGTGTAGCCGTCAATTTTGATGAAATTTCTACAACTCCAGATGGATTTGAATTAGAGTTAAGTGGAAGTTTAAATATGAGTGATGATGTTGATGCGTTGACAGTACGGAGTTCTATCAACTATGAGAATTTTGTAATTGACCATACCGGTGTTAAGAATTACGGAAATATTGATGGATCCGGAGAACTCGAAATGGATGGGATCGGTAAAATTGGGATCGGTCAGTTTATTTACGAAAAATATGAAAATGGCAAAGACATTGAGATAGCGGATGCTTCTGAAAAGAAACCTAATGAAATAGAAGGAGATCAAACTGGAATTCCTACTCGTACGGAAACGGGAGTGACCGAACTACTGTGCTTTGGGCCTTGTCCGGTTAGCACCAGTCAAGGAAGTGTGTCTCAAAGTGCACTCACGGTATCTATTGGAGGAGGCACAGACAGTGAAAGCGGAGGCTTTACCGGGGGTGTTAAAACCATTTTCTTCATGAAAAAATCCACCGGAGAATATGAACTACTGATAGATAGTTTAAATGTTTCACTGATAGATAATTTTTCCATCACTGCCAATATGCACTATCTGAATACAAATGACGGATTTCTGTTAAGAGCGGCAGCCAGTGGAGATTTCACTTTTGGCAATCAAAATGTTTCAGCAGCGGTAGCCGGTAAATTTGCCAACATTGGTGGAGAAATGAGTTATGGATTGTTTGTGGCTGCACAGACAAGTGTGGGTATCCCGATCGTTCCGGGCGTGATAGAATTAACGGGAGCCGGTGGAGGTTTTTTCTGGAAACCAACTGAGAAGGACCTGGATCTTGTTGTAACAGCTGTTGAAGGTATGGGGCACACGATCATCAAAAAAGACAGGTTTTCGCACAGTGATGATCTGTTATTTGCTGCTCAACTTTTCGGGAGTTTCGGTATCGCAGGCTCAGGCACAGATTATGTGATCGAAGGAAGTACTTTTTTACAGCTTACTGATGAAGGCTTTTATATGGATGCCAGTGGGGTGGTCTTAGGTATGGATGGCACCTCAGAGGCTCCTGCAAATACTTTATTGGAGGGTGGCATGTCACTTGAAGTACAATGGGATCCAAAAATGTTTATTAATGGTACATTCTTTGCGAATGCCAATGTACCGGCCATACTGACAGGTGATGGTGAAATAGAATATTTTGCTGCAGATAACAACGGAGAAACGGTTTGGGGAATAATGGGTAAGGCTAACTTCTCCATTTACTCCGGTATCATGACAGGTGGCGGAGAACTCTTAGCTTCAGGTTCGGGTGTACTATTGGAAGTAAATGTTGGCTTTGATGTTGATATTCCGATCCTTGAAGTGAACAGTAATGTGACCGGCTCCATCTGGATGATCGATGATCCGGATTTCAGTATGCCATTTGGGGCCTATGTGGTGTTCAGTGCAGAGGCCTGTCTCGGTTTTTGTATCACAGCTGATGCTAAAGCTGCTTTTGTAACAAAAAGATCGGGTGGTTTCCAGCTATATGGAGCTGTGAGAGGTTGTGTAGATCTCCTGATCGATGAAGCCTGTTTATCAGCTTGGGTATCGCTTACAGAATCTAAACTGGATGGTGGATTTGGACAGGGTGATCATAACGATCTGATTGCTCAGGCTCAGGATCAGAGAGATCAATTCCGGCAGAATATTGAAGCAATGAAAAATAGTATAGAGGATGCTAAAAATGCACTTTCAGAACCACCGGTATTCAGTGGACCGGCATACTCAGAAGAGGATGTTTTTAAAGCAGGTGCTAATATCTACTCTCAGGGTTATCAGCAAAGAAGGAGCCTGGCTACCATTATCGAAGATCAGGTTGAGAATAACCGATACTATTCACAAGGCGGAAACTTGCCAACGTCGTTACAAAATATTCTAACAGATATGATGGTGCGACCAAAAGTGTATAAGCTGTATGACTTGTTTACTTCCCGGTCTAATGCCCGACAGGAACTGCAAACGGCAGTCAGTAATGCTGAGACAATTTCTGATGCTGTTACAGATAAGTTGAATAATAGTGTTGAAAAAGCTATTGAATTCAGTAATGATGCTGAAACAGCATTCGAAGACATGATGACAATGATGAGCCAATCTCCGGTTTCAAATGTAGTTAAGCCGAATCCAAGTGAAAATACAACGGATTCAGTTTCCTTTACTGTAAATGAAACAATGGCTGAAAACCAGGCAAACAGCACAGAATCGTTAAGGGAAGAAGTGGATCAGCTGGATCAACAATTCAGAGAAAGCATTACACAGGTAGAGGAGAATCTCGATGATATGCAGGATATGCTTGCTGCAGAATATAATTTCAACTACCGTTCACCTAGTCAGAGTTCACAACTTTCAAGCCTTAATTCTCAGATAAGTGGTGGTAGCAGCAGTACAGAACCCGCTCTTAGTATTACGCCAAGTGTTAATGCTCTGGCAAAAGCCTATACAGATGTGTACGAAAAATTTGAAAAGTATTTTGCATTAGAGGCTAATATAAATTGGATGGAATGGGAATGGGCTTATAACCTTAGGGAAGAGTACATCAGTAGTAGAAGTAGCATTCAGAATGGAATCGGAACGTTGAATTCACGATTTAATAATCGGTTAAATTCCCGGAATAGTGGCTCAACCGGATTCAATGCTTTCAGAAACGAAGTCCACAAAGTAGCACAACGTAATCAGGCTATTTTACGCTTCAGTAACTCAAATTTTGATTCCAACTTTCCTCACCCTGCATCCAGTAGTGCCCCGACTGCAGTAAATGATCTCTATTCTGAGCTATTAAATCCAAATTGTGATGGAAGTGGATTAGATTGTGTTCGTGATTCTGTATCAAATATGAATCAGGATTTCTGGTATAACATGCATGTTTTGGGACTTGAAGAACATGGAGATAAATCGGCTCAGATAGTTGTAGATGAGGTGGTCCCAAATATGAACACGGTTCAAAGTACACTAAGGGAAGGTCACAAGGGAATGACAACTCTGCTTGACTCTTTTTACAGCAATAAAGCACAGTTAACGGCCATTCTCTATAACATGATAGACAATTATGTGAATTGGAAAGCAGGGATCAATTTTTCTTCAGATGGGGAAACACTAACTACTTCATCTGATACATCGAATACAGATTATAGAAGCCGTATACAAGAGTTGTCGAATGACCTGAGGCCTCCTCAAATTTCAGATATATTGGCTGAAACGTCTCGCCATTCTGCAAGTGGAAGTACAGTTAATTTTAACACGTTCTTCAATGATACTGAGATTTCCTGGTCGGCTACTCATCCCGTAGGGGTTATAGAAAATAGTGTAAACGTCGAACTGAGTGATCTTGAAAATATGCAGGATATAAATAACACGTCTGTTGCGTTTGGCGACGACAATTACCTGTCATTAGGGGAAGAGACCTCATTGAACATATATCCATTTAAAACGGCATTGGGTACAGGTAACGCTGTAAGTGAAACTAAGATGATAAACCTGGGATTAAGAGTCAGAGGTAATGCCGGTAATACAGCTACTAGAAGAACTCTGTTCTGGGTAGACGTCGGTCCCGAAGGTATTAACTTTTCTGACTCAGGATTCCTGGGTACAGACGGTGATCCTTCGGTATTGAATGAGGATAATACCAAACCGGACAAGCCTGTTATTAAACTGGGAGATATTTATGGAAGTTCTTCCCGGTATGTTTCTATGGGTAAAGGATATTACGGAACTTATGTTTCAACATACTGGACCAAAGATCCATCCAATCTCACCCTTAAAATTCAAGCTTACGATGCACAATCAGATATCGCTAATTATGAGTATGCAATCGGTACTTCAAAAGGTGCTACGGATGTGGTTGATTGGACAACCTTACAAGGTACCAGAGAGTTTATATCCGAAATTCCAACTTCCCAGATCACCGGAGAAACTCGGTTAATAAATATGAGTGAGGGTGTTTCCTATTATGTAAGTGCAAGAGCTATAAATGGTGAAGGATTAGTCAGCGATGTTACTGAAAGTTCCACAGCTATTAAACTGGATACAGATAAGCCATCAAAACCGGGTACGGCATATATTACTGCCCCACTGGTTATAACTATGAGTACGTTTGGGTACTCCACTCCTGTAGATCCAATGGTTACAACAGCACCCGACCTTAACATCAGTAACTCTGATAAAGATGACTGGGAAAATGCTCTGATTCCAGAAATTTCAGCAGCGTGGACCGAATCAAATGATTCAGATTCAGGATTGGATAGATACGAATACATTGTATCCACTTCTGAAAATGTTGCAGTAGCTCAGTTTACAGATACGGATAAATATACAACCGATGATCTGAATATGACCTACACCGGTGCAATGAAGAGTTCCGTATTAGAAGACTTTGATACGGAAGTATTTGTACACGTGAGAGCTGTAGATGTAGCCGGGAATGCGAGCGATATTCATACCATTGGATCAATAAAACCTCGTGACCCAACTCCACCAAAATCCGGAAGAATGAGAGCTAAAGTAAATCCATCGGATGTTAAACTGTACTTTACTGAGTTACCATATGACCCCGAAACAGATCTCAATGGAATTCAATACTCAATAGGTACTTCTCCTGGATCTGATGACCTAAGAGCCTGGCCTGCAGATGGAGAGGTAGATTTTGGATGGAGTCATTATAACAATTATTATTTGTTCAATTCTAATACTCAGTCCTCGGAAACAGTACAACAATCTTCAGGTGGACTTTACTCCGGTGTTAGTTCAGGTACTACATATATCTCAACAAACATAAATTATGTTTCCAACACTAGTAGCTTGAGTGCCGATTTAACACCTGACAGATACTTAACATTGTCCAGATCAGAAATTCCTGAAGGTACAAACATATACATCAACTACAGATCTGTAAATGGTAACAATAAGTTTTCCTCTATAAGGTCAACGGGACCATTAGCAATAGATGAAAGCATCCCAGAAATGCCATCATTGGATGTAACTTATAAAGTATCAAATAACAGGTTGCATATTGAATTAGATGACATTGAAGATCCTGAAACAGGAATAACATCAGTTCGGTATGCCGTATATAAATCAAAAAGCCCTCTTCCATTGAAATCATGGGCTGATTTTGAGACTATATACGGTATTAACCATAGTAGTTTTGATGCAGACAGATATGTGTATTTTTCTGATGGGGAAGTTCCTGACTTTACGGACCTTGTTGTTAAGATCAAGATAACTAATGGGGCAGGGATGCAGAGGATCATTAACCGATCATTATCTTATTCAGATTCTTATACAGCCAAGAATTTTCAACCAAGGACAACTTATACGTATCCTAAAATTGGGTTTTAAAATAAATGTTTAAAATAGTTTACATGTCATATTTAAGAATTGGGTTAACCTGTTTGTTGATGATTGCATTATCTCTACTTAAAACAGGTGAATTGAAGGCTCAGTTAAATAATGATCAACAGATCATCGGTATAGCAAGCGAAGAAGGTCAGGCTTATATCTATCATGCACAGCAAATTCCGCTGTCTCATGGATATAATGTTTATAGAAGTGAGAATGGAGATAACTGGACCAAATTAAACAGTGAGGTCATTTATCCTGCCCGCGATGGCTATGACCTTGAGTACCGTTTGCAGGATCAATTTGAACTGGCACAGCAGTTAACGGGTCGGCAGGATCCACAAGCGGTGTATCTGATGCTGAGAAGCGGTACCGGAGCCGGTATCATCGCAAATTTCGCATCACCCGAAATAGCCCAGAATATGGGCCGCTTATACATCGATGAAGATGCTCCCATAGGGGAAGACGTGCACTACCGTTTCGATATCGTGGATGACCTGGAACGTTCAACCGGTCAGGCTATAGAAGGGGAGGTCGATCTCGATGTTGTACAACCACCCGCTCCCACAGAACTTGACGTAACCAACCGAGGAAAGTTCGTTGACTTCAACTGGAACTATGTGCCGAATTCTGACCGGGATTCAAGATATGTGATCCGTTTTCAGATCTTTTACAGGGAAACAGGTGAAGAAAACTGGCTTCCCTTTCATGAACAATTATTGGCAAGAACCACTGGGAACACTGAGTTTAAATTTACCGATGAAGTGCCGGTTCTGGGAGAAGAGTATGAATTTGTAGTGCATGCCGTAGATTTCACCGGTGCAATTTCTGATGAAAGCAACAGGGTAACTTTAGATGTGGTAGAGAATACGGCTCCGGCTCTTGTCAGAAACGTTCAGGCTTCCGATCTGGGGAATTACAAAAGTCGTGTCACATGGGCTGTCTCAACGGAATTGGATCTTGGGGGATATCACATATATCGGGCGAGAGATGACGAGGAGGAATATGACCGAATTACCTCTGAATTATTACCTCCGCTTCAAACAGTTTTTGAGGATTCCGTTACAGAACCGGGACATCAATACCGATATAAGATCACAGCTTCAGATACATTGGGTAACGAAAGTGAGCTAAGTAATCCGGCACATATTTATTTTGAAGATGAACGCATTCCTGACCCGATCACAGCTGTCGAAGCCACATTGATCGATAATAAAGTTGCCAGGGTTGTCTGGGAGAATGGTGAAGTGCCCGGTGGGCTAAGATCATATCAGGTGCTTCGACGGGAAAGAGAACGCGGGGCGGAAGGACTTTGGAGTTTATTGAACAGCAATGCCCATACTGAGACATCCTATGAAGACACCGGTTTTGGTGGAACCCGCTTTGTGGAGGGGACTACGATCGAATATGGGATCGCGATTGTCAGTGAAAATGGCAACATCAGTGATACTGTAAGCACTGCTCTTAAGATCCCAGATATCACGCCACCGGAAGCACCCGGTTTACTGGAATTAACTATGCAGGAGGCCCGAAGAGTAGGGATCACATGGAATGCATCCTCATCAGGAGATGTAACGAATTATCGAATTTACAAACGAGAGTTAGATTCCGGTGATAGTGCTGATACCTTGATTACTGAAGTTGGTAAGGGAGACAGGTATTTTAGGGATGAAAATGTACCACTGCATAAAACCTACATTTACTCGGTTTCAGCCGTTGACTCAGTGGGTAATGAAAGCATTTCTGCTATATCCGATACACTCATCACGCGTAACACCCATGCTCCTGACAGGGTGCGAAATGTGCAGGCCGTCAAACTGGATGAGGGTGTTGTATTAACCTGGGAAGCCGGTGATGAAACAAAACTGGATGGGTATGTTATCTATAGGTCCGGTATTGCAACGGGTGTTTATGAAAAAGTAGGTACAGTGGAATCCTCTACCACAAGGTGGACCGACGGGACAGGAGAAGCCGGTAACTGGTATAAGGTCCATGCTATGGATATGACCGGTAGGGAGTCAAGAACGGCCAAAGCCACTCAGGCTGTAGAAAGAAATTGAAGTTCAGGGTTTATTTCAGAATCTTAGAGTTCGAGTATTTACAGATCTATTAAAGAGGCTATGAGGGCAACCCGAAGTTTATTGAAGTTATTATTGCTGGTTTTCGCGTTCCTATCGGTAACAACCTTTCCGGGGTACTCACAGTCGTTTGAACTGTCAGATGGGATCGCTTTATTTCAGAATGGTGAGTTTGAAAAAGCTATTTCCCAACTTGAAAAAGCGGTAGACAAAGATCCCTATAACACAGAGGGGTATTACTATCTTGCAGCCAGTCAGATGGGTTTGAAGAAATATGAAGCGGTCCTGTCAACTGCAGATAAAGCCTTGGAGGTGGCACCTGAAAATGTACAGATGCTGATCGTAAAAGCAGAAGCTCTGTACCATCTCGATTACCCCAAAGCCATTCCGGTCTATCAAAAAATAACGGAACTTGCCGGACAGAGAGGTGGGGATGTCATCAATAAGAAGCAAGCAGAAGCCTATCTGGGTTATCTGTATAAGCGTAAAGCCAATGATGCCTTTTTATCAGGAAATGTGGATGGAGCTGTGCAGGACTATAAACGTGCCAGAAATTTAACACCGGACAGCCTGACGGTTCATAATAATCTGTCTTACATTCTGATACAGCAGGAAAGATGGGAGGAGGCTATTGAGGCTCTGGAAATTGGTCTGAATAGATTTCCAACCAGTGAGCAGCTGCTGTTCCTTAAAGGACAGGCTCATCGGGGGGCAGGTAACAGCGAGGAAATGGTTCAATCATTTAAAGTTTTATACGAACTATATCCTGACAATATAAACTACGGGGTGATCTACGGGCAGGCACTGATGGCCACCAATCAGGCAAGAAAGGCCAACGAGCACATGAATCAGCTGATCGAAAAACACCCGGAAAGCGAACCATTGTATGAAACGTTGAAATCAATGAGTGAGCAGCGCTTTGACATGGGGTCAAAGCGCAATGTCCTGAAGCTTCAGAGAGAAGCTTTTCCGGACAACCGGCTGGTAGCCATGGAACTGGCCGATACCCATATTTTGCTTAAAGAATATAAAGAAGCCCGGGAGATCTATGATTCCCTCTACACGGCAAGTCCAACCCCTGATGTGGCTTTACGATCGGCCCGAACTTGGATCTACGATGGGATCGATGAAGAAGGATTAGAGGTATATCGGCAGCTTGTAAATGAATGGCTGAATAATTTTAAAGTCATCAATGAAACAGCAGTTGTGCTTAGGTCAGCCGGCCTTGAAGAACCTGCTCTCAGGCTTTTTAAAAATGCTTACGCTATTGAGAAAGACCCCGGAACTGCGATTCATATCATAGAGCTTGAGGATCAAACCAAAGGTCAGATTCCTGAACATATGATTACCGACTTAAAGCGTTCACCGTATTATGCACTGGGTGAATATTTTGAATTAAGACACCAATTATCTGCAACTGAGAGAACTTCAAAAAAGGATCAGTTTGTGTCGTCGATCACAGGGATTTTGGATCTGTATTCAGAATCCACTTCAGCTCTGACCACTCAAACTGAGCAGGTTCTTGAAGGGGAGGCTTCTCCTACCCCTGAGGTATTACAGGAAAAGCGGTTCACCGAAAAATTAAGTACTTATGTGGATGATTGGTATGAATTGCTCAAAAAAAGTTTCAGCTCTGAAAAGCAGGTAGAAATTATTGATGAGGCACTGAACGAATATCCCGGTAGTTCACGCCTGTTGTATTTCAAGGGAGTGTCGAAGTTAGAATCGGGTAATATAGCAGAAGCGAAATCTACTTTTGAGGATGCCATTCGTAATGGGGCAAGGGATGAGGCTATCTTTATTAAGATCGGGGATATCTATGCGGCAGAAGAAGATCCTGATAATGCCATTTTGTTTTATGAAAGAGGTCTTTCCCTGAATAACAGAAATAAAGAAGCTTATCGAAAGATCATTGCGGTTGCTGAACGGTATAATGTACTCAATGAGGTTTGTGATCGCTGGATGCTGAGGTTTGAGACAGATCCAGACAATAAAACACTGAGAGATCATCTCATTTCTGCCTTACACAAAGCCGACCGATTTGAGGACGCCAGGAAAATTATTGAAGATAACTGATCTGCTAAAAAACGACTGATCAGGAAAAATTCAATTATTATGACCTGTTATTGATACCGTTTACGTAAGTATTAAATGAGGGGTAAACCACTTCATTTCCGGAAAACAACGATTCAAATACTTACATGAAGAAATTAACGGTATATTTTTTCGCAATTTTAGCGGTATTGCTTGTATTCAAAGCAGGCTGCAGTGATATCAACAGGTCAGGGATACAAGATGAGGTAGATGGAATTAAGGCCGTGGTGCCGGCACAAGGCCCTTATGGCGCCAGGGTCCTGATCGAGGGGAAAGGGTTTACAAATAATCCTTCAGTGCTTTTTAACGGGGTTGAGGCAATGATAGAGACAGCCAATGATTCCTCGATCCTTACAAGAGTACCGTATGAAGCGACCACAGGTCCGCTTGAAGTAGTAGCCGGTCAGGCCCTATTTACAGGTCCGAATTTCAGTATTGACTCAACCCGTACGCTCTTCTTAGTTATTGATGAGATCCGTCCTGCAACCGCTAGGTACCGGGATACCGTTTATATAGCCGGGACAGGTTTCGATCCGGTTCCTGATGCCAATGAAGTGTATTTCAATGACTTGAGAGCAGAGGTTGAAGAAGCTAAAGATACGGTGTTAGTAACCACCGTACCATTTGGAGCTGAGTCAGGTTTGATATCGGTAGTTGCCAATCAGGATACCGCTATCGGTCCGGAGTTTACCTTGTTGAGACATCAGATCAGTGAGCTGGATCCAAGTTCAGGCAGGGTGGGTACACAGGTAAGGATCAACGGAACAAATTTCAGTGATCAAATATCTGAAAACAGCGTGTTTTTCAACGGGGTACAGGCAGAAGTACTCGAATCATCAACCGATCAACTTATAGCATCGGTACCTTTCGAAGCTACCACAGGACCGGTTTCAGTGGCAGTCAGAAGAGATACGGTAGAGGGACCCACTTTCAGCGTACAGGAATTGCAAATACTGGAGGTAGCTCCACTGAGTGGGGAAGTTGGAACGGAGGTGTTGATCTCAGGAAATGGGTTTAGTCCGGTCGTAGAAGAAAATACCATTCAATTTAACGGTGTTTCGGCTCCGGTTCTATCGGCTTCTGAAACCGAGCTGCAAACCAGAGTCCCTGAAGGAGCGACAAATGGTAATATTTCTGTGAGTGTAAATGGAATGAGCGTAACCGGGCCTGAATTCATGGTTGAACAGGGAGCACCGGTCATAGCCTCAGTTGAGCCACAGAGTGGTTTGATCGGGGATGATGTGACCATCACCGGTAGTAATTTCAGTGCCGACACTGCAGAAGTATCCGTTCTGTTCAATGAAGTTGAAGCAGAGATCTTGAGTTCTACAGATACGGAGATACAAACACGGGTACCTCAGGGAGCTACAAATGGCCCGATCACAGTCAGTGTAAACGGTAAATCTGCAACCGGACCGGATTTTGAAGTGATCACCACAGGTACGCTAATCGTGGAGATCACAACCACCGGAGCCGATGTGGATACCGACGGGTATTCATTAACGATCAATGCAGGTGATGCAATCCGAACCGATGTGAATGATACGATCACACGAAGTGGATTAGAAGAAGGAGAATATGAGGTACTACTTGGTGATATTGAGACCAACTGTTATCTGACACAAGATCTGCCAAATCCAAGAACGGCATTTGTTGAAGCAGGAGCTACCACTACGGTGAATTATATGATCACCTGTGAGGGAGTGAATGAACCACCGGTAGCGGCATTTACTATGGCTTGCAACGGACTTACCTGTGATCTTGATGCTTCCGGATCTTCAGATCCCGATGGCAGTATTACAGCCTTTGACTGGATCCTGGGTGATGGAAGTACGGCAACCGGGGAGGTCGTTTCTCACACCTATGAAACATCAGGAACCTATAGTGTTGAACTGACGGTGACTGACAATGAAAATGCCACTCATTCAGTGACTCAGGATATCACAGTTACGGTTCCGGAGATCACTGAAGTTTCTCCTCTTTCCGGAGTGCCTGGTTCTACCGTTTTGATATCGGGATCTAACTTCAGTGCAACCGCATCCGAAAATAATGTTCAGTTCAATGGAGTACGTGCTGAATTGAACAGTGCTTCTGAAACCGAGTTAAGTGCCATCGTTCCGGGAGATGCAACCACAGGTCCGATCACTGTTACGGTAAATGGATATACGGCTCAGGGTCCTGAATTTACGGTAGAAGCAGTTCAGCAACCGAAAACTTTGCAAGTGGTCATAAACACTCAGGGTTCCTTGCAGGATGATGATGGCTATACATTATCGGTGAGCGGAGAGGATGATCGCATTGTGAAGCCAACTGATAATGTGACGTATTCTAATATTCTTGAAAACTCTGTTCAGGTTGAACTGACCGGAGTAGCTGATAACTGTGTAGTAGAAGGCGATAATCCGCGTTCGGTGAATCTCGATAATTCAGATAACTGGGGTTATACAGAATTTACAGTAACCTGTAGTGCTCCGGCTCCTGAGATCACAAGTATAGATCCGACTTCCGGTCCGACAGGAACAGAGGTCACCATAACAGGGTTAAACTTCAGTGCCGTTGCTTCCGAAAACAACGTTCAATTCAATGGCGAACGTGCAGAACTGAACAGTGCAAGTGAAACGCAGTTAGTGGCCATTGTACCCGGTGCAGCTACAAGTGGCCCGGTTACGGTTGAAGTTAACGGTCAGACCGCCATAGGTCCTGATTACACCGTACTCCTGCCGGGAACACTTTCAATTAATGTGAGCACCGGCGGTTCTATGATTGATGAGGATGGTTATACCTTGTCAGTGTCAGGTCAAGAAGACCGAATGATCAAGCCAAATGATGATCAGATGTACAACAATATTTATGAACCGATTGTTGAAGTTGGCCTGACCGGAGTGGCCGATAACTGTACGGTATTTGGAGATAATCCACGAAAGGTAAGCTTAGATAACTCTGATAGAGCAGGTTACACTGCCTTTGAGATCACTTGTTCTGCTCCGGCACCTGAGATCACTTCTATTGATCCGGTATCCGGTGTAACAGGAACTGAGGTCACCATAACAGGTTCAAACTTCAGTGCCGTTGCTTCCGAAAATAACGTTCAATTCAATGGTGAACGTGCAGAACTGAACAGTGCAAGTGAAACGCAGTTAGTTGCTATTGTACCCGGTGCCGCTACAAGTGGCCCGGTGACAGTTGAAGTTAACGGTCAGACCGCCACAGGCCCTGAATTTACAGTTGTAGTGCCAAAAACATTGTATGTGAATGCAGAGACAATCAACCCGGTAAGTGATGGGTACACCGTACTTGTTTCCGGCTTTGATAACCGAATATTACCGGCTAACGGTGGCCTGGTGTATGAGAATATTCTGGCTGATCAGGTGACGGTAGAGATGACGGACTATCCAACAGGTTGTACCATAAATGGAGATAACCCAAGAACGATTAATCTTGACAATGGATATAATGAGGCTACTGCAACGTACTATATGGATTGTTCGCCACCGGCACCAACCATAGAAAGTATAACACCAACCTCAGGCGGATACGGCACCTTTGTGACGATCACCGGAACCAACTTCAGTACGGTGAATATGGACAATGATGTGAGGTTCAACGGAAAGAGGGCTGAACTGAACTTTGTCTCTGAAACTGAGATCGAAGCTATTGTACCATGGCAAGCAACCTCAGGTCCCGTAACGGTAACTGTAAATGGCCAAACCGCAACCGGCCCGGACTTCACAGTGATTGAACCTAAGACTCTTGAAGTGATCACAAACACGACAGGTTTTTCGCTGGATGAGAATGGATACACAGTGTCTGTCAGTGAGCAAACGGATAGAAATATCGCGATCAATGATACATTGATGTATTACGAACTATTTCAGAATGAAGTGAATGTGGAGCTTTTGGATGTTGCCCAGAATTGCACAGTTGATGGTGCCAATCCTCGCACAGTAAATCTGGATAATTTAGCTAATGAAGGAACTACAACTTTTAATATTTCATGTGTTTCTCCTCCTCCGACCATTGAAAGTATTGATCCTGCTTCAGGGGAATATGGAGCCAGTGTGACAATAACCGGTAGTAACTTTAGTACCGTCGCTTCTGAAAACAACGTTCAATTCAATGGGGACAGAGCAGAATTGAACAGTGTCTCAGAAACAGAGATAATTGCGATTGTTCCCTGGGGAGCTACTTCAGGTCCGGTTACCGTTACTGTAGATGGTCAGACCGCCATGGGTCCCGAATTCACGGTTTTAGTACCAAAAACACTGTATGTGAATGCGGAGACGACCAACCCGGTAAGCGATAGTTATACCGTTCTGGTGTCCGGTTTTGATAACAGACAACTTCCCGTAAATGGAGGCATTATTTATGAGAATATTCTGTCCGGACAGGTAGATGTTGAACTGACAGATTATCCATCCGGATGTAGTCTGGTAGTCGGAGAAAATCCAAGAACTATAAGTTTCGACAATGGGTATAATGAAGCCACTACCAACTTTTATTTGGATTGTTCACCTCCGGCGCCAACCATTGAAAATATCAATCCAACGTCAGGCATATACGGATCCTCAGTAACGATCACCGGTACCAACTTCAGTACGGTGAATATGGAGAATGATGTTAGGTTCAACGGAACCCGAGCAGAGCTGAATTTTGTCTCAGCAACAGAGATCGAAGCTATTGTTCCATGGAATGCAACCTCAGGTCCGGTTACGGTAACCGTGGGTGGACAAACAGCTACCGGTCCGAATTTCAATGTGGTGACTACAGGAAGTGTGGAGGTCAACGTCAAAACAACCGGTACCAATATTGATCCAAATGGCTACCAGTTATTTTTTGACAAAGAGGGGCCAACGGCAATTAACGTAAACGACCAATACGTATACACCAATGTGGAAGCAGGACCTCACACTCTTGAAATAACAGATATTGCATCGAATTGTATGATCAAAAGTGGGCCGGAAAATCCATACTCACTCTATGTGGAATCAGGGGCTACATTGATCCTTAACTACGAACTATATTGTGAAGG
Source organism: Gracilimonas amylolytica (assembly GCF_002911695.1). Lineage (GTDB taxonomy): Bacteria > Bacteroidota > Rhodothermia > Balneolales > Balneolaceae > Gracilimonas > Gracilimonas amylolytica. Next base: position 76,745 of record NZ_PQBS01000034.1, read on the forward strand.
CAGTGCATCACCCGAAAAGATCTTATTCCACGGTGGTGATAAATCGACCAATATCTTTATGATGGATCCGGATGGAGCCAATGTAATTCAATTGACCAATGATGCTTTTCTAAATATTAATCCGGTTGCGTCGTATGCCGGTGATAAAATAGCCTATGTAGGTGGCTCAGATATTAAGGGTATACGTCTTATGGATTATGATGGAACCAATCAGCAACCAATTACAGGCAGTGAATTAATGAATCCGATCTTTTTAAGCTGGTCACCTAAGGATGATGCTATTTTATTCTCAGAGGACAACGCAAAAACTTTGGACCTTTATGTGATTGGTTCTAATGGATCCGGGCTCAATCAGGTCACTAATACTACAACACTAGATGAAGTATACCCGCATTGGTCACCGACAGGTAATGAGATCATTTTTGTGCAAATTGATCCGGAAATTGCCGGATCCGGGACAATTATTCTTGCAAACCCAGATGGTACGAATCAGAGAAAGATCACCGAAATTAGTGGGGATTACTCGTACCCAAGGATCTCTCCTGATGGCAGCAGGATAGCTTATGTACATATGGCGGGTGACTGCGATCAGATATTTACAATGGACCTTGATGGAAATAATATCTCACCGCTAACCGCTGAAACCGAATTTAAATGCGAAAATATTGACGGACTCGATTGGTCTCCTGATGGCACACAGATCGTATTTCAAACAAATCAAGGCGCTCCGGGAACAAGTCGAATGTGGGTCATGCCATCTAATGGTAGTACCTCACCATACGTTATTACCAATACTTCCGATCATCCCTCTGAACTAGCTTTACCAACGTGGGGAAATTATAAGCAGTAGAGGAGTATGACCGGGATGCTTAACAAGCCATTGTCTGAGACAACCCAGCTCAGATGATGGCTTTTTTATTTTCTTTGATAGGTTTTCAAATTTTTCTAACTCTGAAAGGTGTATCGAAAATGACAAGGGTGACCAAAGGTATTTCTGAAGCTCTTACAAGGACAGGGATAAGCGAAGGATATCAATTATATCGGTCTGCAAGATAAGATAAACAATGATAGACAGGTTGATTACAGTATGTAATCCCGAGGTAAGTATAAAGTAAAGGATCTTATCTGAGGTTTGATTTCGTGCCGTGTTGAAGGCAGTCAGATAAAAATTGATAAACCAGATCAAAAGATAAAAGGTGGCTAAAATAGTAACCGGAATGGCACTGAACCCTGTCACATAAAAGGAAATGAGAATGGTCAGCGTCAGATAGTCCGTGTACAGTAATCCGGCATACAGATTGGCCGTCTGACTCATATTTCTCAGGTTTTTGGCCGGAAAATAGAGCCAGAAAATGCTAATGGTTTGAAATAATAAGATCAGAACGATCATGAATATCGATAGCGAAATATAGCCATTATTGAACCAATCAAGCCATGGAAGGTGATAGGTTAAAGCGTTCATACCTAATTCACTGATCAGCATTTTTGAGGCAACAAACACGACGATACCACCTGACAAAGCATGAACAACCATCATAATGATGCTTTGAGTGGCATATCTTTCCCGATAGTGGAGGATATCATCTATATAAAAGCGATGGGCAAAGAAATACCGCAGTACCATGGGACGTGCATTAGGTATGAATTTTACCTGAACGGCAAGTACGATCCACAATAGAAGCAGAGCAAATACCAGCCAGTTTGCGGGGCTGGAATGTTCTTCCTGATAGGGCATTGGAAATGACCAATGGCCTTCTTCATGATAGACCTTCAAAGAGGCAGCCAGTTCGGGTACGTCCTCAACGGCTTGTGTCAACCACTTTGAATGCACAAATAGGATCAGGTTATCACTTTCTTCCACATGATCCTGCATGTGTGTGTCAAAAACACTTAGATCCTCGATATTGAACGGAGCATCATTTATTAGTCGCCCAAAGGGTTTACCGGGAGAATTTAAGGGCACCCACTGCCGGTTTTGAACATAGTAGAGTGTCTTGTCGGTAAAAGTATTGAGTGATTCGGCCTTTTCCTCAAATGCGGTACTAAAATCAGGATCCTTAAAGTGACTTTGAGATAAAAGTCCAAAACCCGCAATGCGGTTGTACTCCTCAAATGTTTGCAGCATTTCGCGGTTCAGCTCCCCGAATTCTTCAGCACTTTTTTCCAGTGTACGAAGCGTATAAAACCGCTCATCATTTCTGATCAGGATAGAAAAACTGAGACTATCCATTCTCCGGATCTGATCTTCGGATATCCCAGCCGGGAACTCAATATGGGTGACCCCGATGTCTTCAAAAAGCTGAAGTTGTCGGTCTGTAATGGGGTTTTCCTCTGAGTTATCCCAGACAACGCCAAGTGTAGGCTGGGCGGCACCGGTATTCGAAAGACCGAATATCCAGAGCAGAAGACCAAAACCCAGTACCCACAGATATGTTTTTTTTTGCCTCACCTAAGCGATAACTTCAGCTCCGTAGTATTCTGTGAGAGTCGTTTTACGGATCGGGTTGCCTATTAGGGTGGCGGAAGTCGTCTCAGTGATCTCCACTTCCACGTAATCACCCGGTTCAAAATCTTTACGGTCGAATACCACCATTTTATTGGTATCGGTGCGGCCGCTTAACTGGTCGTCCGACTTTTTACTGGTACTTTCGACCAGGACAAGATGACGGCGTCCAACTTCCTCTTTATTTCGGCGTTCCTGAATCTCACGCTGCTGAGTGATGATCTCTGATAAGCGACGTTTTTTGACGTCTTCAGGTACATTGTCTTCAAATTTACGTGCTGCCAGGGTTCGCTCACGTTCAGAATAGGCGAACATGTAAGCGAGGTCGTACTCAACTTCTGCCATCAGCGATAGCGTTTGCTGATGTTCCTCTTCCGTCTCATCACAGAATCCCGCAATGATATCGGTTGAAAGGGACACCCCGGGTATGATATGCTTCATTTTGTCGATCAGTTCCAGGTAGCCCTCGCGGGTGTATGGACGACGCATTCTCTCCAGCATGGTATCACTTCCTGCCTGAGCCGGAATATGAATATAGTTACATAAGTTTGGCCGTTCAGCGATCAGGTGCAGCAGATCGTCAGGGAAATCTTTTGGGTGAGGAGAGGAGAAGCGAAAGCGCATTTCGGGATCCACTTTACTCGCTTCATCCATTAATTTAGTGAAAGTGTTCTCACCGTCCAGGTAGGAATTCACGTTTTGTCCAAGCAGGGTCACTTCCTTATAGCCTTCATCAGAAAGCTGTTTGATCTCACGAATGATAGATTCCAGCGGACGGCTGCGTTCACGTCCACGTGTGAAGGGCACCACACAAAAGGCACACATATTGTCGCAACCTCTCATAATGGATACAAAAGCGTTAACCCCGTTTCCGGTGGTTCTGACCGGAGCAATATCGGCATAGGTCTCTTCAAGTGACAAGAGTACGTTGACGGCCTTACGACCATCATCCACTTCCTTCAGGAGTCGGGGGATATCACGATAGGCATCCGGGCCAACCACAATATCCACAAGGTGTTCCTGTTCAATGATACGATCCTTGATGCGCTCAGCCATACAGCCAAGCACCCCAACGGTCATTTCACCATTTTCTTTTTTGATGGATCGAAGTTCCTTGAGTCGGTTCCAGACCTTGGTTTCAGCATTTTCCCGAATTGAACAGGTATTGACCAATACCACATCTGCAGTTTCTGCATCATGAACCGGTTTCATGCCTTCTTCAAGTAAAATGGAATTCACGATCTCAGAATCCGCAAAGTTCATCTGACAACCGTAAGTCTCGATATAAAACGTTTTATCTGTCACAGTAATGAATTTTAGTGTGTTTAAAAGCCTGTTTATTCTTCTTCAGGTGAATTTGGCCAAACATCCGGATGTTCTCTCCATGAGGAAAGCAGATCCAGGTCGTCACCGTCTATGGTGCCTTTTTCAACAGCTACGTTGATCAAAGTTTTGTAGTCTGTGAGCGAGTACAGTGGCACATTCGCTTCCTTGAAACGGTCGGTGGCTTTTTCAAAATCGTAAGTAAAGATTGAGAGTACGGCATCCACATTGGCGCCTACAAACTTAAGAGCCTCAACCACAGAAATGGCAGACCCCCCGGTCGATACCAGGTCTTCGATCACAATGGTATGTTCGCCTTTCTTTACGCCGCCTTCGATCTGATTACCCATGCCGTGTGCTTTGGCCTTAGCCCGTACATAAGCCATAGGTTTGTTCAGGTTTGCAGCTACCCAGGCGGCATGTGGGATCCCGGCAGTTGCGGTTCCGGTTACTACATCTATATCAGAGAATTTTTCCTGAATGATGCGGGTGAATTCATTTTCGATCTTATTTCGGATCTCAGGATACCGGAGAGTTAACCGGTTATCACAATAAATAGGGGAATTCCATCCTGAAGACCAGGTAAATGGATCATTTGGTTTTAAAACCACAGCGTTTATTTCTAATAAATGAGCCGCTAACTCACGTGCAAATGAGGTGTCAAGTATCATCTTTGTTGTAATTCTTTTATTTGATTGCCGTAACGATGAGTGAGATCATTAAACTATCCCGAATATTTTCGGCCAAAAGAAAATAAGGGTTTTTAGACAGATAAGCGCATACAATCCTGCAAGTAAATCATCCGCCAGAATTCCAATTCCCCCTTTGTACTTTTGGATAGAATGTATGCCAAGAGGCTTTACAATATCGAAAAAACGGAAGAGCATGAAACCGGCCAAAAGAATGGTCATATCGCCATTGAGGCTTCCTGAGAGGGGGATCGTTAAAAAAACGAGACTTTGTCCGGCCCATTCATCTGCAACCAGTTGCCCCGGATCCTCGGCGTAGGTTTGTTCAAAAAAAGGTGAAACCCAAAGTGAGATCAGGCTGCTTAAAACTGTGAACATTATGAGATAGGTTAGATCTTGTTCTTGCAGAATGGGGTAAATAAGGATCAGTGCTGCAAGGCTGCCAAAGGTGCCCGGTGCCTTGGGCAGTAATCCCGAATAGAACCCGGTTCCCAGTAAAAGCTTTAGCTTATTCACCATAAGATCCGGTTAGCGGCTAAAGAGTTTTCGGTTCACCCACAAATATTCTATACCGGAGTAAGCGGTGAGTGCAGTGACAAACAGCATGGCGTAATAAAGAACACCGGAGTTGAAAAACTGAGAAGCCTGATCTGCAAAATCAATATCTGCTTGCTTGAAAACGCCTAACAACAATACGGCATACAGGAACACCATTTGAACAAGAGTTTTGGCTTTGGCGGTGAAACGGGTTTCCATAACAATGTCTTTTTGCCCTGCATATAATCGTAACCCGGTTACTATGATATCACGCACAAGAATTACCGAAATGGCCCACCATGGGAATTGACTTACATCGAGAAAAGGTAGACACAGGAAACCCGCAAAGGTCAGGAATTTATCAGCAAGGGGATCTATGAAGACTCCAAAATCACTTTCAATTTCATAATACCGGGCAATTTTACCATCAGCAAAATCAGTGACTGCCGCCACCGCAAAAACAGCTACACTTAGAGATCGCCAGATCAACTCATCCTGAATGTACATAAACAGGAATATGGGAGCCAGGATCATCCTAAGCGTGCTCAGTATGTTAGGAATATTCTTCATAAAAAATTCAGCTGATTTGATGGCCAAACTTACTAAGTAATTCAATTCATTACATGAATGATTTCGTTGCAAGCAGAGGCAGATCCGGATCGAAGGGAAATAAAGTATTTAAAGATTTAACTGTGGAAATTGGACAGGGTATTACAGAATTTATGCCCCATGAAAGCACAGATTGTTTCGGTCGGAAATGAGTTACTTATTGGTGATACAGTTAACACAAATGCCTCATGGCTGGGGGATTACCTTACCCGTGCCGGTTTTGAAGTGACTTACATTCATACCATCACCGATGATCTAAGTCAGATCAAGAACACCCTCCGTTTTGCAATGGATCGATCCGATCTTGTTATCAGTACCGGAGGACTTGGTCCCACCCACGATGATATGACCAAGAAGGCCGTTGCAGAATTATTTGATGTAGGATACGTGCTGCACGAGCCCACACTTGAATACATTAAAACGTTGTTTAAAGAGCGTAATATCCCGTTTTCCAGCTCAAATCATGCTCAGGCTGAGGTTCCTGAAAACTGTAAGGTACTTTTCAATAAAGCGGGTACTGCGCCCGGAATGTGGTTTCATGAATCTGATACGGTGCTGGCGGTATTGCCCGGTGTGCCAAATGAAATGAAATACCTGATGAAAAAGCGGGTACATGCTAAGATCAAAGAAGTTTTTTCTGAAACGGAATACCTGCTATCGAGATACCTGAAAACAGCCGGGATCGGTGAAAGTACGCTGAGTGATGAGGTCCTTGGAGATCTGAGTGATTACTTTAATAATGGCGTGAGTATGGCTTACCTGCCGGCTCCCGGAGGTGTGACGTTGCGGCTGAATGCCAAGGGGGCAACTAAAGAGGAGGCGGAAGAACATCTTCAAACGATCACTGATGTGATCTACGAAAAAGCCGGTAAATTTATTTATGGTGAAGGGAAAGAGTTTGAACTCAGTGAATCGGTCGGTCATTTACTTCAGGAATCCGGGTTGTATTTAGCCACCGCAGAAAGTTGCACAGGAGGATCGATTTCGAATAGTATCACGGATAGATCCGGGAGCAGTGCTTACTTTAAGGGTGGCATTGTATCGTATGCTAATTCTGTGAAGGTGAAACAGCTTGGGGTAAATAAAGAAGACCTGGAAAAGCACGGAGCGGTCAGTAAAGAGGTAGCCCTGCAAATGGCTAAGGGGGCGGCTGAAAATCTTGATGCTGATATCGGTATTTCTGCAACGGGTGTGGCAGGACCTACGGGTGGCACAGAAGATAAACCGGTCGGTACGGTATGGATGGGGTATTATCAGGAAAACGGTCCTCATTTTGCCGTAAAAGCCATGTTTACCAAAGACCGATTGATCAATAAGGAACGTACCAAGATGGTGCTTCTTGAGATCACAAGAAGACAGTTGAAGAACATTGATGGCATGCCTTACGATCTAAAACCACACACTTCTTGAACCGCCTTATTTTCCTACATATCGTTTTTCTGTTGGTCAGTACACAGGTGTGCGCGCAAGTTGTGGACTCAGTCCGGACGAATATTTCTTCAGATTCTTTATCACTGACTCCCGATTCAACCTTCAACTCCGATACTACGGCATCCAAAAGAACCTCAGAACCCCTTGAACCCGTCGTTCCCTGGGAAGAATCATTTCCATCATTCGCGGAAACCATAACCACGGATAGCCTTCTCAGATGGCAGATCTGGCCCAACTGGGGAGATCATCAGGCTTACCGGCCGGATGTGATCTCGTTCAGGCAGGGAACCATTGGCCGGGTTGACGCCTATCACATAAATGGATATGAACCCTACGAGCAGGAAGTGGTGCTGGATGGACTCACTATCAATGACCCTGTTACGGGTTTACCGAATTATAACCTCATCCCTCACCGGAAAATTGATGAAGCTGTGGAATTTTATGGAGGCACATACCGGTCTGATATCAGGATAAGAGATTTTTATCTGCTGAAACCCAGAAGTTATTTGATCTATGATGAAGCCGGTGGGGCTTACCGCAACCTCGAGTTTTTGGTGTCTCGTAATTTTTCCCAATCTACCAATCTGGAACTTTCTTACTGGGATCGACGTGGCGGTGATTATTTTCCAAACAGTAATGTACAGGGTAATCAGATAACCGGGAGATTGTACCATCACCTGAATGATAAGTATTTGGTGAGGGCATTGTATCTGCGAAATCAATATGACAGGGGGGAACCGTTTGGGTATGTGATCGGTAATCCGGCTGAATTCCCATTTAATGAATTTCAATCCCAGCCCCGGAACAGCAGTGCGAGTTCTGATCTAAGCCGATGGGATCTGATCACCGGGATCTATCATCGAAGCGATACCTCATCGGCTGAAAATGCAGGGATCGATTTTTCATACAGCAAAAGCAGTAAGGAACTCTCGTTTGTGATCGATACCCTCACTCAAAACATTCGTAGTTTCAGTCCCCGGGCTTTTTATAAGGCCGGCATTGGTAAACTGAAACTGGGGGTAGAAGGGAAGGCCTCACTGCACAATGTGGACGAGAATACCTCACTGTCGATCAAAAACTGGTCGGTTTACAGTGGAGATCTTTCTGCGGAATGGAATATTTCAAATGGCCTGATGGCTTTTGGTACTGCCGGAATACAGTACGACTCGAATGAAAAGTCAGCCTATGAATCCGTCCTGGGAATGGGGCTTCAGCCACTGAATTGGGTAAACCTCAAAGTCAGTGGGGCGATATTTAGCAACAGGCCGTCCATTCAGGCATTGTATTGGGATGGCAGCGGCTATGAAGGAAATTCGGATTTGGATAATGAAATAGGATATGCAGCCAATGCCCAACTTGAGCTGGATTTTCATCCAAACCTGACATTTGGTTTGAAAGGGAGGTACAAAAATTCGGACGGTGCGGTGTGGATCACTTCAGATAGTACCTTCACGAACAGCTCTGAGGTCGAACAGCTGTACGGTTCGGTCTATGGTCAGTTTGAGAACCGATTATTTGAGTTCAGCAGTTCAGCGACATTGCAAAATTATACCTATCTGGAACCCGATCCGTTAAATACACCTATTAATCGGCAAGATCAGATCTTGTGGATACGGAATTCGGCCTTTGTAAAAGGATATGTATTTGACCGGGCAGCCTATCTGAAGATGGGTTTTAAAACCCTGCTATCTCCCTTTGCCTACGGCGCGCGAACCTACAATACAGAGTTAGGTATCTGGCAGGGTAATAGCCTTGAACAAGATCTTCCTCCATTTTTCAGAATGGATGCTGAACTTTCTGCCCGGATAAGAGGTATCATGCTTGTCATGCGATGGGAAAATGCCCTTGACGGATTTGGTCAGGCAGGCTACTTTGAGGCGGCCGGTTATCCGATGCCACCACGACGGTTATTAGTTGGAATCAGAGCACAATTCAGAAATTAGAATATGAGTATTAAATATATTGTTAGGGAAGGTATTTCAGGAATCAAGCGGACAAAGCTGGCCGCTACCACTTCCATTTTTTCATTATTTGTTGCGGTTTTGTTATTGGGAATTCTCACGCGCATCGGTTTCAACGTGTATAGTCAGGCAATGTCGATCAAGGAATTAGTTGAGGTTGAGGTATTCCTTCTGGATGTGGATGAGCGAACCATGGATCAGATCCGTCAACAGATCGAATCAGAGGAATTGGTGATCGATGCAACCTACATCTCCAAAGACAGTGCCTCAGCCATTATGAGAGAAGAATTCGGGGCAGGGGTGGAAGAACTGGCTGAATTGAATTTTCTCCCGGCTTCGTACCGTCTTAGTGTAAATACGGATGCAGGGGCAGAGAGCATTGAAACCATGGTTTCCAGGCTTCAGAATATCCGTGGCGTGGACGAAGTGGAGTATAATGCCGCCTTACTTCGAGTTATGGAGTCGAATTTAAATACCTTTTCAATGGTGGGAGGCGGTATAGGGATCCTCATTTTACTGGCTGCTTTGGTATTGGTTTACAACACCATCCGGCTCACCATTTACGCAAAAAGAGACCTGATCCGGGCTATGAAACTGGTAGGAGCCACTCATAAATTTATCCGAAGCCCATTTATCGTAGAGGGGATCTTGCAGGGATTGATTGCAGGCTCTTTGGCTGTACTGAGTATATTTTTCATTTTTGAATTAGCGATGCCATACTATCTGCCTGACCTTGGGTTACTTGAGTGGCCTTTCGGAAGGTGGTACTTTCTGGCCGGAGCCATGTTGCTTCTCTCAATGATGATGGGATGGTGGGGAAGCCGCTGGGCTGCACGCCGGTTCATCAAGGAAACCTATATTTCTGAATGACCGACTAAGGAGCTTCTAAAGCGGCTCCTTTTACTATAAAGGAAACCTAAGTTACTCCTTCACAGAAGCCAGTTTGTTATTATTGGCTTTCTTGCGTTTTTCACAAGCTTCCTTATCGGTACAGGTACCAAAGAAGTGAAGGGAGTGGCCATCAATATCCATATCGTGGATCTCTGATAACATGCGTTGTATCTCGCCAATTCGCGGATCACAAAATTCTAGCACATGTCCGCATTCTCGACAGATGATATGATCATGCTGCTGGTAGGCATAGGCACGTTCGTAGTAATACTGACTTTTCCCAAACTGCTGACGCTGAACCAATCCGCATTCTACAAGCAGATCAAGGGTGTTATAAACCGTGGCTCTTGAGACCCGGGTACCGCCTTCTTTCATCCTGAAAAATATATCGTCGGCATCAAAATGTCCGTCGGCCGTGTAGATCTCTTCCAGAACCATGAACCGCTCAGGGGTTTGGCGCTGATTTCTTTCTTTTAAATAGGAACGAAATATCTCCTTTACAAGATTTACCGTATCTTCGTGTGCTGGATGTGCCATAATACTCTTTTGATTTGCCTAAATATACAACTTGTAAACATGCATATGAAACTCAGGCTTTTGATTTTAAGAGTATTATATTTCAGCGGAGTTAGACCAGGAATTAATTAGCGAACTATGCCTACTGTAGTCCCTTTTGAAACACTGACGGAACTGTTTTTGAATCTGTCTCATAAATACAGTGAGTCAGATAAAACCCCATTTCATTTTAAGCCTGCACCCGATAAACCTTATGAGCCCATATTATGGGATCAGGTGACCGATGATGTATATTCCATCGCTACTTATTTGATGGAAAGAGGTATTCAAAAAGGAGACCGGGTCGGTATTCTCAGTGAGAACCGGTACGAATGGGCGGCCGTTGACCTTGCTATACAGTTAGTGGGAGGTATAAATGTATCGCTTTATACCACTCTTCCGGCACATCAGTGCGAATATATTCTGAAGGATTCCGGAACTAAGATCTTCTTTGTTTCCACGGGACTTCAGCTTAAGAAAGCTGTTGATGTTTTTGAGAATTGTGATGAGCTCGAGCAGGTTGTGGCCTTCGATGAGCCGACACTGAAGCATTTGATGGATAATGACTTCGTGCAAATGTATGACGACATGCTTATTGAAGGCGGAAAGCACATAGAGAAGCATAAGGACGCTATAAAACAACGCAGCAAAGAAGTAGAGCCTTCAGATGTGGCAACCCTGATCTACACGTCAGGTACTACCGGTCAGCCCAAAGGGGCCATGCTTACTCACAATAATATTGTGTCTAATGTGAAGGCCGCCACGCAGCATATATACTGGGATGATAATGACCGGCTGCTTTCCTTCCTTCCATTGTGTCATTCTTTTGAGAGAACGGCCGGGTATTATGCGATGATATCCAGTGGTGTTGAGGTCTATTATGCTGAAAGTGTGGATACGGTCTCCCGGAATATGCCTGAGGTAAAACCAACCATTATGATCAGTGTGCCGCGGCTGTTTGAGAAAATGTATAATCTCATCGTGAAAAGTGTAGAGGAGGGGAGTGACACCAAGAAGAAGATCTTTGATTGGGCCGTTGAGACCGGGCAGAAGTATGCGGAAGGCAAACGCGGACTGGTGGCCGTCCAGAAAAAAATTGCTGACAAACTGGTGTTTGATAAACTGAAAGAACGAACCGGTGGTCATGTTCGGCTTTTTGTATCAGGTGGAGCCGCTTTGCCCCCTGAGATCGACACCTTCTTCCAGTGTGCCGGTATGAATATTCTTCAGGGTTATGGACTTACAGAAACCTCTCCGGTAATGGCTGCCAATCAGCCGGGTAAGGAAAAGATAGGTGCAGTTGGGACGATCATTCCAGGTGTAACGGTTGGTATTCAAAGCCTTGAGAATGGGGAAATACTGGCCACCATCAGCGGTGAGGATTATCCTACCGACCTGAGTTCTGAAGAAGGTGAGATCCTTTGTAAGGGACCAAATGTGATGAAAGGATATTGGAATAACGAGAAGGCAACCAAGGAAATGATCGACGATGATGACTGGCTTCACACCGGTGACGTTGGAAAGTTTGAGGATGGTTTCCTGAAGATCACGGATCGTATCAAACATATGATCGTGAATGCCGGTGGTAAGAATATTTATCCGGGGCCGATTGAAGACCTGTTTAAAACAAGTAAGTGGATCGATCAGATCGTGGTAGTTGGAGAAGCCCAAAATTACATGGCCGCGATCATTGTCCCTGATTTTGAAGTGGTAGGTAAATGGGCCAAAGAACAAGGCTTATCGTTCAAGGGTAATGAAGAACTTATTGAGCTTGAGGAAGTCAAAGATATCTACAAGAAGGAGCTAAGGGCCTTCTCTAAAGAACTCGCCTCGCATGAGAAGGTGAGAGACTTCAGATTGGTTGCCAACGAGTTTACGGTTGAAACCGGCGAGATCACTCCTACCCTGAAAGTGAAACGCAGGGTGATCGCAGATAAATACGGTCACCTGATCGAAGACATCTATAAGGATGATGATTGATCCGACTTCACCATTCTCTGTATAAAATCTGAAATATAAAAAAGGCCTCGTGTGAGGCCTTTTTTATATCACCAAAGAATGTATGATCTACTCGTTATTGTCACCTGATAGATTTCCAATGGCAGAAGCTTTTGAATCTCCACTGGCAAGTTCTTCCAGCCTGGCAACGGCATCCCACAAGGTCATGGCTTTTTTAAGGGTGTTGTCAAACACATCGTTAACGATCGGGTAGAAGTACTCCATTCCCCAGACCTGTCGGGCCAGCTCAGCCTTCATGCGGCCTTCAAGCAGCCACGAGATATCTTCAAAATGTCCCTGTGGCACAAATAATGTATCGTTTCTGAAATCAGGGGTTTTAACCGTATCAGAAATGAACATACCGCGTTCAACCAGCAAAGATCTCAATCCTTCTACATTGGTATCATCCCACTCAAAGTTTTCGCGATAGTTTTCAAAATCAGATTCCCATTCTGCTCTGAAAGCATCCCCGTTTTCATCCAGGAAGTTCCGTACATAATCAAATGAGGCCTGCTCACGAATAGCGAAATTGAATACATAGGCTGATGTGGAAGTATCTGCCGGTACAATATAATCAGGTACAATGCCGCCACCGCCATAAACGGTTCGTCCACCATCGGTTTGATACTTGAGAGAATCAGGAATGTGGTTTATGAATTCTGAGGCATCATCCATGGCATCCTCACGGCGGTAGATCTCGTATGCATACTCTTCACCGCCTTCTACAAATGGCTTCTGAATGAGTCTGCCCGAAGGGGTATAGTATCGGGAAATAGTGACCCTAACACTGCTCTTATCTACCAATTCGTATTGCTGCTGAACCAGGCCCTTACCGAAGGTTCGTTTACCGACTATCAGTCCCCGGTCATGATCCTGAATAGCCCCACTCACGATCTCGCTCGCTGAGGCTGCTCCTTCATCAACTAAAACAATAACGGGTTTTTCAATATAAGCACCATCTTTTCTGGAAAAATACTCACCGTCGAAGCGTTTATGCTTACTTTTGGTGGATACCAGCTCGGTTCCCCGGGGGAAGAATTCTTCTGCAATGGCAATAGCCTGACTCAGATATCCTCCGGGATTTCCTCTCAGATCAAGTACCAGGCGGTCCATGCCTTCATTGCGCAGTTCCCGGGTTGCTTGCATAAATTCATCGTGGGTAGTGGCTGCAAACCGGTTGATCTTGATGTACCCGGTACGCTCATCCAGCATATAGGAGGTATCCACAGTGTATAAGGGGATATCATCACGCGTGATGGTAAAATTGATGGGTTCACGCACATTCGGTCGCTTGACGGTTACGCCAACTTTGGTGCCTTTTTCGCCTCGCAGCCTTCTCAGTACCATCTCATTGGTAAATCCAACGGCAGATGAATCCTCGATCTCAATGATGCGGTCACCGGAACGAATACCCAGCTGCTCACTGGGTCCACCGGAAATAGCGGTAATTACGGTTATGGTATCCTGAATGATCTGAAACTGCACGCCGATGCCCTGAAATTTTCCGGCAAATTCAGCCTGGATCTGCTCATTGTCTTCAGCTTCGATGTACACAGAGTGAGGATCAAGGGTTGAGAACATGCCTCTGATGGCAGCCTCGGTTAGCTTACCCATATCTTCATCCGCACTGTTGTTGGCTACATAAAGATACGCCCGTTCAAAATTTCTAAATGAATCTCTTATCGATTCAATGTTAACTCCGCTAAAGGTTGTATCGATGGGGGAATCGGTGATCTCCAGCGTACTGTCTTTGATGGCTTTGACCATATATTTGATACTGGTCTTGTACATCTGATCGATGTCAGGTTCGCTGAAGTAATTGGTAATGATACTTCGTTGTGCCTGATGGTATTTGGTCAGGTTTTCCGTGTCGTTGTTTTCTGACTGAATGACCGGATCGACCCCCGTAAAACGGAGCGCCGCAAGCAGCAACAGAATGAGTATGTTTGGGTACAGTATCTTTTTTAAATGCATGTAGATCATATTACGTCATTACTTATTGATCATAACCAATTCTGGCGTGTAAAGTTTCATTCAGAACGAGTGTACTAAATAATTAAGTATACCACAATTGTGGTGTTTGGTTCATTTAATAACCCTTTACAAACACTTATAGAATGTAGTGGCTCAGATCTTTGTCTTTAACAATATCGGTCAGTTGTTTATCCACGTATGCCTTGTCGATGGTGATCTTACCTGAGTTGATATCGTCCGGAACGGCAAACAGAAGTTCATCGAATAGTGAAGACATGATGGTATGCAAACGTCTTGCTCCAATGTTCTCCACAGAGGAGTTCACCTCAGCGGCAATTCGTGCGATCTCTCTGATCGCGTCTTCTTTAAATTCAATTTCGACACCCTCTGATTGCAACATGGCAATGTATTGCTTGGTCAAAGCATTTTTGGGTTTCGATAGAATATCAACGAAATCGTCTTCAGTCAGTGAATTCAGCTCCACTCGGATTGGAAACCTTCCCTGAAGTTCAGGAATCAGATCAGATGGTTTAGATACATGAAATGCACCGGAACCAATGAACAGAATATGATCGGTCTTGACGATACCGTGCTTGGTGTTTACCGCACTGCCTTCCACAACCGGAAGCAGGTCACGCTGTACTCCTTGTCGGCTTACATCGGGGCCGCCTTTGCCGCCTCCGCTTGAAGATTCTGCGATCTTGTCGATCTCATCAATAAAGACGATACCTTGCTTTTGAACCCTCTCAAGGGCTTCCTGCACGGCAGACTCATGGTCGATCAGCTTTTCGGCTTCTTCTTCCGTCAGCAACTCACGGGCTTCGCTGATCGGCAGCTTTCGCTTAGACTTTTTATTACCCTTGCCAAGATTCCCCAGCATATCCTGAAGGTTGATTCCCATTTCTTCCATACCCTGTGGACCAAATACCTGCATCATCGGGCTACCTTTCGTGGATTTAACTTCAACTTCGATCTCCCGATCTTCCAGTTCACCGTTTTTCAGTTTTTCTCTGAACCGCTCGCGGGTACGCTCATTGAGTTCAGAATCGCTGGCTTTTTTGGGATCAAAGTCTTCATCACCGGCAGAAGGACTGTTAAAGCCAACTCCTGTTTTCTTGACAGGAGGGATGAGGATATCTAAAATTCTTTCTTCTGCTCTTTGAGCCGCTTTTCCTTTTACACGCTCCTGCATTTCCTGCTTTACCATATTGATGGCAACATCGGTCAGGTCGCGGATCATGGATTCAACATCACGTCCCACATACCCAACTTCGGTAAATTTAGATGCTTCCACTTTCATGAAGGGAGCATGAGCCAGTTTGGCCAGTCGTCGGGCAATTTCCGTTTTACCCACACCGGTTGGGCCGATCAGCAGGATGTTATTTGGTACGATCTCTTCGCGGATCTCTTCTTCAGCATTTAATCGTCTCCATCGGTTCCGAAGTGCAATGGAAACTGATCTTTTGGCAGATTGCTGCCCAACAATGTACTTGTTCAACTCAGATACGATCTGCTGTGGCGTTAAGTTCTTCTCTTCAATAGTTAACATACTAGTCGTCAATTTCTAAAATGGTAAGATTATGATTCGTGTAGATATCAATATCAGCAGCAATATGAAGGGCATCCTCTACAATTTGTTTGGAGGATAGCTCCGGTGCATGTTTGACCATGGCACGTGCCGCTGAGAGGGCATAGGATCCGCCGCTGCCTATAGTCGCTATTTCATCATCAGGTTCGATCACGTCACCCTGTCCCGATATCACCAACGATTTTTCGTTATTCATAACGATGAGAAGGGCCTGAAGTTTTTGAAGGAATTTGTCCTTTCTCCATTCCTTGGCAAGCTCAACGGCCGCTCTCTCCATGTTGCCATTGTATTCGTTCAGTTTCTCTTCGTACTTCTCGAAAAGGGTGAAGGCATCAGCGGTGGATCCGGCAAATCCTGCCAGGATCTTACCATTATATAATTTTCGTACTTTTTTAACGGTGCTTTTCATGACGGTCTTATCCATCGTAGCCTGACCATCACTCCCAATTGCAGCCTTGCCGTTGTGGATCACTCCCACAACGGTGGTTGCATGTAATTCAGATAAATTCATAAATAATATTTTGGTGAAAGAGTTTAGTGGTTATTCACAAAAACCAAGCCAAGGTCTAATTTGAAGACTTATAGTACTTAGAATTGCCTCTTCCGTTCGAATTGTCATTACGACCTGACGAACTGTTCTCTTTCTTGGATATATCCAGGTTGTTCTTGTCACCTTTGCCGCTTTCAAGCTCGACCAGCTCGCCTTCGCGGTCCAGGACTTCCTCTATCGACTCATCTCTCATGACGATGTCTGTAATGTCTATGTCTGAGCCGACCAGTGTGGCACGGAATTCATTCATGGATACCGTTTCATCGCCGATCAGGGAGATCTTGATGCGGAATCGTGCCATCCATTTCCAGCGAGTGCTGAGCATTCCTTTGGTTAGAACCGAGCGCAGGTAAGGATTCACGTAGATATCAACGGCACGGTAGTTCGTATTGTGCTTGAACTTGCTTAACCAGGTCTCAAGGTCGGTCAGGATGGTATCTTTGGTAACCACGTTACCAGAACCACCGCATACCGGGCAAACTTTTGATACTGAATTCACAACACTTGGACGGATACGCTGACGTGTGATCTGAACCAGACCAAAGTCACTCATTCCGATCACATTGGTTTTGGCAGGATCTTTGACAAATTCCTTCTTGAGCTCGTCATAGATCTTCTTACGGTTCTTATCATCCCGCAAGTCAATGAAGTCAACAACGATGATCCCGCCAATATCCCGCAGTCTGAGCTGCTTGGCGATCTCTCTGGCGGCTTCCAGGTTGGTTTTCAGGGAGTTATCTTCCTGACGCTTTTTGGCAGCGTAAGGACCAGAGTTAACATCCACCACATACATGGCTTCAGTTTGCTCAAAGATGAGGTAACCACCTGATTTCATCCTCACACGCGGACTGAAGATCGAATTGACATCATGGGCGATCTTCATGTAATCGAAGATGTGCTCCTTGCCTTTATACATCTGTACATTAGGAACCATCTGCGGGGCGATCTGACTCACATAGCCTTTGATCTGTTTGTAGAGTTCCGGATCATCGATCAATACCCGGTCATAATTTTTGGCAAACAGGTCGCGAATAAGACTTTCTGTCATATTCAGGTCACGGTAGAGGAGGGCCGGAGGTTTGGCGTCCTCAAGCTTATCGACGATCTGCTCCCATTTTTTCAGGACATTTCGGAGATCATCCTCCAGGGACTTTTTATCCTGACCTTTGGCAACCGTTCGTACGATCACTCCAAATCCGTCCGGTACCATATTATTCAGAATGCCTTTAAGGCGTCTGCGTTCTTTGTAGTGACCGATCTTTTTGGAAACCGCGATGTAGTCGCCCATTGGGATCAGTACCAGAAAACGCCCGGCAATGGTAATATCCGTTGATATACGCGGACCTTTTGAACCGATAGGTTCTTTGACGATCTGTACCAGCAGTTTTTGTCCGGTGCGTAGCATCTTGCCGGCCATGATCTGCTTTTCAATGTTTGAAAGGTTTTCTTTGTTAGCTACATCCTTTCTGACATTGTTTGGAATGGCATCAGGGCCATTTAATTTGGTGATGTATTCATCGAGATGGTCTCCCGCATCAGAAAAGTGAAGAAAGGCATCTTTAGGGGTGCCCATGTCAATAAAAGCGGCTCGGATACCGCTTAGCACTTTGTGAACACGTGCTACATAAATGTTACCAACCGTACGCTGGTTTTCTTCTGATTCTATGAATAACTGCGCTAATTCGTTGTTCTCCAAAAGCGCAATACGGGTCTGATTGCCCGAAGAGTGAATAATAATTTGATTCTTCATTAAAATTCTTCCTTTCCCAAAAGCCACTGCTTCCCTTGCAAACGAACCATCTGATTAATTTACGATGCAAATCGATTAGGGTCTCATTAGTGAGAGCACGGTTTGAAGCAATCGGACGAGCGGCTGCTTTGGGTATAATATCTGTTAAAATTGTTTTTTGGGTTGATTCCGTATCGGAATCAGAAAAGAGTTGCTGCGTAAGATTTGTAAGTAATAATCCGCAGAAAAAGAGAAAATCGATGATGGCATCTTCAATACGTGTAGACAGTGATGCCGTCATAGGTAGTTTTTGATATGTATTCTGTACGTTAAGCAATCGAAAAATGTTTAAAAAAGCTTTTATAGGCTAATTTTCTCCTTTATGAATATACATGGGAAAAGCCATTAATGTAAACGCATCCGAAAATAAAAAAAATAGTTTTACCTGCGTCCAAACGCAGCGTGATTTAGACTCTGTCACAGGGGCTGATGGTAAGAGTACAGGCTAGGTTTCTGAAGCCTGTACTCAATCCTGTACTCAATAAGGTCAAGAGTCCTCGTCAACCCGCTCTATGGTTGCACCAACCGCTCTGAGTTTATTTTCAAGGGTTTCGTAACCGCGATCCAAATGATAGATGCGCAAGACTTCTGTGGTGTTTTCAGCCACTAAGGCAGCCAATACCAGGCTCACACTGGCTCTCAGGTCTGTACTCATAACGGAAGCTCCTGTCAGTGGAGTTTTACCTGAAATGTGAACCGTGTTTTTTTCTACATCAACGTCGGCTCCCAATCGGGTCAGTTCCGGCACATAGCTGAAACGGTCAAAATAAACGGTATCTGTAACTTTGGATTCGCCTTCAGCCTGAGTCATCATGGTGGCCCATTGTGCCTGAAGGTCGGTTGGAAAGCCGGGATAGATCTGTGTTTTGATGGAAACCGGTTTGAGGGTTTCAGGAGCTTTGACATTAATAGTAGTGCCATCGATATCAACAGTAGTGCCTGTTTCCCGAAGTTTTTTAGTGAAGCTGCCCAAATGCTCGGGATTGCACCCCGTAAGCGTAAGTTCGTTGCCGGGCTGCATGGCTCCAAGTATCATGAAGGTTCCAAGCTCAATACGATCGGGATCATTGGATACTTCGATTCCTGTAAGCTCATCCACGGCACGTACCGTGAGGGTGTCAGTACCGATACCTTCAATATCAGCCCCCATAGCCACCAGGTGATCACACAGTTGAACCACATCCGGTTCCTTGGCAGCATTTTCGATCGTAAATTCTTTGGCTTTTAAAACAGATGCCAGAAGAAGATTTACAGTAGCTCCAACCGAACTCGGTTCAAGTCTGAAGGTGCCACCGGCTATTTTTTCAGGAGCTTTGGCGATCACATAACCCTTCTCCAGGGAGATATCGATCCCCATGGCTTCCATGCCTTTCAGGTGCAGGTCAACGGGACGGGGACCCCACGCGCAACCGCCGGGTAGGGATACCTTTGCATAGCCGTGTTTGCCAACCAGTGCCCCAAGCATGTAAAATGAAGCCCGCATCTTGCGAACCAGGTCGTAGGGGGCTTCCAGGTGGTTTACGTTCCCGGGATCGATCTCGAGGGTGTTTTCTTCTTCCCTGAAGGTCACCTGAGCTCCAACCACGCGGATCACGTTGTTGAAGGTATAAATATCTTTGAGCCGTGGAATATTTTTTAAAGTAGATGCTGAACTGCCTAACAACGAAGCGGCCATCAACGGTAGGGCGGCATTTTTAGAGCCGCTGATCGGTATGGTACCTTTGAGAGGGGAGCCGCCTTTAATTACAAATTTATCCAATGGTTTCTATCTCCAGTATAGGTGAATTTTTTTCCAGTGATTGACCAACGTCTGCCGAGATGGATGATATCTTACCGCTGATCGGGGCTTTGAGTTCATTTTCCATCTTCATGGCTTCCAGGATCACGAGTGGCTGATCTTTTTCAACCTCATCGCCTTCACTTACCATGATCTCAAGGATTTTGCCGGGCATTGGCGCATTCAGTAACCCTTCAGCCGCGGCAGCACCGGTTTTGAAACCTAACCGGTCGAGCAATAACTCCTGCTCATCTTTAACAGAAATGCTGTGCCAAACACCGTTCATGGAAAATTCAATGGTTGAACCTTCCTTACTGATATTATCGATCTTGTAGGTTTTTGTTCCGGTTCGCAGAAAGTACCGGCCATTAACGTGTTCAAACGTGTAAGACCCGTTTAATTCTCCTGACGTAAACGTTCCTTCTTTTGGCGATAATTCTACATCCAGTTCATTCTCACCGATGGTTGCCTGAAATTTCATGATCGTCTTTTCATAAGGTTAATGCCTGAATTTGTGATCCTGTAGACGGAATCCCTGACGTTATCAGAGTCGAAGTAGTTGGTGGTACTCGCATTGGGATCATCCGGATCTACAGCTTCGATAAGGCGCGAATTCATCAGATTGATAAGGTCGTCCCGGATCTCACCGTAGGCTAATTGGGTTTCTTCCTGAATGACCTCAAAGGGCTCAGGATATAACAGGCGATCCAGTATTTTTTTCTCTGATGGGGTTAATTTTCGCATAGGCTCAGAAGATAGAACCGATCATAAATTATCACAAATATTATCAAGGTTTATTTAACAGGATCTGTACAAAATCAAAATACCTGCAAAATGAAAAAGCTTTCATCGAAAATAGTTCAGCTGATTGTTATCTTGGTTTATGTTCAAAGTTAGAAATACCATTTTATCAGGCGATATTGCCACGGCCAAGTTTGCTTGCGACCTCCCGCGTTGCAAGGGAGCCTGCTGCGTGATCGGTGATGCCGGGGCTCCGGTTTCCAAAGATGAGATCCCGGTTCTGCACAAAGCCTACCGAATGCTGAAAGGCGAATTAATGCCTGAATCAGTGGAGGTAGCCGAACGGGATGGAGTGGTTATCGGTTCCGAAAAGGCAGGCTATGAGATCTCAACGGTACGAACAGAGGAATGCATCTTTGTAAAATATGATGAGAACGAGGTGGCCTATTGTGCCATTCAGAAAGCCTACTTTGAAGGCCGGTTCAATTGGGAAAAACCACTAAGCTGTCATTTGTTTCCGGTGCGCCTAAAACACATTGCCGGTTTTGATTATGCTAATTTTGAGTATGTTCCCAAACTGTGTTCGGCAGCCTGTGAAAAGGGGGATAAAGAAAACATATACCTGGCTGAATTTTTAGAAAAACCGCTGGTTCGCAGGTATGGAAAAGAATGGTATGATGAATTTATTGAATCCTGTAAATCAATGAGAGACCAAACATAGTGCTTCGCAATAAGCAAAATATCGGGCAGAAACAGCAACAAAATCTGCAGCAGAAACTTTCGCCACAGCAGCTGCAGTACATCAAGCTGTTACAGCTTCCTACTATCGCTTTAGAGCAGCGGATCAAAGAGGAGATGGAAGAGAACCCCGTGCTTGAGGAAGTGGACCCGGTAGACGCGGAATCCGTGAGCCTGGAAGAACAGGAAGCTCCGGAAGAAAATCGTGAAGAAGCTCTCGAAAGCCTCGACGATCACGAAGTGGACTGGGATGAGTTCGATAATAATACGGAGTATGACGGTGAGAATTTCAGCTCATCCTACAATCCGGATATTGAGGAGTGGAAAGACCTTCCGAATCCCTATCACGCCTCACTCCTGGAAGAACTTGAAGATCAGGTGGCCCTGCTGGACCTGAATGATGAGGAGACGCTAATTGCAGATCAGATCCTCGGCTCGCTGGATGAAGACGGTTATTTCCGCAGAGAACCGGAGGCAGTGGTGGATAACATAGCCTTCAATCATGGTATTTTACTGAATGAGGAGAAAGTTGAGGAAGTACGAAAAAAGATACAACAGCTGGAACCGACGG
Source organism: Gracilimonas amylolytica (assembly GCF_002911695.1). Taxonomy (GTDB): domain Bacteria; phylum Bacteroidota; class Rhodothermia; order Balneolales; family Balneolaceae; genus Gracilimonas; species Gracilimonas amylolytica. The sequence goes on from NZ_PQBS01000034.1 coordinate 98,970, forward strand.
GAATAGCGTCAAGGGATCTGCAGGATTGCCTGCTGGTACAACTCAAAGCTTCAGAAAAGAGATTGCCAGCCAGGGACCTGGCGATCAGAATTGTGCGCGATGCCTGGAAACTCTTCGAAAAGAAGCATTACAATAAACTCCTTCAAAAATTCAATATCGACCGGGAAGAGCTGCAGGAAGCGGTAGAAACGATCCGGCATATGGATCCCCGGCCCGGAGCGATCTCAACCGGAATGGAGCAGACTCAGAACTATATCGAACCTGATTTTGAAGTGTACTGGAAGGGTAAGTCAGGGGGTGAAACAGAGAGGGGAGAGTTTGTGATCTCTTTGAATCAGCGTAACGCTCCATCATTGAGGATATCACCTGAATACAAAGAAATGTGGGAGGATATCAAAGCCAAAAAGAAGAAGAATACAGATGCCGAGACCCGCACTTTTATGAAGCGAAAGATCGACTCGGCTCAGTGGTTTATCGAGTCTATCAGGCAGCGGCAAAATACCCTGATGAATATCATGAAGACCATTGTGGCACTTCAGGAAGATTTCTTTAAATATGGGGAAGGCCTGAAACCCATGATCCTGAAAGATGTGGCTGAACGGATCGGAATGGATATTTCAACGGTCTCACGCGTGGTAAATGGGAAGTATGTTCAAACGCATTTTGGGGTGTATGAGCTTAAGTATTTTTTCAATGAGGGACTTGAAACTGAGAGCGGGGAAGAGGTTTCAAATCGTGAAGTGAAAAATCTGCTTCAGAATATCATTAATAATGAAAATAAACGTAGCCCCTATAGCGATCAAAAGCTAACCGATATGCTGAATGAGAAGGGATATAAGGTCGCCCGGCGAACGGTCAGTAAATACCGCGAACAGCTTAATTTGCCGGTAGCCCGTATGAGAAAGCAGGTGATATAAGCTTTTTAATAGCCCAAATCATTACTCATTCTTTTTTTCTACCATCAGGATCACAGGGTCTGCAGGGATTCCTGAATTGACCACGCGTTCTTTGAGCCTGTTGATCCGATTCCAGCCTTCCATCAATTCAGTGGTGACGAGATAGCTTTCACGGTTCTCATCCAGAAGTATTTTTATCCTCAGGTTTAGGGATCGTTGGATCTGTTCAACATAGGACCGTGCTTCTACCTCAGTTGAGAAATCATTCAACAACAGTAGAAATTCAAAACTAAGGTCCGTTACCTTGACAGGAGGTGTGAGGGGCAGAATGCTTGCATTGGTGTAGTTATCCAGATCGCCTCGCAGCTCTCTGAGCTTCTCAGCGGCCTGTCTTTCTGATCGGAATGCTCCAATGCCAATTCTGATATCAAAGCCGTTACCGGGAATTTCAGCTGCAGTAATGCCTTTCTCTTCCTGCAGGTCCCGAATATATCTTTGAGCATTTTCCTGAGTTGCAAATTCTGCAATCTTCACATAATAACGGGTTGTTTCAGGATTCAGATCCAGATCCGCATAACACTGACTGATAACAGCCGCATTGAGATCATAAGTTGTATTGAATTCCTGAGTTGCGGTATTCACTCTCCCCAGGCTTTGATACTGAATTTCACGTAATCCATACAGATTATAAGGGGTGTTGTAGATCGTGAAGGTCAGATAATCCTCTTCCAGCCTCTGAGACAAATTGGTTGCTTGTTGTTCCTGTGAGTAGGAAGCAAACTGAATACCATAGATGCAGCGTCCGGGGGTTAGTGACTCAAGATCATTATCAGAGCTAAAAGCTGATGGGATGGCATCTGTAATAGTTGGTACAGGCACAGTTTCAGTAGCGGGTTCTGAAACAGGATCCGCATCGGTCAATGTGATCTCAGTACGTTCCGGTTGCTGCACCGGTGGAAGATCGTTATCGGCTTCTTCTTCGGTAACCGCTTGCTGCCCCGCATCAAGACTGTAAGCCGGTAATGTTGAATCCGGTAGGGCGGCCACAAGGGATGAATCAGTCTCAGTGATCTTAGCGGAGTCACCATCTGCGATCTCGGGGATACCCGTTACCGGAGGTTGAATGGTTTCAATATCTGTTTGAAGTGAATCTGCTGTTTGTGTTGGTTCATCCGTGATCTCAACATCTTCATTCCCCAGATCGGCTATGGTACTGTCAGCAGGAATATCGGTTTGAAGATCAACCTCTGTATCTGATTCTGTTGTGTCTGCCAAAAGCTCAGGATCCTCAATTTCTGCTTCTGTGAAAGGTTCTGAAACAACAGTGTCGGGCAAGGAATCAGTCCGTACAGAATCGGCCTCTATTTCTGTTAAGTCCGTAACAGGAACACCGAGAGGGGTGATCACCGGTGGTAAGCCGGTATCAGGATCCACATCTGCATCGGTTTGATCCGAATCAGTTTGAGGAGTTTCATCGGTCGTATCAACAGTATCAGTATTGGCCTGCTCATTACGGGCAACAGAGTCCGTTACTGCAATAGAGGGAACCGTCTCGTTGACCACAATGGTGCCAAGGGTATCAGGTAAAATGATCGGTTCCGGGATTGTTGGGGCTACCGGTTCTACAGAATCACCATCTGCCACGGTTAAAGGAGGGATCACAGTTTCAGTATCTGTCTCGGTCGTATCCGAAGTTTCAGGGTCCGTAGCCTCTGCAATTTGCTCAGGCTCCTCCCGTTCCATGCCGCCAGGGATCAATTCAAAACCGAGCCCTTCTACAAAATCTCCGTCCGGTGACCGTGCCACTTCAAAACTGATCACCTCGGGTTCGGCATATACATCCAGTATATCAAGCTGGGTAGAATCAACTTTCAGGGTGTAACTGCCGGGTGGTACCTCGTAATCATAAAAACTACCGTCACTGAAAGTTCTGAGTTCCTTGGTGTAGGTTTGGTCCTGACTGCTCATAAGTAACTTCAAACCGGCCACGCCTGTCGTGTTTCCACTTTCCAGCAAGCGTTGAACCGAGCCTTCGATCACGCCCGACATATAGAACGGAACTTCCACTTTCTTGAACCGATTGGGATCCGTGATCAAGCCGAATTTCTCAAATTCAGGTACCAGCATGGGGTTCTGGATCAGGGATTTGTTCAGTTCCATGTTATAATAAAAATAGGGCTGCATCTGCGTGTAGTAGATCACTCCGTTCTTAACGGTACTGGTGGCCCCCGAGCGCTGAATTCTCAAGGCATTGCCGGCTATCGGATCGTCGTTATCCCCGAAATCACCGTCTGCATTATTGTCCACAAAGAGTTTGACGGCGGTACCGGATCGTCCCACTTGATCGCGGCTGGTGAAGATGAAATTGTTGTAGTTGGTATCGTAACCAATGGATCCCCTCACGTTCTGGGTAAGATTTCCGGATCCCCGAATGTTGCTGTACGTAGTACTGGATCGGACCTTATTGAAATCTACCACAAGATTGAACCGGAGGCTGTTATACTCTGCTGCAAAATTACGGCCGTAGGATAACTGCAGGCGGCCCTGTTCAAAGACATTTTGCGAAAGTAGCACTTCCGCCGATTCCAGCTGATTCAAGGCAGGTTGATATCGGAATTGTCCTCTTAAAAAGACACCTCTCAGGTACACGGGTAAATTACGATTTCGTGACACGGTGTAGGTGGCAGAAGTTTCCAATGCTGCGGTGTTGGAGGGATCAAATGGATCAAAGCTACCGCTGATCCGGTCACTGTAGCCCAAACGCAGATTCAGCTTGCTGATCCTGGAGTTAAGATCCAGCCTGAAGTTGGTGGAACTGTTGGAGGCCCGGTAGCGTGAAAAAGCCGAGGCTCTCACATTGAACGGCAATCCCCAGAAATTAAAGGGGTAGAACGCACTGGCCACTAAACGTCGCTCATCATTAGAGGGATTATAAATACTGAAGCCTTCATTGTAGGAGGTATAATCCAGTGTGAAACTGGCAGAATTTGGGTAGATCACATTGAGCAATCCCCTATAGTAGGCCTCACTGGCAGCCTCAAGGGTCAGAATGTAGTTACTTTTGATACGAGAGGATAAAGACCCGGTAAAAGTGGGCAGCGATTCATGATATCCCTGATAATACTCGACGCCGGCTTTTGCGGTCAGCCACTCGTTGATCCCGTAGGCACCGGCTCCCTGTGCGGTAAGGTCCTGTGTGGTCTGACCAAAGATAGGATTATCCAGGCGACCTGCATTCACCGTGTAATTGAATACTCCGGATGGCTGAAAGGTAAAGGGCACCTGAAGTCGTTCAGAGCGTTCAATGATCTGCCCGGTGGGACCATAGATCTTCAGGTCAAGTTGTGAGGATCCGTAACTCACCGGCGTTAGGAAGCGATAATTACCAAGTTCATCCGCCTGCTGGAAATCGATGAGGACATTATTCAGGTATAGCTCCACCTCAGACTGCGGGATGGTGGTTCCCTGTACCTCAAATTCATCAAAGAGCCTGCGGGGTTCAATGGGTTCGTTAGAGAGCCTGATGCCGGTGTAGGCATTGCGTGAAAACCCATCGGTGGTGGTTTGACCAATGGTTAATTTGGTAAGCCATGGCTGATCGCGGTACATATAGCGCCACCGGAGGTTATCGGTTGCAAAGTTGGAGAAATTCTCTGAATAACTGCCGAAGATCGAGCCCTGAAGGTCGCCGCCATATACCTGAAGCCCAAGGTTGGTGTTGAAGTTATAGACGTTCTGATTGGGATTAAGGTTGGCAGAGAGATTGTAATCCACAAAGCCGCCATCCAGGAAAGGGCGCTCACGGTCATATTTTAGGGGATAGCGTTCTTCCTGAAGTCTGTTTTGATCGGCCACCTGTCGCCGTTGCCGCCTGATGGCCTGTTGTATAGCCGGCAGTTCACGCTGGGTTTCAAGATTCAGGCTCAGGTTGTTAAAGTCGATGGTGAAATCGAGGCCAAAAGCCTGGTAAAAGATGTCAGCCCGCAGGTAAGAATCAATTTCTCTGAGGATGTAATCCTCGGCGTTGATCTCAATGCGTTCATCCCCGAATTGTATCTCACCCGACTGAAAGTTGATGCGATAGGGGATCTGTTCGATACCAAACCGGCCGTCGATGACGAGACCATTAATGGTGTGATCGATATTGAAAAGGGAGAAAAGCTCGGAGACCGGAAGGTAGAACTCATCATTCTTGTAATAAGAAATGATAACTGAGTTAATGACGCCGCGGTGACGAAAATCGAGATAGACCTCGATCTCGTCGGAATTATTGCTCTGTGCAGAAAGTGAACCGGTCATAGGACCGGCGCCCAAAGCAATAAGAAATATGAATGTTGCTAGCCACGGCCAATTGTTGGTCACCTTAAGGAATTGTTACAGTGGTTGTTGCTGTGACGGGGTCCATTTGTACGATATCACGGGATGAAACGTCGTTTCGCTGTGATTCGAACTTAACTTCGATCGTGTACTGTCCGGAAGGTACGCCTTCAATATTGAGTTCCTGACGCTGTGTACCATCAAAATACAAACTGGTTGAAATGAATCCTGATTGTACCACTTCACCGTCAGAATTTTTCAGATTCACGGAAATGGTTCCGAGAAAAGGGGCATTGCCGGTTCGGTTATAATCTGTGAGTACGGCAAGAATGTTCTCATCCGAGATCTCGGTTCGAATTTCTGCCACTTCAATACCGGTATTTACGTCTCCGTTCTTGTAGAACAAGCCGGTTACCTGATTGATCACAATACCCACCTGGGCGGTTACGGACTGATCGTTTGAAAGCTCGATGGGGGCACTTTGCGGGGTGGAGGAGGTTTTGATCCTTGACCAGTACACGCCATCATTGAGCGTATTTGGTGGGGTGATCCTTAGCCTCACGATCTGCCGCTGATTGGGATTCAATACAAAATTTCTTGGAAAGGCCCGGATGCTTTCAGCGATGGAATGATCGGCCGCGACCTCCGCGCTGTCTTCAACGGTGGTCCGGTTACCATTCTCATCGGTCTGTGAATAACCGAAAAAGAAGTCAATGGAGACCTCCTGCGGGGTATTCGAGTTGTTGATCACCATATAGGTGCCAAATTTAGACTGACTGTCAATAAATAAATTGGTTGGGGCAATGGTTACCTGAGCCATTGATTGCAGGGGAAGAACTAAAGCAATGGCAAGTAATATATTACGTATGGCTGTCATCTGCGATGATTTGATTCACGTTTGTCCAAATTTAGTAAAAAACGAACCAACCTTTGAATTATTTGTGGAAAAGAGATCAGCTAAAAAAAAAGCCATGGAGGGTAAGCTCCATGGCAATATTGGAAAAATTTAAAATTTAGTTGTAGTCAACTTGTACAGTAATGGTGTTTTGGTATGTATTACCCGCAACACCGTTTGATGCATCAGTGATAGCTCCACCAACGAACACATAAATGTCATTTGCAGTAGCTTGGAAACTTCCTGTTATAGTCTGAGAGTTTAGTGTACCAAAACCAGCAGCAGAAGTTGCATCACTACTTCCATCAGTTGTATATGCTGCTGTGTAACTTCCAAAAGTTAGGTCGTTTGCAGGTGTGCCATCGGTTAGAGTGCTAGGAAAATCAATGGTAACGCCTAAATCAACTCCAGCAGAAGCGCCTGAAATTTGAACAGCACCAGCGCCAGCATCAGTGGCTGCAATTGTGATTGGAGTTTGGCTTGTAGTAATTGTACCAAATAATAAATCAGCAAATTGATTAACTGTAAATGCAGATTGTACTGTAGCGCTGGCATTAACAGTTGCACTTCCTTGAGCAAAAGCTGTCGTGCTAAAAACTCCTAAAAGGGCGAAAAGGGTAAGTGTTTGTTTTAAAACTTTCATGTCCGTGAGATTAAGTTTGTTGTTTTATTAATTTCTGATCCAAAATTATCGAACATCTCGAAACTGTCCAATTAGATAGTCTTAATTAAAGCCGGTTAACCAACGTAGTTAAAGTGCGTGTTTATTAAGTACCGACGCTAAGGTAATCACAGGTACACTTAATTATCTTTAGAGTTCTTTAATGTTAAAGAAGTGGGGAAAGGGGTAAACCAATTAATCGTAATCCAGGCTGAGGACAATATTCCCGGTATAAAGGCCATTTGGGATATTACCGATCACAATAGAACCGTACACATAGATATACATTTGTTTCCAGACCTCAGCTTCCATTTCCGGGGTAGTGTTCTGGGTGATGGATACCATACCCTCATTCAGGGGCAGGGGCCGGCTGTTTTGCGGGTTATCTGAACCGGTATTGTTGTAAGCCATACCAAGCTCTAGAGGGATGTCGGCCACCACACCCGGCTCATTATTCTCAAGAGCCTCCGGATACTGCAGGTCGATGTAGATATTCTGGGTGTGAAAGGCTCTGACGCTGAAGATCCCCATGTTGGCATCCCCAAGCTGAATGGTGGTACGACCGGAATTGGTGATCTGTGTACCGAAATCGAGGGGCTGAACGACAGTAGCTTGAAGTTCCGGCTCAACCGTGAGCCGTAAATTGATGAACTGAGCAAACAGGGCAGAGGATACACTCAGTGAAAACAGGATCGGGAGTAATATGTAGGTTAGAGACCTAATCATAGGTCACGGTGACCTGAATCTGCCCCGAGTAAGAGCCGGCATTCTGATTGCCCACGTTTATGGAGCCGTATAAATACAAATAGGCCGTTTCGTTAAACAGAGCCGGGTTGTAGCCTTCGTAAACGGGGGTTGGGGGCGGACCCGGTGGTCGGTTGCCCCGTGCAAGTATAGGGAACTGCGCACTCGCAACATTGGACGCCACCTGCATCAGTACCGCCTGATTGGTGTTGTTGTTACCGCGATTGGCATAGGCCGCCTGTAAGGTAAAGGGAATACAATTTGAATTGGAGCCGTTGCAGCTCACATCATTGTTCAGATAAAGATAGTTATCTGCGGTGATGGTCACGACCACATCCAGGTATTTAACGCCTTCGATCATCAATACTTTGGCATCCAGGAGGTCAACCGTTTTAAGGCCCTCATTTTGGATCACCATCCCGAAAGAAAGGTCCTCGGCCGGAATGAGTTCTGTGATAGAAACCGTGTATTTACTGCTAAAATCTCCGAAGTCGATCTCCTGAGCATTGAGTATGGTAGTAGTTGAAAGTGAGATCACACTCAGTATAAACAAAGCTCTGAGCGACCAAAGAGCAGATCTAATAAAAAAGTTATGTGAACTCCGGAATATCATATATAATCGATCTCAATGGTGAAGTCGCCTTCGTAATTGCCCGGTGGGGCATTGCTTAGATCTATAATTCCACCGATCCATATATAGAAACGTCCCTCTTCATTAAAGCGGAGGTTTCGGTTTTCCAGATCCAGGGGTTCAGAGGTAGCCTGTTCTTCTTCATCGTTACCGGAAATGCGATAGGTAAAGGTCAGAGATCCATTCCCGTTGATCTGATTCAGAATGCGGTCCGGCAGGTAATTCAAGCGGAATTCGGCTTCAGGATTTCCAACGGCGATCATAAAACCGGCATTCAGATCCGAAACCGGATTAATGTTGATTTGTCCGTTTACAGACCGGGCATTACCCAATTGGAGGGTGTTGACCGTAATGATCTCAATAGCCGACTGCGTTGAACCAATAACCTGTGCGGAAACATTTACATTGGCAGTTTCACTGCTTTGTCCCTTGACGTAATAATTCCCTAAAATTAAAAACAGAGCTATTAAAAGCGTTCTCTTCATAAATATCGAGTGCAAAAAGTCTTGCTTGTTTATACCACTTAAATATAACCACTATGATAATGGTTTACCTGTTAGTTTATTTTAACGTCGTAACAAAATAAGTGTTAGGACGGTTTTATAATAAGAGATCATTTCGCGGCGAATGCCTGCTTTTGCCGTCAGACAGGCAGAGCGCCCCAGGTTTTGAATTGGGCATGTTATGGTGAACGCGATGGATCTCAACGTATAATACAAACGAGTAGCTCCACCTTTGAGACCCTTCGCGAAATACAATCTATACCTAATCCCAATTGAAAACGCTCAGGGTGACAACCAAGAGGTAATTTTACGTCGAACTCACGTTATTTAATTGCTCACCCGAATTTCAGTTCGATTATTCTTCTAAATGTTAGATAATTCAATGACAGTTTCTAAATTAAAAACGGCCCTGAAGGGGCCACATACGAATAACCCCGGACAATGAAATGCGATAGCATGGAAGCAGTCCGGGGTTAATAAGCGTACATGGAATAAAGCTTCGCCCGATTAATGTTTAAACCTCTGATGGTTTACGAAGCTTGGGCAAACTTCTCTTTAATGACCAGTTTCCACAACCCTGCGAAAACCAACAGAGACACTGGGATCTCTGTTTTCTTGGGTTTTCTTTTTTTGGACTATTAATCCCAGGGTTGCTCCCGCTTTCGCGGCTTTACCCTGGGCTATTCGTATTTGACCCTTTCAGGGGCAAGAAGGAACAATGAACAGAATTCTGCCCTCGATTTATCTAACACCTACAAGGGTAACAACAAAGAAACAATTTGATCTTGAACTGACTTTTATCAGTTATTTTTGTTTTCACGGGAATGACCGAATTCACGTGAGTTTAACTAGAGAGGAAAAACCATTGCAAAAAAATCTCCTTTTACCTCAGCCACCGGGCAAAGATAAAAGGAGATAGGGGTACACTAAAGGGGTACAATAAACAAGTACGACTTACTTCTTATTCGTAGGTACTCAATCTTTTATAACGGTTTTGATTGAGCATATTGGCGGCTGCGGCTTTTGCTGTTTGCTCAGCTTGGCAATCATAGCTTACCGTAATGTTACCATTGAGTTCAATATCAATGTCTGGTATTGTTGGATCATCTTCATCCGTTTTACCTACTAATACTGACCCATTAATATTTACAGTTCCTTTACCATCCATATTGTAAGCATTTTCAAAGATCACTAATCCATTAAAGGTAAATCCACCTTTTAGGTCCAGGCTACCGGTAACCGGATCAAGTAGTCCGGTTGTATCTCCCTCTACTGTACCATAATTGCGCACGACCATAATTCCAAAACCTTCTGTATTTGAGGCAAATTTAGTATCCCCTTCCACAAAAAACACCCCAGGGTTATCAGCTGAACCCAAGTTTTCATTATATGTTCCGGAAGGAATTTTATTGACTCCATCCATTTGGGCTAGTCGCGCAACAAGTTGATCGACGGGTTGATAGGAAAGAGTTGAATCAACTTCTATTTTACCACCCTCACCTTCTAATTGGTCGTAGGTACCGCTATCACCAGAAATAGCATCATATGATTCCTGGTCCTGTACTGTAACAGCGGGTTTAGAACCACAAGTTCCACTATTATCATCACCGGTTATCATGGATGAACCCTGTGCTGAAAAATTAAAGTGATCATACCCGGCTGCAATCGAAATAGCCGATTGAAAATCAGGTACGAAGTGAAGAGCTTCTTTTACATAAGATGTAATGATGTTTAGATCTTTTACCTGATTACTAATAGGATCTCGGTACCACGAACGGGCATGTATTTCAACGGTATCACTTTCAAGTATTGCATAAGATCCGCCACCTGAAGAAGGTTTCAGGTCATAGTATAACGAAATAGAATCTCCATCAATCTCCTGAATCCATGGGCTACTGCTGGTTGGATGCCAGGTACCGCCACTTTCATTAATTCTTTCCATTGAAACCTGTGCAGCCGTAAATGCTTTATTTCGGATCTGTACTTCGTAAGCATCAACGGCTGAGTTCTGTGCTATACCTGTACGCTGACTTTGTACACCTACTTGCAGGATGCCTACAGCAATAATGGCACCGGCGGCTATAATTAACATTGCGCGTCCCATAATTTATCTCCTAATCTTTTCTGAGGTTAACCGGCGAGAATCGTTTTTGCCAGGTTGTGGTTACATATCGGTCGGGATCTGAGGCCCGATAGTTTAACGAGTAATCGTTTTGCATTTCGAATTCGATCTCAATTTGTAGAATATTTTCAAAATTAGAACTACTTACCGGAGTACTCATTGGAGTGGTAGATCCGTACTGATCAAAGTATCGTATCTCGAAGTCCGTGATACCAACAGGGATTTCAGTAGTTACTCCATCTACTGTTCTGGACAACATGTCCACATGTGGGTTATTGGCATGATCCGGAGCATTATCAGGATCATATTTCCAAGTGATGAGTTCTACGTCTCCACTGTTATCAAGGTCACTGTAAAATGAAATTTCATGTTCATCTGCCTTGAGAAATTTAGTAGCGATTACACTGTCTTTCTGATAACCTATCTTAGGTATATCATTGATGATCATTTCCTGTACAGCTTGAGAATGTGTTTTTTTGATCAGTGTTGTGGTCACTTCCTGATTGCTGAAACCTACGTTATAATTGATCGTAAAGATCATGATCATCAGGAAACCCGCAATGACATAGCTTATAATGAGTCCAAAGTTCATATCTAATCCGCGTAATAGCTTCTGATAAAGCTGAAATTATAATTTGTATTTTCAGAACCTGGGTTCTTTTTCAAATAATCTGATTCTACGTTTACGGTAATTTGTTTTAATGTAGATTTACCTGCAGCTGTGCTAAATGTATTGTACTCACTACTGTGATTGAGATATTGTACTTCGACTGTAATGAGATAATCCACACCATTAAAATTTTTAGTCTCACTAAAACCGTTAAAATCATCAAAATCATCAAATGTAGTTCTACCGCTTTCTCCAGTATCTTTTCCCAATGTTGAGAAGCCGCCTGGTATATATACAGGAACCACACTATTCCCACTGGCATCGTCAGTTGTTTCTTCATCAAAGGCGAGGGCTCTTGACTCTTCAATTATATCCTGAGCATACGCAATGACCTGCCCCTCAAGCTGCCCTTCGATCATGGATACGTTGTTCACTTGTATCACACGGTTGGCATTCAGTGCCATGGTGGATACAATGACCATAGCAAAAATCACATAAAGTACTTCCGAATATCCTGACATGGCTTTTTCCTCTGTTTAAGTTCTCTATTAAAATATTAAAAAATCTTAATATTTGATAGCTTTTCTAACATCAAGAGCTATCGAACCCTTATTTGTTACGATTTAATATCACGACAGTCCGGATCAATACAAATTAGATTTTTTTATCCAAACCGCAGGTGATGCGCTAAGCCTTACTTAACGAGGGTCATTTTCTTGGTGAGAACACCACCTTCAGTAGAAAGGCGATAGATATACACGCCACTGGCTAATCGGGTGGCATCAAAATTCACTTCGTGGAAGCCGGCCTGATAGTTTTGGTCGACCAGGCGGGTGACTCTTCTTCCCAGGACATCATACACATCCAGCTGAACCGGCCCCTCAATAGGCACCGCAAAACGAATGGTGGTTCTTGGGTTGAAGGGGTTAGGGTAGTTATTATACAACTCAAATTGATCAGGAAGCCCTGCGGCATCTTCACCGGGGGCAAGGATCAGGGTGAACCGGGAATTCAGGTCCGCATTGGTTTTGGATCTGGAACCGGAACTTGTGAGGCTGAAATTTTGAACAGTATTCATCTGTGCCTTACCGGCCTGCTGCGCCAGATTGAAGGTGTAGGTTTCCTCTTCGATCAGATCCACTTTTTGATCGGTATCTTTATCGTGAAGGGTGATGCTCCATCCCTCCGGCAGAGCTTCCAGGTTATGCAGTTTGATGGTAAAGGAGCCGCTGATCGGCAGGCCATTTTCATAGCCCCCCACATGTAAAGGGATCTCGAGTTCTGTACCGAAATCACGGGCCAGGTTATTGATGGCCAGTTGAGTACCGTCATCCAGTGTTGTAAAAAACTCGAGGTAGGTATTTGTCTCAAAAGGTAGCAACCGAATGGCGTCCCGGTCGTCTTTTTGAGTGCGCCCACCAGGCGATAGGGTGATATGAGTCGGTTTGGAAAAATCACCGGACGAGAGTTCAAGGGTAATCACTTCGGGTTCCTTGTTATTTTTGCTAAGGAAGGTTCCCCCGGTCGTGCGGGCACTTTGGTCAACAGACAATACCGGATTTTCCCCGTTGGCTTTCACCCAGAAAGCCTGAAACGGGCGGATGATCCCGTTCCCAAGTTTGGTGCCATCCAGGCTGCCGCCGCCAACGCCGTTCCAGTAAAAATAATCGTTACTCACCGGATCCCATACGTACAATACATTATCGATATTGGTCTTGGTCCAGCCGGAATGATCCCAGTCCAAACTAGATGCGAACGGATTCCCAACCAGGTTCCAGCCATCCGAATTCTCATTGTAAGCCACTTCCGAAAAATTAAAGGTTCCGGTTGCAGCAGGGTATTCCGTTCCATCTATATCTAAGGTTAGCGGGAGAGGGGTATTGTATCGGGGATCTTCCGCAATATCTCCAAAGAAATACACAAAGTAGCCGCGTCCTGCAGTTGGGGTGTCTGTAGCATTGCCGGGAGCTCTCCATCGTTGATTGTCGGTTGTGCCGAGTTCTTCATCAGCCACTTCGTAGGCAGTATCATACCAAAGTACGTTGGGTTGTAGGGAGTCAGCCGGGTCATTTCCCAGGCTCGCTCCGGTATAACCCTGTGTGACGGTCTTGTCCAACAGATCGTTAAAATCACTTTGTAATGGTGCTGAGATCATGCGCCAACCACGTGAAGCACTCACATTTCTCTTCATCCGTATGTTCCCATTCACATAACTGATGTTGGGAGCGATCAGGCTGTTACCTGAACTCAGGATCAGGGGGCCGTTTTGCAGCGTGAGGTTTCCACTCAGTACAATATCCCCAAAGGTTTGTACCCCTTCGGTGTTATTGATGACGGCACTTTGCATTTCCGAGAAGTTGGATACCTGCTGTTGTTGAATGTCAGGATAGTCCACGAAGTTTTCATCCAAACGAATTCCAAAGATCACTGTGCCTTCCGAGGCATCAATGTTTTCGAGACTTGCATCACCCCGTAGTACAAAGGTGTTGTCGTTGAGAAGGAGGGTGCCATCTCCGGTGATCTGATCCGTGACATCCAGCGTGATGCCGGCTCCGTCCTGAAGTTCAAAGGTGAAACCGGATCCAATATCCAATATGTTGATATCCAGGAGGTCGGCTCCGTTATCAAGAGTAACATCATTTTGCACGTTCAGGTTTTGAGCCAGAAAGTTAGGAGTTGAGATCGTTTGCGGGCTTTCACCATTCAGGGTTATTTCAGCCCCTTCATTGCGAGCCAGAAAACTGTTTACTGAGATGTCTCCACCTATAGTAATGTTAGTTTGAGCACCGGCTGTAAAGGTGCCGGAACCGGAAAAGCCGCCCTGAGTGGTTAGATTTGTATTATCATCAATATCAAGGATACCATCTACAATAAGTGCCCCGCTTACATTGATGGCATTAGCTCCAAAAAGCGTGAGGGCAGCACCGGATTGAATTTCAAAGCTTCCCAGGTTTATATTTAGATCTAACACGGGAAGATCCCCTACATCAGGAATGATCACATAGTCATCGTCCTGAGGAACCGTTTGAGGATTCCAGTTTTCAAAATTGGTCCAATCCGTTCGGGTCCCTTCAGGCCCTCCTGCATTGGCAGTCCAGATAATCGGGTTTACAATATCCACGGTGGCGGTTGTTGCGATCTCGGTTGCCGGAGCATTTCCAAAGGATCCGGTGATCTCCACCAATTCAACCGAGTTGGAAGCCGTTAAGGTAGCGGTATAATTTTGCAGGCCTGAATTCCATGACAAAGTTCCTAAAGAGGCATTTGGGTTGCCATCAGGCGACGAATTTCCATTTTCCTCAATTTGTGCAAGCTGTAAGGAAACAGGCAGCTGTTCCAGAACCCTGTTGCCAAATGCGTCTCTTAAGATGACAGAAATAGCAGATTGGCTGCCCGTTTGGTTTTGAAGCACACTCGGGTTAGCTACAACAACTGAAGTATTTGCATCTGGAGCATTAGCCTTGACAACAAACTCCTCACTGATTGTTACTACGTTAAACAGGTCGTCTGCGGTGACGGTTAACGTGGCGGACGTATTACTCTGAGTGAGCGTAATTGGGTGACCTGTCAACTCACCATTCACAAACGTAGCCGTTGAGCCACCCGTGATGTTGGAATTGGAGGTAATAGTTACATCGCCATTAAAGTTTGTTACGAGATTCCCGTAGGGATCGATGGCCTGAACATTGATCTGAAAGGGAACTCCGGCTGTTTGTTCATTCGGAACCCCTCCGGTAGATGGCAAGGAAATAACAAATTCAGCGGCATCACCCTGTGTAAAATCAACTGTAGCGTTATCCGGTACGGCCGTAGAATTCACTTCTGCTGTGATAGTGGCTGTTTCACTGGCGTTTAGTGAAGAGGTCAATGAAGCCGTATAGGTTCCATCTCCCTGATCAATAGCATTGAATGAAGTGGTATTTCCGGTAAAAGTGCCGAAGTCGGTAAACACGTCAACGGTCTCACCACCTGTTAACAGGTTATTGGAAAATTCGTCTCTAAGTTGAACCGTGATCTCCGAGGTGCTGCTTCCGTTAGCAACAATGGCCGTAGGGTTTGCCGTGATCAAAGTGGTTTGAGGATCAAGATCACCCGGTAAAATGTTGAATTCGTTACTTTCTCCGGATCGGTTCAAGGCCGTATTTTCAACGCTGATAGTGGCAGGTCCGGCTGTAGTAAGCGCCAGGTTTGTTTCGAGCACACCATCCACAAAAGGATCGGTTGTGAACCCTGAAACCGGATTGCCATTCAGGTATATTTGGGAGGTTGAACTTACATCAACGGCATCTGTAAAGTCTGTGTACACCTCATTATTACCATTCAGGGCCCTGATGCGAATGGTAAACGGTTCACCTGCCGTTTGTTCACCGATCTCTGTTTCACTCGGAGTTTCGACCACAAATCGTGCCAGCGAATTGATGCTGATGATCTCAAATATCTCACTGCTTTGCGCGTAGGTGCCGGCGGCATCCTCTACGGTAAGAGTTGCGTTGCCGATCGCAGCCGCTGCATCTATGATAATATTATCAAAGGTAGCCTGACCAAGGGCATCGGTAGGGGCGGTGAGGGTACTGTTGCCGTCAAGTGGGACACTCGCACTGACTTCCAGATCAACACCCTGTGTATCCGCAATGTTGCCAAAGGCGTCAACCAGCTGCACTTTTACATCAGCTGGGATTGTTTGTCCCTGAGCCGTATTGACCGGTTGGGTCAGATAACGGATACCGGCAGGAATGTTATTATCTATTGTGATCTCATCAGTGATCAGATCATCAAGTCCCGGACTGCTCACTAAAAGGTCGATGGTGTTGGCTACATCCACTGACAGATCATTGAATGTGACCACACCGTTGATGGCCGTATTGGTCAAAGTACCTGAGAGTGTGCCTGAACCATTGTTAACAGCAACCGACACTTCCGTTAAATTATCGGTAGTAACCAGGTTTCCGAAAATATCCTGAAGATGGATCACAAGATCATTACTGAACGTTTCCCCGGCGATCGCATTGGCAGGGGGTTGTGTGGCAATGACCATCTTATCTGTGGCACGGGGCAAAACCGTGATCGTTTCAGATGGTACAGTAGGGAAACCATTGAATGAGGCTTGTATAGCTGCAGTTCCTGTTGACTGGGAAGAGAAGATCGCACTTCTTAGATCAACCGATGGTTGCAGGGCACTTACGGATAAGGAGCCTGTAGTGTTTATCAAAGACCAGTCGTTTGGATTATTTAAAGCGACATTATCGACAAAGTTACCACCCACATCACGGCCGATAGCATATACTGTCAGTTCGTTTCCGGCTGTGAGGTTCTGTGCAGGGACGATCTGTCCGGTACCATCCGGCTGAGTTTCAACGGAGATCTCGGCTATTGAACCGGCTACTTTACTGAGGTCCCCATAGTTTACGTTTGGTCCTGTGGTTCCGGTGTTTGTGATCATGCCCGCATCCGGTATCGAAGTGGTGGAAGGTCTTAGTTGCAAGCCCGTAATTGCAATTCTTCCGGGTCCCTGACCATTACCGTTCGTAGTACTTGCATTGTCTATGGTAAAAACAGCTTCCTGAGTATTATTGAATCCAGTGAAACTCGCTTCTAACTTAGTATTAGCTGCACCGGTAGGTTCAATGGTTAAGACAATTTCGTTTGAAGTTAAAGCAGTATTCCATTCATAACCGGCAGGTAAAGTCAATACGATCGTTCCATTATTTGCCAGCTGGCCCGAAGCCGTTTCACGTATAGTAGGCCCATCGATCGTCGCGTACTGACCGGATGAAAGAAGGTCCACGGATAAATTAGTAGCCCCTGAGGCACGGATCACATCCTGAGCCTGCAGTAAACCCGTGGCTGCCAGTAAAAGCAGAATAGCCGTAAATGATCGTTTGATTGATTTGGTCATATGCATCATGATTGCACATAAATATAATCAGTATTCCAACTCTGAACAGGTAAATTAATCAATTCTAACTGCCTGAAGATCACATAGATGTTTGAATGTGAAATCCCTAATATTGATTTCAGATTCATCCGCAGAAAGTTTAGTTTTAACCGTTGGTTCACAGTACTCACATACACTGATTCGCAATGAAAGGCATAATTCTGGCAGGCGGTACCGGTTCAAGATTGTACCCACTTACAAAGGTAACGAACAAGCATTTGTTGCCGGTTGGCGACAAACCCATGATCTACCATCCCATTGAAAAACTTACGGATGTTGGAATTGATGAGATCCTGATCGTGACGGGTACCGAACATATGGGGGCCGTGGTCAATCTATTAGGATCCGGAAAGGATTTTGGATGTCGGTTCACCTATAAAGTACAGGATGAAGCAGGGGGCATTGCACAAGCCCTTGGACTGGCTGAAAATTTTGCCGGTAAGGAACCCGTTTTAGTGATCCTTGGAGATAATATTTTTGAATCATCGCTGAAGGAAGCTGTCAACGATTACCCGGGCAAGGGAGCACAGATCCTGATTCAGGAAGTACCCGACCCCAAACGGTATGGGGTGGCAGAGTTGGACGGAGATAGGGTTGTCTCCATTGAGGAAAAACCTAAGGAACCAAGATCAAGTTATGCCGTCACCGGGATCTATTTTTATGATGCCACGGTGTTTGATTGCATCAAAACTCTGAAGCCGTCGGGAAGAGGTGAACTGGAGATCACTGACGTAAATAATTACTACATCCAAAAAGGAGAAATGAAGAGTTCTATCCTTAAAGGGTGGTGGACCGATGCCGGTACGCCTGAATCCTACCAAATCGCCAATGAACTGGTAAGGAGCTGATCATGCGAATATTAATCACCGGTGGCAATGGACAGCTGGGCAGTGAGTGGGTCTATTTTCTTAACAAACAAGGCGTGGAGTTTATAGCTCTTCCTTCCTCTGATCTGGATATTACTGATCATGCGGATGTAAGACGCGTACTGAACAACTTACGGCCTGATCTCATCATCAATTGTGCGGCTTATACAAAAGTGGATCAGGCTGAAGATGAAAAGGAGAAAGCCTTTGCCGTCAATGCAGACGGAGTTAAAAACCTGGCTGATTACTGCGCAGAACACAAGATCAAACTCATCCATTTTTCAACGGATTATGTGTTTGAGGGCAGTCTTGAAGATAAAGATCGGCTACCTGAAGGATATCCGGAGGATCACCCCACCAGTCCCATCAATGCCTATGGAGAAAGTAAACTGGCCGGTGAAGTGAGTATTCTTAACTCGGGATGTGATCACCTTATCATCCGGGTATCCTGGCTGTGCGGGCGATTTGGAAATAATTTTGTTAAATCTATGATCCGGTTGGGAAAAGAGCGGGATGAGTTGAACATAGTGAATGATCAGTTCGGAAGTCCGACTTTTGCAGACAATGTGGTTGAAAACACCTGGCATCTGATCGATCAAAACATATCAGGACTTTATCATATCACCTCAAGGGGAATGATAACCTGGTATGACCTGGCTCAGGCTATTTTCAAAAAGACCGGAGAGCCGGTTAAAGTAAAGCCCATTTCAAGTTCTGAATATCCAACCAAAACCAAACGTCCAGCGTTTTCATTACTTTCCACAAAAAAGATCGCTGCCGTTCCCGGAATAACCTTAACAGACTGGCAGGAAGGGTTGCACAAACTGCTGGCAAATATTGATACATGAACATAACAGCTACCAGAATTCCAGATGTAAAGATCATCGAGCCACGGGTTTTTGAAGACGACCGTGGATATTTTTATGAAGCTTATCGGGAATCCGTTTTGAAGGATGCCGGAATTGATAAACATTTTGTACAGGATAATGTGTCGCGGTCGTACCACAATGCCATTCGCGGCTTGCATTATCAGATCGAAAACCCTCAAGCCAAACTGGTACAGTGCCTGAGTGGAACCATTCTGGATGTGGCTGTGGATATCCGTAAGGAATCTAAGTCTTTTGGGAATTATGTGGCCATAAAGCTTTCTGATGTCAGTAAACGCATGCTGTATATTCCTGAGGGATTTGCGCACGGATTTTCGGTACTTTC
The DNA here is from genome assembly GCF_002911695.1 of Gracilimonas amylolytica. Classification (GTDB taxonomy): domain Bacteria; phylum Bacteroidota; class Rhodothermia; order Balneolales; family Balneolaceae; genus Gracilimonas; species Gracilimonas amylolytica. Next base: position 118,362 of record NZ_PQBS01000034.1, read on the forward strand.
TGATGAAGCCATCGTGGCCTACAAATGCTCGGATTACTACAACCGGGAAGGCGAACGCGGTATTCGCTGGGATGACCCGACCATCCGTATCAACTGGGATGTTGACCGCCCAATACTATCAGAAAAGGACCGAAAATTGCCATTACTTTCATCCGTTAACGAAGAAGATCTTTTTTAGATATGAGGATAATTGTTACCGGTGGAGCCGGATTTATTGGATCCAACTTGATCCTGAGGTTGTATGAAAAATACCCGGATTGGGAGATCTTTAATATTGATAAACTGACCTACGCATCCGATCAATCATACCTGAAGCCCCTGAAAGACTCAGGTAGGTATTACTTTAAAAAAGTGGATCTGGTAAACCGGAATGAAGTGCACGATGTGATCAAGACATTCAAACCACAGGGGGTCTTTCACCTTGCGGCTGAATCACACGTGGATAATTCCATAAAGGGTCCTGAGCCGTTTATACAATCCAATATTGTGGGAACATTCAACATCCTGGAAGAATGCAGGCAGCTTTGGAAGGAGGATGAGGAGAGCTGGAAAAACAATCGGTTCCTGCACGTATCTACGGATGAAGTGTACGGGGAACTGGAAGATGACGGCTATTTCACTGAGGCTACACCATATGCCCCGAATTCTCCGTATTCAGCCTCTAAGGCAAGCAGTGATTTTATTGTTCGTTCCTATTATCAGACCTACAGAATGAATGTGGTGACGACCAATTGTTCAAATAACTACGGCCCACATCAACATGATGAAAAGCTAATACCCGTGGTGATCAGGAATGCCATCGATCACAATGAGATTCCGGTGTATGGAAAGGGAGAGAATGTACGCGACTGGCTGTTTGTACACGATCATAACGACGCCCTTGATGTGGCCTTTCATAAAGGAATAGCCGGAGAGACCTACAATATTGGCGGCAACAATGAATGGAAGAACATCGACCTTGTACGAACGATCTGTGACATTCTGAATGAAGAGATTGGTGAAGGTCCGAAGGGAGATTACAAGAATCTGATCACCTTTGTAGAAGATCGCCTCGGACACGATTTCCGTTATGCCATTGATGCCTCAAAGGTTAAGAATGAGCTGGGTTGGGAACCATCTCAGGATTTTAACGGAATGCTTAGGCAGACAATTTTGTGGTACGTAAACAAGTACAAAGCGAACTAAGTAATTCTGATTTTGGAATGTTTGTCTGATCCAAATATCGGCAGGTATGATTCTTAGAATCTCGTTCCAAACGCTATGCGTTGGAGCGCTAATATGTAAATTTATAATTCTAAAGCTAATACAATGAGCGATAGACAATATTGGTTAATGAAATCGGAACCGGATGATTACAGTATCGATGACCTGAAAAAGGATGGTGAAACTCCCTGGACCGGTGTGCGAAACTATGGTGCCCGAAACTTCATGCGCGACGATATGAATGTGGGAGATGGGGTTCTGTTTTATCATTCCAACATCTCAACCCCGGTAATTGTGGGAACCATGGAAGTTTCGAGTGAACCGTATCCTGATCCGCTTCAGTTTGATCCAAGTTCTAAGTACTTCGATGAAAAAAGTACCGAAAGTGATCCCCGATGGCAGCTGGTGGATGTGAAATTTACTCAGAAGTTCGAAAACCCGGTTACCCGCGATGCCATGAAAGAGGAAGCTGCATTAGATAACATGGAGCTATTCAGGCTTGGTCGATACTCCATCACTCCGGTCACTGAAAGTGAATGGAAGAAGATCCACGAAATGGCCGGCGCCGACCCAAAATAGATCAATATTTAGATGCTGAGATCATTACCTGATCTCAGCATTTCTTTCTTCTCGCGAGCGTTTCAACCGAACTCATGTTTATAAAGAAGGCTATTCCTAGATGATACGCCTGAAGCGTTATTTAAATATGGATAATAGTGACGGAGTGAATTGATATGGAGTACAGGGAAAATAAACGTTTTGATAAAGCTATCAGCAGAATTGGGTTTGGTGCCTGGCAACTGGGAAACAATCTCGATTTTTCTGGTATGACTGAAGAAGAAGGCATCAAGCTTGTTCGTGAAGCTGTGAATAAAGGAGTTACATTTTTTGATACAGCTCCTAATTACGGTAACGGAATGAGTGAAAAGATCCTTGGAAAAGCCTTCGAAGGTCTTGATTCGGATATTTTCATTAATACCAAAACCGGTCATGATTGTACAGCAAAAATAGATTTTTCCCTGGAAAGTATAACGCAGTCTATTTACAAGAGTTTAGATGCGTTAAAACGCGAAACGCTGGATTCAGTTATTCTGCATAACCCTGACGGGGAAATTCTGAGGGGAGAGACAGAGCATTACTCTCGTTTGATCTCACTCAAAAAGCAGGGTGTGATTGATGGGTATGGCGTAAGTATAGACACTCCGGAAGAATTAAGGTGGGTTCCGGACAACAGTGACGTGGATGTCATAGAGATCATGTTCAACATCATTCATCAATCACCTAAGATTTTATTTGATGAAGTCAGGAAAAGAGACATCCTTTTGATCGTGAAAATACCTTTTGACTCCGGATGGTTGACCGGAAAATATGACAAAAACAGTACGTTTGAAGGAATCAGGTCACGTTGGAGCAGCGGTGATATTGAGTTAAGATCAGAACTCGTTGACGAAATCAAAGAGATCGTGGGGCAAAATGACCTTGTGCCTTTAGCTTTATCATTTATCCTATCCTTTGATGCGGTAACAACGGTCATCCCTGGGATCAGAAATAAAGCACAATTAGAATCAAATATTGATGCATTGAATTATAAGCTTGATAAAGAAACCAAGTCCCAATTAGAAGATCTATATAACTCCAGAATATCAAAACTTGATATACCCTGGTAATTATCTTTCCATCAGGTCGAAAGGAGTAGCACTTACAGTGACATGATGTGTCACTCATCATTCGTATATTTTCAAAGAATTAAGGAAAAACAGAAATACAAAGAATTATCAAATGGAATATTTATTGGCTTTAGCCGGCATTATTATCGGGGGAATTACCGGTTTTGCGATCGCCCACTTTAGATCGAAATCTGAAAGTTCCCGATTGGAGGAACGGAATATCAGCCTGAATGAACAGCTGGAAGAAATGGAAACTGACTTCAGTGAACTTCAGGCTAAAGGCGAACAGGAGTTAAAGGCTGAGAGAGAAAGAGCAAATGAGCTGGATAAGAAACTCGCTTCCCGAGAGGCTGATTACAGAAACCTGCAGGAGCGGCTCAACGAACAAAAGAAAGAGCTTGCAGAAATGCAGGAACAACTCACCACACAATTCGAAAACCTCGCGAATAGGATATTAGAAGAGAAATCAGAGAAATTCACAAAACAAAATAAAGAACAGATCGATCAGCTGTTGAATCCGCTGGGTGAAAAACTGGAAGCCTTCAAAAAGAAAGTGGAAGAAACCCATAAAGATGAAGTGGAAGCCCGCGGATCCCTGAAGCAGGAATTGAAGCACTTGATGGAGCTCAATAAGACAATGAGTGAGGATGCAAAAAACTTGACCAAAGCTCTGAAAGGGGACAACAAAGCGGTTGGAGATTGGGGTGAGGTGATCCTGGAAAGGATTCTTGAGCGCTCAGGATTAACCAAAGGTCGTGAGTATGAGACTCAAAAAGGATTTTCGAAAGAAGACGGAATGGGGCACAACAAGCCGGATGTGGTTGTGTATTTACCGGATGAGAAATATATGGTCATCGATTCCAAGGTATCTTTAAAGGCCTATGAGAAATTCAGTTCGTCTGATGATGAGAAGGAACAGCAGCAGTATCTGAAAGAACATGTTAACTCGATCCGTGCTCATGTAAAAGGGTTGAGTGGAAAGAATTACGAGCAGATCCATGGTGCTAAAAGTCCGGATTTTGTATTGCTCTTCATACCGATTGAGCCTGCTTTTAGCTCAGCGTTACAGTATGATTCTAACCTGTACTACGAAGCCTTTGATCAGAATATCGTGATTGTAAGTCCTTCAACATTACTGGCTACCCTGGCAACGATAGATAGTGTATGGAAGCAGGAATATCAGAACAAGAATGCCATGGAGATCGCTAAAAGAGGCGGGGCGTTATACGATAAGTTTGTGCTGTTTGTAGAGAGTATGGAAGACATTGGGCAGCGTATTCGCCAAACTCAGGATAGCTATGACGAGGCCATGGGTCGACTTTCAACAGGGGCAGGTAACCTGGTTCGTCAGGCCGAGATGATCAGAAAATTGGGAGCAAAGACTTCTAAACAGTTACCCGGTTCAATAACAGAAAATGAAGACCTGGATCAGATCGACGAATAAAGGTTTTCCGTACCTGATCCGATCATTGAATGAGCTTATCACTCCGGAGGCATCGTTCTAAACACCCGATCCCAAAGAGTTGTGGAGATCCCGAAGGCTTTTTCAGGGTATTTATAATGATGCAGGGCGTGGTGCTTGTAATTTGATCTCAAATAAGAAGGCACCGGAGTGGTGTGAGTTTTGTAGTGTATTCGGGTATACAGCAAATAACCCAGAATGAAGCCCGGCAGGAACAGATACACAAATTCTCCCATGACCAGCAGGTAGACCAGGTATAACAATCCCAGGATCATAAGTCCGGGTACGGGAGGCATGATGAGTCGTTCTGTGTCACGAGGGTACTCATGGTGCACGCCATGCAGGGTATAAGCCAGTTTTTGGGCAAAAGTTGACTCCGGGAAGTATTCATCAATATGGAACAAATACCGGTGTGCAAAGTATTCAAAAAATGTCCAGAAGAATAGGGCAAAAACAAATATTAAGGCGCCGACCCAAAATTGATCAACGACCGCTCGTTGGATGCCAATATATAGCAAAACAATTCCGAGGGTAGAGTACGTTATGGCAGATACGATTGGTGGAGCTTTGGTTAGGGGTTCCAAAAAGGAGTTCTCGAATAATATTCCTTGTCCCTGATTTTTGATCTCTCTATGCATGGCGTTTTAAGTTTGTTCCCGATTGTTATATAGATTATACGATATTGACAAATGTTTTAAAAAGTAGAATAAACAGCAAGTGTTTATTAGTAGAAATGAAGGATAAACAACTGAATACCAATAAAAAACAGGCACTCTTCATCCATTATATTAAAATAATAGGTGGTGTACTGTTAGGATGGTCGTTTTGGTTTATGGTATTGGTGCTCATGCTCAGATGGGTTGAACCTCCTTTCACAGCATTTACTTTGCAGGAAAATTGGGAAGAACTTGGGAATGAACGATATGATCTAAGACAAACATGGGTGCCACCAAATGAACTTCCGGAGCATCTCAAACTGGCGGTCATTGCATCCGAAGATCAGCGTTTTTATTCGCATTGGGGATTAGACCTGGCTTCTATAGATAAGGCCCTCGAAGAAAAAGAAAATAGAGGGCGTATTCGTGGAGCCAGCACGATCACCCAGCAGGTCGCTAAGAATTTATTTCTGTGGCCGGCTCAAAGTTATTTCAGAAAAGGTATCGAAGCTGGGATCGCCATACTTCTGGAATTGCTATGGACCAAGGAACGGATCATAGAAGTGTATTTGAATATTGCAGAATTTGGTCCGGGTATGTTTGGAGTGAGTGCAGCATCTGAATTTTACTTTGGCAAATCACCTGCACAATTAACCCCTGAAGAATCTGCCCGAATGGCCACAGTTCTGCCAAATCCAAAGCTTATTGAGCCTGAACCTGCATCAGAGTATGTAACGGAAAGAAGCCTGTGGATCCTCAGAAATATGGAACAGCTCAGTGGTCTTTCTTTTTTACCTGAACCAAAACCGGATACCGTTCTGAGATCAGTACCCGATTCAGTTGATATTAAGTTAGACTCCCTGATCAGAATAGATTCTATTCCCGATCTGAAAACCTCGGATTCCCTTTATCCAGCTGTTTTAGATAGTATTAGACGCTTCTAAGCAAAAACCCGAGCGATAATTCCTATTTTTTGTGATCACAATGTATTTAGATAAAACCCGATCGGTTATATGGATACCCAAGGTTCGTCCAAAATGAAAGAGAAGCAGCGTTTACAAACACTGCATAATTATGAGATCATAGACACTCCCGAAGAGGAGGAATTTGACAGATTAGTTCAGTTAGCCGCTGAGATCTGTGGCGTTCCCTTTGGTAAGATCAATTTTATTGATGAAACCCGTACATGGAGTAAAGCGAATTATGGAAATGATATAAAGGAAACTCCAAGAGAGATCTCATTTTGTCATCACACAGTGCAAAATGAGACCCACCTGATCGTTGAGGATACCTTAGAAGATGATACTTTCAGAGACCTTCCCTATGTGGTTGAAAGCCCAAATGTCCGTTTTTATGCCGGTTTCAATATTAAATCAAACGGTTATAATTTAGGTACGGTATGTGTGCTGGGAACCGAACCAAAGCAACTATCTGAGTCACAATTCAACGCTCTGAAGATCATTGCCAGTGAAATTCAGGCCAGACTGGAGCTCAAAAAGAAGAACAAGGATCTGGAGACACTCACTGCTTTTCTGGAAGCCTCTGTGGAAGCCATGCTCATCGTGGATCTGGCCAACCATAAAATTATACATACAAACTCGAACGGAACTGACCTCCTGAAACGAATTCTTCCAGGGGATAGACACGGAACACTTTTTGAGGTATATTCGGACTGGAATTATCTGAATGAATTGAAAGCCTGGAATGAAAATGGGGCTCAAGAACCATTCAAGATGGAAACCATGATTCTTGATCACGATGGGGTAAAGGTGCACCTTGAGGTAAATACCATTAAGAAATATGGAAAATGGTTGATCACATTACAGGATATTACCCAGCGTAAACAGGTTGAAGCAAGCGTTCGGGAAGAGAAGAAGCTGAGTGATGCCATCATTAATGCCCTGCCTATCGACTTTTACATGTTTGATGAGGATATGGATCTCATTCGTTGGAACAAGAACCTGATTAAAAATACGGGTTACACAAATGAGGAAATAGAGACGTTGTCACCTCTGGATTTCTTTCGGGGAGATGACGTTCAAAGAATTCGACAGCATATTGATAAGATCATGAATGGGGAAACAGGTCCTATTCAAGCCGACCTGATCAGAAAAGATGGAAGTAAGGTTCCTTTTTTATTCAGTGCCATCAGTTTTAAAAACAACGAGAAAACTTATCTGCTTGGTACCGGTCAGGATATCTCAGATCAGGTTGAACAGCAGGGGAGATTGAGGAACCTGCTGAGCGAAAAAGAAGTGTTGCTGCAGGAGGTCCACCACAGAGTTAAAAATAATCTGGCCATCATATCCGGATTTTTACAGCTACAGGAAATCGTTACTGACCATGAGCGGACGAAGTCGGTACTAATGTCTAACTACAACAGGGTTAAGTCGATGGCCCTGATCCATGAAGAACTGTACAAGGCCAAGGATTTCACGGGACTTGAGTTCGATCACTATCTGGAGCTTATGCTCAAAGAATTGAGACAAACAATGGCTGATCCTGATAAGGATATTGATCTTATTCTTGATTCAGAGCCTCTTTACATGAACCTGAATCAGGCTGTTCCATTGGCTTTGATCATTAATGAACTTGTTTCAAATGCCTACACGTTTGCATTTGAAGGCAGAACTGAGGGGTGTATCACGGTAGGAGTCAAAGAAGAGGATGGAACCGTAAAAGTCAGCGTAAAAGATGATGGAGTTGGGCTGCCGGAGAATTTTAAATTTGAGGAAAGTCCAACCTTGGGTACCACGATCGTTATGTCCTATTCTAAACAATTGAAAGCTGATGTCAGTATTGAGTCAGATCATGGCACCCATATTCAGCTTACTCTCAAAAACATCAAGGATGCGATCGGGACCTCATTCAAGGTTGCATTTTAAGGCATCAATACTCAAACATACTCCAGGGCTGACCGGTGGGTTTTGGAGCCTTGAGGATCATCAATTCTTTTGTGGTAGGGTGTTCCAGCTCCAGCTTAACGGCTCGTAAGGCTATGTCCTTACCCCGGGCGAATTGTGGGTTGCCATACTTATGATCTCCCCAAAGCGGGAAACCCTCTTTGGCAAACTGGACCCGAATTTGATGAGGTCTTCCGGTGATCAGGTCCACTTCTATTATGCTAAAATTATCGTTGGTTTTAACTGTGATAAACTTCAGCCTCGATTCCTTGGCATTTCTTTTTTGGGATTTAAAGGCCTTAACCGTGTTTGAGCGATTGTCTTTCTCTAAAAAATGAACCCATTCCCCAAAAACGGGAGTTTGACCCTCAACCAATGCCCAGTAAGTCTTGTTAATGGTTCGCTTTCGGATCTGATAGGAGAGTCGTGATGCCGCTTTGGAAGTTTTAGCCAACACCATCACCCCACTTACCGGACGATCTAATCTGTGTACTAATCCCAGGTACACATTACCCGGTTTGTTATATTTTTTCTTGATGTAAGCTTTACAAAGGTTCAGTACATCCGGATCACCGGTATGGTCTTCTTGAGAAAGCACACCTGCCGGTTTATCGATCACAAGCAAATGATTGTCTTCGTAAATTATAGGAATGTTGGGAGAGGTCTGAGTTGTATCCATAATCTCAAAATTAGGCATTCTGAAAACCAATAATAGCAGAATTTGCTACAAAAACTTCTCAACTCGTTATTTGTATATCTGCCTGAACCGGTGATTCCTCTATGCGTTATGAACCGGCGGTTCGTAACAAGCTTTATTTGCTACGCTTTCCTTTAATCTGTTTTGATTTGATAAGTAGCCAAAGAAAAACGTTTCATCTCATGCATCCCTGACCAAAAATCTTTTATCTTCACCCCATGAGTAACGAAGGACAAGTCAAACTCTCCGAAAAAGTCGCCAATTTACCTACCTCACCGGGGGTATATATCTACAAAGATGCCAACGATTCGGTGTTGTATGTAGGTAAGGCAAAGCGTCTGAGAAATCGGGTACGTTCATATTTTCAGGATTCACGCCCTCAGGATGGACGCATAAAAACCATGGTCTCCAAAATTGATGACCTTGAAATATTTGTGACTGACTCAGAGGCTGAAGCGCTCATACTTGAAAATAACCTTATCAAACAGTTTCAGCCCCGATACAATATTATGTATCGGGATGATAAGTCCTATCCATACATCTGCATCACCGACGAAACCAAACCACGCGTTTACCCAACCCGAACGGTAGTGAAGGATGGTAGCAAATATTTTGGCCCTTACGATAATGTAGGAGCCATGAAGCGCATGCTTGAAACCATTAGAAAAGCATTTGGACTGTGTACCTGTGCTGTTTCCCAAAAGAATATAGATAAGACCAAAAGTGTACCTAACTGGCACTCCTGTTTTGATGATTACCTGGAAAACTGTTCCGGAGATTGGGACGATGAAGTCTATCAGACCACTATAAAAAAAGTGGAAAGAATGTTGAATGGGCAGACCGATCAACTGATCCGTGAGCTAAAAGAAGAGATGCAGATCGCATCAGATGCCCTGGCGTTTGAGGAGGCAGCCCAACTCAGAGACAGCCTTGAGGCCGTACAGCACTACAGTCAAAAGATGAAGATGGTGGTCTCTAAGAAAGTGGACCGCGATGTATTTGCTATCCGAAAAGATGAGGAGATCGGAGAGGCTTGTGGAGTGTTATTCAAAGTTCGGGAAGGAAAGATGATCGGTAAATTCCACCGGTTCCTGAAAAATATTGATGGGTTGGAAATGGGAGAGATGCTGCAATCATTTGTTGAGGATTATTATACAGGGCAGTATATGGCCGCTATTCCTGATGAGGTGTATCTAAGCCACGAACTACCTGAAACGGAGCCTCTGGAGCAATATCTTCAGCAAGAAAGGGGGAAGATCGTTCCGGTTCATGTGCCACAGATCGGTGAAAAGAAGCAGCTCATAAAAATGGCTCAGTCCAATGCGAAACTGCACCTGAATGAACGGGTTCTTGAAAAAGCCAAGGCAGAACGGAATAGAATACCGCATGCGGTCAAAGAATTAAAAGAACACCTGAAGTTGGATCGCCTTCCCCGAAGGATCGAGTGCTTTGATAACTCCAACCTGCAGGGAACCGACCCGGTAGCATCCATGGTCTGTTTTGTGGATGCCAAACCCAGAAAAAGTGAGTACAAACGGTTCAACATAAAAACGGTGGAAGGCCCTGACGACTTCGCATCCATGAAAGAGATCCTTACCCGCCGTTACTCACGGGTTAAGAAAGATGGATTACAGATCCCCGACCTTATCATAGTGGATGGCGGAAAGGGGCAATTGAGTTCAGCTGTGGATGCCCTGAAGGAAATAGGTTTTTACGGGGAATGCGAGATCATAGGATTGGCTAAGCGGTTGGAGGAAGTGTTTCTCCCCGGGATGAAGGATCCTATCATGATCCCTAAAAAATCAACGGCCTTGAAACTATTGCAGCATGCCAGAGATGAGGCTCACAGGTTTGCGATCACATTTCATCGTCAAAAAAGGGCTAAACGCACTGTAAAAACCGAGTTATTGGATATCAACGGTGTCGGTGAGAAAACGGCTCAAAAACTATTGACCGAATTGGGATCAGTAAAAAAGATCAAGGAAAAGAGTCTTCCCGAAATACAGATGGTGGTTGGGGAAAAATTAGGTGAAAAAGTGTACAATTATTTTCAGGATCAAACGTAGATGCTCTGTTGGGAAAAGGCTCACATTAACATGTTATTTGTAAAAGGCGTTGTGTGTGTTAAAATGGACGTAGCCGATGAGGTTGTTCATTCAGCTTTAACGCTCATTACGTTCTGACAAAACATATTGAAACATTTAAACATCAATATTGTTTGACATGTTAAGAGCAAAATCCCAAATTAAGGGTGACTATTATGAAATTAATTAAAAGACACGTAGACAAACCGGATTACAAGGGTCTTAAAGACCGTGAGCTTGTAAAGTATTTTAGAAAGAATGGAGATGAATCTGCATTCAACGAGCTCATGAACCGTCACCAGCAAAAGATCTATTCATACATTTACAGTATGGTGATGAACCCTGAGATCGCTAACGATCTGTTTCAGACCACTTTTACTAAGGTCATCACTAAAATGGATGATACCTACAATGAACAGGGGAAATGGATCGCGTGGGTAATGAGAATAGCCCATAATGCAACAATCGATTATTTAAGAAAACAAAAACGATATATCGACGTTAGTGGATGGAGTGATGAAGACTCCTCAACCGATTATTTTGATCGGATGGAAGATGAAAGTATTGTGGATGCAGACGAACAGCTGGTTGAAGACGAAACCCGTTCAAGTCTCATGAAGCATATCGCGAAGCTTCCCGAGGAGCAGCGTTCTGTGGTACTCTTAAGACATTACTATGAAATGCCTTTTAAAGAGATCGCTGAGTTAACCGGTGTATCCATTAACACAGCTCTGGGACGCATGAGATACGCACTCATTAATCTGAGAAAATATTTCGAGGAAGAAAGAGAAAAAGAAAAACATGCACAACACGGATGATCATAAAGCTATTCGGTATCTGATGAAGGAAATGGATCCTTCAGAAGAACTGGAATTCGAAAAACAAATGCGGGAAGACGAAGATCTTTTGATCGAAGTTGAAAGTCTGAGAGCTACAAACAGAAGGCTCTCAGCACTTCCTGACCTCAATCCTCCCAAACATCTTATTGATAACCTTTCTGATAAAGCTACCAAAGCAGCCCAAAATAACGCCGGGTACAGCTTCAATAGTATATTTATAAAAGCTGCAGCCGCAGCAATACTATTAGCTTCGTTAACCGGTGGGTTCATGTATTATAGCTCAATGCCAACTGAAAGTCCGGTAACAAACGCGTCGAGTAGCCAAACTGTCGAGCCATGGGTCGACCGAAATGATATATTGAGATACGCAGGTGAGGCTCCTCAAAACTCAGAAACAACCTTTCATCCGGATTTACTGAAAAGCTACGATAGACTTCAACTTGTCAGTGAACCCATGGGGAATACCAGTCCATCTAACAGGATATTACTTACCGGCTCTTCTAATTAAACGATTGTTACACATTGCTTTAGTCAAATAATGTGGAAAACTTCGCCTTTAAATGTGAATAAGTATTTTTGTATGGCAGTAGACCTCGCTTTATATTAGAAATTATCATAAAACTATTACAAGCATAAAGCAGGATTTAATGGGAAAAGTAATTTCAATTGCCAATCAAAAAGGTGGAGTAGGAAAGACAACTACGGCAATTAACCTGGCTGCCAGTCTGGCGGCTGTGGAACATCCAACGCTTGTTATAGACATTGATCCCCAAAGTAACACAACGAGCGGTTTAGGAATTGATACCAAAACGGTGACGAACTCAGTTTACGAGGTCATGATCGGAAGTTCTGAGATCGATGAGACCATTCGTCAGACTGAATTGGATTTTCTGGATCTGGTGCCATCACACATCAACCTTGTTGGGGCTGAGATCGAGATGATAGACAGGGATCAGCGAGAAAACATTCTAAAGCGTGCGATCGAAGAAGCTCGAGAGAAGTACGATTTTGTGATCATTGATTGTCCGCCTTCATTAGGGCTTCTTACGATTAATGCATTAACGGCATCTGATTCCATCGTGATTCCGGTGCAGTGTGAATATTTTGCCCTGGAAGGTTTGGGGCAACTTCTGAACACGATCAAGATCGTTCGGCAACACCTGAATCCGGAACTGGATATTGAAGGCGTTCTTTTGACTATGTATGACACGCGTACACGACTCTCGAATCAGGTGGCTGATGAGGTAAAGCGATATTTTGACGACCGGGTGTTTAAATCAGTTATAGCACGAAATGTGAGGCTGGCTGAGGCTCCAAGTTTCGGAAAGCCTGCACTGCTTTACGATTCTACAAGTGTCGGTGCTAAAAACTATCTTGCACTGGCCAGAGAGATCATCAAGAATAATAAAAAGCTATTCAAGAACAGCCCGGTTCTCACAGATTAAGATTATATAATTATGGCGACTAAGAAAGTTTTAGGGCGTGGATTAGGTGCTTTTTTCCCTGAGTATCGTGACGAGGATAATGCAGGGGCGGGAGAATCTGCATCAAAAGAAGAAGGGGTAGAGAAAAGTTTTGTCAAACCGGAAGACAGGGTAAATATAGTTCTTTTTGTTCCGGTTGATCATATCCGGAAAAATCCCCATCAACCGCGTAAGGAATTTGATGAGGAAAGACTTGAGGAACTGGCCGATTCTATAAGTGAGCATGGCCTCATTCAGCCGATCACTGTTCGATATATCGGTGAGAAAAGGTTTGAGCTCATAAGCGGTGAACGTCGCTTGAGAGCTGCCAAACTGGGTGGATTAAAGGAGATACCGGCGTTTATCCGTGAAGCGGATGATGAGCAAAGCATGGCCTTTGCCCTTATCGAAAATATTCAGCGCGAAGAGTTGAATCCACTTGAAGTCGCTTTGGGATATAAGCGGCTTCTGGAAGAATTTGATTACACACAAGCTCAGGTAGCTGAAAGAGTGGGTAAGAACCGGACGACTGTCACGAATATGCTTCGGCTGTTAAATCTGCCTGATTTTATTCAATCAGCCCTAAAATCAAATAAGATCTCCATGGGGCATGCCCGTTCATTGATCACCATTGAGGATGAAGAGGTTCAGAAAAAGATCCTTGATAAAGTGGTTGAGGATGGTATTTCGGTGAGACAGATCGAAGAGGAAGTCCGCAAGATCAGTGCCCCTTCAAAGAGTACAGGAAGTAAAAAGAAGACAGAAAAAGATCCTTCAAATGATCCCTTTTACAAAGATATTTCTGCCCGACTAAGACGCACATTCAGTACCAAAGTGAATGTGAAACCTAAAAAAGAAGGTGGTGAGATCAGGATCGAATACTATTCGGATGACGACCTTGAACGCATATTGGCAATCCTTGATACGGTTGAATAGTATCATTTTTCTTGTGTTGGTTATGATACCTTTTGAAGGTATTGCCCAGCCGGTCACGTTCCAGAATTATGATCGATCAACAACTTCATTCCTTCCAGATAACATTGCTGTTGAAGCCTCAGTTGAGGAATTCCCTGATCCAAAAAAGGTACTGAAACGGTCACTGATGATCCCGGGCTGGGGACAGGTAACCAACAAACAAATTTGGAAAGTACCCATTGTTTATGGTTTAATAGGAGGACTAACTTATTACAGCATTCAGCTTCATAGCAATTATCAGGATTACAGGGCGGCTTATTACAATTTAAATCCTAATACACCGGATGATTTCAAATTTGGTCCCACTCCTGATTATATACCGGAATCCTCAAGCCTTGAAGCGTTGAGACAAAACCGAAATTTTTACAGGAATCGAAGAGATCTTGTTTTTGTATTTGTTGGACTCTCTTATGCGTTAAATGCAATAGATGCCTATGTGTTTGCTCATTTACGGTCGTTCGATGTCAGTGATGACCTGTCGTTTAAATCAGATTTCGAAACGATTCCAATTGCTTACAACGCATACCGATCGGTTCCAACAGTTTCACTAACTATCAATTTTTAAAGAGAATATGACAAAAGAAGAACGAGAATTTCAGAATCAACATCAGTCCAAAGGCTTTGACCGTGATATTTGGAGCGTATTCAAGATCATGGGGGAGTTTGTGGAAGGATATGATAAACTTTTTCAGATCGGGCCGTGTATATCCATTTTCGGTTCAGCGAGAACAACCCCTGAGAACGAGTATTATCAACTGGCTGTTGAAACTGCCGATAAGATAACCAAGAAAGGATTTGGAGTGATCACAGGTGGGGGGCCGGGTATCATGGAGGCCGCTAATAAAGGGGCTGAGCTCGCGGACGGTAAATCGGTTGGACTGGGTATCAGTTTGCCATTCGAACAGGGAATAAACCAGCATGTGGACCCTGATTTCATGATCAATTTCAATTATTTCTTTGTTCGAAAAGTAATGTTCGTGAAGTATGCACAGGGATTTGTGGTATTTCCAGGTGGTTTCGGTACCCTTGATGAACTTTTTGAAAGTTTGACGCTCATTCAAACAAGAAAGATCGACCAAATTCCGATCATACTGTTTGGAAGTTCATATTGGGAAGGATTGGTCGGATGGATGGAAAAAACGATGAAAGAGTGGGGGACCATTTCTGATAAGGATACGGATCTGTTCCATGTAACCGATTCAACCGATGAAGTCGTCGATATCATCTGTGACTTCTACAGTAAGAAGGAACCAATGCCAAACTTTTATTTTTAATAATGGAACAAATGGTTCTCATTTTTGATAAAAAATACTAAAACGTAAAAAAAGCAGTTATTAATTTAACATCAGTGTCATTTTTTATTAAATTCGGCGCTGCAACTAACGATAAAACTCAATATAGATATGAAGGTTTTTAAAATAAGTTTACTTGCTTTGGTCTTAGGGCTAACAGCAACCTCTATTCAAGCTCAAGACAGGACGCAGGCAGTTCAGCTTTACAATGCAGGACTTGAAGAAGCGCAATCCAATAATTACGATGCTGCTATCTCTTCTTTTGAACAGGTTATAACTATGGCTAATCAGTTAGGCCCTGAAGGTGAAGACCTCAAGCAGAATGCTGAAGGTCAGATCCCAAAAATGTATTTTGCAAAAGCCCGTGGTTCATATCAGGCCTTTCAGCAAAGCAAGGATCTTGCAGACCTGGAGACGGCAATTAATGATTTCAGGGAAGTGATCGCTGTTAGTGAAGAATATGGTGATACCCGATATGCGCCAAGTGCAAAGGGAGCGATTCCCCAGTTATACTACAGTAAATCTGTATTACTTTACAGTCAGGACGACGTAGCCGGATCTGAGGAAGCGGTTGATCAAGCATTGAATCTGAATTCAAATTATGCAGCTGCTTACTATCAAAAAGCCAAGATCTTTAAGAAATTAAATGACACCAATGGTGACGGAATTATTGATCAGGGAATTGATGATATGTTAGAATGGTATGACAGAGCCATTCAGGTTGGTGATGCAACAGATAAAATGAACATCTCTAATAGAGCCAGAGAAGCTGCTCATGATGAGTTATTAGCTGTTGGTTCAAGAGCTATTACAAATGGTGAAATAAGTACTGCAATTGAGACCTTGACCAAAGCTCTGGATTATGACAACAGCTCTGCTGATGTGCACTACCGTTTAGCTGAAGCAAACAATAAAAACAGTAATGCCCAACAAGCGATCGAACATGCCAATCAGGCTCTTGAGCTTGAGAATGGTGGTAGAACTGACAAAGCCAAGATCTACTTTGAGTTAGGATTTGCTTATCAGACACTTGGAAACAAAGCCAATGCCTGTGATGCATTTTCAAATGCCCTTTATGGTTCTTTCAGAGCTCCTGCCGAGCATAAAATGGAATTTGAGCTGAAGTGTGATTCAACAGCTAAGTAAATTAGCAGAATGAATTATTTTAAAAGCCGCGTTTTATTAAACGCGGCTTTTTTTATGCAATAAATTTATAAATCCTTTTCTTCCAAAACCCTTAATTGGTATCTTGGATGCCATTCTAAATCGAACTCCTAAAAATAACTACAGCTGTTTATGCCCGCTTCAAAACTTGATCAACTTTGTGTTAATACAATCCGAACTCTGTCTATAGACGGAGTGGAAAAAGCCAATTCAGGACATCCGGGCATGCCAATGGGTATGGCAGATGTAGCGTATGTTTTGTGGACCAAATTTCTGAAGCATAATCCCAAAAATCCTGACTGGTACGACAGAGACCGTTTTATTTTGTCAGCGGGTCACGGTTCTATGCTCATTTACAGTTTACTGCATTTAACAGGGTATGATCTCAGTCTTGAGGAGATCAAAAATTTCAGGCAAATGGGAAGTAAAACTCCGGGGCACCCTGAATATGGCATGACACCGGGAGTTGAGACCACCACAGGTCCGCTGGGTCAAGGTTTTGGAACCGGTGTAGGAATGGCTATAGCGGAACATTTTCTGGGAGCTAAATTCAATAAAGAGGACCACAAGATCGTGGACCACTATACCTATGCAATTGTCAGTGATGGGGACCTGATGGAGGGGATATCACACGAGTCGGCTTCCATGGCGGGGCATATGGGGTTAGGTAAACTTATTTATCTGTATGATTCAAACAGGATATCTATTGAAGGCTCCACTGATATCACTTTTACTGAAGATGTGACTAAGCGATTTGAAGCTTATAACTGGCATGTGATCGAAATTGACGGTCATGATCATGATCAGATCACTTCAGCTATTGAAGAGGCTCGGTCCGTTCAAGATAAACCCTCACTGGTTGTATGCAAAACCCACATTGGTTTTGGCAGCCCAAACAAACAGGACAAAGCATCTTCTCACGGTTCACCCTTGGGAGAGGAAGAAATTAAATTAACCAAGGAAGCTTACGGATGGGAAAATGAGGAAGCTTTTCATATTCCGACTGAAGCCTTAACCAAATTTCGGGAGGCTGTAGAAAAAGGAAAAGAGGCTGAAGAACGGTGGAATTCAGCTATGAAAGTTTATGAGGGTTCTTTTGCAAAAGAAGCCGGACAATTCAAGAAATGGATGAGCCGAAAGCTCTCCGATGAGCTTAAGAATAAACTTCCGGTATTTGAGGAAGATGAAAAAGGCATGGCGAGTCGCGCTGCGTCAGGAAAGGTGATCAATGCAATCAAGGATGTGGTTCCGAATCTGTTTGGCGGTTCTGCAGATCTTGGGGGTAGTACCAAAACCGATATAGAGGGTTATGGCTCTTACATAGAGGACTCTCCAACAGGTCGAACGGTACATTTTGGCGTGAGAGAACACGGTATGGGGGCGGCTGTTAACGGCATGGCTCTGCATGGAGGAATGGTCCCTTACGGTGCCACTTTCTTCGTATTTACCGATTATATGAGGCCGGCTATCAGGTTGGCGGCATTAATGAAAGTACCCTCAATCTTTGTCTTGACGCATGATAGCATCGGGTTAGGGGAAGATGGTCCAACTCACCAACCGGTTGAGCATTTAGCAAGTTTGAGAGCTATGCCAAATGTTACCATACTCAGGCCTGCAGATGCCAATGAAACGTCCCATGCATGGAAGGCTGCACTTGAAAACCAAACCGGACCAACCTTGTTGGTATTAACGCGTCAAAACCTTCCAACCTTGTCTCGTAACGAATCTAATAAGGCAGAATTGGTACAAAAAGGCGCTTACATCTATTCAGAATCGGAAGGGGATACTCCGGATACTATTTTGATCGGAACCGGTTCTGAGCTTCAGTATGCTATTGAAGCAAAAAGTTTACTGAAGGAAGAGGGAGTAGATGCCCGTGTAGTAAGTATGCCAAGCTGGGAGTTATTTGAAAAACAAGATGCCACCTACAAAGAGAAGGTACTTCCTGCAATGGTAATCAACAGGGTGTCTATAGAAGCCGGTTCCACCTTTGGATGGCAGCGTTATGTTGGTGAAAAAGGTACATCCGTGGGGATTAATTCGTTCGGAGAATCTGCCCCTTATGAAGAACTATACAAGCATTTTGGAATCACAACGGATGCTGTTGTAGAAGCAGTGTTGGCTAACAACCGAAGATGATCTGAATTCAGGAAGATCTCATTGGGCGATGTACACAGGTAAATGTGATATCGTCCAATGGATTTTCGTTTCCTATAAAGGCTTCCAAAGAGGACTGAACCTTACCTATGATCGTTTTTGCATGGAGTGAACCATAGATCTCGAGAAGAGATTCAATTCTTTCCTCCCCGTATTCCTCACCATGATTATTTCTCGCTTCGTTCAGGCCATCTGTGTAAAAGAAAACGGAGTCTCCGGGTTTAAAGTGAAACTTCTTGACCTCCATATTCTGATCCAGAAGTTTGGTGGAAGTCATACCAAGTGCGAAGCCGTTTGATTTGAGCTTATAAGTGACATCTCGCTCTTTGTTATAATACACCGGTATGTTATGCCCGGCACGGACGTATTCAAAATATTCCTCATCATTAGGGAAGTAGGCCACACACCCGGTCACGAAAGTTTTATCCCGGCTATTACTTTTTATGTAGTTATTTAACTGAAGAAATAATTCTTTTGGTGACGGTTTTTCTTTTTCAATGATCATACTCACCAATGCCTGAAGCCGGACCATGTATAGAGCGGCACTCAATCCCTTACCTGAAACATCTGCAATAACAACATAGGTGCCACCTTCTGTTTCTATGACATCAAGGTAATCTCCACCCACTTCCTGAGCGGTATGTGCAAAGGAATAGACTTCTAAGTTTTTCTTATTTAAGGATGTTCCCGGAAGCAGGCTTAGCTGGATCTCACGGGCAAGATCGATCTCTTTTTGGACATCAGATTTTTCCAGCAGTTCGATCAGTAGCAGCATAAACATAGAAAGAAACCCAAAGGGAAGAAGCAGATCTCCAATAAAGAAATAAGGCAGTAAACCAAAGAAACTCAAAAGGTAATGAGCGACAAAGCTGACAGATCCCAATCCAAAGATCAGTCGCCTTGTTGGGTTGAGGCGCTGGGTTAGATCTGAGAACAGGCGAAGGAACTTGACATGCCCGGGTAGCTGCTGCCCCTGTTGTCGTTCTATATCTTCAACGGCTTCTTTATAGACCAGCTTGAGGCGCTCGGTGTCTGCCGTTAACTCTTTTGAGAACCTTTCCCGGCTCATACCGGATACATATTCCTTGTAGAATTTTCTGGTTCCGTAACCGGACTGTGCTTCGTTCTTTAAACCCAATGGTACCTGATGTTTACTTAATTTTGTTTTCTTCTTCGTAATAATACACAAAAAGTTGAGTATTAATCACAAGGATTTAACAGGCAGAGTTCAGGGCTGATTTTTTGGGAGTAGTCTGAATTACTGATCTTCCTTTCTGATCAGTTCGATGGTAGTGGTATCGGCAGGGACTTTTTCGGGATTCACATTATCATAAACCACCCAGGCATCCTTGAAATATCGCTTCACGAGGTTAGAAACCTGAATAGCTTTGTCTCGGTTATGAAAATCACCAACATGCACCCTGAAATAAGGAGTTTTGAAAAACACATAGGTATCGGGTTGGTAACCGGAAAGGGTGGTATCTGCCCAGGCTCTGAAGTTACCGGCTGTAGTATCGGCACCTGTGACGTCTTCGCCTGAAAAGATCTGTATCCGATATCCTTCGTAGATATTTTTTTGAACTTCCTGCTTAACCTTAATGCGGTTAAAACCCTCAGGTATCTTATTCTGTTTGTTGGCATAAGCATCAGCTAAGGTAGTCCGCAAAGAAGCGAGCATCTCATCATTTGATGAATCTTCATCAGTGAACCGGGTTTCTTTCCCATCAGTATCATCAGATAGGCTTTGCTCGGTAGTTGAACAGCCATAAGTGATCAAAAGAAGAACAGGGAATATTAACAGAAGTTTTTTCATAGTTATTTAAAATCCTACAGGGTGCCAGGTCGTTTTAACTTCCTGAAAATCAGTTACGAAATATGGGGATTGTGAATCCTCGTGATACCAATCTTTTATCATTCGTTTGACGACTCTCTTAACGTTCAAAGAGGCGTTTTCATCTATTAGTTTTTTCATGTCGGATGGTAATTCATCCGTGTAACACATGGCATTTACATCCATATGAGAGCTAAAATGTTCCGATAATTCTTCACGAGAACCTGTGAGGATATTTACAACACCACCAGGTACGTCTGATGCATTCAAAACTTCAGCAAAGCTAATAGCCGGTAACGGGAATTCCTCCGAAGCCAGCACCACGCATGTATTACCCCCGGCAATAATAGGAGAAATAATTGAGACAAGGCCCAAAAGCGGACTTTTTTCCGGTGCGAAGGCAGCAACCACGCCTGTCGGTTCAAGCATACTGAAGTTAAAATGTGAACTGGCTACCGGGTTGACCGATCCAAAAACCTGTTGGTATTTATCAGTCCAGCCGGCGTAATAAATAAGACGGTCGATGGAGGCATTGATATCGGCTTCAGCTTCAGCCGTTTTAAAACCAATAGGACCTAATTCCCGCATAAATTGATCACGTCTGTCTTCCAGCATTTCGGCAATACGGTACAGAATTTGCCCTCGGTTGTACGCACTACGGCTGCTCCACCCATTAAAAGCACCACGGGCGATCTTAACTGCATCCCGAAAATCCTTACGGGAACCCTGACAGGCATTTGCCAACAAATTTCCATCTGAGTCAAGGGCTTTGTAGGTTCTGCCCGATTCACTGCGGGGAAAATTCCCGCCTATGTACATTTTGTAGGTTTTCTTTACATCTATTCTTTCTTCAGCCATGATCAATATTTGTTAATAGTGTAATGGTAAATCGGTTATTGGTAATATCTAATAAGGGAACGTCACCAATAACTTTGAACCTTTAACTAGTCTGTTAGTTTAATTTTTGATGTATGCTGCAAGTCCGTGCATTCCACCCTCACGACCAACACCACTTTCCTTGTAACCTCCGAACGGTGAGGTTGGATCGAACTTGTTGTAGGTATTCGCCCAGATCACACCTGAACGCATCTTGCTTCCTACTTTGAATATCTTGGAGCCCTTATCTGTCCAGACGCCGTTAGCGAGGCCATAAGGGGTGTTATTTGTCTTTTCAATGCCTTCTTCCGCTGTTCTAAAGGTTTGAACCGTTAGAACCGGGCCAAAGATCTCTTCCTGAACGATTCGATTGGATTGGGAAACGTTGGTAAAAAGAGTAGGGCGAATGAAGTATCCATTATCAGGAACCTTGCAATCACATTGATAGATGTCGGCGCCCTCCTCAACACCCAGTTCCAGATACTTGTTTACTGTTTCAAATTGTTCCTTAGAGTTGATCGCTCCGACATCCGTATTTTTATCCAAAGGATCACCAACAATAAGGGTTGCCAGTCGGTCCTTAAGTTTTTGAATTACCTTATCAGCGATACCTTCCTGAACCAACAGGCGAGAACCGGCACAGCAAACGTGTCCCTGATTGAAATAAATAGCATTGATGATGCCTTCCACTGCCTGATCGATCGGGGCATCTTCAAAGATCAGCATAGCGCCTTTACCGCCTAATTCCAGGGTGTATTTTTTATCAGTACCGGCCAGCGAACTTTGAATGAGTTTACCCACTTTGGTTGAACCGGTAAAGGCGATCTTATCAACATCCTTGTGATTAACGATCTCGGCTCCGGTTTGTCCGGCTCCTGTAACAATATTCACCACGCCATCGGGCAACCCACAATCTTTCACTAACTCGGCAAATTTAAGCGCGGTGAGTGAGGTGGTTTCAGCAGGTTTCAGAACCACGGTGTTACCTGTGGCAAGGGCAGGAGCGATCTTCCAGGCAAGCATCAGCAAAGGGAAATTCCACGGAATGATCTGCCCGCATACACCAAGAGGTTCAGGTTGTTTACCGGGAAAGGCATATTCCAGTTTGTCTGCCCATCCGGCATAGTAGAAGAAATAGGCCGCAACCAAAGGAATATCCACATCGCGGGATTCACGGATCGGCTTGCCGCCGTCCATACTTTCAAGAATTGCAAATTCCCGGGCTCTTTCCTGGATCATACGTGCGATCCGATAGATGTATTTTCCACGTTCTTTGGCAGAAATACGAGACCATTCACCCTCAAACGCTTTTCTGGCCGCCTTAACCGCTTTATCCACATCTTTTTGAGTGGCTTCAGCAAACTCAGTGATAACCTCTTCATTGGCAGGATTGGTACTTTTAAAATATCGCCCCTTAGAAGGTTTCACGAATTTTCCATCAATGAATAGGTCATACTTTTCCTTTACCTCAGCAAAATCAGAATCCTGTGGAGCAGGGGCATATTCCCATACAGAGGCAAAATCCAGCTTAGAATTGGGAGAGGTTGGTTTGTAAGGAACGTCTTTGGTTTCAGTATTGGACATGACAGTGGATTCTAAAATTGAAAACGTTGAAAAATTTAATCGTTACTAAAGTAATTCAGTGATTGGTACTGACCGGTTTCCTGTTTTACGATCTGCATCAGAATATCATTTGTAAGGGAGCTGGCTCCAAATCGGAAATAGTGTTTATTCAGCCAGGCTGCGCCAAGGGTTTCTTTAACTAATACCAAATATTGTATGGCTTGTTTCGCAGTTCGGATGCCACCGGCAGGTTTCATGCCGATCATCTTATCCGTTTTATAGTAATAATCCCTTATGGCCTCAAGCATGACCAGAGTAACCGGTTGTGTGGCAGCAGGACTCACTTTTCCGGTTGAAGTTTTAATAAAATCAGCCCCGGCATGCATAGCGATATCGCTTGCCTTTCGAACATTCTCAAGGGTTTGAAGTTCACCGGTTTCTAATATCACTTTGAGGTGAGCCTCTCCACAGGCTTCTTTTACAGCGGCGATCTCATCAAAGACCAGGCTGAATTCTCCGTTTAAAAAAGCCCCACGACTGATGACCATATCGATCTCATCGGCTCCTTCTTCCACAGCAAAGCGTGTATCATCCAACCGATTAGATAGTGGAACCTGTCCGCTTGGAAAAGAGGTGGCCACACTCGCTACATTGATATCGGTTCCTTTCAGTTCTTGCTTGGCTATTCCAACCAATCGGGGATAAACGCATACAGCTGCAACCGTAGGAAGATCAGGCATGGCAGGGTAGGGCTGTTTAGCTTTTTTGCACAACTGGCGAACCTTACCCGGAGAATCACTCCCTTCAAGGGTGGTATGGTCGATCATACTCAAGGCAAGTTTAAGAGCCTGAACTTTTGAGCCCTTTTTGATACTACGGGAGTTTAGGCGGGCCACCCGCTCGTTTACACCGATCTCGTCAATTGGTATCGTCTGATTGAAATCAGGATATGTCATAGTGAATTCTTGTTTCAGCGTTAATTCAGCACTAAAGGTAAGAAAATTAAGACAAAAGCAGAGCTATTAACTCTTGTAATTATGTATTTAATAGCAACTATTGTAGGAACCCAAGTTTTTTTGTTAATTCGTAAAGAGTGGGTGCAAAAACACAGGAAGGGTTGGGCAGCCACTTATTCCACAATAATTAACGGAGGACATACATGGAAGGTGTAACAATAAACTGGTTAGCCGTTATAGCGGCTTCTTTGGTTGGATTTGCCATAGGCTTTATTTGGTATGGGCCACTCTTTGGTAAGAAATGGATGGAATCTACCGGTCTTACAGAAAGTGATCTTAATAATGGCGGTATGGGTAAGGTCTTTGGATTTACCTTTCTTTTTCAATTTGTAATGGCCTACTGCCTCGCCATGTTCTTTGGTAATGAGGTGGGGTTAGAAGAAGGAGCCTTTTATGGATTTCTGGCAGGATTTGGATGGGTGGCAACAGCCATTGGAGTTAATGCACTTTATGAGAGGAGATCCTGGAAATATATTTTTATAAACGGAGGATTCTGGGTGGTCGTCTATACCTTGATGGGATTGATCCTGGGAGCCTGGAAATAACTTCTTGTGTACCATAATTGGTAAAGCCCGTACTATTTGTTGTTAGTACGGGCTTTTATATTTTATTTCTTTATATCTCAATAATATTAAAGCCATTGAATGACGATTTCTCTTTACTTGCTTACCGGAGCTTCATTACTACTAATCAGTATCATTTCGAGTAAGCTCGGAAACAGGTGGGGAATACCCGCTCTTCTTATCTTTTTGGGAGTTGGAATGTTAACCGGTTCAGACGGTCTCAATCTGGTTTATTTTGATGATTATGAGATCGCACAGTCATTAGGCATAATAGCATTGATCTATATTTTATTTTCAGGTGGTTTAGATACTCGCTGGAAAAAAATTCGGCCGGTAATTGTCCCCGGTATTTCACTGTCAACTTTGGGAGTATTGGTTAGTGCGCTTATTGTAGGTGGGGCTGCAATTTGGATACTCGATTTTTCAATTCTTGAAGGTATTTTACTAGGTGCTATTGTTTCATCTACGGATGCTGCAGCTGTTTTTTCGGTGTTGAGAGGGAAAGCTATAGGGTTCAAGTATCGTCTTAAAGAACTGATGGAATTTGAATCCGGAACAAACGATCCTATGGCGATTTTTCTTGCACTTGGTGTTATTCAATGGATGGTTTTACCTGATTTTGGAATACCTGATCTTCTCATTCTTTTTGTTCTCCAAGTTGCCATAGGGCTGGTTGTCGGTTATCTGTTTGGAAAAGCTATTACGTGGCTCATCAATAACATTCACTTAGAGTATGAAGGCCTTTATCCGGTACTGACACTCGCACTGGTACCTTTAATATATTCTATTACCGATCTACTTGGAGGTAGCGGATTTTTGGCCGTATATCTTGCCGGTTTAGTTTTAGGTAATTCAAATTTCATTCACCAACGTAGCTTGATGAATTTCTTTGACGGAATGGGGTGGTTGATGCAGATCACAATGTTTTTGACTTTAGGTTTACTGGTATTTCCGAATCAAATCATGGATATCTGGGTAGAGGGATTAATTATTGCCGGTGTTTTGATCGTTTTTGCTCGCCCGGTAAGTGTATTTATTTCATTGATGTTTTCTTCCCAAAAGTCCCGTGGTAAATTGATGGTATCATGGGCCGGATTGAGAGGGGCAGTTCCGATCATCATGGCTACATTTCCTTTAGTTGCCGGAATTCCCAATGCGGAACTTATCTTCAGTGTGGTTTTCTTTGTAGTAGTCACATCTGTAATTATTCAGGGCCCAACCATTCCCTGGGTAGCCCGAAAATTACATGTTGATACTCCTGTAATCCCAAAAACAAAATTTCCAGTCGAATTTGAGCCTTCCGTGGATGTAAAAAGTGCTATGAAAGAAGTGGAAGTTGCTGAAGGTGATCCGATAGTTGGAAAATATGTGATCGATCTTGAATTTCCGGATAATTCCTTGATTGTGATCATAAATAGGAAAGGAAAATTTTTGGTACCCAGAGGGGTTACTCAAATACAGGTTGGTGACAAGCTACTTATCTTAGCCAAAAAAGAAAAAATGCATTACATACGTCAAATTATTAAAGGAGAGTATGTACCAACAAAAAGCTAATGTCTCGTTTAAAATTATACTATAGACTTACTTTAAAGTAGCTTTTTGGACTGAATGATCATCCACTTTAATATTTTTGCCGCTAAACTGTGAGTTAACTTCCGTTACTGTTGGCGGATTCTTAGCTAAATCAGAAGAGGTATTCTGTGGGATGTGAGGAGTAATAAGAAGGATAAAAGCCAAAACTAAAGCACCGAAAGATAGAGCTACGACATCATTTGGGTTCTTATCAAAATGAGCTTTTATCGCCGCACTGAGTTTTTGAGAGATCGTGGTGAGTAAAGTTTTCATAACAGGTGCATTGGTTAAACACTACATAAAGTTAACAAACTCTAATATTAAAAAAAATTAATATTAGTTGAGCTACTTCATTTACTTCCATTACATAGTATTAAGAGTTATCACCACGTGTTTTGTTCCAAAATGAAATGTTAAAAGTTATGACACCTGTCAAAATAGATGGAATTTAGAAGGTAATCTTTACTGAAGATTTATTGAGTTTCTAAAGAAAAGTAAAGGATCAAGGTGACTCAGCTCTCCCTGAGCTCTTCAGGCATATCTTGTTCACGGAAGATCTCAGCGGCTTCGGCAAAGCGATCAGCAAGTCCTACCATAATAAGCCTGTCACCGGGTTTAAGGGTAAATTCTCCGGCAGGATTACCAAAGTTATTTTCCCCGCGATGAACGGTCAATACGGTGATCTGATAACGATTTCTGAGCATCAGTTCACTTAAGGATTTACCGGCTGCAAAAGAACCTTCCCTTACTACAACAGCCCGGGTATGAAGGCCTTCTTCATCCAGGCCCTGAAGCACCATAAGGTGAGCTTCCTGTATGCTGCCACGGATGATCTGATAATCTTCTTTACGCAGGTCACGGATGTGCTGCTCGATCTCTTCTTCAGAGATCATATAGGATTTCAAAACGTTGGAAAATAACCGAACCGTGGTCTCCATTTCGGCCGGTACTACCTGATGGGCTCCGGCCTGTTTCAGCTGTTCAGCTTCAGACATATATCGGGTTCTGGCAATAACCTGTATGGTGGGATTTAAATAATTTGCCAGCTTGATGATCCTTGGGGTAACTCTTGGCTCATTTATGACCACTACACAAAGTTTGGCTTTATATACTCCGGCATGCTCAAGAATATGAGTTCTTGACGCATCACCGTAAATAGCTTTTATGCCATTTTTCCGCATTTCATTAACGGATTGTGGATTCATTTCAATGACAACAAATGGAATGCCGGTTTCACTGAAAACTTTTGCAAGGTTTCTTCCGGCCGGACCGTAACCAACAAGAATTACATGGTCTTCAAGATCAGTGGATTGAACTTCATCCGTTGAATCTTCCCGGTTTGATCCCAGTTTTCTGAGGGGCGTTTTTGATAGGAGTTCACCTACATTTGGGCTCACTTTTAACATAAGAGGAGTAAGTAGCATGAGTAGAACAGATACTGCTATAAAGGTTTGGGAGCCAACTTCGCCAAAACCCCCGGGAGTTAATCCGGCAGCCCGACCTGCCCTTTCCAGTACAAAAGAGAATTCACCGATCTGTGCAAGTACGAGACCGGTAGCTGCGGCAACCCTGACCGGGTATCCCAAAACTAAAATACTAGCTGAACTGATTATGAATTTAAGAAGTAAAATACCGAAAGCAACTCCGAGCAGAAGCAGAGGGTTATCGAGTACAAACTGAAGGTCAAGAAGCATACCGACTGAAACAAAGAACACCGCGTTGAAAATGGTTTTCAATGGAAGGATCTCACTCAGAGCGTGATCACTGTAATGACTTTCACTTACAACCAATCCGGCAAGAAAAGCCCCAAGTGCCAGGCTTACTTCGGCCAGATTTGTAAGGGCAGCAGTACCAAAACAGATGGCCATGACAGTCAAAAGAAACAGTTCCTGCCGCCGGGTTTGAGCAACCTTTTCGAGGATCCAGGGTACTATTTTTCGGGCAGAGAATACGACCAGTGCGATCAATGCGATGGCTTTGCCTAATACCCAGAAGACATCTGAAATGGAATCACTCTGACCTGAAAGTATAGGAACCAATAACACCATGGCAATAATGGCCAGATCCTGAAAGATCAGAACGGCCAGTGAAAGTCGGCCAACCGGTGTATCCGTTTTTCCTTGTTCACTTAACAGGCCCAAAATGATAGCCGTTGAACTCAGTGCTACCAAACACCCTGTGTAAATAGCGATCTTATAATCCACCTGAAATAAAAGTAAAATGCCAACGACCGTCGCAATGGTAAAGATGACCTGAAATCCACCCCCAACCAGGATGGCATTTCTGATACGAGCAAGCTTCTCAAGACTGAATTCTATACCAATGGTGAAAAGGAGTAAGATGATACCGATCTCAGCCAGCATATCCACCAGTTCTATATCCTGAACAAGGGCCAGCGCATTGGGACCGATGATCACCCCGGCAATAAGAAATCCGGCAATGGGAACCAGTTTGATCTTATAGCAAATGTATGCAATGACAACGCTGACCAGAAACAGAGCTACAATTTCATTCAGAAATGGAAGGCTTACCGCAAAGAGCATTCAGTTAGTTTTTGGATGGATTTTCATTTTCGAAAAGATATCGATTAGGAACTGTTTTAAGAAGAAATTTTTAAGAGAAAACTATTCTACCCCTAAAAATAAAAGAGTCAGTTCATTTGGTAGCCTGAACTGACTCTCATCAACCTTAAAAATGTTAGGTCATATTAAGCCTTACGGGAAGGTCATTGCAACAGATCTAATTTTTGTACCTGTCGAACCATCCAACAATGTAACCAACCTTGCGGATCAGGTTACTTGGTTTACCGGCAATACCATGACCGGATCCCTGAATTCTAACCATGACGGCATCAATGTCCTGAATTTTGAGTGCGGCATAATACTGCTCGGTTTCACTCATGGGAGTCCGGTAATCCTGTTCACCGGTTAGCAGCATAGTTGGAGTGGTGACGTTGCCCACCAGCGAAATAGGGGAGCGTTCGAGGTATTGTTCGGGATCTTCCCATGGTCGCTTAGAGAACCAATACTTACTGTAAAACGCAGCTCCATCAGCTGTTAGGGCAAAACTGTACCAGTTTATGACCGGTTTGGCTACAACGGCAGCTGCAAACCGATCGGTCATACCGATCGACCATGCGGTAAGTACACCACCACCGCTACCCCCGGTGATAAATAAATTATCTTCGTCAATATAACCCTGATCGATCACATGATCCGTTGCGTCCATTAAGTCGTT
This sequence comes from Gracilimonas amylolytica, assembly GCF_002911695.1. GTDB lineage: Bacteria > Bacteroidota > Rhodothermia > Balneolales > Balneolaceae > Gracilimonas > Gracilimonas amylolytica. Next base: position 147,582 of record NZ_PQBS01000034.1, read on the forward strand.
ATAATCCTCACTCGGGTAGTTGAGATTGATATAGGATGCAAACTCAGGTCCATAGCTCGTACTTCCCCGGGGATTTGTGTACACCACAACATAACCACGGCTTGCCATAAGTTGTAACTCAGGGGTAAATTGAGGTCCATAACTGGAGTAAGGACCTCCATGGATCTCAAGGATCATGGGGTATTTCTTATTTGGGTCAAAATCAGGAGGAGTGATGATCCAGCCCTGAACCTTGAAATCATCTACAGAGCTGTTTACCCAGAATTCTTCAACCTTACCGAGTTTGTTAGACTTCAGGAACTGCTCATTCAAATTGGTGAGAACTTGCGGTGCCATTCGGGTAGGAAAATGTGCAACTCCAAGTTCGGCGGGTTTCGTTGGAGAACCTACAGAATAAGCTATTCGGCCATTGTTAGCCACTGAATAGGAGCCTCCACTGTAAGGTCGTCCAATGGTTGCGCCACTCAGGCTCTCTACTACAGTAGTGTGATCACCGTTCAGTTTGATATTCCCGACCTTACTGTCGCCTTCTTTAGTGTAACCAAAAAAGATAGACTTACTGTCTGCCGCCCAGTTGATCGATGAAATATCCTGTTCAACATCATCCGAGATCTTACGGATATCAGATCCATCACGGTTCATGATATAAAGATCCGTCAGCTGGTATCCTACAAACTCATCCTTGTAGCCGGTATAGGCGATCAATTTACCATCGGGAGAGATCTTTGGGCTTCTGTGTGGTCCTCTTTTATCGGTGATCTGTGTCATTGCACCGGTTTCGATATTCATCTCATAGATCTGTTCATTGTTTGGATCAAGGTCTGCATTCCCGGATCGGTCTGAGGTAAAGATGATATGCTTACCATCGGGGGCCCATGAGGCAGAACCATGGTCGTAATCACCCTGAGTAAGTTGCCGGGGTGAACCGCCATTTGCAGAGATCACAAAAATATGATTGTGGCCTTTTTCAACATATCCGCCACCATCTCTTCGGTAAACAACGTCATCGATCACCTGTGCTGATTTTTCCCACTGGGCTCCATCGGGGGGTGAAGGCAGATCTGCAATACGCTGTGAAGAAGATGCCGGTACAAATTTTGAGAACAGGATCTGACTGCCATCGGGTGACCACCTCAGATTACCGGGACTTTCGGTCAGGTTGGTTAGGGAAGCCGAAACGCCCGTATCCATCCATCGTACAAAGATCTGATTCGACCCTTCTTCACTGGAAGTATATGCGATTCGGTCGCCGCTTGGTGACCATGTGACATTACCATATCCTGATTTACCGGAGGTAAGTGGTCTGTGATCTTCTCCGTTGAACCCGATCGTCCAGAGATTGACCATTCTGCGGTCGGTCATGACATCAAACTGATGCCTCTGATAGATGATAGTATTTCCGTCCGGAGAGATCTCAGGATTAGCGACCATTTGCAGGTCGAAGATATCCATGTAGTCGAAGTGAGAGTCCGGAACCTGAGCCTGCAGGTAACTAAAACCTGTGATCAGGATCACTGAAAGAGTAAGTAAAAGAGGTCGTATTTTTTTCATGAAGAGCTCATTTAATTAGATTTACGGTATGATAACTCCAATTCCTCAGTTCTGAAAGCTATGAGAAAGGACTTTATTTTAAATGATGTGAAAAGTCGTGCAGGAAGTTTACAGGTAGGTCTCGTCAGACTCACCTTTTATGGGGCCAACGATCTCTTTTGTAACCCATCCGCCATAAAAATTCCCGGGTTGGGGTTTAACGTGTTCCCCGTTCAGGTAACAGTATAATTTGGAAGGGAAAAAGGCAAGATGGCTTTTGATCTTCGTGTATTCTTTATTTGGCTGAGGGTAACACCAACCTGCTCTTTCAATTATCTTCTCATCTACCACAACATTCCAGAAAATAGCCTCGCCCTTCCACTCACAACGGGTTACACCCTGTGATTTTTTTAAGTAAGTACTGTTGATGTCTGCTTTTGGAATATAGATGGCCGGTGGGTTACCGGTTTCTTTCACTTTTAGAGCATTGGTACTTCGGGCAATGATCTTGTTTTCAAATATCACCAGAACTTCACGGCTTTCAGGTTCAATGGCAGGAGGTCTCGGGTAATCCCAAACTGATTCCTGTCCGTCTTTTGGTTCCAATGCAAAATCAGGTCGCTTTTGGCCGTAATACTTCCACCCGGTCAGTGATTTCTCAGCCCCATTCTTCTTCGTCTTCATTTACCCAAAGTAGATTTAGTGTTCATTTAATACCCATAACTAATCTTACCGTAATGTTACAATAAAAATATTACTCTATTGTAAATTTTCTTTACGTCTCAAAAACCAGAAAACACTGAACTAATTGAGCAGGTAAATGGAGAAATTCAGGATCGAGGCAAAGCTGACCCATAGCAGGTAAGGGACTAACAGCCAAGCTGCCAATGGCTTAAGTTCTCTGAAACGAAGCATGGTCAAAATGATCATTCCCAATAGAAAAAGTATCTCTATAAAAGCTAAAAGTGGACTCTGGAAACCAAAAAACAAATAAGACCAGATCCCATTGAGCATGAGTTGTATCCCAAATACAGATAGGGCATGTTTGACATCCGTTCGGTTCATGCCTTTTTGCCAGATCATAGCGGCTGAAATTCCCATCAGAATGTAGAGAGTGGTCCATACGGGACCGAATAACCAATTGGGAGGGTTAAATGAAGGTTTATTCAGAGAAGCATACCAACCGGGAATGGCATCCAGAGTAACAGTACTGGCGGCCAGTCCAACTAGGTTACAAATGACAATGGCAATTAGGATCTTAAGCCAATAAGGTAAGCGATCTGTATTCATGATGATCCGTAATAAAATGAATGAATACAGTAAGGTACATATTTAGTAAGAAAGCAGTAACAAAAATATCACTGAGATCAGTAGTAAAGAGACTTTTACTTTTTGTTTGATCTCATGATTCTCATGCTCTTGTTCGAGATATTCTTCCATAATCTGTTCACTTATCATAGCAATCGGTTTAGTGATTTTAATACAAGAGCCACAAACAGAATGAATGTTACAAATTTGAGAGTAAAGACCGGCAGAAGTGCAATGATCTGAATGCTAAATCAACATTTTAATCATTAAGTATGACTTAATGATTTCAGGAATTTTAAAATTTTTTTGTAAGGAATTCCTCTGAACTAACTCTTACATTGCAAACAAATAACAAAAAAACAGGATACGACATGAGTTCACTTAACAAAGCAATGATAATAGGGAATCTGGGTCAGGACCCGGAAGTACGTTACACACAATCGAACACAGCCGTGGCTACACTCAATATTGCCACGAGTGAGAGATATAAAGACAGTAATGGGGAATATCAGGAAAATACAGAATGGCACCGCGTGGTTGCCTGGGGCAGAACCGCTGAGATCTGCCAGCAGTACCTGACCAAAGGTTCAAAGGTATATATTGAAGGTCCAATCCAAACCCGACAGTGGGAAGACAAAGATGGACAAAAGCGTTATACAACCGAGATCAAGGCTCTGCGCATGGTGATGTTGGATAGCAGAGGCGAAGGCGGTGGAGCCCCTCAGGGTGGCAATAAACCACAAAACCAAAGTCAGGGTGGTGGTAAGCCCATGAACAGTAACGTTGAGTTGGATAGTAACTTCGATAACATGGATGATGATCTTCCATTTTAGATCACCTATGTTATTATGAAAGGGTCTTATGAAGTATAGCATGTTATAAAATCTTGTAACATATTGCTATACAATGAATAACAAGTATTATAAACGGTCACATATTTCAGAAGCTAAATTTCGGCATCTGATCAAGTGTTTTTCGTTAGATTTAACCGCAACGGAAACGGCTGAGTTAACCGGCATTTCATTGCGATCGGTTACCGTGATCTTTGACAAACTGCGCCATCACATCGCTCGATGGTCTGAGCAATCGGCTCGGATCCAAGGCATCATTGAGGTTGACGAGTCTTATTTTGGTCCACGACGAATTCCTGGTAAACGAGGACGAGGAGCTTCGGGTAAAACCATTGTCTTTGGCATTTTCAAACGTAAGGGCAAAGTCTATACCGAAATTGTCCCTGATGCAAGAAAAAAGACACTCCAGTGTATTATACGTGGAAAAGTGGCCCCGGCCAGTGTGATTCACAGTGATGGTTGGCGAGGCTATAATGGCCTAGTGGATGTGGGCTATGACAAACATTATCGTGTTCAACATGGCCAGGATGAATTCGCCAATTCCTCGAGTCACATTAATGGCATTGAATCTTTTTGGAGTTATGCCAAACGCCGGTTGGCTCAATTTAATGGGGTATCGAAATCTCATTTTTATGTGTATTTAAAAGAAACTGAATATCGCTTTAATCATCGAAATCAAAACTTATACAAGATCTTACTG
>NZ_PQBS01000035.1:0-146532 GCF_002911695.1 Gracilimonas amylolytica
TTGCCCCATCCAACCGGACCCTAACCCTGGCCCTTTCCCTAACGCACTCTTTTACGATTTTTTGTATTGGATGTAGTCATTAGATCTTTCCGTATAGCCATGCTTTATCAACCAGTATGCACCAAGGGAAAGGGGACGCTTTGGTGAGGATTTTAGCAGATAATACAATTCAACCAAAACGATTCTCCTTTTGGACTCGGTGGTAAAAGCAACATCCAATTTCACCAGTGCGTCTCCTTCCTTGCGGAGCGTTAGCGTCACGGAGGGAAGGAACAAGGATGGGTCCCAGTTGAGGCCGTCTTACAAAATAAGTACCGTTTTGGTTCCAACGCAGAGCGTGTGGGACCAGTCGACTTTGCCAATTTGGTATTTCAATATCCTATGTCCTGTAACTCACCCTCGCTCCGGACGCTCAGCGTCGGAGCGGAAACGAGGCCTCAATTATGTCTAACCTTATCGAATAAATAATGTTTTAATGAAACCCCTGCTTTAATTATTTATATTCACTCCCTTAAATAAAGAATCCAAAAACACAGATATATTCAGAAGATGGACGCATTAGATTCGGCTGTACAAAATAAGATCGACCAATGGCTATCAGGTAGTTATGATGAGGACACTAAGAATGAGATCCAAAGACTTTTAGATACAAAGAATTTTGATGAACTGACCGATGCGTTCTATAAAGATCTTGAGTTTGGTACCGGCGGACTTCGTGGCATTATGGGTGTCGGTTCAAACCGCGTAAATAAATATACCTTTGGCATGGCCACTCAGGGCCTCTCCAATTTCCTGAAAAAACAATATACCGGAGAGGACATCAAAGTGGTGATCGCTCACGATTGCCGAAACCATTCAACAGAACTGGCAAATGTTGTGGCTGATGTATTTTCAGCTAACGGTATCAAGGTTTACTTTTTCGATGCCCTGCGCCCTACCCCGGAATTATCCTTTGCTATCAGAGAACTGAAATGCCATAGCGGTGTTATGCTGACGGCTTCTCACAATCCTAAGGAATATAATGGGTATAAGGCATATGGAGCCGACGGCGGACAGTTGGTCGCTCCCTATGACAAAATGGTGATGGATGAAGTTCAAAACATCAATTCGGTAGATGAGGTCAAGTTTGAGCGTAACAAAGATCTGATAGAAATGATCGGAGCAGAGATCGATGAACGTTACCTCGAGGAACTTGAAAAATTGTCCGTTTCAAAAGATGCCATCAGCCGTCAAAAGGATATGAAAATCGTATTTTCCCCAATTCACGGCACCTCCCGAAAACTTGTACCTGACGCCTTGAAGCGTTTTGGGTTCGAGAATGTCATCCTTGTAGATGAACAGATGACAGCCGACGGAAATTTCCCAACGGTGGTATATCCGAATCCTGAAGAAAAAGAAGCCCTGGATATGGCCCTTGATAAAGCCCGGGGAACCGGTGCTGACCTGGTGATGGCTACCGATCCTGATGCCGACCGTGTTGGCATAGCTGTTAGGAATACGGAGGGAGAACTGGTTCTGCTGAATGGTAATCAAACCGGCTCCCTGCTGATCCATTATATGCTGGAAGCCTGGGAAAAGGCAGGAAAGATCACCGGAAATGAGTATATCGTCAAAACGGTTGTGACTTCCTATATCATTGATCGCATTGCGAAAGATAAAGGGGTTGAGTGCTTTAACACCCTTACCGGATTCAAGTACATAGGTGAGCTGATGACCAAACTGGAAGGTAAAAAACAGTTCATTGCCGGCGGTGAGGAAAGTTATGGATACCTGATCGGGGAACATGTCAGAGATAAAGATGCCGTGATATCCTGTGCCATGATCGCAGAGATGGCCGCCTACTACAAAGATCAGGGGAGCAGTTTGTACGAAGCCCTGCTTGATATGTATGTCGAATACGGACTTTTCCGGGAAGACCTTAAATCAGTTTACAAGAAAGGAAAATCAGGAGCAGAAGAGATCAAGAAAATGATGATGAACTTCCGCTCCAATCCCCCTAAAAAACTGGCCGGTTCCAAGGTTGTAACCATCAAGGATTATCAAAGCTCTAAAGAGAAGAATATGGCTACCGGAGAAGTAACCGACATTGACCTGCCCGCCTCCAATGTACTGCAGTTTATCACAGAGGATGGAAGCATGGTATCGGTTCGCCCATCAGGCACTGAACCGAAGATCAAATTCTACTGCAGCGTCAATGTAAACCTGATGAGTGCCGATGACTACGGACCTGCTGTGGCCACGTTGGATAAGAAAATTGATGTCATGATCGAGGCTCTAAGTTCCTGATACTAAAAATACCATCCGGGCATTAAAACCACTTTACTTTAATTGCCAAACCTCATTAATTGCATGTAGTAAACTCCACATTTTTCGGGAACACTAAGTCCCAGAATGTGTTGTGATAAATAGATATACAACTACATCTAAATTAAAAGAGGAGTTATAAATGAGTGTAGTAAGAAGAGAAACCATTGAGAAACTGCTTGGTCAAACCCAGGAGTTGAATGTCACCATCTTTCTGCCAACCCATAAAACAGGGGAAGAAGCAAAACAGGATTCCATACGGCTTAAGAATTTGATACAAAAAGCCAAAACGGATCTGATCGACTTAGGCTGGAAAGAAAATAGGGTTGATGAACTGTTTAAACCGGTTGTTGATAAGACCGAAGAAAATCAGTTCTGGCTGCATCAGGACAAGGGGTTAGCGATATATGCCAACGAAAATTATTTCGATTTCTTTAAAATCCCTGTGTCTCCCAAAGAAAATTACTACATCTCTGAAAACTTTCTGATCACCCCACTGCTTGAACTTCAGAACCATCACAGTTCTTATCACGTACTTCTTCTCAGCCAGAATGAGACCAAGATGTTCAGGGTGGAACCGGATGAGACCACTCAGATCGCTTTTGAAAGTGTTCCCACAAGTATGGAAGATCATCTGAAATACCATGTACATGAACGATCTATGCAACACCACTCCGGAGCCCGAGGCGGCGGAGCTGTTTTCCATGGACAAGGCGGTGAAGCTGACGAAAACAACAAGGAACTGGAATTGTTCCTGAAACACATTGAAAACAAGGTCACCAAGTATCTTAAGAAAGTTAATGGTCCTTTAGTGCTTGCCGGACCTGAGAAAATGGTCTCTTTCTATAAAAAAGCTAACAAGTACTTCAATGTACTCGATAACTACATTGCCGGTAATTGCGACAATAAAAGCGTTAAAGAGTTAGAAGATGAATCATGGAGTATTGTTGAAGCTTATTTCCGTGAAGAAATAGACAGTGATATTGAACGCTTTAATAACCTGAAAGGCAGTGAACTGATCTCAACTGACATCAGTGATGTGATCAAGAGTGCTTATTTTGGTAAAGTGGATACCCTTTTTGTGCCGATGGGTTATCATCAGTATGGTATTTTTGATCCGGATAAAAATCAGGTGGAGATCTCTGATAAGATGAATGGCAAAACTATTGACCTGATCAATTTTGCAGCCATTTCTGCTATCCGAAATGGCAGTACGCTTTATGGCCTGTCGCAGGAGCAGGTCCCAGAAAATTCAGGCCTTGCAGCCATTTACAGGTACAAAACCTAAACAAATAAGAAACCGGTTCCGTGGAAACCAAGACAGAATAAACGATCAAAAGATTGTATTTGACCATCTTTCTGCCTAACGGAACCGGTATTTTTTTCCTAATCTACTCTTATATACTTATTTGAACGGTAAGCCGATCTTAAACAAGGTTCCCTTCCCTACTTCAGAGCTGATATCCAGGGTGCCATTCAGCTTATAGATAAGATGTTTTACCAACGGTAAACCAAAACCATAGCCGGATTCTCCCTTTGTACCGGATGTACTGCTTGCTTCACCTTTGAGTATATCCTGAATCTTATCTTCACTGATTCCCATTCCGGTATCCTCAACCAGAAACAATAGCCTGGCATTTTCCGACTCCTCATCAATTTTCAGCTTTTGCTGAACCTTGACCATTCCTCCATCGGGAGTGAATTTAATGGCATTTTAGATTACATTTCCGAGTATTTGAAGGATCTTATTCTTTGGAAAAGGGATATCAGAGTTCTCAGATTCATTGACCACCGTGAACGAAATATTTTTAGCTATAGCCTGAGGAGCGTACAATTTCTCAAGCTTTTCCTTGAGGGTAAGTAAATTGAATTCCGAAGATTTAGGAGGACGCGTTTCTCCATCCGAATTACTGGTCTATACATCATCGGCTAGTTCAAGTAACGATTGTCCGCCCTGCTTGATCAAATTGATGAGTTCAAGAATATCATCAATTTTGTTTTCCTGTCCCTGTTCTTTGATCAGATCTGCAACTCCTATGATTCCACCCAGGGGACCTCTTATATCATGACTTAATTTTCGCTGTGACTTTCTGGATTCTTCCAGCTCATCTTTCAGATCATTCAATATCTTGAATGCTGCCAGCCTGTCTACGATCTCATCAGCTATGATCTACAGCATCTCGATCTTTTCAGGTGAGAGTTGTTTATGATCATCATCAAGTACACAAAGTGCCCCGATATTATTTCCATTCTCTGTCGTTTACGGGACTCCATAATAGTACCTAAGGTTTGGGTCCTGTGTAACATAGTCAAAGGTTTTAAAGCGATCGTCAGAACTCAGGTCCTTGATCTCCAGGGGTTTGTCATCCATGATCGTGTATTGACACACCGAGTTTTCCCTGGGTAACTGCTCGACCGGTAAGCCATAATGAGCTATCGACCACTGAGTAAAAGTGTCGATCAGATTTATAAGAGAAATATCGGTTCCGGCTACTTTGGCAGCCAGCTTGGTCAGGTCTTTGAACTGTGAATTCAGATTGGAGTAATCAAGATCAAGCTCCGATAGCTCCATGATCCTGTCATATTCCCTATCAGGAATCGGGCCTGGTACATTGGTTTCCATAATGCGCCTTTCAGATGAATGTTATAAATATGACTCAAATATTAAGATTCCTTAATAAATGATTCCACTCCCCAAAACAATAAACAACTGCACATTAACAAGCATTTATCTCTAGCCAGAAAATTAAATCTGTATAAACTTAAAGGGATTGAGCGTACACATTATTTCAACTCGAAGATCTTTCCTGCTTTTTGTGAAACCAACCCTTCCATCTCGAGCTGAAGCAAGGCTACCAAAAGCTGGCTTGTATCCATGCCTACTTTATCACTCAGGTCATCAACCTGATAGGGTTTTTGTTGAAGTAACTCGCATATCTTGATGGAGTTCTCATCAAGGTCTTCCTTTCTCCAATCCTTTTTATTCTGTTCCTGCACCTTTGAGCCATCACTGCTACTTTCAGAATTCGCATTTACAGGCAATTCTTCAAGAATATCATCCACCGTTTGTACAAGTTTAGCTGCCCCTCTTTTGATCAAATAGTTACATCCGGTACCTGAAGGACTCACAACGGGATGAGGCAATGCGAATACTTCCCTGTTTTGATCAAGAGCCAGATCTGCCGTGATCATGCTGCCACCCTTTATCCCTGATTCAATCACTAAAACCCCCAAACTCATGCCACTGACGATCCGGTTTCGAACCGGGAAATTTCCGGCATCAGGATTCGTACCAAGCGGATATTCTGTGATCACTGCCCCACCTGATCTCACAATATCATTAGCCAGCCCGGCATTTTCGCGTGGGTACAAATTATCGATCCCTGAACCAAGTACAGCTACTGTTTGGGTATTGTTATCTAGTGCTGTTTGGTGCGCAATGGAATCAATTCCATGAGCTAAGCCACTGAATATGCATAATTTTTGATCAGCCAGATCCTCGGTAAATTTCCTGGCCATTTTGCGGCCATATGGTGACGTATTCCGGGTCCCGACTATGGCTACCCCCGGTTGTTTCAAAGCTTCTGCATTTCCCTTGATCCAGAAAAGAACGGGAGGATCGTAGATCTGCTTCAAAAGGTCAGGATATTCAGGATCAGCCAGTGTAATGATCTTTGAACCATTCTTCTCTGTTTGCTCCAGAATATGGTCAACCTTATCCCACTCATCAAACGCAAGTACGGATAAGGCTGAGGCCTCACCAATCCCCTCTACTGACCGCAGCTCTCGCTTGCCAAGGTGAAAGATCTTTTCCGGATCTTTGGTATATCTGATAAGGTTATAAACGCGCCGGCAACCAAAGCCCGGTATAATGCTTAATGCTAATAGTACCCTAAGTTTCTTCTTGTTTTTTAACATCTTGAATCAATTCCCAAAGTTTCTCTCTAAGCTCATCGACACCGTGGCCGGTTGCCGAAGAAATAGGAATAACGGGAATTTCGTCATCAAAGTGAAGTTCCTGATCTAACTCGTAGCCTTCCTTAAGGTCCATTTTTGTGATGGCCAGAACACGGGGTTTGTCAAGAAGGTCTTTTCGGTATGATCTCAGTTCATTCAGCAAGGCTTTGTACTCGTACTCAATATCAGAGATAGCGCTTACCATGAACAATAGTACATTATTTCGCTCAATATGTCTCAGAAACTGAATCCCAAGCCCCTTCCCTTCATGGGCTTCTTCTATGATGCCGGGGATATCAGCCATTACAAAACTGCGGTAATCTGAAAACTTGACCACCCCGAGATTGGGCTCAAGCGTAGTAAATGGATAATCGGCAATTTTTGGCTTGGCATGCGACAATGCCGACAACAAGGTACTCTTTCCGGCATTCGGGAAACCAACCAGCCCTACATCAGCGATCAGCTTCAATTCCAGTTCCACTACCCGTTCCTCACCGGGTTTTCCTTCCTGTGCATACTGTGGCGTTTGATTGGTTGAACTTTTAAAGTGCCAGTTCCCCAGCCCACCCTTTCCGCCTTTGGCGATCACCAGCTTTTGTTCGTGTTCCGTGATCTCTCCAAGTCGCTCTTTGGTTTCTGCATCAAAGGCGACTGTTCCCAGCGGCACCTCCAGGATCTCATCCTTGCCGTCGGCACCGGTACTTCGTTGTTTAGCCCCATTATCTCCGGCTGCCGCTTTGATGTATTTTCGGTAGCGAAGATCAAGAATGGTATTGAGCTGTTCGTTACCAACAAGCACAACATCTCCTCCTTTTCCGCCATCACCTCCATCAGGACCTCCTTTTGGGACATACTTTTCTCTTCGAAAGTGCAGGGATCCATCTCCCCCTCTTCCGGCGGTTACATAAATTTTGGCGTAATCAGCAAAGCGCATGCTTGTATTCCAAGTTTGGTGTTAAATTAAATTTATTTCGGTCTATCAAAGATGTTCAAGAATGAAATCACTCATCAATCGATACAGGTGTCGGCTTGTGTTGCCACCGTAAATACCATGATTTCTGTTGGGATAGATCATGGTTTCAAAATCCACATCTTCCTCAACCATCGCATCGATCATCTCAACGGTGTTCTGAAAATGCACATTATCATCCCCGGTACCATGAATCAACAAATAATTTCCTTCGATCTGGCCGGCTTTTTCAAGGGGTGAACCGTTATTATAGCCCTCAGGATTCATCTGAGGTGTTTGCATAAACCGCTCAGTGTAAATGGTATCATAGAATCTCCAATCCGTTACGGGAGCCACGGCAATAGCCGTTGTAAAAACATCAGATCCCTCGGCCAGTGAAAGAGATGACATGTATCCACCATAACTCCATCCCCAGATCCCGATCCGGTTCTCATCCACATAAGGCAGGTCAGACAGATAGTTAGCAACTGCTATTTGATCTTCTGTTTCATACTGTCCCAGTATTTTGTAGGTCTGCTTTTTGAAATCACGCCCTCTTGCTCCGGTTCCTCTGTTATCTACAGATACCACAATGTATCCCTGATTCGCCAGATACTGATGCCACATCGGGCGTATTCCGCTTTCAAACGACTTCGTTACAGTTTGACTTCCCGGACCGCCATATACGTACATCAACACCGGGTAGCTTTGAGTTGAATCAAAGTTTACCGGTTTGATCATGTAGGCGTTCAGGGTCGTTCCATTGACTTCAACGGTTATAAACTCTTTTTCAAGATAGCTGTATTCGTTCAATCGGTTTGCCAGCGTATCATTTGATTCAAGTAAACGGATCTCCCGGCCATCCTGCCTGTGAAGTGAAATTCTCGGAGGTTTGTTGTGATCAGAATAGGTATCAATGAAGTACTTAAAATCCCGGCTCATATTGATGTTATGCCATCCCTCACCATTGGTTAGCATACTTTTTCGCCGGCCATCTACCCGGACACTGTATAAGTTTCTTTCCAGGGGTGAACTCTCCGCACTGACGTAATACAAACGGTAATTCCTGTCGTCGTGACCTACAAAATTTGTTACATCCCATTCGCCTGACGTCACCTGCCGAACAAGCTCACCATCCATACCATACAGGTAAATATGGTTATATCCATCACGATCGCTTGTGGTAATAAATTGAACTCCGTTTTCGAGGAAATACAAGTCATCGTGTACATCCAGCCAGGTATCACTTTCTTCCGTAAGTATCAGATCGGTTTCTCCGGTTTCAACATTAGCGAAGAGCAGATCCTGTTTATTCTGAAGCCGGTTCATTCTACGTATCGCCAAAAGATCATTATCACGCGTCCAGTTGATCCTTGGGATATATTGATCCGTTTCCTCGCCAATATCCATTGTTTTGGTTTCACCATTGTTCAGGTCGTACACATGTATAGTGACTAATGAGTTTTGCTCTCCAGCTTTTGGATACTTGAACCGAACCTGATCCGGATAGAGGCTTCCCCAATCGGTCATAAAGAATACTTTGACGCGCTCTTCATTGAACCGATAAAAGGCGATCCGATCACCATCCGGCGACCAAAACCAGGCTTTAGCAAACCCAAATTCCTCTTCATACACCCAATCGGCTGCACCATTGATGATCTTATTGAACTCTCCATCATTTGTGATCTGAACCTCCTCACCGGTATTAAGATCCACCCAGAACAGGTTGTTATTTCTCACGAACGCAGCTTTATCACCTTGTGGAGACAGTTCAGCATATTGCTGTTTTTCATTCGAGGCGGTCAGCTTGGTCAGTGTACCGGTTTCAATATCGTACACATAATAATTTTCACGGGTACTTCTTCTCCAGATCTGCTCAACTTCTGTTTTTAGCAATAACTTTGACTCATCGGCCGAAAACTGATATCCCTGTACAGGAAAGGGAGATTCTCCATTACTGAGACTGTACTCACTCCCATCAAACAAAACCGTTTCGGTTCCATCAATGATGTCATATTTGATCACCCGGTTATTACTGGTTGCTGAATAGAACTGACCGTCATTCATCCAGCGAACATTTTGTACGGTTTGTGGAGAAAATGTACCGTCAAACAAATGCTCAAACTCAATGGGTTTGGTATTCTGCGCCACAGCAGAAACCATCAACATTAGTACGATGAAAAAGGATAGACTTAATTTTTTCATGTGTTTTTCAAATTGGGTTAAAACAAGAAAAGAACGCCGATAGCATTCTTTTCTGTGAGTTACTTACTGTAAGAGATTTAGCTTTAATGCTTATGCAGAACGATCTTGAGCAATTTCGTCAGCTTCGCTTTCATCTTGGTTCGTGGCACGATGAAATCCAGGAAACCGTGTTCAAGCAGATATTCCGCTGTTTGAAATCCTTCCGGCAGATCACGCCCAATGGTTTGGCGGATCACACGCGGTCCTGCAAAACCGATCAGCGCACCAGGTTCAGCGATATTGAAATCACCGAGCATGGCATAACTGGCAGTTACCCCACCGGTTGTCGGGTCTGTCATGTATGAAATGTAAGGCACATTTTCTTCTTCAAGTTGAGCCAGTTTGGCCGAGGTCTTGGCCATTTGCATGAGGCTCAATACACTTTCCATCATGCGCGCTCCACCGGTCTGGGAAATGATGATCAGCGGGATCTTATTTTCGCGGGCATGGTCAATAGCAATTCCAAGTCTTTCACCTACCACAGAACCCATACTTCCTCCAATGAATGAGAAATCCATACAGGCTACTACAAGATCCAGCTTATTCATTTTACCGACGCCCACTCTGGCAGCATCAGAAAGCCCGGTCTTATCCTGATATTCTTTAAGACGGTCTTTGTATTTCTTTCGGTCTTCGAAATTCAGCGGATCGGTTGGCTGAATTTCCTGCCCCAGTTCCTTGAATTTTCCATTATCAAATATGATGTCAAAATATTTTTCACTTCCAATTCTGAAATGATAGCCACTTAACGGATCAACCCATAGGTTATCTTCCAGTTCACGCTTATGGATCGTTTCTCCCGTTGTGGGTACTTTGATCCACACACCTTCCGGCATTTCCTTGCGTGTGTTGGTTTGAATATTTTCGTCTTTTCTTTTAAACCAGGACATATGTAGTTTTTTATGATTCTGAAGGGATAAAAATAAAGATTCTAACGCTTAATTCTGAATCTGATTTAGTTAGAATTCGCCTTGCTTACATTTGTATTGTTGACCTGACTGCTCGACAGATAATTTGATTCGAGTTCTTCAGGCGTTGTTTTACTGAAGAATTCTTCTTTTGATCCGCTTTTGAACAGATCGATCAATCCTTTTGCAGAAATTGAAGTAGCCTCAAGTACTTTTAACTGCTCGACTCTTTCCTCATCAAGTCGGTCCATTCCGGTTCCAATGATCGAATCCCCCTCATTAAGCATGTTTTCGATCTGATCCAGCTCAAGGATCCGGGCTTCTGAAACGGCTTTTACTTCACTGTTCTTATCAAACAGCTGATGGTAGAGATGCTTTCTTCTGGCATTAATTACGGAATGGACCTTCCCCATCCCGGACATCTGCGCAAAACCGGCCAGGGTATTACCCGCATAAACGGGAATATCGAAACCAAACAGTAAACCCTTTACGGAACTTGCTGCGATCCTTAACCCGGTGTATGAACCGGGACCTGTACTCACAAGCACAGCATTCAGATCACTTATCCTGAATCCATTCTCTTCCATTAATTCCCTTATGAAAATAAAAAGTAACTCAGAATGAGACCCTTTTCTTTCAGTCCGTTTCTCAAAGACCTCCCCACGTTCATCCTGATAACAAACAGAACAAACCTGAGTAGCTGTCTCTATGGCAAGTAATTTATCGAAGCTCATTCAGTACCAGTTGACCTTTGTTGAAGATTCCAACCGCACGGCCTTTCATTTTTTGATTCAGATAGGGCGAATTCTTCGATTTAGATCGCACATTCTTAGGAGTGAAGGTCCATTCCTCATCCATATTGAAGAAGGTCAGGTTGGCTTTCACTCCTTCTTTGATCTCCGGAACCTCAAGATTGAGTATTTCCCGAGGTTTGGTGCATAGCTTTTCAACCAGTTGCTGAAGATCCAGCTTTTTGGTTTGAAACAGTCTCTCGTTTGAAATGGACCACGCTGTTTCGAGTCCGATGATGCCGTTTGGTGCATAGATGAACTCTACTTCTTTTTCTTCTATGGCATGCGGAGCATGATCGGTGCAAATGGCATCAATGGTGCCGTCAATCAATCCCTCTACCATGGCATCCACATCTTCCTGTGTTCTAAGCGGCGGGTGCATCTTGAAATTTGTATTGAAATTCGTTCTTTCGATCTCTTCATCCGTCAGATCAAAGTGATGGGCACAAACTTCTGTCGTTACATTGATCCCTTTTTTCTTGGCCTGACGAACCAGATCCACCGCATTCTTGGTACTGATGTGAGCCACATGAATATGCCCCCCGGTATATTCTGCCAGCATGATATCCCTGGCGATCATCACTTCCTCCGCAATTCCCGGTGTTCCATCCAAACCGAGGCGGGTTGCCACCTTGCCTTCGTTCATGTGCCCGGGTCGCGACAGTGCCAGGTCTTCTTCGTGGTTGATGATGGGCATTCCCAGCATAGAAGAATACTCCAGGGCCACGCGCATCACCTGAGAATCATACACCGGATCACCGTCATCACTGAATGCCACGGCACCACCCTCTTTCATGTCCGCCATTTCAGCGATGGATTTACCGGCACGGTCTTTAGTTACACAAGCGATCGGGTGAACATCTACCGGCAGCTTCTGGGCCTTTTTGATGATATATTCCACTACATCCCGGGTATGTGTGGCCGGTTTGGTATTGGGCATGCAGGCTACGGCTGTAAATCCACCAAAAGCAGCGGCATCACAACCTGTTTTTATGGTTTCCTTATGTTCAAAACCCGGATCACGTAAATGAACATGCATATCCATCCAACCCGGGGAAACGTATGCCCCTCCAAAATCATGAGTTTCTTCGTTTTTTGTGGCATTTAAACCACTCCCGATCTCTTTGATCACATCCCCATCAAGGCGGATATCGATGGTTTCTTTACCATTGTGTGAACTGCTTACGGGTTTCAGGTTTTTGAGGAGCATAGTATATGATTTTGGCTTTTTATTTTGCCTGCAAATATACCGCCTTTAGAGGTCAATGCACAAAATACAGACCCGCTTTTATTGTCTCCGATGCTTCATCACAACAAAATCTCCTTCAAATGCAGCCTGAACCTGTTCCCCGTTTTTTATAAAAGCTTTAAGTGTAATTCGTGACTTACCAAACCGTTCATACATTTCCATAAATTTTGACAGCTTCTCCTCATCCGGGATCTGTAACTCGGCTACAAAATCCTGATTTATCGGTTTCAGGTAATTCGTCGAACTTCTTCCGATCACTATGGCAGGAACCGGGTCCTGATCATCGAATAACAACCTTAGATAAGACCATCCGGTGGTGATCAGCAAACTACTGATGCTTCCACCAAATGCCGTCGAACGGTGATTGATATTATTGAACAATGGAGCCTGTAACCTGATTTCATCTTTTGAAAAGGATAGTGCTTTAACTCCCAGTGCCTTTGTGATGGGGATGTGCTTATAGAGATATTGCTCGATCTGTGTTTTGGTCATAGCAGTTTTGGCCGGTTCAGTTTCAGGCTAATAATATAAGATCTGCATATCGAGAGACCCAATGTTTTCAGATCGACCATTTTGATTTTGAAGCGCATTACTTCTTTCCTCATGCGAAGCAATTCTATCCTTCTTACCTTAAGACGTAATTTTGAAACGAAACACACCGTATGTCCGATAATCAGATCCCGTTTTTGTTCGATATTCCCAGCGTATCTCAGCTTACCGATAAGATCAAAAATGTACTGGAACAGAACTTCATTGATATTCTTGTGGAAGGGGAAACCAGTAATGTGAGTCAAAGCCGAAACGGACATTATTATTTTACCCTCAAGGATTCCAACGCCTCCCTGCCTTGCGTGATTTGGAGAAGCACTGCTCAGCGACTTGACCTGAACCTGACCGATGGGCAGCAAATTGTGGTAGGCGGTGATATTCAGGTATATGCCCCACATGGCAGATATCAGATGATCGTTAGTTTAGTACAGCAAGCGGGTATCGGTAAATTGCAGCAGGCTTTTGAAAAGCTGAAAGCTAAACTCAAGGCAGAAGGATTATTTGAGGATCATCACAAAAAAAGCCTGCCTAAATTTCCCCAAACAATCGGAGTGGTTACTTCTGCCACCGGGGCTGCTTTTCAGGATATCCGGTCCACCCTGGAAAACCGATGGCCTTTGGCTAACGTCAAGTTATACCACGCCTCTGTACAGGGTGTGAATGCCGCGCCTGAGATCGTCAAAGGAATCGAATATTTTTCATCTACCAAAAATGTGGATGTGATGATCATTGGGCGTGGTGGTGGTTCTCTCGAAGACCTTTGGCCTTTTAATGAAGAGGCGGTAGCCAGAGCCGTTTTTAAAAGTGAGGTTCCGGTAATCAGTGCTGTGGGACACGAAGTCGATTTTTCCATATCTGATTTTGTAGCGGATGCCCGGGCCGCCACCCCAACTCAAGCTGCTGTGCTTGCGGTACCGGATATCAACGAGATCCGTTTCTTGGTGGAAGACAAAGCCAAAAAGCTTGAAATGCACACCGTTGGTGCCATTCAGTTGTACAAAGATCGGGTTTCAAATCTGGCCAGGTCCCATGCGCTGCAGGTTGTAAAACAAAAAATGGAATCAGCAAGAGTCACCATTCAGAGTTTACGGGAGAACCTTGCTCACAAAACCGACATCCGGCTTAGAACCCAAAGACAAATGCTCACTGACCTGACCCATGCATTGGATAAACAGAACCCTAATGAACCCCTTGAAAAGGGATTTGTTCGGGTTTGGCAAAATGAAAAATGGATTCGAAGGTCCGATGCCTTTTCTGAGGATGGATCCTTTGAATTACAGTGGTCTGACGGTTCAAAAAAGATCTGAAACATCCTTATTTAATTCACACGTTCTTTAAAAACTTTGGGTAGCATCCGAAAAACTCCGGAGGCCCCATGACACTCATCAAACTGAATGCCAACACTATTGGTCAGGGTACCCTGCCCTGCGTAGATCTTAAAAATCCGAACAGCCCTGAATTATTCACCTACAACCGAGACTGGCTTATGGATCGGTTCGAGGAAGGGATGGTCATCATTAAGATCGACACAGCAAAGGAAGCCTTTATTGAATATGTACCGGCTGAACAAGCCTGGAAACCCATTTATGCGCCGGGATTCACATTCATTAATCATGTGGTTGTGGAAGAAGAGGATCCTGAACAGTGGCTGAGATCTGAACTGCTGCAAAAGGCCGAAACCAACAACAGTAAGAGCAACGGTATGGTCATAGTACTGGAAAATCAGGATTTTGACCGTGACAGAGACTTTTATCTGCAAAGGGGATACCTGGAGCACGCCCATATACCCGGCTTTACCATGCTGGTTAAAAAATTCAGGCTGGAAGTTCCGGTGCCATCCTTTACCCTGCCCATAGCTGAAAAAACCAATCCATTGAATCCTCATGGCATTACGATCAGTTATGCTGACCAAAGTGCCTTTGTGAATTACTACATTCACGAAATGAAGATCATATTTGAAGACATGGGCTTTGATGTTATCCTTCATAAAGTTCATACCCCTGAGGAAGCCAGAGAATCAGGTTCTCCATATGGTACCTTTGGCGTATTCATGGATGGTCATTTTCTCACTCACAAACTGCTGAATAAGCAGGGTATTGAAAATCTCATTGGTTCGCTGGATCTAAATGAAATGTATCCCGAATTGAAATATTTGATCGCCGGTTAGAGATCTGTATTCCGAAGTTATTACAAGACTTTTACTCAATTCATTGTTAGGATCAGGTGACTTTTCTATATCTTTGAACCGTTCGTAGAAAATTAATCAGATTCTTAGATTATCATGATCAGATCACTTACTTCAGCATTAGCGATCATACTTTTGATCAGCTTTGGGGTTCAGGCACAGCACAACCATGAAAGTTCTGTGCATTCACAATATTCAGGTCAACAGGAACAGCCCATAAAATCACTGACGCCTGAGGATATTCAGGGACTTAAGGCCGGTGCAGGCACCCCTTTTAACGGAATGGCCAAACCGGCAGAACTTAATGGTTACCCCGGTCCACGGCATGTTCTTGATGCCTACGAAGCAGGTGAATTTGAGCTAACCGAGGATCAACTAAATATCATTCAGAAATTATTTGATGATATGCAGCAAACAGCTATTCCACTTGGGGAAAAGATCATAGCATTGGAAACAAAGATCGATAACGCATTTAAAGACAAAAACGTAACCGATGATTCATTAAAAGATCTCATTGATAAAAGTGCTGAGACCTATGCTGAATTACGGTACACGCACCTGAAAACCCACCTGCAAATGGTCTCAATTTTGACCTATGAGCAGGTGCAGCATTATAATGAATTACGTGGCTATACCCCCAACGATCCATGTGAAAACATTCCCACAGGCCACGACCCTGGGATGTGGAAAAAACACAACGGATGCGAATCCTGATCCCTGAAAAGCAAGACAGCTGATATTAACGGCAGCTCAGATCTTCAGGAAGTTCCGCATCACCAGCTTCTATCAGATAAAGCTCTACATCTGCCAAACCGGTAGTTAGAATACCGATCCCCCTGGCTGCTTTGCGAGACAGGTCGATCACACGGCCCTCAACAAATGGCCCCCGATTATTGATCCGTACGATCACATTTTCACCGTTATCCAGGTTTTTCACCCCTACCACTGTATTGAACGGAAGCCTCTTGTGAGCCGCCGTTAACGACTCCATATCATAGATCTCTCCACTGGCTGTTTGTGAGCCATGATAATCCTCACCGTACCAGCTGGCGATTCCCGTTTGAATGAGACAGCCTTGCAATTCATCATCCCCGTTCAACATATCACATGATAGGGGTACAAAAAGGAGGCAAAAAAGCAGGAACAGGCCGATGGATTTGTAATTCAGGATCATTCATTTCAATTGTTTTAATACACTCACTTCTATTGACACAGATGTCAAATGTTCCTGAATAGCGACCCTATTGTATTTTAGTTTAAAATTGAAGTATTTATGGGTGTAATGAAATTATGGGTGCATTACAGGAACAAAATGGGTACAACTGATCTTTAAGCTGTTATCGGTTGGAAAATATTTATAGTGAAACACCTGTGCCCTGCCTCCTCAGGTGTATTATGGCTATCTAAAATATGAGATAGCAAAGAATTTTATATACGGTCAATCTCAGACTCAAACATATGGTTGAACATATCGCTGAAGATAAACTTACCATCGAAAGAGAGGAGCACCTTCACTTTCAGGCTTATTTGGATAGCATCAGTGCAAAAGGGCAGAACACGACACTTTCGCCCTATCAACCCGGAACGGCTATGCCCTGGAACAGGCAACGTGCCACCCACCTGCTGCGAAGAACCGGCTACGGGGCACATATCGATCGCGTTGACGAGATGTTACAGCTTACACCCTCACAGGCTGTAGATCTTATCATTCAGGAATCTATAAATCCTCCATTGCCACCGGCTCCTTCCTGGATCGACGAAACTCCTCCTTATCCATTTGACGGCTCATATTCCCAGGCTAATAATGCCCGATCAGCGGAATTCAAGATCTCATGGACGGATGAAATGCGCAAAGTGCCTCTCAGGGAACGCCTGGCTTTCTTTTGGCGAAACCATTTTGTGGTTGGCTCCAACAACGACATTTTTGCTCCGCTTTGGTACCGATATATGAATGTCATCCGTACCCACACATTCGGAAATTTCAAAGAGTTCTGTAAAGCTATCGGTATCGATCATGCCATGTTGATCTATCTGGATGGGCAACATAATTCGCGTTATAACGACAAACCTCAGGAAAACTACGCCCGGGAATTTCTTGAGTTATTTACCATGGGCATTAAGAATAAGAATGGTGACCTGAACTATTCACAAGCAGATATTACAAATCTGGCCAAAGCCTTTTCCGGTTACAGTGTCAGATTAAGGCCGGAATTTGAAGTCGTTTACTCTCAGGACCGGTTTTATGATGAAGATAAGACGATACTTGGTCGCACCGGTAATTTTAATTACGAGCAAGCGATAGACCTGATCTTTGAGGAACGAACCGAGGAGATCGCCTATCATATCTGCAAAAAGATCTATCGATATTTTGTTTATGAAGGAGTCAACGAATCGATAGTCGATGAACTTGCAACTATTTTCATAAACTCAAACTTTGAGATCCTTCCGGTGATTACCACGCTGCTAAAAAGTGAGCATTTCTTCGATCCCGAGTTTATTGGATGCAAGATCAAGAGTCCGCTCGAATTCCTGAACACCCTTTATGTTGAAACGGGGGTGGAACCTGATGATTCGCTAAAAGACAACCAACGAATGTGGTTACTTGATCTTGAACAGGATCCGTTTGACGTGCCTAATGTTGCCGGTTGGCCGGGTTACAGGCTATGGCTAAGTAACACAACGATCACAGAAAGGTGGAGTATATCAGAACGAACATTCACTCATGTTTCAGGCAGTTATGAAGTAGATGTGATTGATCTGGCCAAAAAGGTAGCCGGCGAAGACGTCAATGATCCTGCATTATTAGCCCGGCACCTGGCAGAGTATTTCATCCCTGTTCAATTACCCGAAGACGAAACTGCTGACCATAAGACGCTTTTGCTTGATGGTGACCCCGAGTATTTGTGGTCAATTGACAGAAGTAACGCAGACGGCAATATTCGAAATTTCATCAAGTATTTGCGCAAGCTACCTGAATACAACCTCTTTTAATCTAATAGATTATGGATCGCATAAAAGGCACTTCACTCAAAGACGGAATTCATCACGACCATCACCATGATCTGTGCAGCCGAAGGGATTTCCTCTCGCGCTTAGGGTTATTTGCAACCGGCAGTGCCCTGATGCTCAGCAGTACCCCTGTTCACGCATTGCAAAGTTCTTCCCTATTCCGAAAACTGGCACAACTCGAAACCGACAAAATTCTGGTTTTGATTCAACTCAATGGCGGTAATGATGGACTTAACACGTTTATTCCCTACGAAAACGACCACTATTACAATGCCCGACCCAGTATCGCCATCCGAAAGAATGATGTGATAGGACTGAGTGATACTATGGGCATGCATCCTGCTCTTGAACCACTGCGTTCAATTTGGGATGATGGCAGCATGGGGATCATACAAAATGTTGGATATCCTGATCCTATTCTTTCCCACTTTACCTCATCCGACGTTTGGCTTACCTCAAGTGATTCCGACAACATCAAACCATCCGGCTGGCTGGGAAGGTATCTTGATGGTGACTACATCGAGCAGGAACTTATGAATCAAAGTAATGTCCCTCTGGCTGTGAACATTGGAGGATCCTCTTCTTTACTTTTCAAAGGACCTGACAACAACACGGCAATAACCTTTTCAAGTGTGGGTGCATTGGATCGTATCACACAACAGGGGCAGGTCTATTCTACCTCAAACCTCCCTGACACAGCCTTTGGCAACGAAATGCGCTTTGTTCGTGAACAGATCAATAACTCATTTCAGTATGCAGAATCCATAAAAGAAGCCTATGATAAAAGTTCCAATCAGGTTGATTATGAATCCCGAAATATTTCTATGAGCCTGCAGGTCGTAGCACGACTTATCAAAGGTGGATTGGGAAGTAAGATCTATATGGTTTCTCTGGATGGTTTTGACACTCATACCGACCAACCCTCAAGTCACCAGAACCTGTTACAACTTCTGAGTAACGGCATTCGCAGTTTTTATGACGACCTGAAAGCCGGTGGCAATACCAGTGAAGTTTTGACCATGACCTTTTCAGAATTTGGACGAAGGGTGGAACAAAACGGACAGGGAACCGACCACGGTACGGCAGCACCCATCATGCTTTTTGGAGATGGAATTACACCCGGGTTTTTTGGAAATGATCCAAAACTTGACCGTGACAACCTCGACGAAAATGGCAATCTTGTATATGAATATGATTTCCGTTCTGTCTATACCACTATTCTCACAGACTGGTTTGGGCTTTCAGAACAGGAAACGGCTGAAGTCATTGGGCGTGAATACCAAAAAATTGGCTTTCTTGGAAGTGAGATCCCGACTTCAAATGGTACCGACCCTTCCATACCGGGCACATTTAAACTGGAGCAAAATTATCCAAACCCGTTTAACCCAACCACGACCATTTCATTTTCGCTACCTGCAAGTACCCGGGTTAAACTTGAGGTATTCGATATTCAGGGAAGACGCATCAATGTCTTATTGAATTCGGAACTGAGTGCGGGAAGTCACAGAGTCAGATTTGATGCAAGCAGACTTGCTAGTGGTGTGTATTTATATAAACTGGATGCCGGACAATTTTCGGAGTCAAAGACCATGACATTGATCAAGTAAGTTTTTTTTAACTCATCAATTCTGCTGTTTTGGGTAACATCCTAATATCTTCAGTTCTTCAGCTTTATTACTCAGCTCATCAAGCCCGGTAGTAACTTCCCGATCCTCAATATTTCCATGAATATCCAGATAGAATGTGTACCTGAAAGGTTCATTCATTCTTGGGCGCGATTCCAGCTTTGCCATATTGATCTTATGTTTATGCAATACATTCAGGCATTCGATCAATGAACCTTCCTCATTGGAAGTGACCATCATCAATGATGTTTTTGCGGGAATTTGCTTATCAACTTTCACCGGTTGCCTGGCTGCTACAACAAAACGGGTGAAATTATCACTCTGATTAGCAATATCACTTTCCAATACATGCAAACCGTAAAGATCAGCCGCATGGGCTCCGGCAATGGCTGCCTGAGTTATATCACCGTCTTCCAGAATTTTTTTGGCTGACATGGCTGTATCTAGATAGGATTCCACCTTGCACCGGGGAAGGCCAGACAAAAACGTGGTACACTGTGCTAAAGCCTGTGGATGTGACAGGATACGCCTGATCTTGGAAAGCTCCACCGGCTCAACCGACATCAGGCAATGAACCACTTTCAGAATTTCTTCACCCACAATATGGATCTTTTCATTGCCAACAATATCATAAGTATCATTTATGGAACCGGCTGTCGTGTTTTCGATAGGTAAGATCGCATAGTCTACTTTTTTATCCATAAGGGCTTGTGCAGCTTGCTGAAAGGTATCATAGCCGATAGCATCTACCTGAGCATATCTTTCACTGAAATGCCGTGTTGCTGCAAGATGGCTGTAAGCACCATCCGTCCCCTGATACGAAACCCTGATCGTATCCGCACCTGTTTTTGCATTCTGATGATCGACCAGGGAATGTGTTTGGAAACGCACCGAGTTGGTGATGATCTCCCTGAATAAATGCTCGGCAAAATAACGGTCCAATCCTACCTCATGAGCAATATCCCTTATCCGGTTCAATAACTGTTCTTCCCTTTCCAGATCACGTATACCCTGCTCATTTTTAAGTTTGAGATCTGATACTTCTTTAACCAGTCCTTGCCGCTC
Organism: Gracilimonas amylolytica; assembly: GCF_002911695.1. GTDB lineage: Bacteria > Bacteroidota > Rhodothermia > Balneolales > Balneolaceae > Gracilimonas > Gracilimonas amylolytica. Next base: position 20,836 of record NZ_PQBS01000035.1, read on the forward strand.
GGCCAAAGCTTTCAAAATGGTTCGATCTATATCATCCAGTTTTTTACGAATAGTATCTATGTTTTCCGACATACCAAATCTTGATTTGAGTGAGAAGGTCTTGCAATGTAATAATCGATTGGGAAGGTGCAACTTGAAATCAATCCTATTCCCCCTTTACCCAGCCAAATCGTTTCTGAAGCGATTTGATCGTAATGGAGTGCCTCTCAGTGCCTTTGGTTCCCAGTAGAAAGCCGATCGGTTTTAAACTTTCTACATTCTCGCAAACGATCTTGAATAATCCGAGATAAGGAATAATGATCAACATGCCGGGGAGTCCCCATATCATTCCGGCTGCGATCAGGGAAAAGATGATGACCAATGGGTTTATCTCCACATAAGATCCTGTGATATTCGGTGTGAGGATGTTGTTTTCCAGGAACTGAACGATCGCAAACTGTATGATCACCGCCACGGCCAGTGATGGGGACTGTGTTCCAAGAGTGAACAAAAGCACGATCCCATAGCCTAAAATAGTCCCGAGATAAGGGATCAGGTTAAACAGTGCCGCAATGATCCCAAAAAGCAGCGCATACTCAAGTCCGATCAGATAGAAACCGAGAGAATTCAGTCCCATCAATAAAAAGCACACGATGAGTAGGCCCTTGAGGTATTTTGGAACTACTTCCGAGGCTTGAACAATGATATTCTCGAGGACTTCCTCATGTTCCTCGTGTATGAACATGGATACAAATTCTCTGAATTTATCTCTGTAAAATAGCAGTAGAAAGGTATAAACCGGCAACAAACCCAGCGTCAAAAGAGTATTGGTGGTGGTAGTAAAGAATTCAGAAAGGTATTGCCCCGTTTCTCCTATATCCCGTACCAGAGAGTTGATACTTTCTTCGGATATCCCTGTATAACCGGTAATGGAGCCCAGAATATTCTGAAGGTTGTTTTCGAACTGAATTCGAATTTGCGAAAAATCCCCTGTAAAATTTGAAGCCAGTACCCCAACCGCACTTCCTATGATTCCAAGAAAGATCCCAAATCCAAGGATCACGATCAGGTTCGTAGCAATTCTGGGGATGTTTTTACTTTCGAGCCATTCCGCATAGGGATAAAGTAAATAGGCCAGCATCACACTTAGAAACAACGGAACCAAAAGCTGACGCGTCAGGATCAAGGCAGCAATAAGCAGGAATGCAAATGCCAGCCGAATGGTGCTTCTCAATAAAAGTGGATATTGATTCATGTAAAAAATTAATTAAGAATATGATTCAATATCGAACGAGGCTTTTTATCATTCAATGGAATTCTTACAGTTAAATTCCAGGTACTTCCCCTATCATTCCCCCTTCCATCTGGATAAAAGTATTCTGAATAATCAAAGGATAAATAACCTAAGTTAATTCCAAAACCTCCTGCCTGAAAAGTATACGGCATGTTAACTTCTGATGCTTTTTGATAGCCCACACGAATAGATAAGGTTTCATAAAAAATAACTTCAAAACCGGTATGAAATATAAGCTGATCTACAATTGTTGCTGTTTGCTCCTCAAGCCCATCATTCCATTTATAATTGCCCCATGATCTTATTAAAGCTTTAAAGGGATTCATCGCCACATATACTGAATCTGTTCTTCCATTAGTTTCAATCATTTCCATTTCATTTCTTACCATAAATTTTGAAACAGCTAACGATCCATTCATTTCCAAAGGCCTCAACCCAAAACTCTCTTGTCCATACTTCACAGACATTCCGGTCCCCATTCTTAATTTTGTAGGTAGTGGGTCTGAAATTCCATCATAATAAGAAACGGCTTTGCCAAAATTGGTCAAGGACAAACCGTATGAAGGAGTTAAAAGCCAAGTTTCATCCCTATAAGGATAGGTTTTATGATATTGTATACCTAAATCAAAAAATACTGATTTAGCCGGGTTGTACTCTCTATCCACATAAACCTGTTCATTACCGATGTCACTCTTTAAATAGTTTACACCAAAACCGGCTCTTAACCCATTTTTGAATATATAAGCTCCAGTGATTTTTATTACATTATCTTTATAAGGCTCTGATAAGACAATGGCTTCCTCACTGAATGAACTTCTCAAATCTAAATAGCTTAAAGATATATCAAAGTTTCCAAATGAAGCACCTGTATAAAAATTCTGAAGTCTGATCTCAATTACATCTTGGTTGGTACCAAAGGTATCTAAAAAGTATTTAATTGTAGGTATTCCATTGTGATCTAAGGTTGCAGGATTAATGTAATTTCCGCCACCACTATTTATAAAAGAGACCATTGCATTCCCAGTAGAATAATACCTTGTATCCAATGGCTCAATTAATACAGGTACTGAAGTGATCCTGTACTGCGACAAAGCTAGATCAGGAATTAAAAATATCATCAAAATTAGTGATAGAACTCTCATAAAATGATGCTAATTCTTTTAATGATTTCACATTACTGATTAGAACTTTAGTAATCAAGAACTAAAAAGGCCAGACATTATGCCTGGCCTTATCGCTAATTAATTCAGTGTTGAAAAAATAGATCATTTATCCGTCAACGAAGCTACACCGGGTAGTTCCTTACCTTCAAGATATTCAAGGCTCGCCCCTCCCCCGGTTGAAACATGAGATACCTTATCCATTAATCCGGCGGCTTTGATCGCAGCAGCTGAGTCACCCCCTCCAATAATGGTAGTGGCACCAAATTTGGTTGCATCAGCAAGAGCTTCTGCCACGGCAAAGGTGCCATCAGCAAAGTTCTCCAACTCAAAAACACCCATTGGACCGTTCCAAACTACAGTTTTAGCTCCTTTGATCACATTACCAAAGGCTAAAGCAGACTGGGGACCAATATCGAGGGCCATCCAGCCATCTTCAATACCATCCTCATCCACTACCTTATGTTCGGCATCGTTTTTAAATTCTTTAGCTACCACAGAGTCCATAGGCAGCATAAATTTAACTCCGGCTTTTTCTGCTTTTTCCAGTAATTCTTTAGCCAGTTCTACTTTGTCTTCTTCCACTAATGAATTTCCAATTGGCCAGCCTTTGGCTTTGTAAAAGGTGTAGGTCATCCCCCCTCCCACAATGATCGTATCCACTTTGGAGAGCAGGTTTTCGATCACTCCGATCTTGTCTGATACCTTGGCCCCACCCAGGATCGCTACAAAAGGCCGTTCCGGATCATTGATACTTTCTTCCAGATACTTGATCTCTTTTTCCAGAAGATAACCGGATACCGCAGGTTGTAAATATCGCGTCACCCCGGCAACTGAAGCATGGGCTCTGTGAGAACTCCCAAATGCATCATTCACAAACAGATCTCCATGTGCTGCCAGTTTTTTACTGAAATCCTCATCATTCTTTTTCTCTTCCGGGTGGAACCGAACATTTTCAAGAACCACTACGTCTCCGAAATCAGCCTTACTGATCACAGAATCAGCTTGTTCACCAATACAATCTTCAGCAAAATGCACATCTGCGTCGATGAGTGTTGCAAGATGGTCTGCCGCAGGCTTGAGTGAAAATTCAGGATCGAATTCACCGGCAGGTCGGCCTAAATGGCTTGTCAATATCAACAGCCCTCCGTTTTCGATCACATGTTTAATGGATGGCAAAGCCTGAACAATACGGTTATCATCGGTGATCTTTCCATTTTCGATCGGCACGTTGAAATCCACGCGCATCAGCACTTTTTTACCTTTTACTTCGACGTCGTTGAGAGTGAGTTTAGCCATGAGTTGTTTGGTCATTTAAAGTTAACTTTGCGTCTTAAGGTACCAAGTTCTCATCATGAAATGAAGTTTTCATGAACCTTGATTACTCCCTGTTTTTCACCGTCAATTTGAATATTTTTAGCGCACTGAATTTTAATCTGAAATCATCTGAATAAATGAAAACGGTTTACTTCGATCACGCGGCTACCACCCCATTAGATGAGCGGGTTTTAGAGGCCATGATGCCCTATCTGAAAGAAAACTATGGGAATCCAAACTCAGCCCATCACCTGGGACAAAAGACCAAAGTAGTGATTGAAGATGCCCGTGAAAAGGTAGCATCCCTGATCGGTGCGGAACCTTCGGAGATCGTATTTACCAGTGGCGGAACGGAAAGCGATAATGCTGTGATCAAAGGCGCATTAGCTGTTTCAGGAAATAAAAAAGAAGTGATTACTTCAGAGATCGAACACCATGCAGTGCTTCACACGGTGGAAATGGAAAAGATGCGGGGGATCAAACCGGTGTTTGCCAAGCCTGATGCAACGGGTAAGATAACCGCCGATGCCGTTCGTGAGGCCATCAACGAAAACACCGCTTTGGTAAGCCTGATGCACGTTAATAATGAGATAGGCACCATCAACCCACTTTCAGAAATTGCTGAGGTTTGCCGTGAATTTGATGTACCCTTTCACTCCGATACCGTGCAGAGTCTGGGTAAACTTCCCGTGGATGTAAGGGAGCTGGGAATCGATTTCCTCAGTGGCAGTGCACATAAGATTTACGGCCCCAAAGGTACCGGTATCATGTATGTCAAAAACGGGGCCCGCTGGGTGCCATGGATGATCGGCGGTTCACAGGAAAGAAGACGACGGGGTGGTACCCTGAATGTGCCGGGCATTGTTGGTTTTACCAAAGCTCTTGAACTGGCTATCGAAGAAATGGACAATCATACCGCTCGTTTTACAAAACTCAGATCTCTGCTGCTGGAACAACTCAGGGAGAAATTGTCCGTTAAGGTTACCGTAAACGGACCTCAGGACAACGGCGTACCACATATCCTAAATCTCTCCTTCAGTGATGCTGACAACAAACATATTGACGGTGAGATGTTGTTGCTGAACCTTGATATTGAAGGTATTTGCGTCTCAAACGGTTCTGCCTGTACATCCGGAGCGGTTGAACCTTCTCACGTGCTTGCGGGAATCGGAATGGAGCCAAATCTGGCAAATTCCAGCATCAGGGTCAGCCTTGGTAAACAAAATACTGAAGAAGACATCACCTATTTGGTGGATAAGCTTGATGCTGTTCTTGATCGAATGTTCACCATAGCCTGATGAAAAAACATATCTGTATTTATTGTGGCTCCCGAAAAGGTAACTACCCAAAGTTTCCTGAGGTTGCCATGGAAGCCGGTCGTGAGATCGCCCGGCGGGATTGGGGTATTGTTTATGGCGGTGGACGAGTAGGTATTATGGGTGAAGTAGCCAACGCAGCCCTGACCGAAGGCGGTGATGTGATCGGAGTGATACCAACCCAACTGAAAGAAAGAGAAGTAGCCCATAAAGGCCTGACCGACCTTCATGAAACACAGGACATGCATACCCGAAAAGCATTGATGGAATCCCTGTCAGATGCATTCCTCGTACTTCCCGGTGGATTCGGAACCCTGGATGAATTTTTTGAGATCCTGACCTGGCGTCAGCTTGGTATCCACAACAAACCAATTTTCATCATTAACACAGACGGATACTTTGACGGTCTGCTTCAATTCACAAAGAAAGCGGTCAGTCATGATTTTATTCATAAAGAAAGTCTATCTCTCTTCACAGTATGCGAAGATGTAGGATCATTCATGAAACAGATGGAACGATTTTTTGAACTGAATTGATTTTTTAGCCAAAAACAGATCACCCCAAAGCTGATTGAATATGGCCGGAAACATCAATCATAATCCGCTTCCACAGTGCCCGGATTCACCGAATTGTATTCGAACAGAAATCACTTTTGAGGCCGGTGTGGAAATGATTTTTGAACACCTCTCACAGATCTTTGAAGACGATGCCTTTGAATTCGAGGTGAAGGACCCCAGGCGCATTGAATTACATGCCGTTTATCGAATTCCGGTGTTTGGCTTTAAGGATGATGTAAACGTGATCCTCGATGAAAAAGAAGGGAAAACCGTGGTTTACATACGCAGTGCAAGTCGGCTTGGAGAGTATGATCTGGGAGTGAATAAACGCAGAGTCAAAAAGATCTTCCGCAAACTGAACGATAAGATTAAGAAGTAATACTTCCCTATATTCATTTAAAATTTTAACTCAATATACAGCATATGTACAACGGCTTATTACACGCTCACTCAGGACTAAGATGGATCTTACTGGTACTGATCGTTTGGGCGATCATCAAAGCAATTTCAGGGTGGACAGGTCAAAAAGAATACCAAAAGTCAGACCGACTCTCAGCATTATTAGCCCTGATTTTTACGCATATTCAATTACTTATTGGCTTAGGGCTTTATTTCATGAGTCCTAAAGTATCGTTTGAATCGGGCGTCATGGAGAGTTCCGTACTTCGGTTCTACACCGTTGAACATATCACGATGATGATCGTGGCTATAGCACTGATCACCTTTGGATTCAGCTCTGCTAAACGAATGGAGGCCTCGCTTGCCAAACACAAACGAGTGGCTATCACATACGGCATTGGTTTACTGATCATGATCGCATCCATCCCATGGCCATTCCGTGGATTGGGTGCCGGCTGGTTCTAATTCGAATGTTTGATCTGCGATATTAAGGATAAGCTCCTGCCAACACAGCAGGAGCTTTTTTTTACTAATTACTGGGGGTATCTGATCTCCTCCACCATATTCTGCACTTCCTCAGGCGGTTCCGGAAAGATCATTCCCACAGCAAATGAAACCGTCAGGTTAAGCAACATTCCAAGCGTTCCGATTCCCTCCGGTGAAATTCCAAACCACCAATATTCCGGGGTGTTGTATTCAGGAAAAGCAATCTTGAAGAAAACCACATAAGCGAGGGTAAACAATAATCCGGCGATCATGCCGGCTATGGCTCCCTGCAGGTTCATCTTCTTGTAAAAGATCCCCAGAATGATAGCAGGGAAAAAAGATGCAGCTGCGAGCCCAAAGGCAATGGCCACCACCTCAGCAACAAAACCCGGGGGATTGATACCAAAATATCCGGCAACCAACACAGCACCTGCTGCAGAAATCCTGGCCCACATCAATTCACTCTTATCCGAAATATCCGTTTTGATCTGTTTTTTAATGAGATCGTGAGATACGGCTGTGGATATAACCAGTAAAAGTCCGGCCGCCGTTGATAAAGCTGCAGCAAGTCCACCGGCGGCTACCAACCCCGCCACCCATGCCGGTAAATTGGCGATCTCAGGATTGGCTAATACCATGATGTCGCGATCCACATAAAGTTCGTTGGGGCCGGAAGTTACAGAGTTATTGACCTTCACCTCACCATGGTTTCCCCGAATGATCTCCCCCGCCTCATTTCTCTGGATCTCCGGTAATCCCTCAATGGCTGCCCCGGGAGCGTAGGTAATGATCCCATTCTCATCTTTATCGACCCAGGTCAATAACGCCGTTTCTTCCCAGGTACCAAACCATTCCGGCATTTCGGTATAGGCTTCTTCATTCACGGTCTCCATCAGGTTATACTTGGCAAATGCCGCTATGGCCGGAGCCGTAGTGTATAGAATGGCGATAAAGATAAGGGCATAACCAACGGATATCCTGGCATCCCGAACTTTAGGTACCGTGAAAAATCTTACAATAACATGTGGAAGACCTGCCGTTCCGATCATCAGGGCCGCTGTGATAAAGAATACATCCTGCATACTTTTGGTGCCGCTTGTGTAGGCTGCAAATCCAAGTTCGGTATGCAGCTCATCCAGTTTTTCAAGGAGGAATTGTCCGCTTCCGTCGGCAAGGGTTGAACCGAATCCAAGCTGAGGTATAGGGTTACCGGTCAGCTGAAATGAGATAAAAAAGGCCGGCACCATGAAGGCGAATATAAGCACACAATATTGAGCAACCTGCGTGTAGGTGATGCCTTTCATTCCGCCAAGAACGGCGTAGAAAAAAACAATACCCATCCCGATCAAAACACCGATATCGATATTCACTTCCAAAAATTTGGAGAACACCAATCCCACTCCCCTCATCTGCCCGGCTACATACGTAAATGAAACAATGACTGCACAGATAACTGCAATGGTTCTGGCGAAATTGGAGTAGTAACGATCTCCTATAAAATCAGGGATGGTAAACTTACCAAACTTCCTTAGGTACGGCGCCAACAGTAGCGCCAGTAAAACGTAACCTCCGGTCCATCCCATCAGGTACACGGCCCCGTCATAGCCCATGAATGATATCAGTCCGGCCATGGATAAAAAGGATGCCGCAGACATCCAGTCGGCAGCTGTGGCCATACCGTTTGTAAGTGGACTTACATGAGCCCCTGCAATATAAAAATCGCTGGTGGATGCCGCCTTAGCCCAGATCGCAACTCCAATATAAATGGCGAAGGTCAGTCCGACTAAAATATAGGTCCATAGTTGCACATCCATGATCAATCCTCCCGCACGTTAAACTGCTGATCCAGCTTGTTCATCAGATACACATACACAAAAATGAGCACCACAAAGGTATAAATGGATCCCTGTTGAGCAAACCAGAATCCCAGTTTAAATCCTCCAACCTGTATCTCATTCAGGGCGGGAGCAAGCAGGATCCCGAACCCATACGATACGATGAACCAAATGCTGAGAAGGATGCCCAGATACTTTAGATTCTTCTTCCAATAACCTTTTAAATCCCTTTCTGACATTCGTTTGTGACCTCCATAGGTTTTTATTTCGGATAAGTATGCATCATTTGGAGCAATGAATCAAATCAGGAATCTTTCTGAAAATCATATGTTTATATTACTGAATACAAACAGATAAGTACTATGAAGCAAAACACATTAGGCACCTCGAATATTGAAGTCAGCGAGATCTCATTCGGGTGTATGTCGCTCGAGCTGCAAAAGGGTCAGCAGTATGTAAATAACCTGCTCCGCAAAGCTTTTGATGGTGGTATCAATTTCTTCGATACGGCAGACCTTTACGATCAGGGAATGAACGAGGAAATGGTGGGCACCGCTTTGGCACCCTTCCGCGATGAGGTTTTTATCTCAACAAAAGTTGGGAATGAATGGCGGGAAGATGGCTCAGGTTGGGACTGGAATCCCTCTAAAGAACATATCCTGAACGGTGTAAATGAAAGCCTGCGACGGTTACAGACCGATCATATTGATCTGTATATGCTACATGGAGGAACCATTGACGATCCCATTGATGAAGCCATTGAGGCTTTCGAGTCTCTAAAGAAACAAGGTAAGATAAGAGCTTATGGGATCTCCTCGATCCGTCCCAATACCATCCGGGAATGGATAAAACGATCCAATATGGATGTGGTGATGATGCAGTACAGCTTACTCGATAGACGGCCTGAGGAGGAAGTTCTGGATCTGCTGGCTGACCATGATATCAGTGTGATCACGCGTGGAACCCTTGCTAAGGGCATGCTGATCGACAAGCCCGGTGAGGATTATCTGGGTTATACCGCTGAACAGGTTGAAAAGATGAGAAAAGTTTTGAAGCAAACCGATTCACCTATCAAAGCATCCATAGATTATGTACTTCAGCATCCGGCTGTAGCCTCCGCTGTTTTGGGAATTAGAACGGAAGCACAACTTGAAGAGATCCTGGATAGCCGACTTGATTCGGCTGAAACTGATCTAAACCAACTCTCAAATATCCTGAAGCCCAACTTATACGAAAAACACAGATAAACTACAGGTTTTGCTGAATTCTGATATCTTTAGCTAAAAATCAGATCCTATACATGAACATTCAATACATCGCAGATAACAGTGCCTTACAGGATGTGGTAAACGAGATCAGCAAGACTGATGAGTTTGCCATCGACCTGGAGTTTGACCGTAACCGATACCGCTACGGGTTCAATATGTGTTTGATGCAGGTGTATGATGGCAATGAGTGCTATGTCATAGACCCATTGAGCGGTGATATTGATATTCAGAATATTTTCCCGGTTATAGAGGATCCTGACATTCAAAAGGTGGTCTTCGCATTTGGAGAAGATCTCCGTCTCTTTCACTCCATGGGCTGTTTCCCAAAAAACCTGTATGATCTTGACGCAGTAACCAGTCTGCTGAATTTTCAACCGGCTTCCCTGACCAAACTTATCAAACAGGTACTCGATATCGAAGTCAACAGCAGTTCTCAGCAAAGTAACTGGTTCCGCCGGCCGTTAACAGACGATCAGCTTCATTATGCCGCAGATGATGTATTATATCTCCTTGAGTTCAAAAGAGAACTGAACCATATTGCGGAAGAACAGGGCATTCTGGAATGGATCCATCAGGAAAACAGGATCTTCAATCACCTGGATTACAGTGATGAGGATCACAATAACCTGATCAAAGACAAGGATAAAAACGACCTGAGCGTATATGAGTGGCACCTCTACTGCAAACTCATGGAATTTTTTGATGAGGTTGCCAGATCTTACAACAAACCGGTCTATCACCTTGCCGGTAAAAAGCTCATTCAGGATCTGGCTAAACACCCTGACAAGGCTAAGAATTGGGAACATACCAAAGGCATATTCGGAAGGATCAAAAACACAACTTTCAAAGAGAATCTACTGCAGGCCATAAAACAGGCTACCCGTGAAGCAAATGATAGGAACCTATCTAAAACGAAGAAAGCCTCATATAACATGAGTAAGGAAGATTACCTTGCCATGCGCAGGGAGCAAAGCCGGATCAACGACCTGAAAGACCGACTCATCAAACCTATACAAAACAAGATCGCAGAAGACTTCGGACCACATGCAAAATCGTTCATCCTTCCTAACCGATTGGCCAAAGAGATCGTAGCAGGTGAAACAGAGCTGATGCCCGACTATAAGATCCACTTACTGCGAAAATACTCGAATGAGCTACAGTTAGACCTCAGTGAATTTATCTGACCAATCACAATTCTGATCAAACCAGTTTTAACAAACAAATACCCCTGTAAGCTGAACGAAAGATGGCTTTGGTCATTCCCGTGAAAACGGGAATCCTATAGTTTAAACTATTACTACCCCCAAATTTTAGTATTTACCGATAAATGCTTTTTTCACCTATTCTTTTGGCAAATGGTGCTTTCCGTCTGATGCCACATTCTCAACCGTCCAGGTAATGGCTTCTTCAAACTCATGCTGCCTTACCTCACAATTCTCAACCTGACACAGCCGGCATGAAAATTCCATGCAGTAGTCTGTGTGAATAAATATCTCGATACGATTCCCAAATTTTTGAGTGATCAACTCCTCGATCTTATCCAGCTCAGCATGGGCTTCTTTGACAGTGAGATACCATGGTAGTGTAAGATGGCAATCCACATGCAGAATACGCCCATACTTGATGATTCGGAGATTGTGAAGGTCGATCCATTTAGGATCCCGGTGCTCCTGCAGATACTCGATCATTTCCTCCAGCAGATCTTCATCAGATTCATCCATGATACCGGCCACCGCCTGCCTGAGGATCCTCACTCCCATCCTGATGATCAGCAATGCAAAAATGATGGCTACCACGCCATCGAGCCATCCGATGCCTGTAAAACGAATAAAGATCAGCCCGGCAATAATACCGATGGTGGTGTAGGTATCCGTTTGCAAATGCTTTCCACTTGCCTGCAGGGCCAGCGAATCATTCCGTTTGCCGGTCTCTAATGCCCAATAGCCAAAGGCATAGTTTACAGCTGCTGAAATAGCTACCAGTATGATACCCAGATCCAGGCTACGCAGCGGCTCAGGATCGATGAAGCTTTTGATGGCTTCCATGATGATCAACAATCCCGCCACCGTGATCAATGCGCCTTCTATGCCGGCTGAAATGAACTCAACTTTGCCATGACCATATGGGTGATTGGAATCTTTAGGCTTAGCTGAAAGCGTGAGGCTATACAACCCAATAAACCCACTTATCACATTGACGATACTTTCAAGCCCATCCGTCAGTACCGCAACGGAACCGGTAAAATACCAGGCGGCCATTTTGAGGACGAACAACACCACAGCCACCAGTACAATGAATTTTTGTACCCGGATGTTTTCTCTTCCTTTGCTAACTGAGGTTGAATCCAAGTGATCAGTTCCTTTCTATACCGGCTCTTTTTTATTCCCCAAACATGGTTTCGTAATCACGCATCGAGGCTTCTATGACTTTATAGGCATGCTTTGCATCAAAGATCCCCTCTACATAGACATCACTGGTTTCCTTTCCTGGAATTAGTTTATACGTCCCAAAATAATGACGAAGTCGCTCTATCAATACCGGAGGCAGATCATTCACATCCTCCACCCCTTTGTAGTAAATGTCATTATCGAGTACCGAAATGATCTTATCATCCGCCTCATCATGATCCACCATATGCAATCCGCCGATCACCCGGGCACTCAGGATCACCTCATTCCGGTCAATGGGACGCTCGCTTAATACACAGATATCCAGGGGATCACCATCTCCTTTTACTTCTTGTTTGGACAGTTTCCCAACCTCATCCCCACAATAGGTTCTGGGGATAAAACCATACAGTGATGGTGGCAGGGACGAACTCCGCTGAGGACGATCAACCCGCATGTATCCGGTCTTCTTATCCACCTCATATTTGATGGTATCGAATGGAGTGAGCTCTATAAAAGCATTCACTGTTTCAGGTGGGTTTGAGCCGACTTCCAGTCCATGCCACGGGTGAGGTCTCCATCTAAAGAAAGGATTGGGAAAATTTGCCATAATGTTCTGATCTTATTCAGGTTTGAAGCATCAATGTAAAAGTAATGACGGAGAATTGCTTTCGCTTAAAGCAGTTTCTGAACTTTATTACCTGGCGTAAGTCGGTTCAACCACATCGTAGGAAAACTGATCTTCAAATACTCTTCCAAACATATCCGTGACACGAATCTTGATGGTGTGCCTACCAATTGAAACGTTATTGGGCACATTCATCTTCCATAGGTGATCTGACTCTACAGGATTGGAAGGTCTTCGACCCTGCTCAGGCATGGCATCCATCGTATCCCATTTTTGTCGCAGGTTCGCCACAAACGGATCCTGTTCAGCAACACGATTCATGGTTCTCCATTCGGCATCACTGCCCTGTAATTTGTATTCAACCTTTGTGTATTCATTCCCAAGATAAAAGTTGACGTACAACTGGGCTCCGTGCCATCGGTTTTGGGGAACGACTTTTGGTCCCCATAAACTCATTCGGTCATCTTCATCCGCATTAGCCACCTTATAATCAATGGTGAAGTCATTGCCGCTGATATTCAGGATCGCATATCCGTTTGGAGTACCATCTCTCATCAGGGTTTCCGGAATGCCCCGCTCATCGAACTCTCCCGACCACCAATCTCCCCCGGTAGTGCCTACATTATAGTGCATGTGTGGATGCAGTCTCTGCCACCTTTCATCAACATCAAAGAAATGAAAGCGCTGCAGGTGGGTATGAGCCGATAGCGACAGGGTATTCGGATAATCTTTCAACAACTCAAACAGACGGCTCCGGTCCTCGATACGGAAGGTTTGATCCGCTGTATTTGGGGTGAATATCGGAATGTGAAAAGCGATCACGATCAGTTTATCCTTTGGGACATGCTGCAGGTCATTTTCGATGAACCTGAGTTGTTTGGAAGTAAGCCCACCAATATAGCCCGAACGGTTATCGGTTCTGGGATAAACCACATCATCCAGGATGATAAAGTGAGCATTACCGTGATCAAACGAGTAGGTAGCCGGACCAAAGGTCGCCTCAAAGGTTTCATCTGCCAATGAATCCGCATCTACATCAAAATTCATATCATGATTTCCGTACACATTGAACCATGGGATTTCGATCCGGGTAATTGATTCATTATAGGGTTCAAAAAGATCGAGGTCGTCCCCGACGATGTCCCCCAGCGTGATGCCGAATTCATAGCCTTCAGCTCCTTCCAGTTCATTGACGATATCGCGGTCAAAGAAATCCACTTCCTGCCGGTTATAGGGCTGTGGGTCCCCAAATAAAAGTACTTTAAAGTCATCGCCAAACTCACTTTTATGTAACGGAAAGTTCAGGCTTGCAGGTAATGGTCCCGTCGGTTCAACTCCTTTGAATTCAAGATCCGGGGAACCATTTGGTTTATGAATGTAGTAGAACTGAGGCTGATTCAATCGGTTCAACGGAAATTCATACCCTGCCGGTTTGATCACGAATACCGTGGCATCATTCTCGTCAATGGTGAGTGAATACCGCCCATCTTTATTGGTCAGCACAACCTCTTCCCCATTGGAAACCCCAATATTATTAAGGGTTCTTTCACCCTGATCTAATGATCCATTGCGATTTTTGTCCTCAAAAACCACACCGCTTGCCGTAAGCTGAGCATATGCGGTCTGCGAAAAAGTTAAAAAGCCAACGCACAGGAGGAGTACAAAAGTTCGAAAGGTCATTGTCTCAAAGATTGATTCCGGATTGATCGAAAACTTAATTAATTGAAGCGGAAAAATCTTGCTGAGTGGATTAATGTATTGTTATGAAATAGAAAACCCCGGGTATAGTACCGGGGTTTAATCCTCTGTCGTTGTAAGCTGAGGTAGAATCCGGCAATTGAATTGATTGCCGACAAATTGCCCTTAATAGCTAAGATCCTTCTCCGCCAACCGGCGGATCAGGATGACTCATTTTTCCTGTTCGTTCTCGTCTATACTCGTTTCCAACCACCCGGTTGGGAACGCCCGCCCGGACCTCCCGGTCCGAGTGCTCTACTGCGACCTTACGTACGTTAGATCACCTAACTTAATTTTATTCTCATTAATAAAGATGATACTTCCTGTCTCTGTTTCACCATTGATTGTTGTAGTTATTTCATCACCATTACGGGTATAAGTACCACTGTCACCATACGAGGTATCTTTACTGGTATTTGGTTCATCACCTATAACAGTGCAGCTCTCTGTATCTATAGAAATGTTGTACAAAATTTCAGTGTAGGTGCCACTAAAACTCCAGGACGTTTCACCAATATCCAGGGTCTCCCAATTTATGGTCCACTCACCTGCAGGTATTCCACATGCTTGGTCATAAAAAATCACATACTGACCAATTGGAGTTCCATTTTCAAACGTATCTATTTCCCAGGTACCTGCAAAAGGATTTATCAGGTTAATCGTAACGGTTGCCACCTCTGATTCACCCATTGAGTTTGTTGCCATAAATGTGAACTGATCTATTCCTCCAGTCACAGTATTATTTGGTGAATACTCAAAAACTCCCAATGATGGATCTACTAACATTACTGATCCATGTACAGGTTGACTATTTATTACAAAACCTTGAGCATATTCAGATTGCAAAGTATCTGTAACTAAGGAATCAATCTTAACAGAAACTTCACTATCATAGGCTAATGGTAACGGATTTATCAGATTAACCGTAACGGTTGCCTCACCTGATTCACCCATGGAGTTAGTTGCAACAAATGAAAAAGAATCTTGCTCGCCTGTCGCTGTGTTATTTGGAGTATACTTAAACACACCAAGTGAGTCATCCAAAAAAGTAACCGTGCCCTGTTGTGGGTAACTTTTTAACACAAAAAATTGAGCATACTCTGATAACAATGTGTCAGTGACTGATGAATCGATCTCTACCGACACTTGACTATCATAGACTAAGGGTAACGGAGGGAAAAGCGTTGCTTCCTGATTCACAATAATTCCGTCACTTGATTCTAAACTAAACGTAAACTCTAGAGTTTCATTCGGATCTTCTTCTAAGAAAGAAAAAGTTAGGGTAGCAAGTGAATCTACACTTGTAATGGTTCCTTCGATATCAGAAGTGGAAATATTTTTAATGGTAAACAAACTTGGATCATTTTTCTCTTCAACCTCATATTCATGATAAATAATATCAATCCAGTCTTGCGGAATTAAATCGACAGCATAATCCATCAAGCCTTTCAATTCATCTAATGCTGCTTGCAATTCATTTGGAACAACATATTTCGTATTGATATATAAGTTTTTTTCTTTTCTGTGATAAAATTCGTTGATACTCGATTTGCTACTCTGGAATTTGAATTGATCTTCACCCATTAACCAAGATTCTGCTGCATTTATAGGATCTGTAACACATGATTGCCAAAAGACTGATAAGTCAGTCTTTAACATCTTTAGAGAACCATATAAGGAGGCTGTTCCAACGATAGCTGTTGCACCTCCAACTAATAATCCCCAACCAGTTGATGCTACTGTCCCCGATATTGAAATCAAATACAGAGACCCGGTTACCAAGCCAGCATCGAGAACAACTTCTCGTAATGCAACCCTACAATCTTCGATATCTGACTGTAATACATTGATTTTGCCTTGAGAAGAGTTATTTGTATCAGATATCAAATACGTACTAATTATTCTGGCAAACAACTGAATCTCTTCTTCTGAGTAATTACTTAGCTCTGATATAGTTACCTCTAAAGAATCCTTCGCATTAGTTAGGCGCTCTTTAAATTGCGCATCATCTGTTTGATCAATTAACAACTGCAAATCGTTACTTACTGATGATAAATAATTATTAGAATAGGAAACTGGGTTCTCTATTATCTCATACTCTTGTATCTCAAACGAAAGTACTTGTTCTTGCTCTTCTAATTCAAAGATCAAATCATGTTCACCGGTGCTTACTTCCGGTACGACAAAAACAAGTGTTTTACTCTCTGAGTCTTCCGTATTTAAATACAGAGAAACCGGTGTTCCATCTGATAATTCAGCACTGTATTCATCTTCATTTAACGAAGCATTTTCCACTGTAATAAGTTGAATTTCTCCCGGAGAAAAAAATGTATTATCACTATTAAAACTACTGGAAACCTGAGCTGGCGGTGGAGGTGTTGGATCTTCGGTATCATCCGAATTTGTTAATCCTCCCCCTTTCTTACAACCATATATTCCTACACTTAATGTGATCAGCAACAGCACCCCAAATGAAGTATGTAAATATCTATTTTCCATCCTTATTCATATTAATTGAAAATGAAACGCAATAAATTATACTGCAATTAATAAACGGCATTAAAGACGCGTATTTTTTTATTTATACACGATTAAACCGGATGAATATAATTTTCAATTACTATAAATCAAATTACAGGTTACATTAAATTATTTTTTTAACTTATTAAATAATAACTAAATATTTATTAATGCTATTTCCCTATTAAGATTAATTATTTTATATACTAAGAAGAGAATTTTTGTTATGTAATATTTAATAAACTACTAGAGCGCAGTAATTTACATAATATCTGACTTCTAAGTCCAAGCTCTTACAGACGAATTGAAAAGCACGAAATGATGAATAAGATCCATTTTCCAACATACTTTTACTAAGGCACTTACCCTCAGGATGTCTCATCCTGTTCGTTCTCGTCCATACTCGTTCCCAACCATCCGGTTGGGAATGCCTGCCCGGACCTCCCGGTCCGAGTGCATAACTATCTTGTTTCCTGTAAATGGTTAGATCCTTTGAGATGACTCATTCCCCATTTGAACACAATTGAGATATTAGTCCCTAAACAAAATCAAAGTCCTCAAAGTGGATCTTATCTTTAGGTATGTTCTTTGTCTTACACTCTCTTAATAGCTTTTCCCTCATTGCTTTTGGTCCACAAATAAAAACAGCTTTTTCCGCCAGCTCCGGGATCTCACAGGCGCTCAGAAAACCTTCCCTGTCTGCACAGATCAGATGCACCTTAAATTTCGTCGACCGTTCTTCGAACACTTTGAGCTCATCCAAATGAACAGCCTCTTTCTCAGTATCGACGCAGTAATACAGATCTACATTCACCTCCGAGGACTGATCTCTGAGATTCCTGACCCAGCTTAAAAATGGAGCAATACCCACACCACCCGCTATCCATACCTGATTAGTTATCTCATGCGTGAAATCAAACTGCCCATACGGCCCCTCAAGCAGGGCCGTGGTCCCTGTGTCTAACTTTTGGTACAGATCTCGGGTGTAGTCCCCAAGAGTTTTTACCATGATCTTAATTCGATTTTGATCCTGAGCACTGCAAACCGTGTAAGGATGAGACTCACGGGTTATATCGGGTGCTACAAAGGTGAAAAAGTAAAATTGGCCGGGTACAAATTTTACAGCCTTATCTGACTTCAGGGTGATTTCCATGACCTCTTCACTCAATCTGTCAATATTAGCCACCTGAAACCTATGTTTCTCTATGAAATATTCAAGGAGAAAGGATTTATAGATCCATGCTGATATGGCCGCTATAGATAACAAAAGCAGATATATAAACAGGGCCGGACTGGCAAATACAAGCTCTTCAAGGGTAAATACATGTAGGGCTCCAATAATGAACACCACTCCCATAAATTTGTGTGATAATTTCCATTTATCGTACGGGAGTTTAATGGCCAGTGTCACCAGCATGAGAATGATCAGTCCCCACAATGCCCAGCTGCCAAGATCGATGGCTATGCGCCGGTGCACCGGAAAGAAGTACCATAGTGCTTTTGAGATATCCTGAGGGATCCACCTCCCTGCAAGCAGTATCGGATGAAGTAGTAGTAAAAAGAATGCCACTTTTGCCATCTGATGATGGGTATGGTACATCTTATCCAGTCCCCCAAAGTACTGCTCCAGCCATTTGATCCTTGCAGCCAGAATAAATGTGATCGCGAAAAGAGAAAAACCAAGAAGTCCCGTTATTTGACTTGAATAGATAAAAAAGCCTTTGGCACTGTGTTTAACGGTCGTCTCAGGATACGCTGTAAGCCACAAAAGGAGGACCAACAGTGAGATGCCCCAAAATACCCGAGACCCAATATTTTTCTTATTGATCATCGTTTCAGAACCCTTGGATTAAGACCTTTAGTCAGTTAACAATCCGGATCTGTGATCGGCTACTTACCAAATATTGAACTGTAATTCTCGATTTTAATGACCCGGGAATAACATTCCGACTATACATTACAAATATGACTGTTGCTATGAATTTTTGATGAAGTTTTCCACAAACCTTACTGTGTAAGGTATTCTAATTGGACTACCTAATTAAGTAATACCAATTTCTTTCCACCAACAAAAAACCCCGACCGGTTACTCACCGATCAGGGTTATCCTGTTCTCCATGTAAAGTTCTTTATTGGAGCAATGGTTATTCGTTAATGGAAACTGCTCGCTCCATTAACGAATCAACCAATCACGATTAACTACAACCGGTGGTAGATCCACAGGTGATGCACTTCATGCACGTCCCGTTCCTTACCATGGTCATACTACCGCATTCGGGGCAGGCTTCGCCGGTATAGCCCATCTGTTTTGCTTTGTCATAGTCACTTTCGTAGCTGTCTGACTGAACCGCTTTTTGTTGTCCTTCAATGGCTGTCTGACTGCTGTCAACGCTTACCTTTTCAGGAACCGGTTCGGCTTCAGGCTCAGTTTCCGGGGCTTTTGCCACGGCATCAGCTGATGACGTTGTTCCGGAAGTACGCTCGAATTCAGCACTGTCCACATCCGGGTTGGCATCAGCTGTTGGGCGCAGGTTACGCGTCTCGATCTGATCAGCCGGCACGTGAGCCAGGTCCTCACGACCCAGATACGTTACCGCCAGCTCACGGAAGATGTAATCGATGACCGAGGTACTCATCTTCACGTGTGGGTTACCGTTCACCATACCACTTGGCTCGAACTTGGTGAATACAAAAGCATCCACGAATTCTTCAAGCGGTACACCATGCTGAAGTCCCAGCGAAATAGAGATGGCGAAACAGTTCAGCAAACTTCTGAATGCAGCACCTTCGCGATGCATGTCAATGAAGATCTCACCAAGCTGACCATTTTCATACTCACCGGTTCTCAGGTAAACACTTTGTCCGCCGATCTTAACTTTTTGCGTATATCCTTCGCGACGGAACGGTAGTCTCTGTCGGCGAGCCACATACTTGTGGATGATGCGCTCGGCCACTTCAAGCACTTTATCCTGTGCCATGGTGGTTGCAGCATCTACGGCTTCCGTTTCTTCCTCTTCATCGATCTCCTCCAGCACGTCGGCCATGGAGTTCAGAGGCTGACTTAATTTGGAACCGTCACGATACAGAGCATTCGCTTTCAGCATCATTTCCCATGAATCCATGTACGCATCCTTCATATCCTCGATAGAGGCTTCATTTGGAAGGTTGATGGTCTTGGAAATAGCTCCAGACAGGAACGGTTGTGCAGCCGCCATCATACGGATGTGACCTTTGGCCGAAATAAATCGGGTTCCGATCTTACCGCAACGGTTGGCACAATCAAATACCGGATAATCTTCTTCTTTCAGATGCGGTGCTCCTTCAACCGTCATCGTTCCGCAAACGTAGTTGTTCGCTTCCTCGATCTGCTCTCGGCTGAAACCAAGGAATCGAAGCATGTCAAAGTTCATATCATTCAGCTGCTCTTCAGGGATCTCAAGCACTTCCTTGCAGAAATCCTCACCCAGTGTCCACTGATTGAAGGCAAACTTGATGTCAAAACTTCCGGGCAGCGCTTCATTGATGGCTTCGATCTTATCTTTGGTAAAGCCTTTTTCCATTAAGGTCTCAGGATTCACATGTGGACATCCTTCCAGAGTGCCTGCTCCTTTGGCATAATCAATGATCTCCTGAGATTCTTTTGGTGAATATCCGAGATTCTTGAGGGCTTTTGGTACCGCCTGATTGATAATCTTGAAGTAACCGCCACCGGCAAGTTTCTTGAATTTCACAAGAGCAAAGTCGGGTTCGATACCGGTTGTGTCGCAATCCATGACCAAACCGATGGTACCGGTCGGTGCCAGTACGGTCACCTGTGCATTACGGTATCCGTGCTTTTCACCGAGCTTCAGGGCTTTGTCAGAGGCTTTTTTGGCAGCTTTGACGAGATAATCCGGGCAGATGGAAGCATCGATACCCATTGGCTTCACAGTCAATCCTTCATACTCCTCAGGATCCACATTGTAAGCGGCTCTGCAGTGATTACGTATCACTTTGAGCATATGCTCTTTGTTGCGTTCGTATCCTTCAAATGGACCTAATTCTTTAGCCAGTTCAGCTGAAGTTGCGTAAGAGGTCATGTGCATGGTGGCTGTAACCGCACCGGCTACAGCAGCACCTTCCTCACTGTCATAAGGTAAACCTTGTACCATCAGTGCGGCACCGATGTTGGCATAACCAAGTCCCAGAGTTCGGAACTTATATGACAATTCAGCAATCTCTTTGGATGGGAACTGTGCCATCAGTACGGCGATCTCCAGAACCACGGTCCACATACGTGAAGCGTATTCCAGGGATTCCATATCAAATTCTCTGTACTCGCCATCGCCTTTGAAATATTTCATCAGGTTCAGGGAAGCCAGGTTACAGGCAGTGTTATCCAGGAACATGTACTCTGAGCAAGGGTTACTTGCATTTATCGGGCCATCTTCCGGGCAGGTGTGCCATTCGTTGATGGTATCATGGTACTGAGTTCCGGGATCGGCACACGACCAGGCAGCATAAGCAATATCATCCCAAAGCTCACGGGCTTTCAGGGTTTTCATTGGCTCAGGTTCACGTCCTTCCCTGGCGGCTCTTTTCTTTTCAACGCGGCCGTACAGATGCCAGTCACCGTCTTCTTTCACGGCTTTCATGAATGAGTTTGGCACACGAACCGAATTGTTGGAGTTCTGTCCACTTACAGTAGCGTAAGCTTCAGAGTTCCAGTCTGTGTCGTAAGTATCAAATTCCAGATCGGTGAATCCCTGACCGGCAAGCTGAATAACTCGCTCAATATAATTCAGGGGCACCTGATTTCTTTTGGCTTTGCGGATCTCATCAGCCAGCGCTTTGTTCTTAAGCGGATCTCGGCTCATTGCACCATTGAAGGTGCGTCCTTCGATCTCTACCGGTGTGTGGCAAAGTTTGATAATATTCTTGAGGTGTTTTTGAACCGATTTTGAACCTGCAACAAGAGCTGCCACTTTTTGCTCTTCACGGACCTTCCAGTTGATATACTCTTCAATATCCGGGTGATCCAGATCCAGTGTCACCATTTTAGCTGCACGTCGGGTAGTACCGCCTGATTTAATGGCTCCCGCAGCACGGTCACCGATCTTAAGGAAACTCATCAGTCCTGAACTGCGGCCACCGCCACTCAATGGCTCATTGGCACCACGGATCTTGGAAAAGTTACTTCCGGTTCCGGATCCGTACTTAAATAAACGGGCTTCTCTCACCCAAAGATCCATGATCCCGCCTTCGTTCACCAGGTCGTCATCGATACTCTGAATAAAGCAGGCATGTGGCTGTGGATGGCTGTAGGCATCCTCAGATTTTTTCAACTCGCCGGTTTTGCCATCTACATAATAATGCCCCTGCGCCGGTCCATTGATACCATATGCCCAGTGCAATCCGGTATTGAACCACTGCGGACTATTTGGTGCGGCCATTTGATTAGCCAGCATGTAAGCCAGCTCATCATAGAATACCTTTGCATCTTCCTCGCTGTCAAAATAGTCGTGCTTCCAACCCCAGTAAGTCCAACAACCCGCCAATCGGTGAAAGACTTGCTTACTGTCAATTTCGTGTGAGTAACGCTCTTCTTCCGGCAGCTCCTTTAATGCTTTCTCATCAGCTTCTGATCTTTGAAGCCACTTTGGAACTCCCTTCTCTTTGATCTTTTTCAGTTTCGCAGGTACTCCGGCCTTACGGAAATACTTTTGTGCGATCACATCAGTGGCAACCTGACTCCAGCTCTTAGGTACCACCACATTCTCCATGTGGAATACCTGTGATCCGTCAGGGTTTTTGATCTCAGAGGTTCTGGTTGCAAATTCAATTCCATCAAATGGGCTTTTCCATTCGGACTGCGTGTAGAAGCGAGTAAATTTCATTGGCGTACTTCGTTACTTATATGTTACAATTATATCATTTATACCTTAGTAGATGAGAGACAATTCTGTAGTGCTTCCCGATTCTTATCTCCTAAAGAAGTACGGAATAATATAGACGCGAGACCAACACACAGCAAGAAAAAAAACGATTACTTTTCCACAAATTCGGCAACTTATCCACATTGTAAAAAACTAAGCTCCAAAAAGCCGCCTCATAATATTTTTTAATATATATTTTATTATAAATTAAATTAATACAAACGATATCAGGCAGCGTTCACACAACAAAAAAGCCTCTTTAAATAAATAAAAAGGCTTTTTTACGGGTTAATTAGCTAAGTTTGAAGTGAAAAGTTATCCACATGACTAAAATACCAATCAACCGAACGAACTATATATATAAATATTTTTATTACCATTATTGGTAATAATTCTATCATTTATAACTAAACTTTTGTTGATATATATTTGTCAAATTATACTCTATTTAAGATTCATAAAACTCAACACCTACCCATTATATATCAAGCCTGATACCTGCCTTGAAGTTAACCCCGGGTGTATTGAACCCATAAACTTCCTGATATGAGGCATCCAATAAATTGTTTAGGGAAGCGAATACACTTGTATTGAATTCCGGTAACTCATAATTCATGGAAATATTCAACATCACATAACTTTCGAGCTCTACAGTTTCATTCTGAAAGGTTGACATGTTGAAGTAAAGATCTTCCCTTTCTCCAACAAATTTTCCATTCAGGTCCACCATGAGATCTGCTCCGATGTTTTGCTGGATGGCCCAGCCAAAACTGTGATCAGGACGACGGATCAGATTATCAAATTCTTCCCCTTCCTGTGTGATCGCTCCATCCAGGTAATTGTAGTACAGATTGACCCTCGTATCCGGCCAGGTGTAGGACCCCGTGATCTCCAACCCGGAATCATTTTGCTCATTTACATTGACATACCCAACTGAACTATCGTAAGAAATGAGCTGCTCCACCGATCGGATAAAATAATTAACGCCGGCACTTAATCCACTGGTGGAAGACCTGTATTCAAGGCCGGCATCAAGGGTCAGGCTGGTTTGTGGCTCAAGGTCGGGATTTGAACCAAATGGGCCGAATAGTTCATTCAAAGTAGGAGCCTTAAAACCTGAGCTGAGGGAAGTCAATACTTTGAATTCTTCCGTCAGGTTATAAACCGGAGACAGATTAAAGCTCCAGTTCGATCCATATTCGGAATGCTTGTTCAGCCTTAATCCCAGTTCAGTATTCAAACCAGATCCGGTTCCAAGATACAGGGTGGCATAGGGACTGATGATGGAACTTCCTTCATCAATTCCATCCAGTTCAAAAGACAGGTCTTGATAGTTAAATCCGGCAAGAAACCTCACTTGATCACTGAACGAATACACCCCATACACGTCATTATTCCAAAGAGTGGCTTTGGGGTTAAATACACCAAAATCGTCCGTAAATTTGCGTTCAGTATCCGTGAGTGCACCGGCTCCCTTTAACTCAAATTGATCTGTTTGATACCTGAACCGCATTCCTGTGTTCACCAGATCGGCTTCGTACGTATTCTCTGCATCAGCAAAGGCTCCTGCGTCGTAATCTCCCGTATAATTCGAATAATTCAGGAATGGCGTTAGGGTTAAGCCTTCGGTCAGGTCTATGTTAAGCTCTGCTGAACCGACATATCGTTCGTAACCGTCTTTCAGAAAATCCTCTCCTTCTGCTTCAGATATCCCCTTTGTAAAAGAACGGGAGAAATTGATGTTATAGGATGCCACTTTACCCGAGCCATTGACTCCCAGCGAGAGTTCATTGGTTTGATAGGAGCCGATCGCCATTTTTGCATTGGCATTCAGCAGACCATCTTCCGGTTTTTTGGTGATGACGTTGATCACTCCGGCTATGGCATCAGATCCGTACAGGGTACTCATACTTCCCTTTACGATCTCAATGCGTTCCACGTTTTCAAGCGACAACAACCTGAGGTCAAAAGCACCTCCCTCACTCGATGGGTCTGTAACCGGAAAACCATCGATGAGGATCAGTGTGTACTGGGTCGCAGCTCCCCGCAAATAGACAGATTTATCCTTTCCCGGACTTGATCCCGCACCATTTATCATAATACCGGTTTGTCTGTTCAACAATTCCGAGACTGAAAGACCGGGAGCTTTCCGGATCTCTGCCTGGGTGATGGTCGTTACCGGCTTGGTGGTTTCTCTTTCTGAGGTTTGCGTTTTGGAGGCAGTGATCACCACTTCACCGAGGTCGAGCGTGTCAGCAACTTGTGCGTTCATGGTTTGTGATACCGCCAATAGTAATAATACAGTAGTAAATAGATACTTCATGGATATGAAATGTTAGTTTTAATTAGGGTTTGGCGGGTAAATAGTTTCAGATCTCAAATGGTCGCAGTTCTTCCGGGCATTAACAGCCGGATACTACGATCCTATTTTGTTGAGATATATAAAACATAAAACTGAATACGGCACGTCTTTTTACCCGAAAGAAGTGCTATGATTTAACGACGGCAGGTCTCCTGGCTTTCCGTTGGCAGCGCCTTCCCGTCCCGACAGGTTGTGTCAAAGACAGTGGCAAAGGTGAGGCTGCAGGTGATCTGATGATCCTTGATCATCAAACTCGGATTACAGTTGCGGGAACAGCTCTCGTTTTTCACGAGATTCCCTTTTAACTCAGAGCAGATCTGAGACCGATCATTAAGTTGGCACTAAAGTAAGCAACCCTCTAAAAAATTCAAATCCTAAATTCGTTTACTTTAATACACAACAAAGAATTACATAAAATCCATTGACTTACTGCACTATTCTGCCAATAATCCTATCTGTAGAAATCAGTGACCCCCTTTTCATTACATATCATCTCTCCATCATGAAAAAATTCAATAAAATCATGCTATTCACAGGAGGCATTTTGATCGGCTTCCTGTTTGCCTTCACTTTTATACAAGATAAAAGCGCACCCATTACTTCAGAGATGATCAAGAACGCTGCGTCTGTTATTGGATTGGAGTTCACAGATGCCGAACGCGATACCATGATCGATGCCCTCGCTGATACCCGGGATGACCTTCAGTCTATTCGGGATATGAAATTAAATAACAGTGTCCCTCCTGCCTTGAATTTCAATCCGATCCCGGTCGGCAAACGCTTTGATTTTCAACAAAGGGCTCAGAAATGGGATCTGGAGCAAGAGGTCGAACTTCCTGATGACCGCAGCGACCTTGCTTTTTATACGATTGAACAACTGGCATCCCTCATCAAAGACCGAAAGATCACCTCCGTTGAACTGACAAACTTCTTTCTTGAGCGTATTGAAACGCATGATGAAAAACTCGAAGCGATCATTACGGTTACGCGCGAACGGGCTCTTGAACAAGCTCAGCAAATGGATGTGGAACTGGAGCAAGGTATTTACCGGGGACCTTTGCATGGCATACCTTACGGGGCCAAAGACCTATTGGCTGTGGAAGGTTACAAAACTACCTGGGGAGCCGCTCCCTATAAGGATCAGCAGATCAACGAAACGGCAACCGTGATACAGAAACTGGATCAGGCCGGAGCCGTACTGATCGCAAAAACCACACTCGGGGCTCTCGCATACGGTGATATTTGGTTTGGTGGGCGTACCAATAATCCCTGGAATTTGGAGCAGGGATCCAGTGGTTCTTCAGCCGGATCAGCAGCCGGCACTGCAGCAGGATTATTCCCTTTCGCTATTGGAACAGAAACGCTAGGCTCCATCGTATCCCCTTCAACCAGAAACGGAACTACCGGACTTCGCCCCACTTATGGTCGGGTGAGCCGAACCGGAGCCATGGCCTTGAGCTGGAGCATGGATAAGATCGGTCCCATAACCCGCAGTGTTGAAGATGCTGCCTTGGTTTTCAACGCCATCTACGGCCCTGACGGTAAGGATCAAACCATTGTTGATCTGCCATTCAATTTTGATGCTACAACTGATATTACCAAGCTTCGGATCGGGTATTTAAAGTCTGCTTTTGAACAGGATTACTGGAACAAAGGCAGGGACAGCCTGGTTCTTGAAACTATGAAAGACCTGGGGGTTGAACTGATCCCCATTGAACTTCCGGATTATGAGGTCGGTCCCCTTCGCCTGATCCTGACTGCAGAAGGCGCAGCAGCTTTCGATCAGCTTACCCTGACCGATCAGGACGACATGATGCAGTGGCAATCGCCTAACGCCTGGCCAAACACTTTCAGGGCGGCTCATTTCATTCCGGCGACCGAATATATTAATGCCAATCGTGCCCGCTACGAACTGATCCAGAAAATGGATTCGGTGATGCGAGAAGTAGATGTTTACATTTCTCCTGCATTTGGCGGTGGCAATTTACTGATCACCAACCTGACCGGCCATCCGAGTGTGGTTGCACCTAACGGTTTTACCGAAAGCGGCTCCCCAACAAGCATTACTTTTGTGGGAGACCTGTTTGATGAGGCTACTCTGCTTAGCGTAGCTAAAACCTGGCAGGAAGCCACGGATCATCATAAAAAACACCCTCCCCTGTTTCAGGAATGACCCAATTTGACCTTAAAGAACATTACAATAGATCATGGGTTGATTCGATCAATAAAATTGAATCCGGTGGCATTAAACCTGATTACAGGATCGATGAGCCAGAAGACGATCGCTATGGATTGACTTTGATCGTTCGTCCTTCACTTGAAATCCGCAAAGCTGTTAATCAGGTTTTTCAACAAATACGCATAAAAACCCCTGATCAATATTACTATCCTGTTTCAGATCTTCATTTAACGCTTCTTACCATCGTCTCCTGCCAGTCCGGCTTTGATCCGGAACAAATCAGGATGGATGAATACGTTTCCATACTAAAACCCATTCTTGAGAACACCGATCCATTTCAAATAGAATTCAAAGGAATTACTGCTTCAACTGAAGCCATTATGGTTTGTGGATATCCGGAGGAAGATTCATTGAATACGCTTAGAAATAAAATCAGAAAGGCATTCAAAGGCTCTGATCTATTCCAAACCATTGATAAACGTTACACAATACAAACAGCCCATATGACGGCTATGAGATTCAGTAAGCCGGTTGATCAACTAACAAAATTTGTAGAGCAACTCAATTCGATCAAACATATGCCTTTCGGAAGTGACACGACCCAGGAATGTCATTTGGTAACCAATGATTGGTATCAAAGAGCAGATACCAGAAGAACGATAGAAACTTTCAGATTTTGACTCACTTATATTCCTGCTTATAATTCTAAGAAATCTAACACGTACCAATAATTACCCAAATGTCAGATCCCTATAAAATCCCATCTAAAACACAGATCGGCCACATTCACCTGAAAGTTTCTGATCTGGAAAGATCGCTGGAGTTCTATTGCGGATTACTTGGCTTTCAGCTGATCACTACCTACGGCGATCAGGCTGCATTTATTTCTGCGGGTGGCTATCATCATCACATTGGGCTGAATACCTGGCAAAGCAAAGATGCCCCTCCGGCCCCAAAACGCAGTGCCGGGCTTTTCCACACGGCAATACTTTATCCGACCCGAAAGGATCTTGCTGCCATCTTACAACGGCTCATTGATCATAATTATCCAATATCAGGAGCTTCCGATCATGGTGTTTCTGAAGCTATCTACCTGGATGACCCGGATCAAAACGGGGTTGAGTTGTACCGGGATCGTCCCAGAGACGAATGGCCTGAAACCCCGGAAGGCAACATTGATATGTACACCCGTCCGCTTGATGTTGATGATCTCTTAAATGAATTAAATAAATAATTTACTGATTGATAATACGAAGCCTGTTATCTTTCAGAAAAACACACAACAGATATTGTCATGCTTAAACTTTTCACCTTCCTGATCATTTTTATTTTTGGATTTTCAAATTCTGCAGAAGAAGCTCTGCGCTGGGGACAGATCGGTCATCGTACCACCGGCGATATTGCTGAACAATATTTAACGCCACAGGCAGCCAAGGAAGTTAAACGGGTACTTGGTAATGAGAGCCTCGCTAAGGTCAGCACCTGGATGGATGAGGTCCGTTCAGATGATTCCTACGATTTCATGACCACCTGGCATTACGTCACGATCCCGGAAGGCGAAACCTATGATTCAGCTGAAAAAGAAGAAGACGGTGACATCATTTGGGCCCTTAGAAAGGTGGTTACTGAACTTAAAGAAGGAAGTTTGACTCCCAAGCAGGAAGCTGAAAACCTGAAAATTCTGGTACATCTGGTTGGGGATATCCATCAACCCCTTCATGTTGGAAACGGAACGGATCGTGGTGGAAACGATGTAAGACTTCAGTGGTTCTGGGATAACTCAAACCTGCATCGTGTATGGGACAGCGAGATGATCGATGACAAACAACTCAGCTTTACTGAACTCTCAGAATTCATCAATTATGCCACAGCTGATCAGATCCGTGAATGGCAAAGTGCTTCCATACTTGACTGGGCGAATGAATCTCAGGCTACCTTACCACAAGTGTATGACATTCCTGAAAACAAGGAGCTGAGCTATGAATACGCCTACAATAACTGGAATACCGTGGAATTAAGGCTGCTAAAGGCAGGTATCCGCATGGCCGGACTCATAAACGAGATCTATGGATAACATTTAAGAGTGATGAAGTGTACCTGATTTTGAAAGTAATCAAAGCTTACTTCATCACTTAATTACGTTTAACTAATTATTTGGTATTGGGTAGAATAAAGGGGACCTTAAGAGTGCAAATTAATTAAAGGCAACATCGGTATTTATTCATTTAGTACAGTATTATTTCCCTTCTCTGGTTTGTATAACTAACATTTAATTCTCTCGCAGCCGATTTTAAGAAATGAAGTCTGCTCATATTGAGCTTTCAGTACACTGTGCCTGCGAAACAACACTACATATATATTATGGAATACGGTAAAGTAAAATGGTTTGATACACAAAAAGGTTTTGGTTTTATCAAGCCGGACAATGGTGACAAAGACATCTTTGTACACCGAAACAACATTGAGAACCTTGGTTTTAACGAAGGTATCAATGATGGCGAAGAAGTTGAATTTGCAGTAGAAGAAACTCCTAAAGGCTTAAGTGCTACAGAAGTTTATATTCTCGAATAATTCAACCATTCGACGAAATTTAAAAGCCCCGGTCATTAAGTTGTCCGGGGCTTTTTTTATGTTCATTAATAGCGATTTTTGCTTCCTTTCGGTTCAAATTGTTTGGCCCATATAAAAAAGGCCACTCTACTGAGCGACCTTACAGATTGTGATCGACATACCTTAGTATTTAGCCGGCATACCTTCTTCCGGAATGGAGTTTTTAATAAACTCTCGGATATCTTCGTTAGAAGTAGCCAGATCCTCACTTCTCAAATACATCATGTGGCCTGATCGATATCCTTTGAACGACAGACGATCCTGGAGTTTACCACTCGGATCCATATTCCACATGGTGTATTTAGCATCAAAATAATTAGTTCCGCCATCATAATATCCGGATTGAACCATAACATGCAGATAGGGATTTTCAGCCATGGCTGAACGCAGCTGCTCACCGGTATTGTCACCACTTCGGTTCCATGGATGAACAGGTCCAAAGGTCCAGTACTGCAGGTCTGTTTCATATCCCAACATATCTCTCAGATAATAATTGATTGCCGGAGTAAAGGCGTGGTTCCAGGCCGTAAGGGCCGGATCAAAGTCGTAGCGCTGTCCACCATTTTCGCGATCAATACCGCGATATCGTGAATCAAGACGACCCACGGTCAGCCCTTCATCTCTCAGCAATTCTTTCCAGAAAAATGAGGTCGAGATCCTTAGGTTCCAGTCAAGCACCGCCTCTTTTGAAATACCCGAGTAATAGGAAACACGCTCTGCGATCCGGTTCTTTTCAGCATCACTGATAAAGCCACCTTTAGCCAGAGCCGGTATATATTCATTGATGGTGAATTCCTCTACTTCAGGCAGGATATCATCCAGGTCCTTGTTTTGCAATTGAGGGGTTAAAGCATCGTGATACCAGGCAGTAGCTGCATAATATGGTAACGGAGTAGCATCCCCCACGGGGCCACCGCGCTCTACACCGAGACCTGTTGGAGACACAAGGATCACCCCATTCAGATACATCCAGTGTGAGGATTGAAGTCGGTCGGCGAGGCCTGACACACGGGTAGTTCCATAACTCTCACCGATCAGGTATTTTGGTGATGGCCAGCGATCTTCCCGCGATACAAAGGTATCGATCCATTGTGCCAAATATTCCACATCAGCATTGACTCCAAAAAAGTCTTCCCGTTTGGCATCTTCATGGACCATGCGCGAGAAAGCTACATTTACCGGATTCACAAAAACGATATCTGCCACATCCAGGATCGAATGCGGGTTATCATCAACGCCATAAGGTTGGATCGGAAAGCCTTCATCATCGATCTTGAGTTTCTTGGGGCCTGTGTACCCAATATGCATCCAAACCGAAGCCGATCCGGGACCTCCATTAAAAGAGAACACCAATGGCCTCCGTGCTTTATCCCTCACATCAGTGCGCTGATAATAGGTGTAGAATAATGAAGCGGTGATCACTCCTTCTTCATTATACACTGGTAAATTACCCACTGTTGTTGTGTAAGGAACTTTTTGTCCCTTAATCTGCACTTCATGTTCTGTTGTGTTACTCCAGTTTATTTTTGGAGTCCGTTTATTGGTTTCTTCAAGCTGTGCAAAAGCTGCTGTAAGTGAAAAAAGTGTTACCAAGACCGCTGTAACTGCAGCCTGTAAATACTTTCTATTCATGATTGTATATGTTGATTTAAAATTGATCCGTGTCTGTATTTAGTAATTTACAGAATCAATAGTTAGTCAAATTCAGTAAAAGTAGCACATTCACTTTAAGTGAGCTCACTTTAAGCGCAACTCATCTTTTAATTCAAATCGAAGAGAAACATCAATCGTATCTCTTTCTACTTCCATTCTAACCCTACTTCCTTCTTTATTCTGAAATATATTGAGAAGGTCGTTTAGTGAAAGCTCTTCAGCTTTCCGGCCATTGATCTTACGGATCACATCTCCCTCCTCTAATCCTGCCCGTTCAGCAGGTGAATCTTTCCTGATAAATGAGATCTCGTAATATGGAAGGTCCGGGAAGGGAGTTGAGACCTCAATTCCACTTACATTGTACGTAAAATCCTCGTTGAAATTCTTATTCTTTCGAAGATACAGAAGACCGTCATGGTAATTAAAGATCACTTTAAAACGACGCAACAGGTCTCCCCCAACACTTCCATTACGGTCATCAAACCCAAATGCTCTCCTAACTGACAGGCTATCTGGAAATGCCACAACCGGTTCTTCAAATTCGAAAGGACCGAATTTCACTTTTTTGACACGCCCTAATGCTCCGCTCACATTTCCGCTTAGCCCTATTCCCAATAAGGTGTTGATGGTATTTTCAGGAAGTACGATCTCCTCACTGGTGGGATCATAGAAAGAAAGGGAGTTACTGGCACCGGTATCGAGGAGTAATTTTAAAGGGGAATACTCATCGGTTTCCGAATTCTTGAAAAGTATGTTGGTGTACGGCTTTTCATTTTCAACAATGATTGGAATGGTAAACCACTTTCTGTGTTTGGGTAATTCTTCAAATTTTTCTTTTGATCGTAGGGGATCATAGATCTTTACCAACTTTGCCCGATAATCGATCTCAACCGCAAAACTATCGAATAGGTCAAACCCGAGAATTCCGTGAACTTCAGTCCCCATAAAAGATGCCAGCTTGAATACATCTTCTTTAAGGATCAAAACCTCAACATCCTCTCCGATGATACGCTCTATCTGAATTTGATTCCCCCTCGATCTGAATGCCTCAAGCCTCTCGCCTTCACCTAAACCCGCCAGCATTACGGTTTCCGTATTGTTGAGATAGATCTCCCTGTTATACAAGGAGGTGATGATGTTTCTTCCGGCTCCTGAATCCAGAATGAATTTCATCGGTTCTGATCCATTGATCCGGGCTTCAATAACAACCAGATTATTGATCAGTTCAAACGGAAAGACAAGCCTCTCACCCCGGTCTCCCATTAACCTAAAAGCCGGTTTATTGTCCTCACCTGATTCTGAACCTGATTGAGCCTTTAACGGTAATGAACCAAAAACGATCAACGCAAACATAAGAGAAGCCAATGCCGTAGAGACGATATGTATGGGAAAGGTTTTCATTGATTTCTGCTAAATAGCTGTTCACCGTTTCGTGAATAAAACCAATATTCTTATTCGCTAATTCATAAAAAAAGTTATGGAGGCTCAAACATCACCGTTATATAGTGAAAAGTCACAATTTATACCTACACATTTGGTATTAATTGTAATAAAGAAGATATTAGGGCAATGCAAATGTATGGTAAGAATCAGTATTAGTATTTAGTTTAGTATTTGTTTCCCCTCTATAGTTTGTACAACTAACAATAAATAAGCATCTGTTTAATCGGATTATCCATCAAATGATAATTCTTCAGATGCATTCAATACAACACAACACAATTATGGAATACGGTAAAATTAAATGGTTTGATGCACAAAAAGGATTTGGATTCATCGAACCTGACAATGGTGGAAAAGATATCTTTGTTCACCGCAACAATATTCAAAACCTTGGATTTGAAGAGGGGCTTGCAGACGGTGAAGAAGTAGAATATGATGTTGAAGAAACACCTAAAGGCCTAAGCGCGATTGAAGTATCACGCGTTGGCTAATTCTCACCTAAGAGAAATTCAAACCCCGCATGTACATTACGTGTGGGGTTTTTTTATGCCTGTGAATTTCAAATTAATACCACATGTCCTCAGAAACTTTTGACATTATTTTAGTTGGAGCCACCGGATTTACGGGTCGCCGGGCTGCGAAATATTTTAACACCCACTCCCCAAAAACATTGAAGTGGGGAATAGCTGCCAGGAATATCAATAAGCTCAACCGGTTAGCTGATGATCTAGGGATTGAACGGTCACGGTGTCTCAAAATAGATACGACCAATCCGGATGACGTTAAACAGGTCGTATCTAAAACCCGCATCATTGTGACCACGGCAGGTCCGTTTTCATTATACGGAGAAGAGCTGATCCGGCAATGTGCTGAAACCGGTACTCACTACCTTGATATCACCGGTGAAGTCGGTTTTATCGCCGAAATGATCCAAAAGTATGAATCTTCCGCATTGAAGAGTCAGGCCATTTTGATCCCCTTCTCAGGATTTGACAGTGTACCCGCAGATATTACCACCTATTTACTAAGCCAAGCCTACGACAAACCATCCAGGCTTTCAGTCATCTCTTACTACAAGATCAGTGGTGGATTTAATGGAGGAACTATCGCCACCATGCTCAATAAATTTGAAACCGGTGAGTACAAGAAGATGAGTAACCCCCGTCTCTTGATTCAAGATGCTGATCAAAAAGTTCACAAAACAAACAAAGCTCAGTTTTTTGGTTATGATAAAATGATCCAAAAATGGTCTGTCCCTTTTATTATGGGTGCGATCAATTCTAAAGTGGTTTACAAAACTGCTTCATTATTTAAAGAAAAGGAAAATAAATATGCTGACAGCATTGGGTACAGTGAACATTCTGCCCTGTCCCAATGGTATAATCCGCTCCCTTTCCTGTTTTTCACCCTATTTTTAACTGCTCTGACGATCTTAGGTCCATTCAGCTGGTTTCGAAATCTGATAAAAAAAGTCATGCCGGCACCGGGTGAAGGCCCCTCTGAGGAAAGTATCGAAAACGGGTACTTCAAACTAAAAGCATTTGCAAAGGATGAACATGGTTCTGTCAAAAAACTAACCATGTCCTATCCCGGTGATCCTGGGAATAAATCAACGGTTTTCTTTTTATGTGAATCTGCTTTACAACTGGCTGAGAATACATCTTCATATATCGATAAGTACGGATTTCTAACAACTGTGTCTGCCCTGGGACCTGATTTTATTGATCGTCTTAGATCCAGAGGTTTAAATATCACGATCGGCAAGTAAATACGAATAAACGGTATTTTTACAGAGCTTTACGCCATTGTATCATCTTTTTTCAAATGATTTACATTTGGATGTTTAATATTGCTTCGAAAACACTAAAAATAGACTTCGATCAATGAATATCAGATCAGTTTTGCTTCTGGCACTGGCAATACTCGTTTTATTTATTTCTTCTTGTAATAATCAACCGGAAATTACTGAACAGAATGTATCAAGGATCATCAGTACTCTGAGTTCAGATGAAATGCAAGGACGCCATGCCATGAGTCCGGAGATCGACATGGCAGCCGATTTTATAGCCGAAGAATTCTCAAAGATCGGCTTAACTCCTTTTGACGAAGATTATAAACAAACCTTCACTCTATATTCGATCATTCCTTCTGAGTCTGCCATTTCAATCAATGGCGATCAGGTAGAAGATTACAAATTTTTCAGTATTACAAACACAGATTCGATAAGATGGTCTCTCACAGATGTATCTGTTGAAACCATTAACGAATCGGATGATTTTCGGAAGTTACTAAACACTTACAGAAATGATGACCAATCTTCGATCATTACCGTTTCTGAAGCTCACTCCGAGTGGTTCAGCCGCTACAGAGGCTATTACAGTCGTGCAAACCGGACTTTAGATATTGATCATAAACCAAATGATCTCTTTGTGTTGACCAATGACCGTGTGAGAAGTGCAAATGTTGAGATCTTTAATAAGATAGAAACTCAACCTCTTGCAAATGTAGTTGGAAAAATACCGGGACAAAAAGAAGATGAGATCCTGTTATTCTCAGCACATTATGATCATATAGGGGTGGTAACCCCGGTTGAGGAGGACTCTGTTGCAAATGGTGCAAACGACAATGCCTCAGGAGTTGCAGCCGTCATAGAACTGGCTCGTTATTTTTCAAAAGGACCTGTACCTGAACGCACCCTATATTTTGTCGGCTTTACTGCGGAAGAAACCGGTGGATTTGGATCCCGTTATTTTTCAGAACAGATCGATCCTGATAAGATCGCCGCAATGGTCAATATTGAAATGATCGGTAAACCGGCTGTTGAAGGTGGAAATACAGCGTGGATCACCGGATATGACCTGACATCCTTTGGCCAAATTTTCGATGAAAATGCCCCCGAGGATTTTGATTTTTACGCCGACCCGTACCCTAATCAAAACCTTTTCTACAGGTCAGACAACGCCACCCTGGCACGCCTTGGTGTTCCGGCTCATACCATTAGTACCACACCCATTGATGTGGATCAGGATTACCATCAGGTATCAGATGAGTTTTCAACCATCAATATCGAGCATGCTACCAACACTATTCGTGCTATAGCCCGGGTTTCTGAATTACTTGCAAACGGTGAGGTCACCCCAACCCGTTTACCGGCAGAGTCGATCAATTAAACAACTTTCTCATCAGTACCACGGATTTATAATACCGTGTATACTGCCCTGCTCATAAGCCAATGCCTTACTGTCGATCGGAATGATGGTTCGGCCCGAAAAGTATTCCTTGAATAGTTTTAAAGCTTCTGAATCGTTTTCTACATTAAACTGAGGCACTAAAACAGCTCCATTGGCTATATAGAAACCGGTATAACCCGGATGAATATATGTTCCGCCTTCCCCACTCACAGATTTTGGTAAGCTGATGGTCACGACCTTAAGTGGGGCGGATTTAATACTTCTGAGTCTCTCAAGGTTTTCCTGAAGCAACCCATAACACGGATGTTCAGGATCA
Organism: Gracilimonas amylolytica; assembly: GCF_002911695.1. Lineage (GTDB taxonomy): Bacteria > Bacteroidota > Rhodothermia > Balneolales > Balneolaceae > Gracilimonas > Gracilimonas amylolytica. The sequence continues at coordinate 57,388 of NZ_PQBS01000035.1, forward strand.
TCAGTTACGTTAACTAAAACAGTATTCGAATTCAGCCACCTGACCATATACTGATCATGATCATTTGATTGATCATCAGATAACCCTGATCTAAGCCATAGGATCCGCTCTGCTCCAAGATACTTTTTGAGCTTTTGTTCGATCTCCTCATTCGTCAGGTTCAAATGCAGCTTATTATGCATCAATAATGACTCCGGTGTCAATAGCACTCCCTCACCATTCACCTCAATTGAAATTCCTTTCAGTAGCAGTTCAATTTCAACACACTTTATGTTCAACAGCTTTGAAACATAATTGGGTAACTCATTAACATTACTACTACCAATCGAGTTGAGTACCGCTTTTTCTCCGCTATCGTTATTTACAAAACAGGGTCCAATATCCCCTGCCCACATATTCTTAACCGGCTTCTGATGGATAATGATTCGGTCAAGGTCCACTGCTTTTAAAGACAGCTTGTTCATCACCCTGTTCCGGGTTTTCAGATCCTGCACAAACAAATGGATCACTTCAAAAAAATGCAGTTCTTCAATGATCCTGGAGTACGAATCCTCCAGATTTTTCAGAAATTTCTCCGATCTATTCTCGATACTGGATGGCCAGTGCATTTGAGAGGCTGAGTGAAATCCCCACTCGGGTGACTTAGTAAAATGATTCTTATGGCTCATGAGGCTTAGACCAGATATTTAAATAGTAAAAATGTAAGAACCGTTTCTAAAGACTTTTTTGAAATAAAGTTTTGCACAACTTTTTGAAAATATTGAAAAGAATAGTTATATACCGAGCGTCCTGAAAATAAAAACAGTTCAAATCGTTTAAATTCTTAAGGGTTAAAGAACACAGGACGAAGGTTAAATAATGTGCAGATGGAAAAACAAGAAGTAACTCAATTGCTCATGCAATTGAAGTCAGGAGAACAAGGTGCTTTTGATAAGTTGTATCCCGTTATTTACGGTGAACTACGTCAAATGGCATACGGTCACATGAATCGTCAGCAGGATGATCACACCCTATCTAAAACGGATCTGGTGCATGAAGCCTATCTGAAGATGATCGATCAAACTTGTATCAATTTTTCGGATAAAAGTCATTTTCTGGCCATTGCATCCAGGTGTATGCGTCAAATACTTATCGATCATGCCCGAAAAAAATATGCTCAGAAACGTGGAGGTAAAGACAAGGACCTCACTTTTATTGATGAGCTGTTCAGTAAGAATGAACAGCAAGCCCAGGACCTGATCGATATTGATGAAGCTTTAAAGAAGCTCGAGAAGCTCAACGAAAGATTGGCTCAGGTAGTGGAAATGCGATTCTTTGGGGACATGAGTATTGAAGATACAGCAGAGGCCCTCGGGGTTTCTAACAGCACTATTAAAAGAGACTGGATGAAAGCACGAGGCTGGCTTTACAAAGAACTAAAGGGAAAGTTTGAATTAAATTAAATAATCCTGATCTGTTTTCGGGCATTTTTTACGTAAGTAATTGGTGAGTACAAATTTAATTTTATGATGTAGTTGGCATGGGGAATTCCAATTGGGAAAAAGTTGAAAAGTTAGTTGATGCTGTTCTGGATCAACCCGAAAACCAACGACTCGCTTACCTTGAAGAACATTGCAGTGATCCGGACCTGAAAGCTGAAGTCATCGAAATGCTTCGATCCATTGACGATTCTGACGGCTGGCTTGAAAACTTAAGAGGCTATCGGCAACAGGTGTTTGATCAACATTTCCGGGTCACCTCTTCCCTTTCCAGTGAAACCCTGATCGGTACACAGTTTGGCTCCTATACTATTATTGAAAAGATTGGTGAAGGTGGAATGGGAGTTATATTTCTGGCTGAACGATCGGATGGCACCTTTAATCACCGGGTCGCTATTAAGATCATCCGAAATGGCCGGGCTACTGAAGAAAACATTCAGCGGTTCAAACGTGAGCAGCAGATCCTTGCCCGTCTCAACCACCCCGGTATCGCCCAGCTCTATGACGGTGGCGTGACCGAAGAGGGATTTCCATATATCATTATGGAGTATGTGGATGGCATGCCTATTACTGAATACTGCGAAACCCACAACTGTACGATCGAGAAAAAGATCGAACTGATCAAGTTGGTTCTTGAAGCTGTTCAGAATGCCCATGAAAATTTAACCATTCACAGAGACCTGAAACCTGACAATATTCTGATCGACAGCTCGGGTAAGGTCAAGATCCTGGATTTTGGGATATCTAAACTTCTTGAGGATGAAGATAACCTGATGTTAACTCAGACGGGTTCAAAGATCCTCACACCCCGTTATGCAGCCCCTGAACAGATCAAAGGAACCAATATCACGACTGCTACTGATATGTACTCATTAGGTGTGGTGTTGTACAAATTATTGACGGGAATCGACCCTTATGATCTCGACAATAAAACGCGGTACGAAGTAGAACAGACGATCATCCACGATGAACCTTGCAAACCCAGTGAAGCCGTACGTGATCCTCAACTAAAGCGTAGTCTTAAAGGAGACCTTGATGCAATCCTTTTAAAGTCGATGCGTAAAGAGTACGGCAAACGATATCGGGTAGCCAGTGAATTTTTGGAAGATCTTAAGAATTTTGAAATAGGTTTACCCGTTGGGGCTCATGAAGGAACCTTTACGTACTATACCCAAAAGTTCATTAAGCGAAACAAGGTTCAGATCAGTTCAGCAATGGCTGTTTTCTTACTCCTGATCACAGTTAGCGTATTTTACACGCATAACATTACCGAACAAAAGTTCATTGCTGAGTCAGAAACCAGAAAAGCTACGATCGTTAAAGACCTTCTTTTAGATATCTTTAAATCAACTGATCCCATTCTGGCAGAAACTTCAGATATCACGTTGCCAAAATTATTGCAGAATGGTACCGATAAGGTCATATCTCGTGAACTTGACCCGGGTATTAAAGTTGAAATGCTTTTAACTCTTTCCGAGATCTATGAAAATATAAGTCAATTTGATCAGGCTAAAGAACTGGCTGACGAGGGGCATAAAGTGGCTACTATTAATTTTGGGGATCGATCTGTTGAAACCGCAAATAGTTTATTACGGATTGGGAGTATCGAACATAATTTAGGTAATTACTACGAAGCGAAGTCTATTTACCAAAAAGCTGAGGGCATCCTTAAAAGTAAACTAAGTGAAAGCGATCCTGTTTTTGTAGATCTTTATAACTACTTAGGAGAGACTGAACAACTACTTAGAAATTACGATGCCTCAGGCAATTACTTTCAAAGATCACTGAATATTTTGAATGCTCAATCTGAGGCAGATTCCTCAGAATACATCCATGTACTGCGCACCGTGGCGCGCAATCATTATCGTTCAGGAAACAATTCAATTGGTGATTCCCTGCTATTCAAAGCCTTAGAGATCAGTGAACAAATTAATGGTAAGGAACACATAAATACATCAGGGGTACTCCACGACCTGGGGCTTTATCACATGACCCGCGCTAAATACGAAGAAGCGAGGACATTCTATAATCGATCTCTGAGTATAAAAGACAAGGTTTACGGTGAGAAGGGCCACCCCAATCATTCTGCCACAATATTAAATCTTGCCGTTCTTGAAAAAACACACAGCAATTTTGACCTGGCCGATTCACTTTTAAAGAGATCTTTAGAAATGGACCTGACCTATTATGGTAAAAACCATCCAAACATTGCGATCACAAAAGGTCACCTGGCGGATGTCCACTTTGGATTAAAAAACTACGAAGACTCTAAGAAATACAGAGAAGAAGCTCTTGAGATCCTGCTCGAAGTATATGGTCCCGGTCATTTTTCTATTGGAACAAGTTATCATAACTATGGACGGTTACTGTCAGAAATGAACGATACCGAAAAAGCTGAACAATATTTAACAAGAGCTGAAGATATTCTGGTAGATCATCCCAACTCAACCGACAGGAATCTTGCAGAATTATATTTGGCAATTGCTGACAATGAATACCGGCAAAATGATCCCTCTTCATCGATCAAGTATTATGAACTTGCAGCAGATCATTTCGAAAAATTAAACCACCCTTATTTCAAAATTATGTCGGTAACCTCTCAAATAAAAAAGAGCAGAAGTTTGATCACCACAAATCAACCGAATGAAGCATCGGATATCATTTCTGAAGTTGAAACAAGAATTGATACCACAAACTACATGAAAAATGATACGGTTCTGAATCAGCTTTTTAATAAAATTTCCGAATTACTTTAGATTCCTGATTATTTTTACGGATTAATCTATTGGAAGAATTAACTCACCTTAAGTATTCACACCTATCTCATCTTTGGTAATCATATTTAAGTAAATGCAGGGTTTTCCGTAAGTAATAAAAGCGCTTCCATACTTTTGGATAAAAGCCTTCAAAAATCGTTTTAATGGCTTTCTGGCCTTAAAATTCATAATTCAAATGCTTACCTTAGAAGCTCTCAAAAAATAATTAAAACGAAAGCATGAGTGTAGATTATAAATCACATCCAAAAAGCCACGTCGGATTAGATTACCTGGGTTTAAATGATAATGAAAATGTGTTCTGGAACCTGACCCCCCCTGAACTCTATGAACAAGCCATTCTCAGAAGTGAGGCGATCCTGACCAAGGATCACGCACTGAGAGTTCTGACCGGTCAATATACCGGGCGTTCCCCAAAAGACAAGTACATTGTTGATCAGCCTTCCATACACGATGACATTGACTGGGGAGAGATCAACCAACCAATATCTGAAGATGTTTTTGATAATCTTTTTGATAAAACGGTTGACTATCTGAAAGACAAAGATCTGTTTGTGAAAGACCTTTTTTGTGGTGCCGATGAAAAGAACAGACTTAACGTACGTGTGGTCAGTGAAGCCGCATACCACGGTTTGTTTTCACATAACATGTTCATCAGGCCTTCTGAAAAGGAATTAAAAAATCACGATCCCGAATTTACGGTATTGGCAGCTCCACGTTTTAAAGCTGATCCTGAAACGGATGGTACCCGAACCAGTACGTTCATACTTTGTAACTTTGAGAAAAAGCTGATCATCATCGGTGGAACATTGTACTCCGGTGAGGTTAAAAAGGGTATTTTTTCTGTAATGAATTACCTCCTTCCCAAAAAAGGTGTTATGGCCATGCACTGTTCGGCCAACCACGACAAACATGGGAAAACCGCTGTGTTCTTTGGTCTCTCAGGAACCGGTAAAACTACCCTCTCAGCCGACCCGGACAAGATACTGATCGGTGACGATGAGCACGGTTGGAGTGATGACGGAGTCTTCAACTTTGAAGGCGGTTGTTATGCCAAAACCATTAATCTTTCCAGGGAAAATGAACCTCTGATCTACGCTACCACTGAAAAACCGGGTACTATCCTGGAAAATGTGGTATTGAATGAAAACCGAGAGCCGGATTTTGAAGATGTAAGTCTTACACAAAATACCCGCTGCTCTTACCCATTAGACTACATTCCAAACGCAAGTGATACAGGAAAAAGTGGCCACCCTGAAAACATCATCTTTTTGACAGCTGATGCATTTGGCGTGTTACCTCCGATTTCCAAACTAACCCCGGAACAGGCAATGTACCACTTCATCAGTGGGTACACGGCTAAGGTTGCCGGTACTGAGCGTGGAGTTACAGAACCACAGGCCACATTTTCAGCTTGTTTTGGAGCTCCTTTCATGCCATTGCACCCAACCGTATATGCTGAACTGTTAGCTGAGAAGATCAGAAAACATAACGCCAATGTATGGCTGGTTAATACCGGGTGGACCGGTGGAGAATATGGTGTGGGGCACCGAATGAAACTGCCTCACACACGCCGCATGCTGAAAGAAGCTATTGAAGGCAACCTGGATGATGTGGAATTCAAAACAGATCCTATCTTTGGGCTCTCCATTCCGCAACATGTTGAAGGAGTACCGGATAGCGTACTGAACCCACGTGATACCTGGGAAAATGCCGGAGCTTACGATTCTAAAGCAAAGAAACTTGCCAAAATGTTTATCGACAATTTTGAGCAATTTGCAGATGAGGCCAGCGAAGAATTATTAGCGGCCGCTCCTAAGATCTGATAACGATCTCTTTTATATATTTTGACCTAAAGCCTGCTTCCCTCGGTTGCAGGCTTTTTTATATCCCCTTATTCTTCAGCTAAGGCATTCAGCTTTTCAAGATTTTCTTGTACACGCAGGGCTTTGATCGCTTCATCAATTCCGCCCTTCAAAATGTTATCCAGATCATACAAGGTAAGATTGATCCTGTGATCAGTAAAACGTCCTTGTGGAAAATTATAGGTGCGGATCTTTGCCGACCGGTCGCCGGTTGAAACCTGACTTTTACGTTCGGCAGCTCTCTCTTTCTGCTTTTGCTCCAGCTCTATATCATACATTTTGGCACGAAGCATCGTCATAGCCTTTTCCTTGTTTTGATGCTGCGATCTCTCTTCCTGACATTCAACCACAATACCGGTTGGTTCGTGAGTCAGACGAATGGCAGAATCCGTTTTATTAACGTGCTGTCCCCCGGCCCCACTCGCCCGAAAGGTATCCACACGGATATCAGAGGGGTTGATGTCAATATCTACCTCTTCAACTTCCGGCAGTACAGCTACGGTAGCCGCTGAGGTGTGTACCCGGCCCTGACTTTCAGTTTCAGGAACCCGCTGTACCCGATGAACGCCACTTTCGTACTTCATTTTCCCAAAAACTTCGTCTCCCTCTAAAGAAAACACGATCTCTTTATATCCGCCTTTCTCTGAGTGATTGATGCTCATGATACTCATCTTCCAGCCCATCTTATCCGCATAACGACGATACATCTCGAACAGGTCGCCCGCAAAAATTGCAGCTTCATCACCACCGGTTCCAGCTCTAACTTCAACAATAGCATTTTTAGAATCCTCAGGATCTTTTGGAATGAGCTTCATTTTGATCTCATCCTCAAGTTTGATCAGCTCTTCCTTGATCTCCTCATTTTCCTCCCGTGCCATTTCGGTGATCTCAGCGTCCTCATTTTGCTCAATAAGTTCTTTGTTACCTTTTTGCCGGTCGGTAAGGTCTTTCCAGGTATCGTAGTCCTCTACCAGCTCTTCAAGGTCACTTCTTTCTTTTGTCAGAGCGGTATATTTATCCGGGTCATCAAAAACAGCCGGATCACTCATCGCTGCATTTACTTCTTCAAACCGGGACTTTATTTGCTTAAGTTTTTCTTCTATATCCATATTTGGGGCTGATTTTTTCGGTTCCGAAATTAAGGAATTCGCGTGTGTATTGATACTTTAATTAGAATGACCTGAGTACCAGAACCGTTGGGCTCATAACCCGAAATATCCTTACCTTTAAAAGAAAAACCTCTCATGGCAATTAATTCACTTCCTGCAAATTTTAAATTAGGCTTTTTAGGAGCCGGCCAACTTGCACGAATGAGTGCGTTACAGGCTTTCAGGTTCGGTATACAAGTTTCTGTTTTTTCGGACCGGACTGAAAATGAACCGGTTCAATTTATGACCCCTTTTTCCACCTCCGGTTCCTTTTCTTCTGTGGAAGATATGGTGGAGTTCGCAAAAAATTGTGATGTCATTACGCTTGAAAATGAATTTATCAGTTCCGATATCCTCCATGAGGTTCAGGAAAAAAGTGGAACACCGATCTTCCCTTCGCCCGAAAGTTTCGCTTTGATCGAAAATAAACTCATAGAAAAGCAGACCTTTGAAGCCGCAGGAATTCCAGTCACCCCCTATCAGCTTGTAAGGTCAGAAGAGGATCTTAAGGAATTTGGAGAAGATTACGGATGGCCATATCTCCTGAAATCATCCAAAGGGGGGTATGATGGGTATGGAAATGAAACCGTCAGGGATACTCAAACTGCAAAAGAAGCCTTTGATAAACTCGGGGGTAATGATGGCCGCGATATTGTAGCTGAAGCCTTCGTTGATTTTACAAATGAGATCGCCGTTCAAGTCGCCCGCAATGAAACGGGTACCGTAGTCTATCCCTGTTGTGAGACCGTTCAAAAAGATCATATTTGTGTAGCCGTACTTTCTCCCGCTCCTGTTGATAAGCACGTGCAGGAAAAAGCTCAGGAGCTTGCAATAAAAGCCACCGAGGCTATTAACGGTAAAGGGATCTTTGCATTTGAGTTCTTCCTCACCAAAGATGGCGAAGTTCTATTGAATGAGTCTGCACCCCGGCCTCATAATTCCGGTCATTACACTATTGAGGGAACTGTGGCTTCTCAATTCGAGAATCATGTGAGAGCCGTATTGGGTTTACCCCTTGGCTCGTCAAAAATGAAGGCACCCGCCGTAGCTATGATCAACCTGCTTGGAACCCATCAAAGACCAGCTCAAACTGACGAAATTATGGAAGCTTTTGAGGAAGAGGATGGTCATCTGCACGTGTATGGTAAGATCCAGAGTAAGGTTGGGCGAAAAATGGCTCACTACACCCTGCTTGGTGATAATCTCGAGGAGACCTACAAACAAGCCATGCATGTGACCCGAAATATCGAGATCTGAAATTCTGAATTCCGAACTTTGGATGATATCTTTGAGCAACAACCAATTAACCAATCATAAACATGAGTAAACCTATTGTCGGCGTGGTTATGGGCAGTGACAGTGACTGGCCAACCATGAAAGAAGCCACAGAGATCCTTGACTATTTTGACGTGCCTTACGAAAAAAAGGTGGTATCCGCTCACAGAACTCCCGATCTGATGGCAGAATATGGCAAAAATGCCCGGGACCGAGGAATTAAGATCATCATTGCAGGTGCCGGTGGTGCAGCTCATTTGCCGGGCATGTTAGCAAGCCATACCACTCTGCCGGTGATCGGCGTACCTGTAAAAACAAGTGCTCTTGATGGGGTTGACAGCCTGTACTCGATCGTTCAAATGCCAAATGGCATTCCGGTGGCTACCGTTGCGATCGGAAAGGCTAAAAACGCAGGATTACTGGCTTTACGGATGCTTGGCATGACAGACGAAGCGCTTGCTGACAAGCTGAGTAACTATCATCAGGAAATGGCTGATGAGTCACTGAAAAAGACGGAAAACCTGAAGTAAGATTTTAATTTATAACACGAAACCGTACCCTTACACTTTGCGGTAGACCTAAAATAGCGTACATTAGTGCATGGGTATTTGTATTCGTAAGAATTACATCTACTATTTTAATTTTAAAACATATTTGAAGACTATGAATATTTATATCGGAAACCTGAGTTATGACGTTTCCAGTGAACAACTACAAGAAGTTTTTGAAGCTTACGGTACCGTAAGTTCTGCAAAAGTAATTACAGACAGAAATTCAGGCCGTTCAAAGGGTTTTGGCTTCGTTGAAATGGATAATAAAGCCGAAGCTGAAGCTGCTATTGAACAGTTGGATGGTGCAGAAATCGATGGCCGTCCGGTAAAGGTTAACGAAGCGAAACCTCGTAACTGATACTTTCTTTCAGATTTGACCGATCAGCCCTTCCATTTAAAAATGTGAAGGGCTTTTTTATTGGATCAGAAATACTAAGTAACAAAATCACTTCAGATCAGTAAATAAGAACATAAACTTTAATTAAACGGAGATAAGCTATGATCATGACCACTACTCACGGCCTCGACCACAAAGAGATCAAGAAATATCTTGGGGTTGTTACGGGTGAGGCGATCCTCGGAGCAAATATTTTCAGGGATTTCTTTGCCGGCATCCGGGATATCGTTGGTGGCCGTTCCGGTGCGTATGAAAAAGAACTTCAGTCTGCCCGCAAACTGGCATTCGAGGAAATGGAACTTAAAGCAAACTCAGTGGGGGCTACAGCCATAGTTGGCATTGATATCGACTACGAAACGATCGGAGCCAATGGAAGCATGCTTATGGTCACCGTAAGCGGCACTGCAGTTTTAGCAGAGTGAGAGTTAATTAGATCTGTGCCATGTGCTGTGTGCTCTTAAATTAGCACACAGCACATTTATCATCGCACATTATCATCCAAACATATCCTTCATTTTAGAGAAGAAGTTTTTGCCACTGTCATCTGCATTTGAGGCATCAAAGTTATCGGAATCTTTCAAAGACTCGATCATTTCTTTTTCAGAATCAGACAGATTTTCAGGAATGTAGACATTCAGGCGAACATATTGATCTCCCTCTACAGAGTTGTTTAACCCTTTAATGCCTCTTCCCCTCATTCTTAGCATCTTACCGGGCTGAGTACCGGGATCGATCTTCAGTTTAGCCTTACCTTTCAAGGTCGGCACCTGTACCTCCGTTCCTAGAATGGCATCAGGTAAGCTAAGAGTAAGGTTGTAATAAATGTTATTACCCTCTCTCTGAAAATGTTCGTGCTCTTTCTCTTCGATCAGAACAATCAGATCACCGGCAGAGCCGCCCCTGCGACCCGCATTTCCCTGACCTCGAAGAGTGATATAATTTCCGTTGGATACACCGGATGGAATGTTGACCTTAATGGTCTCTTCCCCTTTGATACGGCCTTCACCTGAACACTTCTTGCACTTGTTTTTGATGATCCGGCCTTCACCGTTACAGGTTGGGCAAGCCTGAACATTAACCATTTGGCCCAGCATTGTACGGGTCACCTGTCTCACCTCACCCATTCCATTACAGGTGGAACAGGTTTCGAAATCGGAATTAGTTTCCGCACCGGTTCCGTCACAGGAATCACATTTGATCTGCTTTTTGATCTTGAGTTTCTTCTCAGCTCCAAATGCGATCTCTTCGAGGGTGAGCGGCATCCTGATCTTCATGTCCGATCCAGGCTGCCCGGGCTCTCTGCGGGCACGTGAGCGGCCTCTGCGGCCACCACCACCAAAGGCTTCTTCTCCAAAGAAACCACTTCCAAAGATATCACCAAAACGGCTGAAGATATCTTCAAACCCCATATTGTCGAAATCGACTCCGGCACCACCGCCAAAGCCACCTTGTCCATTTACTCCGGCATGACCAAACTGATCATAACGGGCTCTCTTATCCTTATCTTTCAGGACTTCATAGGCTTCAGAGGCTTCCTTGAATTTCTTTTCAGCATCAGCATCTCCCTTGTTTCGGTCGGGATGAAACTTCATGGCCTTCTTTCGATAAGCCTTTTTTATTTCAGCCTCCGAAGCGCCTTTATCAACTCCAAGTATTTCGTAATAATCTCTTTTAGTAGACATATTCTGTTTTTACTCGCTTACAATTACTTTAGCGTGACGAATGGTTCTGTTACCGATCTTATAACCGCTTTCCAACACCTGTAGCACAACATCGCTACCGGTCTTTTTATCGGGAGCCGGCTGTTTCATCATCGCATCGTGCAAGTTAACATCGAATGGCACACCGGTTTCATCAATGCGTTCCACTCCATGTTTCTCAAGTACATTCTTGAACTTATCGGCCACAAGGTTCACTCCTTCCAGGAAGCTATCCTCGATCTCAGATTCCTCAGCTGCTTTTAACGTTCGTAACAAGTCGTCAGCAATGGGCATGAAATCTTCTAATGCACCGGCTTTGGCTTCTTCAAACAGCTGAACCCGTTCGCGCTGCACTCTTTTTCTGACGTTATCAAGTTCTGCCGCTTTGCGCAGCAGTGAATCTTTGGTATGTGCTAACTCGGCTTCGAGTTCTTCAATGCGTACTTGGGATTCATTTTTTTCATTTTCTTCTGAAATCTCGCTTTCTTCAGAATATTCAATTTCTTCTGTTTCCTGCTCAATAGCCTCCTCTTGATCGGCTACTTGCTGTTCAGTTTCCTTTTTTTTGCTCATTGATGATCATCAATTATTTAAGTTTTTTCGTTTTCTGATAGGATATGAGCAAATAGCATGCCATTTACCCAATTCAAATTACTTAATGTCAAACTTACCCTTTTGGGCAATTGTAGCGAATAGATGACATAAAAAAGCCTTACCCGATCTGCTCAGGTAAGGCTGTTAATTGCTTTAAGATTTCCTGTTAGTTCAGGAACTCGTCGAACGTAATAGATACGTAGTAAATAGCACCAAGGTTTGGTCCGCCATAATTCAGGAAGTGACGGTTGTTGGTGATATTACTACCTCCAAGTTTAACAATAGAATTCAGGTTATTAAGCTTGTATGAAACCTGGGCATCAACGGTAGAAACAGCCGGCACGGTTCCATCAGCAAATGAAGAAACCCATTCGAATTCATCCTGCCATCTGTAAGTTACATTGAAACCTAAGTTTTCAGTAATTCTTCGGTTGCTGAAACTCACATTAAACTTATGTTCCGGAGTGTTGTAATCAAAGATATACTCACCGTCACGGTCTGTAATAAGCTGATTCCAGTTATAGTTGGCACCCAGTTTGAATGAACGTGGCAGGCTGTAATCAAACCCAAATACCGCACCCTGAGATTCAACTTTCTCATCTACATTGGTGTAAACTTGAAAAGTATTCAAAGCTGAACCATTTAAAAGCAGAGGGGCAGTTTGTGGAGAGAGATCCAATATTTCTGCAGCCTGAATTGCATTATCACCATTTACATCTTGATTTACCTGTCTAACTCTAAATTGAGCTATAAAATCATTATATATATTGTAATAATAAGCCATATCAAAAAACAGCTTTTCACCCAATAATCCTTTATAACCGATTTCAAATGATTGGATTTGTTCAGGCTTTACTGGCTCAAAATTATTGTATTGAACAAGATTTGCAGCAGCAGCTTGCTGTTCTTGTGGTGTATTTGCCTGAAGTAATGCTTCAGTAAATGCATTTACACTTTCTAAGGTATAAGAACTTTCTTCAATACTATACTTCTCTGCCAAAAATGGAAGTCCACCTAACAGTCGGGCTGTTAATACGTTCAGGTCAATGTACTGCCCCTGAGTGGTTGGATTCCTAAAACCGGTTTGGTAAGACGCCCTGATGTTCTGATTCTCAGCAACGTTGATAACGGTTGAAAGACGAGGGTTAAACTGTCCGTCAAAGTTTTCATTTTTATCGTAACGGAGAGATGCAGTCAGATCCAGACGGTCATCCAGGAATGATTTCGATCCCTGAAGGAAACCGCCAAATTCATTGATCTCTACTCCGCCGGCATCATCAAAAATAGTACCGTTAGATCGCAGTTGATATTGTCTGAAACTCAGTCCCATCTGAAGGTCCATGAAGTCAATCTCATTTTTGAAGTTATAGAGACCTTCGGTATGGAAGAAACGTGATTGATCATCAAATCGAGCTCCATTTGGTACTACACCCTGAAGAGCTGCTTCTTTTGCGGCTTCAAACTGTGGGCTTCCTGGTTCATAACGATTGTTATCTGCAGTGTTTCTTGCGAACAAATGAGCAGTGTTTAAATCGGGGTTATTATTTCCATCAAGCTGCTGTTGTAATAGATAACCCAAATAGCCAATTCCATATGTTCCGTACCATTGGGTGGTTGGCATATAAGCGTCATTCACGGCAAATCCTACAAAGTCGGCAATGTATGAATCACCGGAGTTTTCAAAGGTTCCGTATGCTTTCAGCATAAAGTTATCGCCATCCAGCTGCAGTTTGTGCTGCGAGATATTGAAGTTACTTAAGCTGTAACGCTGAGCACCACTGTACACAGAGGTTCCGTAACCGTAATTAAAGTTATAACTCGCTTCAATATTATCATTGATACGATAGTTCAAAGCGGTACCGAATTTCAGGTTTTTCGCATCATGATCTACAAGATGTTGTTCTTGATATCCGGTTCTTGCAACTGGTTGAGCTGGTAAATTACTTAGTGCATACTGTTCAGCTTGTTGCTCATTTCCGCCAAAAAATTGGTTAGCAAGATTTTGAACAAAACTATCACTGTAGGCTAACAAGCCAATGTTAAACGTACCATCATCACCATAGGTATGAACGCCATCATAAGCAGGATTGCTTGATAGCCCACTGTTCAGCCCTGAATTTTTGTCGGTGTAGTTGATACCGACCCAATCCTGCGCCTCTGAATAAGAGAAATTCAGTTTAAAGGCGAATTTGTTATTAAACGATTTAGCATAGCGAATTGCTGCTTCGTACATAGGCTGAGCATTTTCAGGCTCTCCCAAATTTTGATTGCTATCAATATGGTTGATACCGGATTTTACCATCACGCTCAATCCGGGATATCTGAAAGGATCTTTACTGTTCACCAATAAAATTCCGTTAAAGGCATTCGGACCATACAGGGCAGATGATGCACCCGGCAGAAATTCCATGCTTTCCACATCCAGCTGAGACGGACCATTCAGATTACCAATAGGGAAATTCAGAGCAGGAGCCTGAGTATCCATACCATCGGTCAACTGAACCATACGTGTGTTACCGGTTGAGTTAAAACCACGGGCATTCACGATCTGAAAATTGATACTGCTTGTGGTCATATCCACGCCCTTAAGGTTGGCGAGGGTTTTGTAGTAATCATCGGAAGCAGACGTTCTAAGCTGAACAACATCCTGACGTTCAATGGTCACCGGTGCTTCCAATATGCTTTCCTCAACTCTTGAAGCAGAAACAACCACATCCCCACCGGAAATGGTTTCTTCCTCAAGAACAATTTCAAGATCATCAACAACCGATTCAGTGATTTCTACTCTTTTTGACTGAAAACCGACTATTGAAACGATTAATGTAAGAGGTGGGTCTTGCTGTACCGTCAAACTGAAGGTTCCATCAGGGTTGGTGGCAGTACCAATCACCTTACCATCTACACGGACGTTTACACCTGCTAAAGGCACGCCCTGGGCATCAGTAACGATCCCTGATATTTCTGTTTCATCTTCAACATTTGCAGCATACCCGTCGTAGGCACAGAAGCAAAGTGTTAATACCATTGCTATGGCAAATACTCGCTGAATCATGTTGCTCATATTATTGATCCTTTTAATTATTATTTAGAGAGGCCTTAATCTGTGATGATATCATTTCTTGTACGGTTTTATCCACACAATTTTGATTTTTGGCCGTATTACGTATCATAGTCAAATAAAAGTCTGTTTTAAGCATAAATGCAAGCGCTTCCACTTATTTTATTTATAGTTGAATGCAGGGATTGCCAAATTCTTTAATATTATTATTACAATTCTATAAATCATACCCTAATGTCTCTAAACACATATTTTTCGCACAAATTTTTATCTCTCACACTGATATTGCTTGTCTTTACGGCTTGTCAGTCAAAAATTGATTCCTCAGAAACTGATATTTCTGAGCCTATACGCTACCTTGCATTGGGAGATTCATATACAATTGGAACCGGGATCAACGAAGAAAACAACTACCCTAATCAACTTACCGATTCCCTCCTATCTAAAGAATACCAAATAGATACCACTGCTGTTATTGCCACGAATGGCTGGACCACCACCGATCTTAAAAACGGAATACGTGATGTCGGTCCA
Source organism: Gracilimonas amylolytica (assembly GCF_002911695.1). Lineage (GTDB taxonomy): Bacteria > Bacteroidota > Rhodothermia > Balneolales > Balneolaceae > Gracilimonas > Gracilimonas amylolytica. The sequence goes on from NZ_PQBS01000035.1 coordinate 72,762, forward strand.
CCGTCAAATTTCGACCTTGTTACTCTCTTGATCGGTGTGAATAATCAGTATCAGGGATTGGATATCGATCTATACCAAACAGAATTCAAAGAACTTCTGGATCAGGCGATCAGCTTTGCACGTGGAGATACCTCCAATGTGGTTGTTATCTCGATCCCTAATTACGGTGTTACCCCTTTTGGACAATCCGGAAACCCGGTCGTTATCAGGAAGGAAATTGAGATGTATAATTCCATCGCTGAACAGTTTGCCTCAGACTACGGTATCCCATTTATTGATGTAACCGGGATCTCAGAACTGGCCGGGAATGACTCGGCGTTACTGGCATCCGATAACCTTCATCCTTCGGCTAAAATGTATGCACTGTGGGTTGAGGACATGTTTCCAACTATTACTGAAATATTAGATGAATAATGGTAGAGTTAACCTTAAGTAATTTAGAGGAAAAGAAAGATTCACTGACCGGTAACCTGACGTTCACCCAATCAAAGGAATACAGGTATGGAATGGTTGTGTACGGGATATTCTACTGTACCTCAATGCTGGCTGATGATTTTGGTCAGGATTGGTTTACCATTCCAGGCTTCATTATTGCAATTATGGCCTTGATTGCAGCTTACTTCCCTTACTCTTTTGCTAAAAAAGCGGGAACTGCTCATCTGAAAGAGGATGAGATCGAGATAGATCTGGATGAAAAGGCTACATATGAGCACATACCGGACTCTCCGGTTAAACTGGATGAACTAAATGAGATCACTATAAATATAGTCAGCTCTTTTGGATGGTGGTCTTCTTACATAATAATGCAATTTATTATAGATAAGGATGGAGTAGAAAAAACATTCGGTGTCGTCATAAAAAACCGCAAACAAGAAGAGCAATATTTAGAGGTATTAGATAGTTGGTACAGAGCCGGATACCCGATAAAAGAAATTACCGGGTCAGGACTTCGGATATTCAAATTAAATCAAGGAAAAAATTATGAAGATGTACAAAGGATCAAAAGGGAATATGGTATCGATTGGTAATAAACTTAGCAAGATCACGCTAACGGTAAGTCTCCTGTTTTTTGGCATAAGCTGTACGACATTGGCCCAACAGCCTGTTTCGGAGCGCACCATTACCATCAATATGAGTGCATCAGAACTTTTACCGGCTGACCTTATCATTTTTAACGTGACTATCAATGCCGAAGGCGAAACCCCTCAGGAAGCCTTTGATTTACACCGCGAAAGAGAATCTATTTTGGCAGGATTGCTTAAGGATCTGAACATCAGAGAAGAAAACATTGATTTTGAACCCATTCAAATGAATCGCCGGCAGGTAAATGGGAATCGATATAACAATCAGGAACCTCAGTATGTGACCAATACCAATCAATCGGTAAGTATTACTTTCAATGACTTTGAAATGTATGAACGCATACAGCTCACATTGATAGAAAATGATTTTGATACCTTCAACGGACAGTTCTCATCCACCAAGATAGCTGAGGGTAAAGAAAAAGCTCTGATCTCCGCCATTGAAGCTTCCAGGGAACGTGCGGAGCTGATCGCCCAAACTTCGGGTGTTGAGGTAGGAGATATTTACACCATCAACTATTCAGATCACCAGGTAAGCATTCCCAGAAAAGTAAATTCCATGGAAATGATGTCGATGGCTGCTGATGCAACTATGATGGATTTCGCTCAAACCGTAGAAGTGCGGTCTAACATCAACATCAGCTATTTTATAAAATAGAATTAGTGAACGGTGTAATGGTAGATTGGACTCCGTTACACCGTTACACCGTTACACCATTAACTGTTAATAAATATCAGGGCTGAACCTTATTAACGGCTTCAAAATATTCTGTCACTTTCTGAAGCTTATCTTCTCCGTTCAAAGCATTGAACCAATACTGTTCCACCACTTTGTCTCCGGTTTGCATGAGTAACTGCATCGTACCCTGAGATTTGTGTTCCGCGATCACCCAGTTTGAAATAATGTTGTAATTCAGGCGGTCGTTGGCCCCAAAAGTCTGACTGCGGTCAAATTCAAAAATCACTCCCTCTTTTACTTTAGTATCAGGAAACCCTTCCATTTGTGTGAACTTCACACCGGGGTCCTCTCCTCTTCTTATAAAGGCTTGCAGTGCAATGGGGCACTCCTCAACCGGTAATTCTTTCATAGCCTGCAGCCCCAAAACCGCCGATGCTTTATGATGACCGTGGAATTGTTCAAATGGGAGCATAAGAAACATGAAGTCATAATCTCCATCTTTCAGGATCTGTACTAACCGTTCATGTACCCAGTCGGTATTCCATTTCTCCAGTGTTTCATGTACATCTTCAGTGTAATAAAAATCAGGTTGATCAAAGAAAAAGTAATTTCTGATTCCCACGATCTCACCCCCGGCCATTAATTCCTGTTTTCGGATTCCGGGTAGATACTGCCGGCCAACCTCTTCTTTATCGAGTTCCTTGTTGTAGATAAAATTTCCAAGCGTTGAATAGGTATAACCACCTTCCCCATTGGTCATCAGCGCCAGGTCCACCTTGCCCCCCAACAACTTGGTCGTTTTGAATATGGTAGCCGAAAATAAAGCGTCATCATCAGGGTGAGCTGTAACTAGTAAGACTTTTGGCTCATAATTCAATAGCGCATCTTGTGCCGACAACGGTAAAGACGCTACAAAAAACATAAATAAAATTATCAGGGGTCGTTTCATATCAATAAATCTGGTTTATATAAATATTTAACTAAAAGGTAGGCTTCCTAACTGACATTGAAAAGTTGTTGCATCAGGTTGAAATATGCCGGTAAGTACATATTCCAACGTGCCCTAAATATTTAGCATTGGAAGGATTGATTTAATAATGTTATAATTCACACTTAAATTTTCGGGTAAAACCTCCTATTTCTATGAAAGATTCCAATTGGGACAGGGTACAGTCCATCGTTGATAAACTTCTTGAACTTCCTGAACACGAGCGCGCGCTTTATACCGATAAACTGTGTAAGGGAAATGAACAGCTAAAATCTGAGGTAGAGCAATTCCTTGATAATATTTCTGCCTCTGAAGGATGGTTCGAAAATAAAGAACTGTTCAAAAAAGACCTGATGAATGAATTAATGGATGACATGAAACTTATGTCAAAAGATGATTCTTTAGTCGGGAAAAAAGTTGGCGCATACACGGTTATCAAGGTGCTGGGTAAAGGAGGAATGGGCTCCGTTTACCTGGCCGAACGTTCTGATAAAGACATTGACCACAAAGTTGCCATAAAGATCATCCATAACAACCATATGAGGCAGGAACACCTGCTTCGGTTTAAGCGTGAGCAAAAAATTCTTGCCGGTTTGAATCATCCATCTATTGCCCGATTTTACGATGGAGGTGTGACGGCTGAGGGATTTCCATACATGATCATGGAATATGTAGATGGGAAACCCATCGATGAATACTGCTCCGGTAATCGGTGCACTGTAAACGACAGAATTGAGCTTTTCAAACAACTGCTAAAAGCTATCCGATATGCCCATGAAAACTTGATCATACACAGGGATATTAAACCGGGAAATGTTTTTGTGGATACTCGAGGCAATGTTAAGGTCCTTGATTTCGGTATTTCTAAGTTACTTGAGGAAGAGACCGAAGACCTGACACAAACCGGTTCAAAACTATTGACACCGCGATATGCCAGTCCTGAACAGATCAAACAGAAGAATATAACGACCGCCTCCGATCTGTATTCACTCGGTGTGTTGTTTTATGAGATCTTGACGGAAGAAAGATTGTTTGAAACGGATGGGATGACCCGTTACGATATCGAATCCAAAATTTTGAATGAGGATCCCCCTAAACCAAGTCACCGAACCAATTCCAATAAATTAAAACAGATCCTGAAAGGTGACCTCGACGCTATCATCTTAAAAGCTATCCGAAAAGAACCGGAAGAACGGTATCGCATTGCAAACGAATTTTATGACGACCTGTGTAACTATCAACATAATCGGCCGGTAAAAGCCCACGCCGACTCACTCGGGTATCGCAGTAGAAAATTTTATAAGAGGAATAAGAGTAAACTCTATGCAGCCGCCGGTATTTTAATCCTGATTGTTGGGTTGTCCGGTTTTTATACCAAAAATATCAATGAACAACGCGAACAAGCTCAGTATCAGGCTGAAAGAGCCGAAGAAGTAACCGACTTTCTTGTTTCTATGTTAGAGCTCAATAACCCCACAGAAAATTCGGGGGATGAAATCTCCATTAATGAAGCCTTGCAACGTGGTATTCAATTGCTCCAGGAGGATGACATTTCACCCATAAATTACGCAACTATTTTGGGTACCATTGGAGCTATTCAACTTAATAATGGTGAAATGGAACAGGCAGGAGCAAACCTGAAACAAGCTTTTTATTTTGTAACCGACTCTCTTTCTGTGAATACGGAGAAAAGCCTGTCCATTGGTACAGAATATGCCGAATGGCATCATAATGTCGGAAATACAGATGAATCAGAATATTACTACCAGCTCACCGATTCATTGTACCAGATCAACAAGTTAGATCTTACACTCAGTTACGTAAATCACAGATTGAATTACAGTGATTTTTTAATGGAGCATGGTCGGCATGAGGAGGCCTTGACCGTAATGAGTGACCTCGATGAACACATGAAATCTCATTTTTCACTTGAAAGATCCGGGGAAATAGATCTACTCGCAAACATTTTTAACAACCGTGGCCGGGCCTATATGAGCATGGGCAACAATAAAGCCGCTATTACAAATCTTGAGGAAGCACTGAATCTAAAATTACAGGTTTTTGATGAAAACAATGCCCGCATTGCCCGCTTATATCATAACATGGGGGTAGTATATGCTTCAAATTCTGAGCACCAAAAGGCCTGGGACATGGCAAAAAAGGCTTACGATATCAGGGTGAAGGTTTTTGACCCAACGCATCAGCTTGTGGGCTCCACCCTCCATTTAATGGGAAATATCTCTCTTCAGTTAGGTAACCATAAAGAAGCCTTTGACTACATCAACCGATCGGTTGAAATCAATAAAATTCAGCATGGGGAAACTCACTTTCGTTATGCCCTCGCACTCAGAGAATTTGCCAAGGTATTGAGCGAAACCGAAGAACACGAAAAGGCAAGGGAACAGATAGAAACGGCTCTGTCTATCATTGTAGATAACTACGGAGAAGACCACCCCTATGCCGGTTACATGTTAGTAACTTATGGAGATGTGGAATACAATGCCGGGAATTACGATCAGGCCGAAATCCATACCTCCAAAGCCCTTTCAAATTTCAATAAACATTTTGACCCTAATCATCCTAACATCGGTCAGGTTTATCTCGCTCAGGGTCGGCAAGCTTTCGCTAAGCATAATTACCAAAAAGCTGACACTCTGCTAAATAAATCAAAACAAGTACTCCAACAACATTTTGATGGTTCAAATCCTCTGATCATTGAAGCTGATTCACTGTTGAGCATAAGTAACCGTCAGTTGTCAGCAAAATAAGTTTGGGGATACAATAGGTTTAATGAAGAATGGGACTTAACTCATTCCAGATCGACTCAGCGATAATTCTGTGTCCTGCGGGAGTTGGATGTATTCCATCTTCCTGCATGTAAATGTCACTGCCCCCTATCTTTTCCAACATCATTGGGATAAGTGGCAGGTCATTTTCTTCCGCAAGCTCAGGATACATTTTCTGAAAGTTACTGGTGTACTCCTGACCAAGATTGGGGGGAACCTGCATGCCTGCCAAATAGATCTGAACCTCCGGATATTTTTCCTGCACTTTATCTATGATCTGTTGAAGATTGTCTTTGGTTGAACCAAGATCTATTCCCCTGAGGGCATCATTCCCTCCAAGTTCCAGCACAAAAATATCTACCGGCTTTTGCATTACCCAGTCAATGCGTCGTAATCCTCCGGCTGAGGTTTCTCCGCTTAACCCTCCGTTTATCACCTCATAATTTATGCCTGCTGAATCAATTTTTTGCTGTATCAATGCAGGAAAAGCCTGACTTTTGTCCACTCCCAGCCCTGCCGTGATACTATCTCCAAAAAAAAGAATCCTTTTTTCTTCGGAATTCTGACTCTGAGCTGATAATGACGTAAAAGCAATAAAAATTAAAAACGCGACTAAAGTTCTCATGTAATTAATGTGATAACAATTTGGATTAAAGACCGTAATATTTTGAAACTTTTAAGGAATGTTTCCTCAATAAACCGTTGTTTGGGTCGGTATCATTCAAAAAATCAAAGACGTGTCTAATATACTCGAAGTTCATCAGCTATACAGAAAATTTCAAAGTGGAACCAAGACCTTAACGGTCGTAAACGATATAAATTTTACCATTCCTGAAGGGATCTCATGTGCCATTGTAGGGCCTTCAGGTTCCGGTAAAACAACCTTGCTGGGATTATGCGCCGGTCTGGATCGACCTACTTCCGGCACGGTTACCTTAAATGGTATTCCTCTAAACCCTCTAAATGAGGACGAAAGAGCCAAGGTTCGCAATCAGCATGTGGGTTTTGTGTTCCAAACCTTTCAGTTGGTCCCAACTCTCACAGCGATTGAAAATGTAATGGTTCCTCTGGAATTACGAGGGGAGGCTACCAAAGCGGTTCGTGAACGCGCAAGGGAACTACTGGAAAGTGTTGGCCTGGGGGACCGTACCCATCACTACCCCACTCAACTATCCGGCGGAGAGCAGCAGCGTGTGGCCATTGCCCGTGCTTTCATTAACGATCCAAAGATCCTTTTTGCTGATGAGCCTACCGGTAACCTCGACACAGAAACGGGCGAATACATTGAAAACCTTATCTTTGAACTCAATAAAAAAGAAGGCACAACCCTTGTAATGGTCACTCATGATCTGGAGCTCGCAAAAAAATGTGACCGGATCATACGCCTCAAAAATGGGATGGTTCATGAAGATACCCATGCACAAATCGCAACAAAAAGCGTAACAGAATAAACCGTATGGGTAATCAACGATCATTGCTTTGGACTATTAAAATGGCCTGGCGCGATTCGCGTTCACACCGCTCCAAGTTATTTCTTTTTATGGCCGCTATTATTGTAGGTGTAGCAGCACAGGTTGCTATAACATCTTTCAGGGCAAACCTAAACAACAGTATTGAAAATCAAGCTAAGGAGTTGCTGGGAGCCGACCTTGAAGTAGAACGAAATGCCCCGTTTCAGGAAGAACTGGTAGCTGTATTGGATTCCCTGGGCGGTGAAGTTTCCACTGCACTGAAATTCAATTCCATGGCTTTCTTTCCTGAAAATGGAAACACTCGGCTCTCACAGATCACTGCCATAGAAGGCGGCTTCCCTTTTTACGGTGACCTCATTACTGAACCGACATCGGCTGCTCAGACCTTTCAGGAAAATGGAGGAGCCCTGGTGGATGAACCTGTCATGAGACTATTCGGGCTTCAACCCGGTGATTCGGTGAAGATCGGTCAATTAACTTATGAAATAGAAGGCACCCTGATCGAGATACCCGGACAGCCGGTGGCCGCTTCATTTTTTGGCCCGCGTATCTTCATCCCTAAAGAAAATGTAGAAGCTACCGGATTATTACAGCGAGGCAGCCGCCTGGAATATGTATCCTGGCATCAATTCCCCGCAGGAACAGATATGGTTGAGGTAGATGATCGTCTCGACGACCTAAGAGATGAAGAAGGTCTGCGTTTTGGATACGATACGGTAGATGAGCGGGAAGAAGAAGTAGGTGAAGCTATTTTATATTTATCCAATTTTCTGAACCTCATCGGATTTATCGCTCTCTTACTTGGTGGTATCGGTGTAGCAAGCTCCATTTTTGTTTACATCCGGCAAAAAATTAACACCGTAGCTGTATTGCGTTGTGTCGGGGTATCTTCCGATCAGGCCATGATGATCTACCTGATTCAGGCAGCTGCCATGGGATTAGTGGGATCCGTATTGGGAGCCGCGATCGGTTCCGGTATTCAACTTTACTTACCGGTTCTGGTTCAGGATTTTCTTCCAGTAGATATTGAACTCTTTATATCCTGGCCCTCTGTGGCTATTGGAGTAGGCACCGGATTGATCATATCCATCCTGTTTGCCCTATATCCTCTACTGGCTGTTAAAAGGATCTCGCCTCTTTACTCGATCAGAAGTATTCAGATCAACCTTACAAAGCTTTTGTCGACTTTCACCAAGGCTACTCTGTCACTGATCCTCCTGATCTTTATAACTTCGTATGCCTGGCTCATGATCGGTGAGGTGCTGCCTGCCATAGCTTTCACCGGTGGATTGGTCATCTGCCTGTTTCTGCTTACCGGTTTTGCTAAGCTGATCATGAAAGGCTCCCGAAAATTTTTACAGGCGGGATTTTCTTACGAACTACGGCAAGGGCTTGCGAATCTTTACCGGCCAAATAATCAGACAACCACCCTTCTGCTTACGTTTGGTCTGGGGGTGACCATGATCAGCTCACTGTACCTGACTCAGGATATGCTGTTGGATCAGATCGACTTTGGTGGACAAGGTGACCTCCCTAACTTAGCCTTATATGATATTCAATATGACCAGAACGAGGGGGTCAATAATACCATCAGGGAGAATGGGCATGAGATACTTCAAAACGTGCCGATCGTGACCATGCGTATTCAATCCATAAGAGGAATGACACCTGAAGAACTAAGAGAGGATACAACGACCAATCCCCGGGGCTGGGCATTGAATCGTGAATACCGTTCAACCTACCGTGATTCCCTTTTACCTACAGAATCCATTGTAGAAGGTGAATGGATCGGACAAGCAGAGGGATTTGATCAGATCGTCCCCATTTCAATAGAAAGTGACCAAATGGAAGATCTCGATGTCAGTATTGGCGATACCTTAACGTGGGATGTTCAGGGAATCCCCATACAAACCTATATTGCCAGTACCAGAACCGTAAAATGGGATCAGCCTTCCCCTAATTTCTTTGTGGTATTCCCGGCCGGTGTTCTGGAAAATGCTCCTCAGTTCTTTGCAACTACTATTAAAACCGAAGGGCGAGATGCCTCACTGGAACTACAACAGAAACTGGTGCAAGCTTACCCCAACGTTTCAGCTATTGATGTAGGACTTGTTTTTGAAACCGTTCAAAATTTTCTGGGTAAGATCACCTTTGTTATTCAATTCATAGGGTTATTCAGCATTATTACTGGCTTAATCGTTCTGGCCGGTTCTGCAGCAACCTCACGTTTTCAAAGGATTCGAGAAGCCGTGTTGTTGCGAACCCTTGGTGCCGCCAAAAAGCAAGTCGTAAAAATACAAGTCATAGAATATGCCTTACTTGGGATCATGGCCTCCCTGACGGGTTTGACACTATCGATTGGGGCAAGTTATCTGATCGGTTATTTTTACTTTGATATAGAATTTGTGCCGAATTTATTTATCATTGGAATTGAGATCGTCATTCTTACCGCACTGGTTCTACTGATTGGTTTGATGAATACCCGTGGCATACATAACAAACCTCCATTAGAAGTTCTCAGAGCCGAAGTAGAATAAAAAAGAGCTTTGTTAAGCGGAACTTTTTTATCTTATGTTGTTTAATAACAATGAATATGAACTAAAGAGATGAACACTATGAAAACACAAAGTTTAAAATATATAATAATCGGGTTACTGTTGGTTCTTCCATTTTCTGCATGTCAGAACTGGAGTAAAACTGCGAAAGGTACTACCATTGGAGCCGGGGCAGGAGCATTGGCTGGAGCTGTGATAGGTAAAGCAGCCGGCAACACAACAACCGGTGCCATTGTGGGCGCAGCTGTGGGTGGAGCTACCGGTGCTGCCATAGGTAACTATATGGACCGTCAGGCACGAGAACTTGAAGAAGACCTTGAAAATGCCACTGTAGAACGAGTTGGAGAAGGAATCAAGATCACTTTTGATTCTGGTATTCTTTTCGATTTTGACTCCTTTGAACTTAAAGAACAATCGAAAGAAAATATTGCCAAGCTATCAGAGATCCTGAATAAGTATGAAGACACCAATATAATGTTTGGTGGTCACACTGACAGTCGCGGTTCTGAAGCTTACAATCAGGACCTGTCTGAGAAAAGAGCACGTTCCGTTGCAGAGTATGCAGCCTTTACCGGAGTTGATTCTGAAAGGATGACCATTGTAGGTTATGGAGAAGAACAACCCGTGGCAACCAACGATACTGATGCAGGTCGACAACAAAATCGCCGGGTTGAGATCGCGATCTGGGCAAATGATGAACTCAAAAAAGCTGCTGAAGAAGGTCGTATAGGCAACTAATAAATAGTTAATTTTGGATTTCTCCAATTAAAAGTCCTGCATGTTAACATGCAGGACTTTTTTTATTTATACTAATGACTGAACACAATTAATTGACCCCCATCCCATGGTAAAAAAGTTATCCAGAAGAATTCCCGTTCCCCATTTTCTTCGTCATAGAAAACATTCCAAAAAACCCGGACAGGCACCTGGAACCCTGCATTTTACCGGCGAAAAACGGATCGAAAATATACAAATGAATCTATGTGATTATGATGTGCATCAATTAGGTGAATTTGATATTTCTGATATTGAAGAAAGTAAACCCTACTTAGAATCTCCCTCAAAAACATGGATAAACGTACTGGGTTTACACGATGTTGAAAAGCTGAAAGAGATCTGGGGGTATTTTGGGCTTCATCCACTTATTCAGGAAGACATTTTGAATACCAATCAAAGAGCAAAGATCGAGGAGTATCCGGATCAGGTATTTTTTGTACTCCGCATGATGAGTATTGTCGAGGAAACCGGTGAACTGAATGTGGAACAGGTGAGCATTGTATTAAGTGAGGACAGTGTTCTGTCTTTTCAGGAAGATGATTTTCCGATCTTTGAACCGGTTCTTCATCGGTTAAGGAATAATGCTCCAAGACTTCGTAAAGAGGGACCGGACTACCTGGCTTATGCCCTTCTGGATACCGTGGTCGATCATTACTTCAAGGTCATGGAACGATTAGGGGATGAAATTGAAGTTCTTGAGGAACACATTCTGACTAATGTTGATGATGACATACCTGAACAAATTCATGCTTTGAGAAGAAAAGTCTTGTATTTCAGAAAAGCGATCTGGCCACTCCGTGACAGCCTCAATAATTTACTGAGGGAGGAATCTCCCCTCATAAACGAAGATAATAAGATCTATTTTCGGGATGTTCACGACCACCTGGTGCAGATCATTGATGGGATTGAAAACTACCGGGATATGATCATTGGTATGCTGGATATGTATATGTCACAGGTCAGCAATAAAATGAATGAGGTCATGAAGGTATTGACCATCATTGCCACCATTTTTATACCATTGACGTTTTTAGCTGGTATCTACGGAATGAATTTTGAGTATATGCCTGAGCTTTCAGTAAGGTGGGCTTATCCCGCTGTGTGGGTCGTGATGATCATCACGACCGTATTCATGCTTATTTATTTCAGAAAAAAGAAGTGGCTTTAAAATAAGACTTTAAAGCCCACTTGTATCCTTACGTCCTGTTTAGAGATATCAAATGTTGTAGACTGAGGCTGATCATCAAAATCGATGTAATTATACAACTCAGAACGATCATCCTTCGTCAGGTAATGCCCTGAAACATCCATAATGAATCCATTGCCCAACTTGATATCAAATCCTGCTGAGTAGATCTTGGTATCTCCGGGAGTTAATTCACTTATTGCAGGCCTGAATGAATAGGCTGCGCGAATCCCTGCCTGATCATTAAGTTGTTTGCCAACCCCGATCTTGAAGTTGGTCACTGAATTATAATTCGATTCCATAAAACCGTTCAGGTCTTCCTGCTGTGCCCTCAGATCTACCTCATCCACTAGCCTCAGGTCGCTGTCTGATATAAAGTCGATCTCCATGTTCTCATAGTTAATATACTCAGCAGAAGCTGATACTGAGAAACCGGCAAGATCTTTTAAGGCTGCTCCTATCTTAAGTTCTCCGGGCTGTTCAATTCGATACCGGAAACCGCCATCACTCGCTACATCATAAAAGAAGGGCTCTGAACCGTCATCCAGGGAAGTTTCTATAGACGAGTAGTAATTCTCTGAAACTCTTATGGTTGCAGGAAGCATATAACTCGCTCCAATGTTCACGCCTGAAAATATTTTGTAAACGATTCCGGCCCGATATTTTCCACCATACACATCGACGTCAATTTCATCCTGAACAAATATATTATCTATATCACTGCCTTCTATAAATGTGCCGTCATAGTCATTTTGTGAATCGTACTCAAGAAAATCGCGCCGGTAGGTATATTCTCCTGATACATAACTGGCTGAAAATCCGAAAAACAGGTCTTTCATGAATTCCGTGGCGGCAAAGAAAGAATACTCACCCATATATGTGGAATACCTGATATCGGCCTCCTGATCAATACCCGGAAAGGTACCCGGTGGAAAGCCAATTCTGAAAATTGATTCCAGATAGGTTGAATCGACATCACCCCAATCGATAGCATAGGTTTGAAAAGCCAGCTCGTTATACTCACTGTTCGGATCCAGAAAAGAATCGGTGATCGTATTGTCGTTATTCCTCCCGGATACTCGATAAGCACTATTCGTGGATGTAGTACGATTATATCCACCTCCAATTACAAAACTTCCCTGCCTTGTTGGGAATTTATACACAAACCCCATATCACCGAGTTTAGTGGCAGAATGTTCTGCATCAATTTCATTTCCTAAATAGGTGTTCTCGGTTTGAGTATTTTGATTGAATAGACTAAATGAAAACTGAGATTCCTTTAAGAACGCCATGGAGGCCGGGTTATCCACATAACTGCCAAACCCATAACCATCAGCTACAGAGGGCATGAAAGACAAAGGGTTTCCATTCATATTTTGATTGCTGAATTCCAATGCCAGATTCGGGTAACTGGCAGGACTCAATCCGTTTTGAGCCAGCAGAGAACCGCTAAATAACACAACGGTTACTAAGAGTAGATATAGTCTCTTCATTGATTAGCCTGATTTAATGATACCGTCTGTTTTAAATGATCCGCTTAGTTCCCGCCGCGCGAACGTTTACTTGAACCGGAACTTCTGGAAGTACTTTTTGAACTGCTGCGAGTGTTTGTACTTCGAGTAACGTTTCGGGTCTTAGAACTACGGCTTACACTACTGCTTCTGGATGAAGAGTTATTGATCGCTTTGCGGATTGTGCGCCCAAACACTGAAGTACTCTTGTTACTTCTAACGTTTCTGTTTCCAAGCTTCAGATCATAAGAGTTTCTGGTCTGAGCAGATCTAAACGAACTTCTATTATTTAAAAATGAGCTTCTGCTGGTGTTAACTCTTCTGTTAGTTTCCACCCTTTTTACAGGAACGGAGTATATGGAACGACTGATCCGTGATGCAGAAGATCTTTCGATATCATTTCTGCTGTTACTTGAACTCAGGTTACCTGCCCCCCTGCTTCTTGAAGAACTATTATCAGATGACGTCCGGGATCTGGTTACACCACTGCCTGATCGGTTGTTGGTTCTTGATCTTCCAACAGATGCACCTGAACCTGCATCACCGGATCTTGAGCGATTGATGTTGTTTCCTGATCCTCGTGATCGGCTAGATCCGCTGCCGGAAGTTCCTCTTGAACGGGTTACGTTTCCAGAACTTCTGCCCACTGATCCAGACCTACCGGTACTTCTGACTCTTGTACTGCTGTTTAAGCCTCTGGACCTGACGGATGAACCTCTGGTTCTTGGAGTGTAATCAGACTTTGATCTGCTTCTGTATGAATCTCTGTTGACCAGCCCACTGTTTCTTGGACCCTTCCGATACAGTTCTGCACTTCTTCTGTAACGGTTTGTTCGGTTATAATCGTTGTAGATCACCAGCGTATTGTAGTAGGGGTTACCGTAAAAACCTGCGTAACCATAACCAAACGAACTATAGTATGGATAGTAGTTATATCTCAAATAACCAAAATTATCATAGTACCAATATCCGGATGAGCTGTACATGTCGTAAGGCCAGTTAGAGACCCAAAGTCCACTATATCCACCAAAGTGTAAACCAAATCCGGCTCCCCAAATAAAATGTCTGTGGAATCGATGACTATTCAGATACCAGCTGTTGTAAGCCCATGGCTTGTAACCATAGAAGTAAGATCTACTTGCATATTTTTGAGCCGCTCTTTCATATCCCCCATCAAAGCCGTCTTCATAACCGTTGCCGTAACCATCTTCATAACCTTCCCAGTACACGTTATTGGCATAATTTTCTTTATACCACTTCTCTGTCTCATAATCTTTATAGTAGATACCCGCTTCTTCCAGTTCAGCATAGTCATCATCATAGTAACCAGCGGAGTAGGCTTTGCGGGCCTGACTCTCACTGTACTCGTCGTAGGCGTATGACCTTACAGCATCGGGATTCTCTCTTCCATCCTCAAATCCATCCCAGGCATAATAATCTGAATAGCGATCCTGTTCACCTGAAGTTCTGTCGTAAGCTTGAAATTGTGTATAGCATCCCGAAAAGAGAAATGGTATAACTAATAGGGACAGTCGGTTAAATAATGTTGGAGCTTTCATGGGTCTCACCTTCTAAGTGATTATTAATTTCTACACTGAAAATGCAACATAAGAAAGAAAAAATAAGTCACATGATAATGTTAGGCTAAATTTCTCCTCTCAATGATTTCGCGATCACTTCTGCTTTAGAATTTACATGCAGTTTTTTATAAATATTCCGGATATGAGCTCTCACGGTATCTATAGAAATATCATATCGGTCTGCTATTAGTTTATAACTCAATCCATCCACCAAACCGTTCACAATATCCTGTTCACGATTGGTGAGCATGCTGTCTTCATTCTTTTTGGGGGCTTCCTCGTTAAAATGTGAGATCACTTTTCTGGCGATCTGCGGTGACATAGGTGCTCCTCCTTTCAGCAGGTTTTCAATGGATTCCTTTATCTCAGGCAGCGATGTATGCTTTAGTAAGTATCCTGACGCACCTGCTTTCAACGAATCGAAAATCTTGTGTGAATCATGGTAAACCGTCAACATGATGATCTCAATATTCGGGTATTTGCCTTTGATAACTTCCATACCCTTGATCCCAGACATGCCCGGCAACTGTATATCCATTAGCATCACATCCGGATGTTTGTGCTCTTCAAGATATTCCAGCATCTCTTCTACAGAATCTACCGCAACCGGACATTCCATATCTTTCTGCATATCAAGATATCGCTGTATTAGATCTCTGATCTTTTTGTTGTCTTCTACAATTCCGATGATGGCCATAATGTCACCTTTGGTTCGGTTTTAAAGTTCCTTTCACGGTGATCGAGAAACCGTTCTCTGTTTTAATATTAATATCTGCTCCGATCCTTTTGGCTCGCATTTCCATATTACGAAGTCCGTGTCCGGTTTTTTTGGTTCCTTTTCCGGTACTGCCGTTATCAAATATATAGAATTCAAAGCTTCCATTTTGATTTTCCATTTTAATGATCACCCTATCCCCATTAGAATACTTGGCGATGTTGTTCACGGCTTCCTTGAAGATCAGGTACAAATTCTCCTTAACCGATACGGGCAGTTTGTTGTCCATATTCAGGTTATCAAAATCGTACCATACATCCATGTTTTTCTTTTCAAGGGTGTTTAACACATAATCTTGCATACGATCGGTTAAGTCACCCAGGGTATCATTCCTGGCGTCGATAGACCATACAATATCATCGAGGCTAGACACGATCTTTCGGCACTGTTCACCTATTTGTGCTAACGATTTGCGAATCTCTCCCTGAACCTCCCCGGTTTGTAAAAAGTCTGATTGCAGTGCGATCTCGGTCAGGCTTGCGCCCACATCATCATGAAGGTCACTGGCAATTCGCACCCGCATCCGTTCAATATCGATCATTTTACGGGCCCTGTAGTAATTGTAGAATAGGTAGATGATCCCAATAACCACAGAGGCCATAAGTATCCAAAACCACCACTGCATCCAGAATGGGGCTGAAATCACAAACTTCAGTTCCTCCACATCAGGACTCCATGCTCCGTTTACATTTCTGCCATGTATTCTAAACGTGTAATCACCGGGCGGGAGTGATGGATATTTCACACTTCTTCCGTTGGTTCTTTGCCAGTCGGGATCGATTCCACTTAAACGATATTCATAAAGGATCTGATTAGGCGCAGAATAATTGATCCCTGTGTAATTGATCTCTACATAATTTTCTCTGTGCGATAATTTGAATTCACTGTCTGGTTCGTATTCCCTACCCGAGGCATTCACTCCGGTAATATGGACTAAGGGAGGCACCTGACTAACTTCATATCGTTGCGGAAAGAATCGGCTGAAACCCTCAACCGTACCAAACCACATGGAACCCTGACTGTCTTCATACACAGCTCCAAGATTCAACTCGTTTGTTATCAATCCTAATTCTTTATTCAGGATCTTAAAACTCAGATTTCGATTTCTTTCATTGGAGTTGAAATACGTTTCTTTTTCAAACCGTATTACTCCAGCCGTTGAACCGATCCAATAATACCCCTGAGAGTTCTTATGAATGAAATAGGATACATCGTCCGGAAGGCCATCTTCTACGGTAATACTCTGAAATTTCAATCCATCGAACCAGGCGATCCCGCCAAATGTTGCGGCCCAGATCGTACCATCCTCATCACGCATCAGATTCATAACGGCATTATTCGGCAGTCCTTCCTGAATGGCAAAGCTTTGAAATTCCCCTTCTAAATACCTTGTAACACCACCATATGTAGCGATCCAGACCGACCCATCATCCCCTTCTACAGAGTCCAGAACACGATTACTTATGATGCCCTCTTCAGCGGTGATCTGCTCATACTCCCCTTCTTTATATCGAACAATTCCATCATCGTAGGTACTGATCCAATAACTGCCATCCGAAGCTTCCATGACGTTTCGTACTTTTCGAAAGGGAAATTCTGCATCTTCTATAATTACAAGTTCCTGATTTACAACCTTAGCCAGACCTTCTCGCATTCCTATCCATATATCCTTTTTTGAATCTTTTAATAAGGTGTAGATCTGATTGTCCGGTAACAAAGAGTTGTATTGATATGGTTCTAAAGTGCCCTTATCAAAGATATTTATACCCCCGCCATAGGTGGCGATCCAGATCCTTCCTTGCTCATCTTCTGTAAAAGATGTGATCAGGTTATTTGTCAGGCCATTCTCTGTATCATAATTGGCAAAATAATCTCCGGTGAAATAATTGACACCACCACCAAAAGTTCCAAACCAGGTATTTTCCTCAAGATCGATCAGACTTGAATATATGATCTCGTTCGAGAGTCCGGATCCTACATCAAAGTTTTTAAAGCCGTTTCCATCAAAGAAACTAATGCCACCCTCCGTCCCTATCCACAGGTGCCCATCATCATTCACCGAAACAGTCCGTATCAAATTATTTATCAGACCATCCTGTTCATCATATACTTCAAAATTCTGATCCTCAAATTTTACCAATCCATTTCGGGTTCCTATCCATACCGTTCCATTTTGGTCGACTTCTACGTCCCTGATCCTATTTGCAGGTAATCCATTATCCACTCTGTATGTTCTGAAATTACCATTTTCGAGTACCGTTAAGCCATCTCTTGTTGCAAAGTATAATGTCCCATCCTCGTCCTCATCAATGGCCCTTATCCTGTTATCACCCATTCCATTTGAAGTGGTGTATTGGGCGATCTGAATGCCATCGGAATAGTGCCATACCCCATTCCCGTCAGTACCGAACCAGAGGTCCCCCAGCATATCTTCATAAATGCTTATGACCGTGCTGTTATTTAAAGCCTCATAATCTGAATGGTAGTAGATGCTGTCCGTTTTTATATAATTAACCCCCGATTCAGATCCAATCCAGATGCGGCCTTTGGAATCTTTCAAAAGGGACCGAAGCCGGTTACTGTTCAATCCCTGTTCTACAAAATAGTTTTGAAAGTTGATTCCATCATATCGGTTCAACCCAAATCCTGTAGCCAGCCAGATATACCCGTCGTCATCCTGAGCAATATCATACACAACAGATTCACTCAAACCCTGTTCAATGGAAAAGGACCTGAATGGATAACGCTGAGCCATTAGCATTTCTGAAAGGCCAAGCACTAACAATAATGGCAAAATGATCTGTTTCATGACTGTAAATGTAACGCAAACGAATGGGTATTAGTAGCTCATAAAGTGTTATAAAATAAAAAGCCCCACATATGAAGTCATATGCAGGGCTTATCTCACGATAAAAACTAAAATATTAGCCTAAATAAGCTCTTAAAGCAGCACTACGGTTATGATGTCTCAGCTTTCTGAGTGCTTTTTCTTTGATCTGACGCACACGCTCACGGGTCAGGTCAAAACGCTCACCGATCTCTTCCAAAGTAAGCGAATGCTCACGTCCAATTCCAAAATACAAGCGGATGACCTCTGCCTCTCTGGTAGTGAGCTTAGAAAGAGCTCGTTCGATCTCGACTTTCAGGGATTCCCCCATCAGGTCAAAATCAGGATTCGGGATCTCTTCGTTTTCGAGAACGTCAAGCAGGCGGTTATCCTCACCCTGTGCAAAAGGAGCATCCATTGAGAGGTGGCGACCTGAGATCTTCAGGGTATCTGCTACTTCACCAACGCTCATCTCAAGGCTTTCTGCAAGCTCGTGAGCAGAAGGTACACGTTCGTATTCCTGCTCTAACTTTGAAAGTTCTTTACCGATCTTGTTAAGTGCACCTACCCTGTTAAGCGGCAGACGTACAATACGGGACTGTTCAGCTAATGCCTGAAGAATTGACTGACGGATCCACCAAACAGCATAAGAAATGAATTTAAATCCACGGGTTTCATCAAAACGCTTGGCTGCTTTGATCAAACCAAGATTACCCTCATTGATCAGGTC
The DNA here is from genome assembly GCF_002911695.1 of Gracilimonas amylolytica. GTDB lineage: Bacteria > Bacteroidota > Rhodothermia > Balneolales > Balneolaceae > Gracilimonas > Gracilimonas amylolytica. Next base: position 91,710 of record NZ_PQBS01000035.1, read on the forward strand.
TCCTAAAGAAAGGCCCTGATTCTGATATTGTTTTGCTACAGATACAACGAAACGCAGATTAGCTTTCGTAAGATCTTCAAGTGCTCTTTGACTCCCTTTCTGAATTTCTTTGGCCAGACGAACTTCGTCATCCGGTGTAATTAATTTCTCTTTTCCAATTTCGTGCAGATAGCGATCTAATGACTCTGACTCACGAGTAGAGATTCCAGAACTTTTTGCCACTGTGTATGTATGGTTTAATGAATGTTAGAGTAAGCAGGTGCGCAGACAATTATGTGTAACCTTAGATAATCACGCGTGCTAAGTATAAATATTGCGCCTGCGACTTAATAAAATTTACAATTAGCAAATATAAGCAATAATTGCCTCAATTTTAAATACGCATTATCAGGTTTTTGCGGTTCACTCAATTTGAGTTCTTTTATTTAATAAATGATTTTCCGGGGAAATCATTCGATAGTTTAAAAAAGGAAGCTACACTTTTAGCAATATCTGAAAACGTATCTCCGACTCCCAGATTTTCCTGAACCGCAGCCCCTTTCGGAAATATCAGCAATGGTACAAATTCCCTGGAATGATCCGTACTGTCTGAACACGGGTCGTTTCCATGATCTCCGGTTATGATGAGCAGATCTTCTTCCCTGATCTTTGATACAATAGCAGGCAGTGCTTTATCAAATTCTTGCAGGCTGCCGGCAAAGCCCTCGGGATCCAGTCGATGGCCAAATAACTGATCGGTATCGATCAAATTCACGAACACGAAACTATTCTCGAGTTTGGATGACATGAGGCTCAGAAGTTCTGCAATACCCTGCGCATTACTTTTGGTGGGGTAAGATCCTGAAAATCCTTCACCGGCAAACAGATCAGCTACTTTTCCTACGGAGATCGTAATGATACCGGATTCATGAAGTTGTTTTACCACATTATTATCGGGTGGAATGGATGAGTAATCGTGTCTCTTGTCTGAAATTCGTTCAAATTTATCGGGATTACCCGTAAAAGGCCGGGCAATGACCCTTCCAACCTCATGCTCTCCAACGCAGACCTTTTTTCTTGCGATCTCACACCATTCATATAGTTTTTCAACTGAGACCACTTCATCATGGCAAGCTACCTGAAACACGCTGTCAGCAGAGGTATATACGATCGGGAAGCCGGTCTCCATATGCTTTTTCCCGTAATCTCTGATCACATCAGTTCCCGAATAGGGTTTATTACACAATACCTCTTCCACTCCAATTTCCTGACAAAAGGCTTGGATGACTTCTTCCGGAAAACCATCAGGGTATGTTGGGAAAGGGCGATCGAGCTGTATGCCTGAGATCTCCCAGTGGCCTGTGGTAGAATCTTTACCGGCAGAAACTTCTCTCAATTTTCCATAGGCAGCCAGTGGTTCTTTATTTTCAGGAATCGAAGCCAGCGAAATTATATTGCCGATCCCAAATTTTTGAAGGTTAGGTAGTTTGACCCTTGTTGCTTCAGAAACATGCCCCAGGGTATTCATTCCGGAATCCCCATATTCCGCAGCATCTTCCTGTGCCCCCACTCCAAGTCCGTCGATAACGATCAGATATACGTTCCCCATTACCCCTCTGCTACCTTGTTCTCACTGTCGTTCATTACATTATTCAAAGCTTTTTTTGCACGGTCTACTGCCTGATAGTTGTTTACCGTATCATCCGTTAGCTTAGTGTAACCCGCTTTAAACTCAGCCCTTATAGAACCACCGATCGACAGTTTTAAGCCATATTCCATTTTCGATTTCACTTTCTCAACCCAGTTTGAAACAGCTTCTTCATCATCACTCTGAATCACAAACAGATACACATAATCAGAATTGTAGCCCATAAAACCGGGTATCCCAAATTTTGACGGGTTGAGAGCACTTACAAAATCGGCCTGAATTCTCTGAAGGTCCTCAAGACGATATTTTGTACGTAATGCCGAAACATCATCCGGGGCTATAAAACCGATCCAGGTATTATCTGTGCCCCCTCGTTTGAGGCGTTCCAGTTCGTGAGTCAGGCTGAGCTCCCAAAGTTCAGGCATGTAAGCCCCAAAATTCTGGGTAAACAATTCATCCACCATGTCAGATTTTTTAACGGAGGATTGAATACTAAGTGAGGCGATCCGAACCAAATTATTAAGCTTATGTTTGGTTGATTCCTTAAAGGTCAGGGGATCATTATCGTAACACACGATCACACCCTGCCTGCGGTCGTTGATCATGATCGGGATGGCAAGGGAGGCTCCATCGGTTCGCTTTTCAGAGGATGAGATCCTTCGGGGATTATTATTGAAATGCATGGTGAACACAGACTCCCCTTTTTCAAGTGCATCGTAGGCAACACTTTTTTCCTGCAGTTGCAGGCCAAGTTCGGGGGCATTTTTAGCATTCACAGCCCTTAGTACCAGATTCCATGATTCCATACCGGGCGCCAGCATCACAGCTCCTCCGTTTGGCAAAAGAGCCTGAGCCTCGTTCAGCATGTTCTGTACGATCTCTACCCTGTGTTGACGGTAGTCAATCTTTTTCAGCGATTTTTCATATTTCTCCCATTCCTCCTGTCCCTCATGCAGATCCACTACTTCGAGATAGGTATCCAAAACATTCACAAGGGCATTGTTATAGGATACGATCCGGTCATGGATCCTCTCCTGATCGATCTCTTTTTCACTTTCCAGAACCGTCAGGGCCACGGTCTCTCCTTTGTTGATAAAAGGTATGATGAGTATGCTTTTCGCCTGCACAAAATCAAAATAATGCATCAACTTGGCTTTTGAAATATCTTCGCCTACAATCAGCTGTACAAGGTCTTCAGCATCCTGAAACTCATTTAAAAAATGATTCTCAAAATTCACCCGATCCTTAAACATTACGTTTGGCAGTTGCGTACTGTTTGTCTCCCACACAAACTGTTCCCGCGATCGGTTCACCCAACACATATGTGCCAATTCCACCCCGGTGGATGTCCTCAGTAAGTGAACCAGGTCTTGTATGATCTGCTTAAACTCTCTGAGTGCTTTATCCTGTCGATCTAATGACATTTTTTAATTTATTTCTAAATGTGTAATTCTATTTAAGTGTAGCAAATTCTTTGCACACTTTCCTGTTTGGTGCTGAGTGGTGAAAGCGACTATATCTGCTCGGCCATTTCTTCTGCTTCTTCCACCATTTTTCTGAATGAATTCAATCCTTTTTGCCAGAAATCAGGTTGAGTAATATCAAGTCCCATTTTGGCCACTAGATCTTCCGGCCATTCGGAGCCACCTGCACTTAGTAACTCCAGGTATTTATCTGAAAATCCATCTGGACGCTGGGTGTACTCTTCGTAAAGAGCCAGTACCAGCAATTCACCAAATGCGTAGGCATATACATAACCCGGTGTGTGCAGAAAATGAGGGATATAACTCCACCAGATACCATATTCCTCAGTCAAAGTAACGGAATCGCCGTACAACGCTTTCTGCTGTTCCATCCATAATTCTGAGAATCTTTCAGTGGTTAGTTCCCCTTCTTCGCGGCGGGCAGTATGAATAGCGTTTTCAAACCGGTTCATAGAGATCTGACGAAACACTGTGGCAATAGTATCATCGATCTTACCAACCAGCAGAGCCAGCTTTTCTTTCGGATCATCCAGTTCTTTCATGAGTTTCTGGAACACCAGCATTTCCCCAAATACAGACGCGGTTTCTGCCGTTGTAAGCGGGGTTGATGATTGCAGAACTCCTTGCTGTCTTGATAGATATTGGTGTACTCCATGCCCCAGTTCGTGAGCCAGTGTTTGCACATCACGGATCTTGCCGTCAAAGTTCATAAAAACGTAGGGGTGAACCGAAGGAACCGTGCCCGCAGAATAGGCCCCACCCCGTTTGCCCGGTTTTATCGCTGCATCGATCCAGTTCTTCTCAAAAAACTCCTTGGTGATCTCTCCCATTTTGGGGTGAAATTTTGAGTAGGATTCCAATACCATATCACGGGCAGAATCCCATTTGATGGTCGCTTCATTCTGTAGCATGGGAGCATAGCGGTCATAATCCTTCATCTCATCCAGGCCAAGCAGCTTTTTCTTCAGCTTGTAGTATCGCTGAACTAGCTCATATTGGCCGGTCACAGAATTGACTAACGCATCAACCGTTTCCCGGTTGGTCTGATTGGCGAGATTTCTGGAATCGATCCAATTATCGTACTGGCGAAGTTTATCATTGATGGATTTATCGGCCAGAATGGTATTAAAAATGAACGTTAACTGACGCCCAAGTTCTTTGAATTTTTTGGTCAACGAAGCATGAGCTCTAACCCTAAGATCTCTGTCACTCTCATGGAGCTTGCTGAGTACTTCCTGCTCACTCAGTTCTTCTCCATCCAGCTCAAATTTAGCAGCACCGAGTGTTTCATCAAAAAACCGAACCCAGGCACTGCGTCCGGTAACAGATTTGGCCGACATGATCTTTTCCTGCCCTTCTTCAAGCACGTGGTTTTTATACCGACGGGAACTTTCCAGGTAGTGTTTATACTTTTTCAGCTCATCACTTTCGATCAGCTTTTGAGCTTCTTCTTCCGGGATCTTTAACCATTCTACATCCAGAAATACCAGTTTTTGGGAGATCTCTGAGGACAATTCATTCGTTTCAGCTACCAATTTTCCATAATCGGTGTTGCCGGTATCGGTTGACCACTGCAGGTAAGCGAACGAACCAATTTTACCGGAGGTATCCAGAATAGCCTCGTACCCGTCCAGCATATTTTTGAATTCCCCGGCTGAAAGTTCCGCGATCTTACCACGGTATTTTTTTGAGAATTCTTCAGCTTCCTTGAGAATAGATTTTTTATCCCCGGCCAGTTTTGGGTCATCGTTGGAGGTGTAAAGATCAGACAGATCCCAGTTTATATTTTCTGCGCCGGTCTTTTTGTTCTCAGTAGTCTCGCTCATTCCTTGATTATTTAGCAGTAAATGCGTTTTTCACGGTTTTATTTAAACTATGAATATAGGGCTAGAAAAAAGCGAATTAAAGCTTAAAGAAGAGTTCATTAAATAAAAAAAGCCCGCTGATCTTTTTAGATTGCGGGCTGATCAAATAAGAGAGTCTCAACACTAACGCAATACCTTCACTTCTAAACTGCTCGGGTATTCTGATGTGTGATAAATTCGCTGAGTTGCCTTAATAAAATCACTTTCACTCGCTTTAAAAATGTTCGGCACATAGGATTGAGGATTCAGATCAAACAAAGGGAACCAGGTACTCTGGATCTGAACCTGGATCTTATGCCCTTTTTTAAAGGTGTGATATACATCCTGAAGCGGAAGGTCTATATATGTTACTTTGTTTGGTTCGAAGGGCTCAGGTTTTTCATAACTGTTTCTGAACCGTCCCCGAATCGCTTCACTTCTGACGAGCTGATGATAATTATCGAGTTCCACCCCACCCGGAGTGTGTTCTCCTTCCTCTACGCTTGGTGGATAAATATCGATCAGTTTTACAAAGAAATCTGACGCCGTTCCTGTAGTTGAAACATATAGATTGGCAAGTATATCTCCGGCCAGGGTGACATCCTCCTTAAGTACTTCCGTCTCGAAAGTGATCACATCGGACCTTCTTGCTGCAAATCGCTGATCGGATGTCATATAAGCACGTGGAATGAACACTAATTCATCATTTTCAGTATATGGAACCGGATTTTCGGGATCACTCATATACTCTGTAAAGGTATCAGAAGATGTTGAAGGTTTGTCTGCCAATGCCCCGTCACCATTGAAAAACCACGTGGACGTTTCTGCATTTTTAGGCGGCCATTCCGTAAAGGTAGACCATGCTCCTTTTCCGGTATCATACATATAAGCTTCAGGTAACTCTTCGTGATCAGCACCTTTCAGGTACTTCATGAAAAAGGGATATTCGATCTCTTTTCGGTAGAATTCCGAGATCCCTTCCCCAAAATAGATCTCTCCAACACTTTGATGCGGACTCGGGCTGGACCATTGTCCGTGGCTCCAGGGCCCCATTACGAGGATGTTCTTGGTGCCTGGATTCTTTTCCTCAATTGACCTGTAAGTATTTAACGGACCGTATAGATCTTCCGCATCAAACCAACCACCAACCGTCATAACCGGATGATCAATATCCTTCAGATGCGGAAGTATATTTCGGCTTTGCCAGAATTCATCGTAATTGGGGTGTTCTGATAATTCCTTCCAAAAGAAGTTTTCTTCTCCATAGTATTCCGATGACTTGCTAAGCGGGGTCAGTTCTGAATACAACAGGTACATATCATTCGTAAACACATCCGGAAAATCGTACCAAGACGTATCGGTAGGGCCATCATGCTGCAAGCCAAACAAATTGGTCACATACCAATATCCCATAGTGTAAGCGCCATGGTGGTGGAAATCATCAAAGAAAAAATCGGCAATGGGAGCTTGTGGTGAAGAAGCAGCCAGAGCCGGATGCGCATCGGGTAAGGCCGCTGTGGTATAAAACCCGGGGTAGGATATCCCCCACTGCCCTACTTTCCCATTATTGTTGGGAATATTATTGATCAGCCATTCGATGGTATCATAGGTATCCGAGCTTTCATCCACCATACTTTCATCGGTTCTGTTTGGAGTCATCGTCGTGTATTGCCCTTCCGACATCCGACATCCACCTTCCCCTTACATCCTGGCAAACAATGATAAATCCCTCGGCTTGCAGATCCGGATTTCTAATGATGTTATCGGGAATGGCATCTTCAGCGTAAGGAGCACAACTGTAGGGAGTTCGGGTCATTAATATCGGGTAATCACGGGAGGCATCATTGGGAGCATACACGATTGTATGAAGTTTAACCCCATCTCGCATCTCAATATAGTATTGTGATTTTTCATAATCAGTACTTTTTAAACCGGTTTGCTGAGCAAATAACGGTATAGCACCCAAAACAAAAATCAGAACCAAGCCAACTTCTTTCAGATCTTCTTTAAATATTCTCATGACATTTATTCTTTTATGTTATGTGGTAACTCTCTGACTACTACCTGGTGTTCAGTGATCATAAATAAATCACCATTCCGGAAATATTACATTCCAATAGTCTATTGAATTGTAGTAATTTAGGTCCCCGTATCCAACACTTTTTAACTCTTTTAAACTGTATTAATACAGGTTAGAACAACTGAATTTTTTGCATCTTCTATGACCCCAAGTTTTATCGTTTTTTAAATATGTAATCCTTAATTTTAGGGTTAAATTCTAAAACCGGTTATCGGTTAAGAATGAATCATATTCAAGGAATTTACATTAGCACTTTAAATCGCTGTAAAAATACCGCACGAGGTTAAACAGACCATTGAAATCACTTGAAGCCGTCTTCGGCCCTAATTCCGCACTTGTAGAAGAATTATACGATCAATACCAAAACGACCCATCATCGGTTCCTGCGCACTGGAAGCGTTATTTTGATGAGCTGGAAGGTAAACCGGTCGACCAAACTGAACCTGCAGATCTTCAGCCTTCTGAAAGCAGTTCGACATCTACACCGGCTCAAAAAACTCAGGCAAGTCCTCAAAAACAGACGCAACAACAAGCGCCTAAGAAGGAACCGGAAGCTCCAAAAAATGCTCAGCTTGAGAAGATCAAAGGGGTTGCTACCAAGATCGTCGAGAACATGGATGAGTCGCTTGACGTACCTACCGCCACTTCCCTGCGTGTGCTTCCTGTTAAAATGATGGTTGAAGATCGTGCGATCATCAACAGGCATTTGTTGCAGCGGAATGAGCCAAAGGCTTCATTCACGCACTTTATTGCCTGGGCGATCATTCGGGCCCTTAAAGAATTCCCAAACCTGAACAGCTCTTATCTGTACAAGGATAATAATCACTATCGGGTGATCCCAGATTCCGTGAATCTCGGTGTAGCGGTTGACCTCCAGGCTAAAGATGGCTCCCGTAACCTGGTTGTACCAAATATCAAGGGCGTTGATAAAATGAACTTCAAGGAGTTCCTGCATGCTTATGCTGAACTCGTTGACAAAGCCCGAAACGGAAATCTTCAGATCGAAGATTTTCAAGGCACAACCATCAGTATCACTAATCCCGGAACGATCGGTACTGTTTCATCCGTACCCCGGCTTATGAAAACACAGGGTGCTATTATTGCAACCGGTGCCATTGATTATCCGGCCGAGTACCGTGCCATGTCTAAAGAAATCCTGAACCAGTTGGGGGTCAGTAAGGTAATGACGGTTACTTCCACCTACGACCACCGCATTATTCAGGGTGCCGAATCCGGTATGTTCCTGAAAAAGATTGATGATCTGTTAAGCGGACAGGAAGATTTTTATGATCAGATCTTTTCAGATCTCGATATCCCATACGAGCCTCTTCCATATGGAGAAGATAATTACAGCGGACCATTCTCTGACAGTCAGAATACCTTGGAGCACGATCAGCGTGTGGTTGGCGTGTACCGCCTCATCAATATGTATCGCATGCGCGGTCATGTTCTTGCAGACCTGGATCCGCTTGGTAAAGAACCGGGTAAGAATCCCGAGCTTGATCTTGAATATTATGGGTTATCGCTCTGGGATCTGGACCGTGAATTTTACTGCGGTGGCTTAGGCGGTAAAGAGCGTGCTACACTGCGTGAGATCCTGAATCTTCTCCGCGATACCTATTGCGGTAACATTGGTGTGGAATACATGCACATCCTGGATCTGGAAGAACGCAAATGGTTGCGTGAAGCCATGGAATCTACCGGTAATAATGCACAGCTGTCGAAGGATGATAAACGTGAGATCCTGCATAAACTCAATCAGGCGATGGCCTTTGAGGAATTTCTGCACAAAAAGTACATCGGTCACAAGCGTTTTTCTTTAGAGGGAGCCGATACGCTGATCCCTATGATCCACTTCATGCTTGAAAAAGCCGGAGTACACGGTATTGAGAAATTCTTTTTAGGAATGGCACACCGCGGGCGCTTAAACATGCTGGTTAACATCATGAATAAGCCGTATCACAAGGTATTTGCAGAATTTGAAGGCAACATCGACCCTGCATCAATTCAGGGTTCCGGGGATGTGAAGTATCACCTTGGTGCCAAAGGAATTCATAAAGCAGCCAATGGTTCTGAGATCGAATTGCAACTGATGCCTAACCCTTCTCACCTCGAAGCCGTAAATCCTGTAGTTGAAGGAGCCGTAAGAGCCATGCAGGATCATCACGACAAAGAAGATCCCGAAAAACGCGTAGTACCGGTTCTGATGCACGGGGATGCTGCCTTTGCAGGTCAGGGTGTTGTTACTGAAACCCTGAATATGTCACAACTGGAAGGTTATAAAACAGGAGGAACGGTTCACATTATCATCAATAACCAGATCGGTTTTACCACCCTTCCGAAAGACGGCCGCTCAACAGAATACGCGTCCGATATTGCAAAAACCGTATTGGCACCGATCTTCCATGTGAACGGAGACACACCTGAAGCAGCCGTTCACGCTATTCAAATGGCATTGGATTATCGCCAGAAATTTGGCAAAGACGTAGTTATTGATCTTATCGGTTATCGTAAGCACGGTCACAACGAAGGCGACGAACCTGCGTTTACACAGCCGGGTATGTACAAAGAGATCAACGATCATTCTCCGGTGCGTGATGTATATACTGAACATCTCGTTAAAAATGGCGAGCTGACCAAAGAAGAAACTCAGCAGATCTTTGATGAGTTCGATCAGTTATTACAGGAAGCTTTTGAGGATGCCAAGAAAGCCCCGAACCTCGAAGTGACCGACAACCTGATAGATCGTACTGAAACTCCTCAGGATGAGTGGAAAGCTTACCCCGATACCACCTATTCAGCTGAGGAACTCAAAGAAATTGCGGTTAAACTAAATACCGTACCTAAAGATTTTGATGCCAATCCTAAACTGCTGAAACAGTTGGCCAAGCGTGCTGAGATCGTCAATAACAATGAGAAGAAGATCGACTGGGGTTTTGCCGAGTTATTGGCATTCGGTTCGCTCCTCAAAACAGGAACAACGATCCGTTTAACAGGTCAGGATGTGGAACGAGGTACTTTCTCTCACCGGCATTCAGTACTTCACGGTACCGAGACGAACCAGAAATTCATTCCGTTGAATAATCTGTCTGAGGATCAGGCAAAATTCCATGTTTACAACAGCTTACTCAGTGAGTTTGCTGCTCTTGGCTACGAGTTCGGTTACAGTGCCGAAAAACTGGATGCCCTGGTGATCTGGGAAGCTCAGTTTGGTGATTTTGCCAACGGAGCACAGGTCATTATCGATCAGTTTGTAAGCTCCAGTGAGGCGAAATGGGGGCAGCGCTCTAACCTGGTGATGAACCTTCCTCACGGTTATGAAGGTCAGGGCCCGGAACACTCTTCTGCCAGACTGGAACGATATCTGCAGCTGTGTGCCGAGGATAACATGCAGGTTATGAACGTAACCACACCGGCACAGTATTATCACATGCTTCGCCGTCAGGCTCTGTCTGAGGTAAAACGCCCGGCGATTCTGATGACACCAAAGAGTCTTTTACGTCATCCAATGGCAACCTCCAGCCGTGATGAACTGGCAGATGGTAAATTCCAGCCATTTATTATTGATAAAGATTTCACGGATCCAAAGGATCTTAAACGCTTAGTGATCTGCTCCGGTAAGGTCTATTACGATCTTCTGAAATACAGACAGGAAAATGAGATCAGCAATGTTGCCATAGCCCGACTCGAGCAATTCTATCCGTTTGCGGATGATGAGATCGAAGAGCAGCTTAAAGATTTTACCTCTATTAAAGACATAGTGTGGTGTCAGGAAGAGCCTAAGAATATGGGCGCGTGGACCTTTGTAGCTCCACGATTCATGGAGCTGTTGCAAGACGGACAGAAATTACGTTATGTTGGGAGACAGGCATCTGCTTCCCCGGCAGCAGGACAGAAGAAGATCCATGAAGCCGAGCAAAACCGCCTGGTCGAGGAAGCACTTAATATTTAACCTACTGTATGGCCTCTAAAACCTCACATATTGCAGCTATGGTACTGATCGTTTTCTTTTTCAGTGCCTGCAATTCCTCCGCTGATAAGGATCTGGATGTGATTCAAGATATTGAGGGAACACTGATCTGGGGTGGTTCCCCTGCCGTTGACGGAATCGGTGTTGTTTTAGAGGCCGGAAGTATGACTTACGGAATACCCGGTGAAAAGTTTGATCATTCCGATCTTTTCTTTGAAAATTCCAACTCTGTAAATATAAAAACAGATCTGATGTTGACCGGTGAGAAAACCGTAAGAGGCTGGGGGGTGACCTACGAAGAAGCTATTCTGGTGAAACCGGAAAGGTTATCGCAGACGTCTGAGTAAATTTTATTCTTGAAATCTCTTACAGGATCCGGCAATGGCAAAAGCAGGAAATGTGGAAGCGTACATATCTGAAAATTCCTTTTGGAAAGAAGGTTTGATCCGATTAAGAGAACTGGTTTTGGAAACAAATCTTGAAGAAACCATAAAATGGGGGCAACCTACTTATACCCTTGGTAAAAAGAATGTTTTAGCGATTGGAGCTTTCAAAGGGCATTTTGGTATCTGGTTTTTCAATGGAGCACTTCTAAATGATCCTGAAAACGTGCTTACAAATGCTCAAGAGGGAAAAACCAAAGCCACTCGACAATTACGCTTCACTTCCCCTGAAGATATTGATGAAGCAATCGTCCGTAACCTCATTCAGCAGGCTGTCAACAATCAAAAAATGGGGCGTGAAGTTACGATCGATCCCAAACGGGAGGTATCCATTCCTGATGAATTGGCGCAGAACTTTTCAAATGATGATGAACTTAAACGTAGATTTCACGATCTAACTCCGGGGCGACAACGTGATTATGCTGAATATATCTCCACAGCCAAGCAAAGCAAAACGAAGCAGAGAAGACTTGATAAGATCATTCCAATGATCAAGAAAGGAATTGGATTAAATGATAAGTATCAGAAATAAGTATTTTCTTACAATTTAAAATCGAATTCGTAATAATGCTTCCCATTATCACGGATGATCTTCATTTCTCCCGATATACCAGATAAATCACCGGTGCCTGAATCCGGTACGACTTCCAGTATCAACCGTTCCTCTCCCTTAGCCATGGTGCCAAAATGTTGTAACACAAAACTGCCCGATTTGCCTTCAAGGTCTCCAGTAAACTGCTCGATAGCCACATAACCTGCAGAGCCTTTTGTTGGAGTAAACGCGCTCAACATCTCTCCCTTACTTTCTCCGGAAAGTTTACCGTGAAAGATTTTATCCAGCGATCTTCTTCCCAGTGTGATACCCTCTTTTCCTTCAGCATACCCCTTTAATTCGTTTAACTTGACTTCAAATTCTCCTTTAACCTTCATATTTCTCCTGTTTTAATTTATCTGCAATAAATGCTCCTAAATAAGCCATTGGTATGTATGCAATGGTAATATCAACCACAGCAAACCAAATTGGAGAAGGCAGCATTACAACATTTGAAACTCCCCCTAACAGGAAAAAACATCCTATAAATAATGCCCATTTCTTAGGTTCTGATACAACCAAATATGCCGTAATTAAAGCTCCTAGTAAAGTGCCCAGTGCATGAGCCAAGAATGGCATTAAAAAATGCTGGGGTTGAAAGAGATGCATTGCTTCCTGTAAACCTTCCATGGTAGTTACATCCGCACCCTCAGGTGGCGGTATGACCGATCCGCTGATCATGATGATACCCATATTTAATGCCCCACCTATCAACAAACTTAAGATGGCTACCAGGGCATTTCTCAGAAATTGATTCATTATGGTCGTTTTAAATGATTGATGGACAAAAGATTATAGTAAAATATCGCCATAAAAAAATCCCACCCAAAATTAATTGAGTGGGATCTAAAATCTAGATCTGAGATTTATGAGGGATGAATTACATCATTCCACCCATGCCTCCCATTCCTGGCATTCCGCCGCCCATTCCGCCTGGCATTCCGCCGCCGTTGTCATCATCGTCGCCGCCTTTACTTGGCTTCTCAGAGATAACAGCTTCGGTGGTTAGCATCAATCCGGAAACAGAAGCAGCATTTTGCAGAGCTGTTCTGGTTACTTTTGTAGGATCGATAACACCGGCTTTGATAAGGTCTTCATAGACCTCAGTGCGAGCATTGTATCCGTAAGCGTCTTTGCCTTCAAGTACTTTTTGTACCACGATGGCTCCTTCAACACCTGCGTTATTGGCAATTGTGCGAAGCGGAGCTTCGATAGCACGTCGGATGATCTGAATACCAACATTCTCATCGTCATTGGCGCCTTTAACTTTATCAAGTACTGATGAAGAACGCAGCAGAGCAACACCACCACCGGGCACAATGCCTTCTTCTACAGCAGCACGGGTTGCGTGAAGGGCATCTTCAACGCGGGCTTTCTTCTCTTTCATTTCCACTTCAGAAGCAGCACCAATGTAAAGTACGGCTACACCGCCACTTAGTTTGGCAAGACGCTCCTGCAGTTTCTCACGATCGTAATCAGACGTGGTATTCTCGATCTGAGATCTGATCTGATTTACACGGCCCTGAATATCTTTATCGTCTCCGTTTCCATCAACAATTGTTGTGTTGTCTTTGTCGATGGTTACACGTGAGGCACGGCCTAAGAAATCAAGAGTTGCATTCTCAAGCTTGTATCCACGCTCTTCAGAGATCACAGTACCACCGGTCAGGATGGCAATATCTTCAAGCATAGCTTTTCTTCTGTCGCCAAAGCCCGGTGCTTTAACAGCAGCGATCTTCAGAGAACCACGAAGTTTGTTAACTACCAAGGTAGCCAATGCTTCGCCTTCAATATCTTCAGCAATGATCAGAAGTGGGTTACCACTTTGAACTACTTTCTCAAGAATTGGAAGCAGGTCCTTCATGTTTGAGATCTTCTTATCAAAGATCAGGATGTAAGGATCTTCCATTTCAGTAACCATCTTCTCAGAGTCGGTTACGAAGTATGGAGAAAGGTAACCACGGTCGAACTGCATACCTTCTACCGTTTCAAGGTAAGTTTCAGTTCCTTTGGCTTCCTCAACAGTGATCACACCATCTTTACCAACTTTTTCCATAGCATCGGCGATCAGGTTACCAATGGTTTCGTCATTGTTTGCTGAAATGGTACCGATCTGAGCGATCTCTTTGCGATCGTCAATATCACGGCTCATTGATTTCAGCTCAGTAATGATAGCATCCACGGCTTTTTCAATACCGGATTTCAGGTCCATTGGATTGGCACCGGCAGTTACGTTTTTGAGGCCTTCACTTAAAATAGCCTGTGCAAGAACGGTAGCTGTTGTGGTACCATCACCGGCATTGTCGCTGGTTCTGGAGGCTACTTCTTTAACCATCTGAGCGCCCATATTCTGGACCTTATCAGACAATTCAATTTCTTTTGCAACGGTTACACCATCTTTAGTTACAGTAGGTGAACCGAATGATTTTTCTATAACAACATTGCGTCCACGTGGGCCGAGGGTTACTTTAACCGCATTGGCCAGCTTGTCGACACCTTTCTTCAGGGCGTCGCGTGCTTCAACGTCATAATGAACTAACTTAGCAGACATAATTATCTATAATTTTTAGTTTGTAATTTAATTTCTTGAAAAGGTGGGTTTACGAAACAATACCCATGATATCAGATTCGCGCATGATCAGGTATTCTTCTCCATCAAGTGTAACTTCTGTACCTGCGTATTTTCCGTAGAGAACTTTGTCTCCTTCTTTTACGCTCATCTCAATTTTATTGCCGTTTTCTACTTTTCCGGCACCAACCGCTATCACTGTACCTTGTTGCGGTTTTTCTTTAGCCGTATCTGGAATGATAATTCCGGAGCTGGTTTTTTCTTCAGCAGGCTCAGCCTGTACCAACACGCGGTCGCCTAAAGGTTGAATCTTAGCCATTTTTATGACTCCTGTTAGTTTTAGTTTTTGGTTTAATTTTCTTTTGGGCAATGCCCTTTATCTGTTTCGCAGTACTTATTGCAACTTCCGTACCAAACCAAAACTAAATTGAGAGAAGATGCCTAATGAGGCAGATTTACCATTTTATTTGCCGGTAATCGTATAGCGTCAGGAAAGCCTGTCAGTCTGTTCCAAATGCTCTGACAACTTTGCATAGGTTTCAGGTGACCAATGGTCTGCCCGGTCGTCATAATTGAATCCTTCCGGGAGTTCATCCCCTAAGATCGGTTTCAATGAGTTGCTGAGTTTTTTTCTACGCTGATTGAATGCCGTTCTGACCACAGATTTCAATGTATCATCTGAAAATGGGAGATCCGGTCTGTCAAATTTCAACTTAATGACCGAACTGTTTACCCTTGGAGGCGGGCTGAAGGATCCCGGAGCAACGTCAAACAAAATTTCCGGTGTGCAGAATAACTGTGTTTGAACGCTCATGATACCGTATTCCTTTGAGGAGGGTTCTGCTACCAGCCGTTCAGCCACTTCCTTTTGCATCATCAAAACTGCTTCCGAAAAATGTTTTCGATTTTCAAGCAGATCAAAAAGTATGGGTGAGGTTATATAATAGGGTAAGTTACCTACTACCACGTTTTTCTTTTTTGGATCGACGATCTCACTCCAGTTCACTTTTAAGACATCCTGCTGGTGGATGGTAATACTATTGATCTCTTGTTGAAGTACCTCCACGGCCCTTTTATCCAATTCGATCACGTGAAGATCAGATATACTTTTTGCCATCCATTTTGTGAGGGCTCCCGTTCCGGGTCCGATCTCAATCACCCTATCTCCATCCTCTGCATTTATAGATTTTAAGATCTTAAATATGACATTATTGTCAGTGAGGAAATGTTGGCCCAGACTTTTCTTTGTCTTGAATGACATGCTTTGTTCAGTTAGCAGTTAGCAGTTAGCAGTTAGCAGTTAGCAGTTAGCAGTTAGCAGTTAGCAGTTAGCAGAACATCGGCAGAGCTTGTACCACTATCAAATCTTATTTTTTAAATACCCTCATAGAATCTCTTTTCACTGATAACTGTTTACTGCAAAAAGATTTGTAAATTAGGGTTTGGTTGTTAACCTTTGGTTGAATTTTAAAAAAGCTGCTTAATGAGCTTACTTGAAAAACTTGGTTTGAGTCAGAAGCGTAAAGAACTGGCTCCTCTCATTGGTGAGAAAAAGAAAAAGGAACAGGAAAAGTATTCCCTGAAAAGAAATCCATATTTAAGAGCACTCATCGTATTTCTATTTATTGTTATCAGTGCTTTTTCCTTGCCTAAAAACCCGGTCAGCTCCGGTTTAAATTATGCCCTGAATCAGCCCTGGCGAAATGCTGACTTAACGGCTCCTTTCACCTTTTCCATTCAGAAAACAGATGCAGAATTAGAGGAAGAACGGCAGGAGATCCGGGAAAACACGGCCCCTATATTCAGAGTTGATGCCAATGCTCCCATCACCATACAATCCAGACTCGATTCAACCTACCGACAGATGCAGCCTGTGTTAGAAGCTTATCATGACTGGCAGGTTTCAAAACAAACAACCCCGGCAACGGTTGATGTGGATAGCGCATATTTTGCCTCAACACTTGAAGAGTCAAACCTTGATCTGACCGGCAGCTCATGGCAGCTATTATTGGATAGCTATCATGAAGTACAGAATTCGAACCAGGCTCCTTCACAATTCATTGGAGTAACCGTCAAACAACAGCTGGAATTACTGATCGATCAGCTGATAGACCAAGGTATAATTGACAGAAATAAGGGCACTTTAAATACCAGTCAGATCACCATCAGAAATCCAAGGGAAAGCACGGAGCAGTCAGTTGACCTTGCGCGGATCAGAGACCTGAGGGAAGCCAATGAATTTGTTCAATTCCGATTAAACCGGATGTTCAATGAAGAGCAAGCAAGACTCGCTTTGGAGATCTACAATAAAGTTATCAGCCCAAACATGAACTACAGTGAGGAAGATACTCAGGCTAAACTTCAGGAAGCCTTAGCCGAGATATCGGAAACCAAGGGTGCAGTGACTCAGGGACAGGTGATCATCCGGCGTGGTGACCTTGTAAATGATGAACGGGCCAACATACTAAGAAGCCTTGCCGAGGCTCGTTCAGAAAATGCGACAGAAATTGAAAGGTGGGTACGTTTTGCCGGACAACTTATCATCATTGTTGCTGTCACACTCGTCTTCTTCATGTATATCTATTTATATAGGCGAAATATAACCTCTAATAATGCCTTATTCTTTCTGGTTTTCTTAACTCTTGGTTTGGTCTCTTTCGCAGGTGGATTTATCAACTATTTTGATATCGCGGACCCGTATATCATACCGGTGGCCATTGCACCCATCGTACTTACTATCATATTTGACTCAAGGGTTGGGCTTGTCTCATCCATCATGCTGGCCAGTTTACTTGGGCTTATTCATGGTAACAGCTTTGAATATATCGTTGCGACCTTTACAGCTTGTAGCCTTGGGGTATTTTCAGTACGAGACATAAAGGATCGTTCCCAATTTTTCTTTACCACACCGGGCATTGTATTCCTAACCTACGTGATCGTGATCGGGTCATTCAATGTAGCAGCACTCAGCGGATGGGATACTTTTTTGTCTGACCTGATGTACATCGCTATCAGCTCAGTGTTCATTCTATTCACCTATCCCATCATTCTTATCTTTGAAAAGATATTTGGTGTAACCACCGATTTTACCCTCATCGAACTGGGCGATACCAATCAGCCATTATTAAAAGATCTCATGAATAAGGCTCCCGGTACGTTTCATCATAGTCTTCAGGTGGCAAATCTGGCTGAAGCCGCTGCATCGGCCATTGGTGCAAACTCTTTGCTTTGCCGTGTGGGTTCCCTTTATCACGATATAGGTAAAATGGTTAAGCCTGATTATTTCGTGGAAAATCAGACCAAAGGATCCAACGAGCATGACAAACTAAAACCTCAAATGAGCGCTATGGTGATCAAAGCTCATGTGAGTGAAGGGGTTAAAATGGCTGAAGAGCATGACCTCCCGGGCAACCTCATTGACTTCATAAAGACGCATCATGGCACCTCTGTGATTCGGTATTTCTATGAGAAGGCTAAAGAAGACGAAAGCCTGAAAAGTATGCTGGAGGAAGACCAGTTCCGGTATGAGGGGCCGCTTCCATCAACCAAAGAAACCGGTATTTTGTTACTGGCTGATGGCATCGAAGCTGCATCACGGGCTATGAAAAATCCTACCTACAGCAAACTCGAAAACCTGGTTAACCGCATGGTAGATGACCGGGTGGCTGAAGGTCAGCTGAGTCACTGTCCTCTCACATTCAGGCATCTGCAGGTTATCAAAGAGACCTTCCTGAATATACTTGTGGGTGTTTACCATAGCCGGGTAGAATATCCTGAAGACAGCGAGAAACAGAAAAGTGAGATCAAGCAGAAGGCCTCACTTGATACTCCTACTGAACCGGTTCAGGAAAATGAAACTAAAGACGATTAGTTTTGGCTTTTAAGCAAGAACTTGATCTGTACCTTCAGTTTATCAAACTGGAAAAAGGTTTGAGTAAAAATTCTGTGGTATCCTACAAAAATGACCTTGAACGGTATTTTGTGTACCTCACCGCCGAAAAAAGGATCCAAGACTTGTCGGGGGTCACACTCGGCCATATAGAAGATTTTCTGAATTATCTGGTAGACGATGAACTGCTTTCAGCCAGTTCCCTTGCTCGAAACATCTCCAGTATTCGGGGTTTTCATGAATTTGCGGTGGTAGAGGGTATCACTAAAGCCAATCCTGCAGAGCTTGTGGAACTCCCTAAAAAGGCATCCAAGTTGCCCGAGGTTTTAGATCGGGACGAGATCGAAGCCATTCTGGAGACACCGGATCTTAGCTCCCCTGCCGGCATCAGGGACAAAGCAATACTGGAAACTCTGTACGGAACCGGGATGCGTGTAAGCGAACTTACCGGACTTGAGCAAGACCGTTTGATCTTTGAGATCGGGTTCATCAGGGTGATCGGGAAGGGAAACAAAGAGCGATTGGTTCCGGTTGGGGAGATCGCCCAGGATGCCATCTCTCACTACACAGAACACGTACGTCCTCAATTCTTCAACTCCGAAAAAGCCCATAAAGCAAAGAATAAAGTATTTTTGAGTGTGCGGGGCAGTGCCTTATCCAGAATGAGCATCTGGAACATAGTTCAAAAAGCAGCTGAAAAAGCTGAGATCAAGAAAAATGTGTATCCCCATATTTTCCGCCACTCATTTGCCACTCATCTATTGGAAGGCGGAGCCGATCTCAGGGCCGTTCAGGAAATGCTTGGGCATTCTTCTATCCTTACCACCGAGATCTATACACACATCGACCGGTCCTTTCTCCATCAGGTACATAAGGAATTTCACCCACGGGCGTGATCTTTTACTAAATAAAGCTTCCAAACTTTCGTTCTGCAAAAGGTGTAAACTTCTACTATTTTAGCCACGAATTAAAAAATCATCTACCTATGAAAGTAACCCGCTTCTTTTCCACACTACTCAGTCTCCTGCTATTCTCATTTATTACCACAGATATTAAGGCGCAGGTATTTGAATCAAAAAACTTTAAAAACGGGCTGGTGGTAACAGCCGATAAGTATGCTTCAGAGATCGGGAATGAAATTCTGATGCAGGGTGGTAATGCTGTAGATGCTGCCGTTGCTGTTCAGTTTGCACTTGCCGTTACACTACCGAGAGCCGGCAATATTGGTGGTGGAGGCTTTATGGTGATACGTTTAGCCGATGGTGAAACGGCCGCTCTGGATTTCAGGGAAAAGGCTCCTGAAAAAGCCACGCGTGACATGTATGTCAGAAATGGGGAATTTAAATCTGACCTAAGCTGGGAGGGAATCCTGGCAGTAGGGGTTCCCGGAACTGTGGATGGAATGATCAAGGCGTTAGAACGCTACGGAAAATTACCCCTCGATCTGGTTCTACAACCGGCTATTAAGCTTGCCCGGGAAGGATATAAGCTGTCATATTCGCATGCAGAATCACTCAATAATCATAAAGACACCTTTAAAAAATATCAGGTATCTGCTGAGTATTTCACAAAAAAAGATGATACTGAGTTCAAAGAAGGGGATCTATTTGTGCAAGAAGACCTTGCAAATACCCTTGAACGGATAGCTCGTTTTGGGCGGGAGGGATTCTATGCAGGTCCAGTAGCAGATGCTATTGTAAATGAAATGGAACGTTACAGAGGCCTTATCACCTATAACGACCTCTACAATTATGAGAGCCAATGGAGGGATCCTGTAGAAGTTGAATTCAAAGATTATACCTTACATATCATGTCTCCTCCCAGCAGTGGAAGTATTGCCATTGCACAGATATTGAACATGATCAATGATCACCCTTTAGAAGAAATGGGACACAATTCCGCTGATTATGTGCACTTGGTCAGCGAGGCTATGCGTCGGGCATTTGCAGACCGGTCTTACTATTTGGGGGATCCTGATTTTGTAAACGTCCCGGTTTCTGAGTTGATCAGTGAAGAGTATAATGATACAAGAATGGAAAATTTTTCAACGGATACGGTCACTTCCTCTGCTTCCTTGTCACATGGAGAAATAGCGGGGTTTGTTGAATCAGATGAAACAACGCACTTTTCAGTTGTTGACAGTGAAGGAAATGCCGTTGCAGTTACTACAACCCTTAATGGGTCTTTTGGAAGCCATGTTTCCGTTAGCGGTGCAGGTTTTCTTCTCAACAATGAAATGGATGACTTTTCAGCTCAACCGGGGGAACCTAACGCCTATGGATTGATCGGTGCGGAGGCTAACGCTATTGAACCCGGAAAGCGTATGCTCAGCAGTATGACGCCAACCATCGTGACTAAAAATAACCGGGTTGATATGGTACTTGGAGCTGCAGGCGGACCACGGATCATAACTGCCACCCTTCAAAGTTTTTTAAACCGTGCGGTATTTGATATGAGGCCACAACAGTCCACAGCTTTCCCTCGATTTCATCACCAATGGTTGCCTGATATGCTCTTTATCGATGATTTTGGCCTCAGCCCTGATACTCAAAATTTGCTTCAGGAAAAAGGCCATTCCATCTTCCCCATGCCCGGCATTGGAAGAGCTCATAATATCTATGTTGAACCGGATGGTTCATATTCAAGTGGAGTGGATCCCCGTGGAGATGGATACGCTGCCGGCCATTAGGCCATTACATAGAAGGATTTAAATTTGTTAAGGGAGCTCAGGTTAGCTTTATTGACTGAGCCCCATTTAATTAAAGTTCACGAATCATTCATGGAACCTGCTTACGAAACCATCACCTGGCAAGACGATCATTTAGTTATCCTGGATCAAACTCAGCTCCCTCTTCGGGAGATCTATTCTGATGTAAATACCATTGGGCAAGTTTGGGAGTGCATCAAAAATTTAAAGATCAGCGGAGCCCCGGCTGTAGGTATAGCGGCTGCTTATGGGTTGTACCTGGGTGTTAGAGACCTTGAATCAAGGAACTTTACGAGTTTCAGTGTAGAAATAGACCGATGGATCGATTATCTGAGATCGGCACGCCCAACCGCGATGAATTCAACCTGGGCTCTTCAACGCATCAAACAAACGATCTTTGCCAATAAGGACAAGGAACTGGATGAGATCAAGGATATCATCCTTAAAACTGCAAAAACCATTCATGCTGAAGACAAACGAGGGTGTAAAAACATTGGTGAACATGGTTCTCAACTCATAAAAAAAGGGGCTAAAGTTTTAATCCATGGTAACACGGGAGCTTTAGCAACCGGAGCATTCGGTACAGCTTTTTCAGTCATCCTGCATGCTCATGAGGCTGAAAAAAATATTCACGTTTGGGTGAATGAAACCCGCCCTCTTTTACAGGGAGCAAGATTGACCGCCTGGGAACTTGAAAAAACTGAGATACCCTATAAGTTGATCACCGACTCCACTGCCGGTTCCCTGATGAATAAAGGTGAGGTTGATATGGTTTTGGTTGGAGCCGACCGTGTTACGGCCAACGGTGATGTAATTAATAGAATTGGGACTTATCCCCTGGCGGTACTCGCCAAAGAGAATGACATTCCATTTTACGTAGCTCTCCCACTTTCAACTGTAGATCCTGAAACGGCTTCGGGTGGTGACATTGAGATAGAAGAACGTGAAGCAGAAGAAGTAACTCAATTTGGAAGTACCCCTATCACTCCCAAGAAAACGGATGCATTTAATCCGGCATTTGACCTCACTCCTCACGAGTACATTACCGGATTTATTACCGAAAAAGGCCTCATAGAACCAGATTTTGAAGAAAACTTCAGTTCTCTGTTTGATCGGTCTTAGTTCGATTCGACAAGGAATTATTATCAGAAGTTTTGGAAGAACTTTTGTCAAGAATGGAGTCCTCTTCCCGTCCGGGCATAGCCTGTTGATCTCGATGAATATTTGCAGTAACCCCAATTGAACTGCCAATAACCACTCCTACACCCATGCAAAGATATGGATTTAAACCTGTTAGCCAGCTTATCCCATATCCGATCCCTGCCCCTGTAACCGTTACCAATAACCAGATCAGAAAGCTTTTCATCTCATTTAGATTAATCTACAGGGATCTTTAAGATAAACGTAGTAACATTTGTTGAAAAGTAATCCAGTTCGGCATTGAGCTGCTTACTGAATGCCCGAATGATACGCATTCCTATTCCACTGGAAGCTTTGTTCTCAAAATTAGAAGGAAGACCCTGTCCGTTATTAGATACCTTCAAGGTAATCGTCTCGTCATCCTTACTTATGTCAATAACCACACTGCCTTTATCTCCGGTCTTAAAACCGTGATTACAAGCATTCATCACTAACTCATTTGTGATCAGTGAAAACGGTATGGCACGATCCATGTCTAAAGTAATGCCTTCATCTGCCTTCACCGTAAATTGAATATCTTTTTTATCTTTTCTAAGTGACTGCTCAACCCGGTTACTCAGTTTGATGGCGTAATTTTTCAGATCGACCTGACTGGCACTTTTGGTTTGAGACATGGATTCGTGAACAATGGTCAACGAACGGATCAAAGAGTGCGAATCCTTCAGGATCTGCTCATTTGTTTTATAGGTATCACTCTTTAATTGAAGTTCCAGTACGGCCAGAACCATGGTCAGGTTTGTCCTGACTCTATTGTGAATTTCGTTCAGCAGTTCATCTCTCTCATCAAGTGCGGCATTGAGTTTGACTTCATTTAAACGCAATACCTGAGTTTGTGAATCAACCTCATCCTTAAGGTTCTTGTTCCAGCTGCCCACCAGATAAATACTGCCAATACCAATGAAAAATACCAGTGAGATTGATATCCAGGTTACGATCTCAAACGACTCATTCACACTGCTTATACTTGAGTACAGTTCAGACCCCATGGCCAGGCCGGAGTTCATGATCTCAGACTCAATGGATTGCGAACCAAGTAACTTGGCAGAGATAATAAACATGGCCAATACTAAAACCACAACAGTGATCGTCGAATAGATCCACTTAAGAGAAACCTCTTCTTTTTCAGGAACATTGAATTTATTGCTTCGAAACCGATAGACCATTGGTGTAAAGAAATAGAGAATTGGCCCCGCTACCAACACAGATTGCAGGAACAAACTGACCCACCAGCTTTTCCAGATCAGAAGGGTTTCAAACAAAGGCAGGTTATAGAATCGGCTCCAGACAAAAGCCCCAAGCGAACAGGCTAAAGCTGCAAATAACGAAACTACAATATAGAATGTAAAGCTTCTTAGATCTTTGAGGCTCAGATCAAAAGAGACACAGTAGTACG
The DNA here is from genome assembly GCF_002911695.1 of Gracilimonas amylolytica. Taxonomy (GTDB): domain Bacteria; phylum Bacteroidota; class Rhodothermia; order Balneolales; family Balneolaceae; genus Gracilimonas; species Gracilimonas amylolytica. The sequence goes on from NZ_PQBS01000035.1 coordinate 115,508, forward strand.
ACAAAGCAAAGATCGATAAGCCTAAAGTGAATGAGAATGAGTAGAGCAACGACCAGTACCATGTCATAGATGCTGTAAAGGCCAAAACAAAGGTGGAAACAAACACAGGTATGAATCCCCATTCAAAACCCACCCAAAACATCAATAACATTCCGATAAGCATTGGGATCTGTATCAAAAATACTTGTCCGATCTTATCCTGATTGAGGATGTCCGAAAAGCCAAAATAATTTTCAACAATAAAAACCGACGATATGCTGACTGCGATCAGTGCAACCCAAACTGTAAGTAATCCTAAAAACTTTAAGCTTCCGATCCCCTGTTCACCCAAAATGTAATCCATTGTGAGTGGTTGATATACATTTCCGGAAGTCACCCCGTTAAGTTCTTTACCCTCCATCAGTACTCCACATTAATAAGCGTTAACTGCATCATATATAAGCATTTAAAATGCTTTAAATTATTACGAAAATAAAAATATACAATTATCAAAGGTCAATCACATATTTAATGATACCCTACATAAATATTTTTTATTGAATGAACCTAAATTGGTTCCATTACTCAATGACATCGAGTATTGATTCTGTTCGTACATTTCCATGTGACGCTGTCCATATGACCTCACCATCCTTTACTATGATCACTTGCGGTGATTCATGACGTATGTTGAAATACTTTGAAATTTCACCCGATAAAGTCCTTTGGCCGATCACATCAACCAAATATCCATTTATGTTTTCAAACGTACTTTCCGGGATCTTTTGAAGATCCTTTAAGGCAAAGTAACTGGTGGCACACCGTGTGCTGTGCTTGTAAATAAGCTGTGGTTTTGAGTGAGAAGCTTCTTCAATTTCACTCAGTTCGGATGAAGCTGTCAATTTGCCCCATTTAGGGTTGACTGAGCCATCGCTCTCAGACTTAAAAATATCTCTAATGCTATCAAAAATACTCATCTACTTGTAATCATAGTTAATTCATCGGAAGTATAACACGGTTAGTGCTTAAACTTCTGCTATTATTTCCTATTTAACGAATCATTTTAGCCTGATTTTCATTTAATTACGTGTAAGAATCAAACAAGGAATTAAAATAGGAGTTTATGAATACACAAATTAAAGCTAAATGGCTTGGTCACTCAGCATTTAAGCTGGAAAGTCAAAGTGGCAAGATCATTTATATCGATCCATTCTTAAAAGATAATCCATCTACCCCTGACGAACTTAAAAAGGTGGATAAAGCAGATTATATTTTACTCACTCACGGTCATGAAGATCATGTTGGTGATACCGTTGAGATCGCGAAAAATACCGGAGCCAAGGTGGTCGGTATTCTGGAACTTGTTGGCATACTACAAGAAGAAGGCCTCCCTGAAGATCAGGCGGTAGGTTTCAACAAAGGCGGAACTATTCACTTTGAAGATTTCTCAGTGACTTTGGTTTCTGCCAATCACAGCTCCTCTTATAAAGGAAAATATGCCGGCGATCCCGGTGGATTGGTGATATCTTTTGAAGATGACATCTGTGTTTATCATATGGGCGACACCAACATATTTGCAGATCTAGAACTTTATGGGGAATTATATCGCCCGCATGTGGTCCTGGCTCCAACCGGAGATCATTTCACGATGGGGCCTGAGGAAGCAGCTTACGCGGTTGAACTCATTGGATGCGAAATAGCAGTTCCAATGCATTATGGAACCTGGCCTCCAATAGATAGCGACCCAAATGAATTCAAGGAGATACTTGAGGGTATCACTGATACAGAAGTGATCATCCCTAATAAAGGTGAAAACTTTTTAGTTTAACACCGGATCTTAAATAAATGGCCACAGGTCAATTCTGATCTGTGGCTTTTTTATTTCAACCTATGCATAGTTCATTCAAATATTACAGAACCGGACCTTTTAAACCAAAGCGTTACAATTTTAGATGAAAACTGATATCACAAAGTACTCAGAAGATTTCAAGATCAGAGCCAATGAGGTAGATAATGGCGGAAAAGCTACCTTGCCTGCATTATTTTCTTTATTTCAGGAGGTAGCCGGTAATCATGCACTTAAGCTCAATTTTGACATTTCTCAACTTCAGGAACAAGACCTGACCTGGGTTTTACATCGCATGGATGTAAACATCGATCGGTTCCCAAAATGGCGTGATGAGATCACCATCGAAACCTGGCCTGCAGCCGGAGATGCCTTGAAGGCTTTCCGGGATTACAGGATCCTGGATAAAAGCGGTGAAACGCTTGGGGTTTGTTTAAGCTATTGGATGATGATCAACATAAAGACACGCAGGCCGGCCCGTATGCCGGAAGAAGTACTGAATATGCGCCTTAAGGATATTGATCATGTTTTGGACCCAAAAGATACACGGTTAAAACCCTTTCAGGATATGGGTGAGTCATACTCATTCGACGTGAGAAACTCGGACCTTGACATGAATGATCACGTCAACAACGCCCGTTACGTTGAGTGGATCATGGAACACCACTCAGACACGGATTCTTCCCCTATCAACGTCATCGATATACAATTTCTAAGAGAGAGTGTAGCAGGAGATTCGATCGCATCAGAAGTTATAAAAACAGATGAGCATACTTACCTCCATCAACTAAAAAACCAGAACGGTGAGGTTCTGGTCTTAGCTGAATGTAAAAAAAACGGCTGATCAATTGTCCCAATCGGGAGCAAAATCAGGATCCACTAACCGCGTGGTTTTATCCAGATCATCGATCGCGTAAAAGTCATCATCCTCAAGCGCAAAATCATAGATATCTATATTCTCTTTCAGATGCTGTTCTGAAGATGCCTTGGGAATGGCAACCACTTGTTCCTGTTCTATCAGCCATCGAAGTGCTATCTGAGAAGGAGATTTCCCATACTTCTCACCAAGTTTCTTCAGCAATGGATCATCCATGACCTTACCCTGCGCCAACGGTGAGTAAGCTGTAAATAACAGGTCTTGTTCTGCGGCGTAATCAAGCAGGTCAAGCTGACCTAAGAAGGGATGGTATTCAACCTGATTGCAGAAAACAGGGGCTGCCAGCTCTTCGTTAAGTTCCTTAAGCTTAGACAAGGGATAGTTAGCCACTCCAATATTCAGTGCTTTACCCTGATCCCGGAGCGAAAGAAAAGCTTCCATGGTCTGTTCAATATCCACTTCGGGGTTTGGCCAGTGAACCAGCAGAAGATCCACATATGGTGTATCCAGCTCTTTTAGGGAATTTTCTGCCACTTTAAGTACATCTTTTTTATCAAGATGGGTATGCCAGATCTTAGTGGTAAGGAAGATCTCATCCCGATCTACGTGCGAGCGCTTTATCGCCTCTCCGACTTCCCGTTCATTTTTATAGCTTTGTGCGGTATCAATATGTCTGTAACCAAGATTGAGAGCGAGCTTTATGGCATTCTCCCCTTCCCTGCCAATTAATCGATGTGTTCCTAATCCGATCTCCGGTACTTCCACACCCTGAATTGTTTTAAATTGCATGATAGATATTGAGTAGTAACCTCTATGTTTTATTGATTGTTATAGTTATAAGAGTAACGGTTATAACTCCAAATATGTTCATTATTTGACTAATGTCATTTTTCGAGTCATAACTTTATCACCCACTTCTAACTGGTAGATATACATACCGCTTGGCTTATCGGTGGCATCCCATTCAAACTGCTGCCGCCCGGATGAAAGCCTGCCTTCAAACAGTACCGCTACAGGCTGACCAACGATATTAAATATAGACAACTTCACATCCCTCGATTCAGGTAAATAAAATGAAATGGTTGTAACCGGATTAAAAGGATTCGGATAATTTTGGTTTAGTTCAATTTCTTTCGGTACATCAGAAAGACTTTCCTCAGCCTGCTGGTTAGCAACTTCCGGATAGACCTGCACCTCAAACCGTTCTGTGTTTCGTGATCCATCACTTTCACTAAATGTATGGTCGAAGTTCAACGTAAAATCTGATCTCAGATCATATTCTTTATCATTGAATCTATCGAGTAATTTCACTGTCCAGCCGGAAGGAATATTCTCCCATTTCGTAACGGACAAAGTATAAGAATCATTAGTGGAGCCACCAAAACTCAATGGCATTGAAATAACCTGCTCGGCCGACTCAGGAATTGATACCACTTCAAAATATTCATCCCCTTGAATTGCTGAGAATGAAAAAGGAGAATATGAGTCGGGCAAGAATCCAGATAATGAATTCAGGTCTGTCTTATTTTCAACTAAATTCTCAGGATCTATCATTAAGTTGATCTCCTGTTCAAACCGTCCTGACTTCAGTTTTAGAGTTACTGATCCGGTATCAATATCATTTAGGTTTACAGTCTCATCAAATTCACTAATTGCACTGCTTAACTCACCCTTACTGATCTCAATATCCTTCGGTTCCATCTCATTTTTGATTCTGAGTATATAAATGGAACCGGGAGTCAACTTTTCTTTATTTGATAAAGATCTGAAATCAAGCAAGCCCTGAGCGCCTTTTGCTTGTTCAAAGAACTCAAATGTATTGGTGGAACTCTCAATTTTATCACTTATCAAATTCCTGAGCGCTCCAACCGGAATTTCTTCATCAAATGGAAGTGTAATCAGGTTCATACCTTCTGCTCCATTGATAACATCATTTTCATCCAGGTCAACTGCACTGAGTTTAACCATTACGGAGTTATCATTGCTACTTTTGGCTCTGAGTTGAACCTCATTATCCTTAAGTTTCTGAAGTTCGGTGTCACCGTAATCACCCAATACCAAAACATTCCCATTACTTTCAGCCAGGGTTTCAGGTGAATTGAATGTTTTCGTTTGATCATCCCAGATCAGCAGCTTCATATCCTGAGAAAGAGTTGCTGCCGTTTCAGATTTCATTGAAGTCAGGTTCCAACCACCTACACTGCTTTGTACAGAACTGACTGCTGTATCTCCGGGTCTTACTACCCGATCATTTTCATCATTATTCTTAGAATTATCTGCAACGATCGCATTGTTCTGTTCCGAGCCTGAATTTCTAAAACCTACCTGATGAATAATCTTACTGTTATAATTTTTAAGACTTAACAGTCCTCCGTCTCCAACTGTTAAGGAACGGGTCAAACCTTTCAGATTATATAAATGAACAGGACCTTCTGTAAAGTCTTCTCCCGATCCATCGAAAATTCTTAATTTTTTATAGGGGCCAATGACCAAAGAACTATCTATGCCTAACGTGAAATTATTTGTTTCCAATACCCATCCTTTGACCGATACATCTGAATTTTCGAGATTACTGATCTCAACATAACTCCCTCTCTCCCCTTTGTTAGAAACATCTGAAATAACCAGGTTTGGCACTTTTTTATCCTCTACCATCACATTGTGTGATATAAAATCACCGAGTGAGCCGTCAGTTAAATTGGTCAGGTAAAAAATTCCTCCTTCACGACCCTCAAAATTAGCATCCTCAGCTACAGGGATTGGAACCTTGGTTGTGTATGTTCCCACCAACCCTGTAAAATTCAAGGTCTGGGCCTTGTAGCCTGAAAAATCCATGGTATCAGCAGAACTTTGAGAGGCTTCAAATGCCACATCTACTGATATCCGGGAACCGTCATGTTCAAATATTGAAACCTGAAGTGCTGCGGTGGAATCTCCTTCAAGATAGGATGAATATGTATTTTCAAACATCACAACCGGTGGTTTCAGCACATTAAAGCTAACTCCGAAGGGAGAGATCGGTGTATCACTGCTTTTCCAGTTCGAGGCTTCACCCAAAAATTGCAGGATCATGTTTTGAGTACCGCTAGCCCCATTTTTTATGAAATACTGATGATTAGGTTTTACACCAAGTTGAACAAATGAGTTTTCCGTTTCATTTAAAACCGGGGGTATTTCAGTAGCCAGCATTTCTGCATCTTCGGAAACCGATCCGAAATTCAATCCGTAGATAAACCGATAAACATTCTCATCCTTTTGATAGACGTAAAACTGATTTTGCGTTCGCCTGAATGGTAACCTACCGTTGAATTCATAGTTCTCGGTACTCTTACCATTAATATGAATGATACTACCGGCCTGAACCGGATTCAAGAAACGCAGTGATGCTTCCGTGCCGGTTAACACATTTGTTGAAGCATCCCATATTCCGGCAGATAGATAGATCTCAGTACCTTCTTCTACATCAATAAGCGGAACCAGGTCAACGGTATTATTGGATGCGTTCACGGATACCACGGCCACATCGCCCGGCAATAATATAGATTGGGCTTCAGCCTGAAATCCCAAAAGAGAGATCAGGGTAAAAAGGGCGATATGTAGGATTTTAATTAAGTGTTCAGATAGTAACTTTATGGCCATAGGCACCGTGGTTACTTAAAAAAATGTCTATCTAATTAACATATTTTCAGGCATAAACTCATGTAAAATTTCCTGAAATTTGAGATTCTAATCATCGAGGTGGGCTTCGCTTAAAAGTCCCTCTGAAGAGGCAACAGCCACAGAAACCGCAGCATCGCCGGTGATATTGACCATGGTTCGGAACATATCCAGGATCCTGTCTACCCCTAAGATCAGAGCAATTCCAGCCGTTGGCACCTGAACCGATTCAAGTACAATAACAAGCATGATGATCCCGGCACCCGGAACGCCGGCTGCACCTATGGAAGCAGCGGTGGCGGTTAACACGATCGTTAGCTGCTGAACGAGAGTCAGATCCATACCAAGTGCCTGCGCAATGAATACCGCTGCTACTGCCTGATACAGGCTGGTACCGTCCATATTTACGGTGGCACCAATTGGCAGAACGAAACTCGCGACCTCATCTTCCACACCCAGGTTCTTCTCAACCCGCTCCATGGTAACCGGAAGGGTTGCCGCACTGGAACTGGTACTGAAACCGAGCAACATAGCCGGCTGAATAGCACGGAAAAAAGTGCTCAATTTCATGTTACTGGTGGCCTTGAACAAACTGGCATACACCACAAAAACGTGGATCGTCAAACCGATCAACACGGCCAGACAATACCAGCCTAGGGCATAAAGCAACTCCAGGGCCTTGCCAAGATCATCACCTGCGAGATCTATCAACAGTGAGGCCATAAGTGCAAAGACCCCATAGGGAGCTGTAAGCATGATGATCTCCACGATCCGGATGATCACGTCATTGAAAGCATCGAAAAAGTTGGTAAGTGTTTCCGCTTTCTTTCCACCGATCTGTATGATCCCAATTCCAAGAAGAATTGCCACAAATACAACCTGCAGCATGTTGGAGTTATCAGAAGCAGCACTAAAAAAGTTTTCAGGCACAATATCTACAAAGAAATCAAGCGGTCCGCGCTCCATGACTTCCATAGCAGCTTCATCCTTTCCTTCCAGCGATTCACTGTAGGTAGCCTGAAGTTGTTCCCTTGTTTCTACCGGCAGTGATTTTCCCGGCTTCATGATATTTACTGTAGCCAGACCGATACTGATCGCGAATACGGTTGTGATGGCATAAATTGCAACGGTCTTACCTCCCATCCGGGATAACTGAGCGGTATCGTTCAGGCTTGTAACCCCTGTCACTAACGAGACCAATACCAAAGGAACTGCTATCAATACAAGCAGTTTTATAAAAATGGTTCCGATCGGTTTGATAAATTCCTGTGTAAAATCATTCAGCCCAACAAGGTTGGCTACCAGTCCCCAGATCAAGCCAAGAACTAAACCGATAATGATTTGCCAGTGTAATTTTCTATACCATTTCATATGCCAGTAATTAAAATTATGATAAAACTTATGATCGTTGCGATCCCGGCTGAGATCCAGTTAACCATGTTGTTGCTAACATATAGCTTGTCGATCCCAAATAACCGAAATCCAAAGAGTTCGATTTGTTGATATTGGTAACGGGCGCCAATGTAAGAATCCGTGAGACAACCTAAAAATCCAAGAGCAGATATAGTGATCGCTTCAAACAAATTTCCATTTTCAGCCAGTAACCAATACAAAATTCCTATGAAGGCAGCCCCCAGAATTCCACCAAGTGTACCATAAAAGCTAATACCGCCATCGGTTCCGGGTTCAACTTTTTTCCAGCTTGTAATAAGCCTTGTTTGTGACTTAAACCGCCTGTAACCGATCTCAGTAGCCCATGTATCGGATGTAGTTGCTGCTAATGATGCCGAGGCAGCCACCAAAAACTCTGGTTGTTTGGTAAAAAACCAGATCAAAATTCCTAAGCAGAACCAAAAACCATTGGCCCAAACCTGTTTCCCATCTCGCCTGAATTTTTTCTCGAGAAACCCTTCTTCCGACACCTGATCTTTTGACAGAATGGAACCCGAAATAAAAAATGCGAGCACCAAACCGGCGCCTAATGTTCCTCCAAGCCCATAGGCGATCATACCAAAAATGGTAGCTGATACCGCCCCATCAATAGTTAACCAATTGATGAGAAAAGCAGTGAACGTTAAAAGAAATGCTAATAATAACCCTATCAGTATTTGTTGATGGGTGATTGCTCCGCTATAAACTGTAAAGACAACGATTATTGATAGGGAAAAAAAGATATTTACCCAACGGTCTAACACGGGATTAACCGGGGTTTGTAGAAATATCTTCGTCTCGGTCATGTTTCATGATCGCAAAGATCACAAGAACGTACCCTGCCATGATCACAATTGGAGAAATGAAAAGAGAAATAAAACCATTTACTTCATTCTCTAAATACATGGCTGTGAATCCACCAACTATAAGCAATATCGCAAAACCGATCATCTTATAGTTATACGCAGAAAAAAACATTGGTTGGTCGACTGCTTTTTTACCTTTTCGTTTTGCCATGTTCTTTTGCTTAAATTAATTCAAATTACTTCAGTGAATGACGGACAAAGTTATTTAATAATCTGATAAACCCAAAAGCTCAAAACTCATACATGCAGGTAATTCTTGCCTCTCAAAGTCCCAGGCGAAAAAAACTTTTAGAACAGATCGGGTTGAGGTTTATGATATCCCCCAGTAGCATTTCTGAAGATTCAGATCTCACTGACCCGGTTGCACTGGTTGAAGAACTGGCTCTGGAAAAAGCAAAGGATGTCGCAAAGCATCACTTTCGATCTTTGATAATTGGTTCAGATACTGTTGTGGTACACCGGGGCAAGATCCTTGGTAAACCTACTGACGAAGAAGACGCCATTCAAATGTTAACGGATCTTAGCGGCACAACTCATAGTGTTTATACGGGTGTGGCTTTTGTAAAAACAGACGGGAATGGTCAAACCTCTGACACCCTAAGTTTTTATGAACAGACCAAAGTAACATTCAGCACGTTGGATGAGTCCGATATTTTAGCGTATGTTAAAAAAGGGAGTCCCATGGACAAGGCCGGAGGTTACGGTATTCAGGATGATCATGGTGCCCTGTTTGTAGAAAAGATCGAAGGTGATTACTACAATGTCGTCGGGTTTCCGCTGAACCGATTTTACCGAGAGCTCAAAAAGTTCTCTCCTGAAACCAAAATTCAAATTCAGTAAATGATCAAGCACATCACATATATTCTTTCATTCTTGTTTTTACTGTTGAGTACAGGCGTGATGGCTCAAAATAGCAGTGATTATCAACTGGCCGTTCGGCTCATACAGCAGCAGGAGTATTCCGAGGCACTTCCTATTCTGGAGGAACTGCATCAGAAAGATCCAGACATGTATGTTTATGCGGATCGATTGATCGACTGTCTGATTCAAGTCAAGGATTATGATCGTGGATTAGAGATAGCCGGAAAATTTAAAGGAAGGCCTAATTTTGATGCGCAGATCAAGATCCGGATCGGGGAGCTCAATCACTATCTGGGTAATGAAGAAAGAGCCCTTGAAATATGGAAATCGAACATCAGCGAGAATCCAAAACAATATCAGATCTACATAAACACAGCCCGAAAAATGGTAGATCGACGGGAATACCTCGAAGCTGTGGATGTTTACAAACAAGCGCGTACAGACCTGCAGAACAAACAACTCTTTTTTGGGGACATCGCCAATGCCTACATGCAGGCCGGGGAATATGAACTTGCCATCAACGAATGGCTGGCTCTTTTGGAAGAATCCCCTAATCAGATCACATTTATCCAACGCAGTCTGTTACGATTTAATGACCCCATACTGTACGATATCACAATTGTAGAACTGAATGACCGGCTATCTGATATCTCTGTCACTAATTCACTGTACAGAACTTACTATGAACTTCAGATCTGGCTGCTTCAGGAAAATAAGCTGTACCGCAGGGCATTAGCGGCCGCAAAAGAATACGAAAACCGTTCAAACAGCTACAACTATTCAGTCTTCAACCTTGGCAGGCAACTTGTGGAAAACAATGAATTTGAACTCGCCATTGACGCCTTTTCATTTTATACGGATAACACCTTTGGTGAATTAAGGTGGCGAAGTCTTGAAGAACTCTCAGAAACCTACTCACGGTGGGCAAAATACCTGGATGATTTCAGTCTCGAGCGCCAGGCCAATAGTGACAGCCTGTATAATTTATCGATGGCCATGCTGGATTCCATCGAAACAGAGACGAACAGTTATAGCCGTATGAGTCATGTTTTTCTAAAGAAGGCTGAATTATCTTTGGATCATATTTTCAATCTGGAAACCGCTGAACGATCACTGGAAAAGCTTAAATCCACCTCAGGTACAGTTGAACAACCTGAGATCCCCTATCTTGAAGGAAGGATCCACCTAAGTAAAAAGGAATTCCCCCAGGCCAGGATACAGCTTACCCGTTCCAATAAGATGGCAGAGATCGGTGAGATCGCAGAAAAGACACGATATTTCCTGGCATTGACGGATTTTTACGCCGGTGATTTTGAATTTGCTACCATTCAGCTCAAAACCCTTGGACGTAACAACACCTCATTTTATGCCAATGATGCGCTGGCATTAAGGCTTTGGCTACAAGATGGACTGTCCATCGATACTACCGGTTCTAACCTTAAAACATTTGCTGAAGCTGTGTTTTTAGACAATAATGGAAAAACAAGACAGGGAGCTGAGATCTTTTCAGACATCATTACTGACCCGGAATTTTACGCACTTAAAGACGACGCCATCCTATTTTATGTACAGTCTCCTTATATCCCGGATGAGGATAAATATACGGCGTTGAATAACTTTTTAACCGCCGGATCGGAGTCACCTGTAAAGGAGAAACTGCTTTGGGAAAAAGCCCTCCTTTCTGAAAGATTAGGTGATTCCACTCAGCTTTCGGTTCAACCCGCGGAAGATATATTTGAGGAGTTGATATTATCCTATCCTACCGGCTTTTATGCTCCATATGCCCGTGAAAAACTGACTGAATTTTCGACTTCCAAAAACTCCTGAGAGATTATGAAGACCAAGATCATTTCAATCATTCTGTTTTGCATAGCACCGTTCATGTATGTTCAGGCTCAACAACACATACTTGTAAGTATGGATGCTTCACAAACGAATCATCTTAAAGCCTATGGTGTGGTATTCAACCATATTGTGGATGGTTATTCTGCTCAGTGGTTACTGAACTATCGCGGAGGCAGTTTCTTGGTACAGGCTGAAAATGATATCATCCGTAAAAGCAGGTTACGTAATGTTTCTTTTGAGACCCTTAGTTCGGCCGAGGTAAATCGTATCATTTCTGAGGTTGAAAGTAACAGCAGTAATACTGCGGTAGTGCCACTTGAAAAAGCCCCAAAGATCGCCGTTTATACCCCTGATCAAGCGCTCCCCTGGGATGATGCCGTAACCCTGGCGCTAACCTATGCTGAAGTGGAGTATGATAAGATCTGGGACACTGAAGTACTGGAAGGTAAATTGGATGAATACGATTGGCTGCATCTTCACCACGAGGATTTTACGGGACAATACGGAAAATTCTGGGCCAGTTATAAAAGCATGCCCTGGTATATAGCCCAGGTAAAACAAATGGAGGCCATGGCCGAAAAACTGGGTTTTTCATCCGTAAGCGAGCAAAAAAAAGAAGTAGCACGTACCATTAAACGATATGTCGGTAACGGCGGCTTCCTGTTTGCCATGTGTTCAGGAACCGATACCTTTGACATTGCCTTAGCTGCCGAGGGCGTTGACATAGCCCCAGAACAATTTGACGGGGACCCCGCCGATCCAAATGCACAGGAAAAACTCGACTTCAGCAAGACCTTTGCCTTCGAGAATTTTCAGTTAAAGACCAATCCATCTGAGTATGAACATGCCGATATTGATGTTCCGGTTTCAATTAACCGGGTAGATCAATCCCTTGATTTCTTTACACTGTTTGAATTTTCAGCCAAATGGGATCCGGTTCCAACCATGCTTACACAAAACCATGTGAGCAGTGTTCGAGGTTTCTATGGGCAGACCACTGCTTTTCAAAAGGATAAAGTAAAATCATCAGCTGTTATTCTTGGTGAAGCTCCCGGTCGTGATCAGGTTAAATACCTGCACGGTAACTACGGAAATGGAACCTTTACCTTTTATGCCGGTCATGATCCGGAAGACTATACGCATCGGGTGAACGACCCTCCCACTGACCTGGCCCTGCACCCCAACAGTCCCGGATACCGACTTATACTGAACAACATTCTGTTCCCTGCGGCTCAAAAAAAGAAGAAAAAAACTTAATGAGCGTTCATTGCTCAATGTTAAGTGTTAAATTTAAGAGTGCTTGAAAATCGAACCTTTAACACTACACATTTTAGCATGAAGCCCACCCGAAACTTTGAAGACCTCGTTGAACTGGTAGCCATACTCAGGAAAGAATGCCCCTGGGACCGAAAACAAACCCACGAATCCATCAAAGATAATTTGATCGAGGAGGCCTATGAAGCCATTGAAGCCCTCGACAACAAAGACTATGACGAGTTCAAAAAAGAGATCGGGGATCTGTTACTGCATGTGGTCTTTCATTCAAAAATGGCCAGCGAAACCGAGACGTTCGACATTGGGGATGTGATCTACACCCTGATGGAAAAACTGATCAGGCGTCACCCCCATGTATTTGGAGATACCGAAGTTGACGGAGAAGAACAGGTATCGGAGAATTGGGAGAACATAAAGCTGAAGGAAGGGAAAAAATCGACCCTGGATGGCTTACCGGTTCACCTGCCGGCATTGATACGGGCACAACGCATGCAGGAAAAAGCCGCCAATGTAGGCTTCGACTGGCCGGCATGGAAACTTGCCTGGGAGAAGCTGGATGAAGAATTGCAGGAATTCCGGCAGGCATTAGAAAATGGGAATCAGGAAGAGTTGTCAGATGAATTTGGAGACGTGCTATTTTCGCTGGTAAACGTAAGCCGATATTTTGACCTGAATGCGGAAGACAGCCTGCGTCAAACCAACAGTAAATTTGAGCAACGCTTTCGCCATATCGAAAAACGTTTGAAAGAAAAGGACAAAACGGTCAAGGATTCCACCCTTGAAGAAATGGACCAATTCTGGGAAGAAGCCAAAAAGCTTTGAAGGTGAAAATTCAGCCCTTCACACTATCTTCAAATTAACCTGTTTCATTACAATAGTTTAAACTTTTTGACTTAAAATTGTGCGTCGGTTTTACTATATTCGATGCCCTTCTCAAAAAGAGAACAGGAAAAATTCGTACCGACTTTAAACGTTGTGGAAGTGAAATTCGTTAACAGCGTTAAGTTGGCTCTTATCGAGTACTACATCTTTAACAATAAAATTTGGAGTAACAATGTCAGAAGGCATTCACACAGGCTTTGACGAGCAACAATATCCGCACATTAACAGAGGTTTAGATGGAATCGTAGCTTTTTCTACGACCAAGAGTTTTATCGATGGTCAGAAAGGTGAATTGATCTACTCGGGTTATCTAATCGACACCCTGGCAGAAAACGCAACCTTTGAGGAAGTTTGCTTTTTGTTATGGAATGACCGCCTCCCAAATGCCAAAGAGCTTGAAAGTCTTAAGACATTATTGATCGAAAACCGGGAGCTCCCTCAGCCTATCCTGGATTATATCAACGCCACGGATAAAGATGCTGAACCAATGGCTGTGCTTAGAACAGCTGTTTCAATGCTGGCTGATTTTGACGACACCAAAGGCAAATATGACCCTACTCTTTTTGAAGGACAAGCCATAGCCATCACAGCCAAGATCCCAACTATTATAGCCGCATTTGATCGTGTTCGTCATGGTAAAGATATCGTGGCTCCCCTTAAGGAAGGCAGCACGGCTTATAACTTTCTTTACATGCTGAATGGCGAGAAACCGGGTGAGCAAGCTGAGAAGACCATGGATCTCTGCCTGATACTTCACGCAGAACATGGCATGAATGCTTCCACCTTCACAGCCCGTACTATTGGAGCTACTCAATCTGATATGTACTCTGCCATCACCGGAGCTATTGGAGCTCTTAAAGGTCCACTGCACGGTGGCGCCAACACAGCGGTTATGAATACCCTGCTTGAGCTGAAGGAACAAGGTGATGATGCCGACGCTGTAGCTTTCACCAAAAAGAAACTTGAGAGCAAAGAGAAGATCATGGGCTTTGGTCACCGTGTGTACAAGACCTTTGACCCTCGTGCCCGATTGCTTCAAACCATGGCAAAAGATCTGTCTGAAGAAACCGGACATCAGGAACTTTACAAGTGGTCTATGGATATGCTCAATACCATGAAAAATGAAAAGAATATTGATCCTAACGTGGATTTCTTTTCAGCCACTGTGTATTACTCCATTGGAATTCAACCTGACCTTTATACCACCATCTTTACAATGAGTCGTGTTTCCGGATGGACAGGACACTACATTGAGCAAGCGGCCAACAACCGACTGATCCGTCCACGTGCTCTTTACGTTGGAGAAAAACACCTGGATTGGGTGCCGGTTGAAGACCGATAAGAAAGATTGATATTACCTCCATTTATAAAGCCTGTTCGAATCTCGAATGGGCTTTTTAATAGTTAGACCTATTGCTTAAGCTTGTTTGGACATCCACCTACTTAGTTAAAGATTCAGATTTTCAACCGGACTTTTGACCTCTTTAAGTGTTCGCGAAGATACATGAGTATAAATTTGAGTGGTTGAAATATGTTTATGCCCCAATAGTTCTTGTATGAATCTTGTATCAGTACCATTATCCAGCAAATGAGTAGCAAAACTATGCCTGAGTGTGTGGGGTGTGGCCTTTTTATTGATCTTACACAATTTTTTGTGCTTTCTCATCAAAGCCTGAATTGAAGATGAAGAATATTTACCTCCACCCTGCCCTTCAAATAAATATTCTTTTGGCTGATATTCCTTTACGTAATCTCGTAGTAAAGTCAGCACTTTTTCAGACAAAATGGAATATCGGTCTTTTTGTCCCTTTCCTTGATGAATTCGGATTTGCATGCGGTCGGAGTCAATATCTCTGATTTTCAGATTCAGAAGTTCCCCAATTCGTAGACCTGCCGAATAGATCATAGTGAAAATGGCCTTATGCTTTATGTTGGTGAATGAATTCAGAAACCTCTCTACTTCTTGAACCGAAAGTACTACCGGAATTCTACTGGGCTTCTTCATTTTGATGTTGAAATCAAAATCAATGCTCTCATTTAAAACCTCTTCATATAAAAACTTAACGGAAGCAAGCAATTGCTTCATCATGGAGTAACTGTAACCCAGCTCCTTTTTACAATGATGAAAGAATAGGTCCAATTCTTTTGAAGAAACTTCAGGGATCTGATTTAAGCTGAGATACTGAAGGAAAATATTCAATCCATTCAGGTAAGCTTTAAGTGTATTCTCACTATAATTCTTTAGCGTAAGCTGATGTTCGTACTTTGATATTAATTCCGATTTCTTCATTTTATCCTCAATATTTTAAGAATAACATGAATAAAACTTGCGTACGAAGCAAGGATAACCTCAATAGCGTTGGCTATATGCCAATGTTGGCAGTCATTGTAACGAAACGCGGTCTACAACGACAGCCTTTAAGGTTTAGCCAAAATATTTTGATTTCCCCACGCTGCAATTTCATCGAAAATTGGAGACAGACTTTTACCCAAATCGGTAAGCGAATATTCTACTCTTGGCGGGATTTCTTTGTATTGTTTTCGACTGATTAAACCGTCTTTTTCCAAATCCTTTAATTGTTCGGTTAGCACCTTTCTTGAGATATTTGGAATGCGGACGGCAATTTCACCAAAGCGTTTAGTACCAAAAGCAAGACAATACAAGATAGGTGTTTTCCATCTTCCACCAATCAATTCGAGTGTTGCAGCTACAGGACATTTAGTATTTTCTGTTGTTTTAGTTACCATTTGGTTACCGCTTTTTTAAGTTACCTTTTGGTAACAAGTTACTTATTAAAACTATTATTAGTTACTTTGTGAAACAAAAGTAATTTATTAATTTTCAAAAACAAAAAAAATATGATTTTAGTAACAGGAGCAACAGGGCATTTAGGTTCAGCGACAATAAAGCATTTGCTAAAAAGCACAGAAGCAAGCAACATTGTAGCATTCGCCAGAGACGAAAACAAAGCAAAATATTTGAAAGAAAAAGGCATTGAAGTTCGAATAGGAACTTATGACGACACTTCTTCTCTTGACAAAGCAATGCAAGGCATCGATAAAGTATTTCTCATTTCGGGGGCTGACCAAAACAGATTGCAACAGCACAAAAATGTGGTGGACGCTGCAAAAAAAGTAGGTGTAAAACATATTGTGTACACGGGCGTTTCTCTGAAAGATGTAAAAACTTCGGCGATAAAATCGTTTATGGAAAGCCACTTTCAAACAGAAGATTATATTAAAGAAAGTGGTATGGCCAATACCATACTTCGCCACAATCTTTATGCGGACGGAATACCATTTTTTGTTGGCGAAAAAGTTTTAGAAACAGGTATTTATTTGCCTTCGGCAAATGGCAAAGTGCCTTATGCACTTCGCAGAGAAATGGGCGAAGCCGCAGCCAATGTGTTGTTGCAAAGCGGACACGAGAACAAAACCTATGAAATAGCCGGCAACGAGTTGTATTCATACCATGACGTTGCGAAAATACTTTCCGAACTTTCGGGAAAATCAGTTACCTACACTGATATTGAAGCTTCGGTATTTACAGAGCAACTTAAACAAATTGGAGTTCCTGAAATTGGAATTTTCATAGCGACAGGTTTTTCGACTGATATAAAAAATGAACAATACGAAATCGTGACAAACGACTTGGAAAAATTGCTTGGTCGCAAACCAACCAACTTGAAGGACAGTTTAAAAGAAATCTACAAACTCTAAAAAAATGATATGATTATCCGTTTCTATGCCTAAATTCATTTTCATTAGTATAGAGCCCTAATATGCAAAATTAAAGGTAAACTTGCGGATATTCATAAAATAAAAACGAAAGTGGTATCGGTTGTAGTGGAAGGCGATTTAGTAACAGTTGCTTTTATTCGAGAGGTAAAGCATCCTAAAGTCCCTTCCAAAACTTACACCACCACTTGGTTTGACCAATGGCGTTTTGTAGATGGAAAAGCCGATGAACATTGGGACAATGATGTAATTGCAAACTAAATAAACTTTAAAAACAACGAACTGCCAACAATGTGTATAAGCAATAGCGGTTTGAGTGCCAACTCGAACCGTTTTTGATTTAATTTAAGTATCTTACAAACTGAAAAGTTAAGGCGTAAAATCCACTACTGCTCATACACGTGACCGCTAAGCAAACATGCTCGTGAACGGTTAACTTTCACTTATTATTTTTTCAATCCAAATTCATCTTGGCGATGAAATTTTCGGTTTGAAAGCCGCACGTTTCTTAGCCAAACCGTTAGGCAAAATGCGAAACCGTAATATTATATGTAAATGGATTTCATTATTTTCTAGAAAAATTCTCAATCATGGATACTAAAACACTAAAAATAGAGCTTACCCGCTTAATTCTTGAAACAGAGAGTCACGATTTACTGAACCGGATTTTGAAAGAACTAAAAAAAGAAAAAAGCGATTTTTGGCTGGATCTGACAGAAGAACAAAAGGATGAAATTGAAATAAGCAGAAAACAAGTTAAAAACGGAGAGACTGAAGATTGGGAATCAATTATTAAACGAGTTTCGTGAACGTTCGTTTTTCTCGGTTATCGGTTTTAAAGTTGGAAAAACTTCTTGAATATCTAAAAGAAGAATGGTCAGAAGAGACGAAAAAAAAGTTTTTGAAAAGCCTAAATGCGAAAGTGGAATCCATCAAAAAGAATCCCAAAGCGTTCCCATCAAGTATTTTAGAATCCAACTTGAGAAAATGTGTTGTCACCAAACACACGATAATTTTATACGAAATTCAAGGCGATTCAATTTTTATAATGAACTTAATTGATGGTCGTCAAGATCCAGAAAAAATAAGGGATGAAATAAGAAAGCACTTTGGCTAACAATCGCTAATACCAACAGCTCCAGTCAGATCGACTGTTCAGGCTTATTATAAAAGTTACTTTTCAAATCGAACTCAGATTGATAAATATATGTAGGGGCATCTATTTTTTGAAATCAACTCTGATTTTTCCATTTTATCCGCATTATTTATTAACAATAGGTATAACATTCATGATTCATTGATGTTATGGGCACCTATCTAACAAATCAGGTTTTTATAAACCAACATAATTACCTGATGTATAAATAGTAAATCATGTGGAGTCCTGAAACCACTTAATAAACGGGGTGAATTCTATCAGCCAAACAGATAGAAAAAAACTAAAGGCAACATTATGAATTGGTACTTAAAAGTTTTGAAACAATACGCTGACTTCAACGGCAGAGCCCGAAGAAAAGAATACTGGATGTTCGTTCTTATCAATATGGTCATTGCATTCATCCTTGGTTTTCTTGACGGTTTGATTGGCACCTATGAAGCACAATCCGGCTTAGGTGTTCTTAGTGGGCTATATAGTCTCTTTGTGTTAATACCCGGAGTAGCGGTTGGGGTTAGAAGACTTCACGATATAGGTAAAAGCGGATGGATGCTTTTAATAGCGTTTATACCAATTATTGGTTTCATCTGGCTCTTAGTCTTGCTGGTACTCGATAGTCATCCGGGCAGTAACCAATATGGCCCGAACCCAAAGGAAGTGAATATTTAATCTGTTATATATTTATCCCTCAGTGGACGTAAACTGCCAACTTAGTTTTACCCATTAAATTGTGTTATTGGTAAACATAGCTGAGGGATACTATTCTATTAGTGGGTCATTTGGCCACCAAATGACGTATAACAATCATCCGCATAGTGTCCACATATCATGCAAATGATATTAACTGAGGGAACCAAGTTCGATTCTCATCGTCCCATCTTTCAGGGTTATTACTTCACCACCAGATTCACGATACGTCCCGGCACAAAGATCTCCTTCACCAAATTACCCTCTTCCAGGTATTTGGCTACGTTTTCCTCTTCTTTGGCAAGACCAAGCACGTAGTCCTTATCTTTGGCTTTATCAGCATCCACTTCAATATCTGCCCGGACCTTCCCATTCACCTGAACCGGATAGGTAACCGTATCATCCTTGAGGTATTCTTCATTGAATTCCGGCCATTCTGAATAAGCAATAGTATCCTCTTCACCCAGCATGGTCCAGAGTTCTTCGGTAATATGAGGGGCAAACGGATTCAGGATCTGTATGAATTCTTTGGCTACGGATCTCGGAATTTGCTTCCAGTTATTGGCTTCATTTACAAAGATCATCAAGGCCGAAATGGCTGTATTTAGCCTCAAGTTTTCTATATCCTCGCTTACCTTTTTAATGGCTTCATGCAGTGGTTTCAGGTGTTCTTTGGTCGCTTCTATTTCTTTGACCTTATCTGAGATCTCACCGGTGTCTTCATCCACCAATAGTCTCCAAACACGGTTCAGGAATCGGTTCACCCCTTCTACTCCTTTGGTACTCCATGGTTTAACCTGTTCCAGTGGCCCCATAAACATTTCGTAGAGGCGCAGGGAATCAGCCCCGTACTGCTCGATGATATGATCGGGATTGATCACGTTCCCACGGCTTTTAGACATTTTGTGAGCACGGGCTTCTACCTTGGTATCGGTTCCTTTAAGAACGAATCCTTCGCCTTTCTTTTCAACCTTATCATCAGATAGCTTATCACCATCGGGGCCGGTAAATTCCATTTCACCCAGTATCATCCCCTGATTCACCAGCTTCTGAAACGGCTCTTTGGTTGAAACCACGCCAATATCATACAGCACCTTATGCCAGAATCGGGCATACAATAGGTGAAGAACTGCATGTTCGGCTCCACCAACGTATAGGTCCACCGGCATCCAATATTTTTCATAATCAGGATCCACAGGCCCCCCATCAAATTCCGGGCTGATGTAACGCAGGTAATACCAACATGATCCGGCCCACTGAGGCATGGTATTGGTTTCGCGCTTAGCCGGCTTTCCGGTTTCGGGGTCGGTAGTATTGACCCAGTCTTTGGCGTTTGCCAGTGGTGGTTCCCCATCACCGGTGGGCTGATATTTATCCACTTCGGGAAGGGTGACCGGCAGCTCTGATTCCGGCAATGCCTTATGCTCTCCATCCACATGAATGATCGGAAACGGCTCACCCCAATAACGCTGACGTGAAAACAGCCAGTCTCTCAGTTTATAATTCACGGATTTCTTACCAGCTCCCTTCTCTTCCAGCCATGCGATGATCTTCTTCTTGGCGGCTTCTATCTCCAGTCCGTTGAGAAAATCACTATTGATAGCCGGGCCTTCACCGGTATAAGCTTTTCCTTCAAAATCTTTAGGGGTTTGAACCGTACGAACGATCTCCAGGTCAAATTTCTCAGCGAATTCCCAATCACGCTCATCCTGTCCCGGTACTGCCATGATGGCTCCGGTTCCATAACTGGCTAACACATAATCCGCTATCCAGATCGGGATCTTTTTCCCATTGGCCGGATTGACCGCATAGGCCCCTGTAAAGGCTCCGGTTTTATCCTTATTTAATTCCTGTCGCTCCAGATCAGACTTCTTGGCAGCTTCTTCCTTATAATTCTCAATCGCTTCTTTTTGCTCTTCCGTCGTGATCTTATCAACCAGATGGTGTTCCGGGGCCAATACCATGTACGTGGCTCCAAAGATGGTATCCGGGCGGGTTGTGAAGACACGGAGTTCCTCGTCATACCCATCTATTTCAAAATCAACCTCAGCACCTATGGATTTCCCGATCCAGTTACGCTGCATATCTTTCAGGGATTCCGACCAGTCCAGGTCATCCAATCCTTCCAGAAGCTCCTCAGCGTATTTGGTGATCTTTAGTACCCATTGGCGCATCGGCTTGCGAATTACCGGATGACCGCCGACCTCACTTTTTCCATCAATGACTTCCTCATTTGCCAACACGGTTCCCAGCTCAGGACACCAGTTCACGGCTACCTCATCTTCATAAGCCAGCCCTTTTTTGTAGAGCTGAAGGAAGATCCATTGCGTCCATTTGTAGTAATCCGGATCAGTCGTATTAACCTCACGATCCCAATCATAACTGAAGCCGATCGCCTGAAGCTGCTCGCGGAATTTATTGATATTCTTTTCAGTGGTGATCCGGGGATGGGTACCGGTTTTAACCGCATACTGTTCGGCCGGCAACCCAAAGGCATCCCAACCGATCGGGTGCAACACATTGAACCCATTCATTCGCTTGTAGCGTGAGATGATATCCGTTGCGGTATAACCCTCGGGGTGACCTACATGCAATCCAGCCCCACTGGGATACGGAAACATATCTAATACGTAGTACTTTGGCTTGGTAGTATCAGTTGGGGTTTTGAAGGTCTTGTTCTCGAGCCAGTACTTTTGCCATTTGGACTCGATCTTTTCCGGCTTGTAGGAATGCATTGATGAATATTTGAAAGTTTCTTCTATTGCGAACCCCAAAGATAAGCCATTATTGAAACCATTGAAATGGTTTTTCCGGATGATTTATTTGATGGTATTCACATTGGAGTTCTACCCAACTACAGCCTTGATCACATCCACCCCATCCGGCTTCCAATATAGTGGGGGGCTTTGGGCTGAACTCAACGGCTCCGTATCAATTCCCTCAATCACTTCCTCACAGGTATAAACCGATTGTACCATTTGACCAAACGAGATTCTCAGGTCTCTAACTGTATCCTTACCCCCATTCACCCAATTGACCGTAAAGTCTGTGTCCGGAAGTTCTTCCGATTCCTGTATCAGGAAATCATTCAGCCATAACTGGTTTTGCTGAATTCCTTCGTTGTAGGCATACTGGTACTTGAGGTCGGAAGTCGGCTTTTGGTACTGTGGATTTTGTTTCCAGTAGGAATTGATCGCCTGTTTCAGTTCCTCTCTAACTTCATCCAAACCAAAGGGAGCTACGACCACCGCCACCGAGCGACAACCTTTTCCTCCATACCTGAGCATGGCTTCAGTCAGGTCTTGCCTGACGTCCGCATTCCATTCATCCAGATAAGCGATCGAGAACTTGGCCGTTCGGATAATATATTCCGCACCCTGTTTTGCGGCTTTAAGTCGTTTGATCTCAGCCTTTACATCCGAAACCGATTCTTCAGAACCTGCAAATACGACCTTGTCAGCTTTCAGATCCTCAAAACTATTTAGATCCCTTGAATAGCTGATCTTCTGTTCAGGATCAGAACGTTGAATTTCCTCCAAAAAGGACGAAAGTAAATAGGGATCTTTGCGGGAGACCTTCCCATAATAATCGGCTCCCGACAGGATCACCCCCAAAGCCGTTTGAAATCCTACGAGGGGTAAATTGCCGGCATGCAGGCATAACACCTTTCTGACTTTGGCGTTTTGCTCATTACTTAATTCTGCCCTTTTTACCCATTCCTGTATATCTCCGTTTTCAACATTTCCACGAAGTACACTCAATTGATGGTAAACATCCTGCAAACTGAATAACCCTTCAGAAGCGGTTTTACTGATCGCTTCCTGCAGATGTGGGTTTTCAGGATCGAGCCATTTTTTTGTGGCCCCTATCATA
This sequence comes from Gracilimonas amylolytica, assembly GCF_002911695.1. GTDB lineage: Bacteria > Bacteroidota > Rhodothermia > Balneolales > Balneolaceae > Gracilimonas > Gracilimonas amylolytica. Next base: position 138,481 of record NZ_PQBS01000035.1, read on the forward strand.
TGGTCGATATGTGCTTTCTTCCAACTCAATCCCGTTCTATCAAAAAGTTACAGCCACGTAAATTCTGCAGATTCCACCGTCCCAATACCTGAAATGCTCCGTCTTCCTTTTGAATGCCTTTATCCCCGGTCAAAATAAAGGAGCAGGAATAAAGATTTGCCAGGTCGATCACCCCGATCAGTCCCTCTTCACCCAATGGTACTTCCTTCAAAGGAGCTTTAGGATCGCGGATACTGACCTTCATCCATGGCACACTTTTAAACCATAGACTGCCTTGAGCATAAGCCTGTGAGAGTAACTCTGTCATGCCATACTCGGAATGGATCTGAGATTCGGGAAGACCAAACCCCTCAGCCAGTTGCTTGTGTAGTTGCTCCTTAGTGATCTCACGGCGGTGGGTTTTCATTCCGCCCGTTTCAAGGATCACACTATCCCTCGGTAACTGACTGGGGTGTTTATCAAGCACATCAAGCAGACCAAAAGCGGCTCCGAAGAGCATCAATTTCTTTCCGGATCTTTGGATCTCCCTGAGTTCTGATTCATTCAGAGGTTCTCCTAATTCCAGAAACTTACTCAAACCGGATTCATCCCTTTTGATCAAAGTATTTAGCATCCAGATCAAAGAGGAATTGGAGTTAGAGTTATACCCCGGTGTGTAAGCCCAGGTCACATACTCCTCCAGATCATAGAACTGCAGCATTCCTTGAATGATGGATCGCTGATACAGCTCCGGATCCTGAATGTAATGACGGCTTCTTACCATTCCCGTCGTTCCACTGCTTTGGAAATATAATGGTGAGTCAATTTCGGAAGTGATTATTTTTGCATCCTTGAAGGCTTGTATCGGTAGCAATGGGATGTCACTTGCAAAAGCAGGTTCTTTGATACCCAAAGCATTAAAGAAGCGTTTATAAACCGGGTTATTTGTTCTCTGATATTCAAAAACCCGTAATGCTTTTTGTTCAAAGCTTGATTGTTCATCAAATATGTGATCAGGGGTGATCATCTTGATCCATTTTCGATCTTATATAAGTCGCTCCTCGTCAAGATATAAATTGAGCCGGATTGAACATGCATATCTATTGGTCGCACTATTTTACCAAATTCGAATTCTTGTATATCAGCGTTTTCAGCTTCTAAAATCACCCGATCTTCAAAAGCCTGCCACAGCCCTTCTTCGTTTACATAAAATGCTTTTATATCCTTGATCGGATAGAATCCGGAATTACCACCATTGGGCGAAAGCCTGTGAACAGTTTCAGATGCTCTCTCCAAAATAAGTAACTCTGTAGATGTAACCTGAAGATCATCCACCGTTCTGATATCAGAACTGATGCGAAATTCATCTTCAAAATTATAATCCAGATCATAACGCCGGATCAACCTGGATTCTTTGTCCCAGAAATAAATTTCACCTAAACGGCTCACTGATATCTGATCAGGCTGATACCTCCGCGAATTCACAAATGTTGCATGTTCACTTATACTGCTGAGAAATTGTCCGCGCCGGTCAAACACCTGGATCCTGCGGTTATTTTGATCTGTGATGAAGATCTTGAGTCCGTTTGTGGCATCCACATCCACAGGTTTACTGAATTCATAGTCTCCGCTTCCCCTTCCACCAATCGTATCCAGTACTTTACCTGTATGATCCAGTTTCAACAATCGATCTTTGCCTTGCTCAACGATGTAAATAGCATTTTGGGTTACGGATAGGGAGGTAGCATTATCCAGATCAGAATAGATCATTTGGAATGACTGAGCGAAGGCATAATTTGAGCTCAGTAACAATGCTAAAATGAATATCGAATATCGAACGGGGAATACTGAATTTCGAAATGGTTTTATGACATCGGAATATCTATCGAATACTTTTTTAAAAAGTATAACTTCAGTGTTCGTTATTCGATATTCAGTATTCAATATTCAGTACTTCAACCCTTTGGCACCTATATCGGAGCGATAGTACGCTTTATCAAAGTGCACTTTTTTGACCTCTTCGTAAGTATTTTTAATGGCTGTTTCGAGATCAGTACCCGAACCAACGATGTTCAATACTCGTCCCCCGTTGGTATAAAGCTTGCCATCCTTCTCTTTGGTCCCGGCATGAAATACGATGGCATTTTCCACCTCATCCAATCCGGTAATTTCTTTGCCTTTATCGTAGGATTCAGGATATCCCCCTGAGGCAAGTACCACACAACATCTCACCTCATCATCAAACTGAATATCAGTTTTTCCGAGTTCCCCACTGGTAGTTGCAATAATGATCTCAAGAAGATCTGACTGCATGCGCGGCAGGATCACCTGACATTCGGGATCCCCAAAGCGGCAGTTATATTCCACTACTTTTGGTCCTTCCTTTGTGATCATCAAACCACAATAAAGAATACCTGAATAAGGATTACCCTCCTCTTTCATTCCGGCTATGGTCGGCTCAATGATCTCATTCTCAACGCGCTTCAGGATCTCTTCAGTAACTACAGGCGCCGGAGAATAGGCTCCCATCCCTCCCGTGTTCAGGCCGGTATCACCTTCACCAATGCGCTTATGATCCTGAGCATTTCCGATCACTTTCCAGGAAGTTCCATCTGAGATCGCAAACACAGAGGCTTCTTCACCCACCATGAATTCCTCAATCACCAGCCGGCTGGCCGCTTTTTTAAGAGAGTCGCTGTTTTTAAGTTCTTCCAGCACTTCAAGGGCTTCTGCTTCCGTTTCAGGAATAAATACACCCTTGCCTCCTGCAAGACCGTCTGCCTTAAGTACCACAGGATATTGTCCCTGCTCCTTGATGTACTCAGCGGCTTCATCAAAATGCTCCTGATCAAAGACACGATATGCCGCGGTCGGGATATTGTGCCGTTCCATGAATTCCTTGGCAAATTCCTTACTTCCTTCCAGCATAGCAGCCTGAAGTTTGGGGCCAAAGACCGCATGACCTTTGGCCTCCAGAAAATTGGCCATGCCATCCACGAGTGGTTGCTCCGGACCAACCACTGTCACATCAATGTTCTTCTTCTGAATAAAATCCCAGACTGCATCCAGGTCAGATACATCCAGGGAGACATTTTCACCGCTCTGTGCGGTACCCGGATTACCGGGAGCTATGTATAACTTGGTTAATTGAGATGATTCAGAAATAGCACGGGCCAGCGCATGCTCACGCCCGCCACTGCCGATCAGGAGTACATTATATTTCATGGCTCAGGCCAGGTCTTCAGCTATGGTTATGATCTCAGAAAAACTGTCTGCATCTAATGATGCACCACCGATCAATCCGCCATCAACATCCTGCAGGCTTAACAGCTCATTAGCATTGCCGGGCTTCATACTTCCACCGTAAAGAATGTTGATCTGCTCAGCCGTGTCTTCATCATAAAGTTCAGCGAGAATTGAACGAATATGTTCATGCATTTCCTGAGCCTGATCAGGGCTAGCCGTTTCACCGGTTCCAATTGCCCAGATCGGTTCATAAGCGATCACAACATCCAAAACATCTTTTTCTGAAACATCATGAAGGGCAGCCGTCACCTGATTTTTTACAAGCCCAAAGTGTTCGTTAGATTTTCGCTGATCAAGGCTTTCACCTACACAGACAATGGGAGCTAATTTATGCTCAATGGCTTTATGAACCCGTTTATTGACCGTGGCATCCGTTTCGCCAAAATACTGCCGACGTTCTGAGTGACCAATGATCACATAGTTGCATCCGCTTTCAGCCAGCATGCTTCCACTGATCTCTCCGGTGTACGCTCCATTTTCCTCAAAATGCAGGTTCTGGGCTCCCACCTGAATATCCGTGTCATATAAGTACTTCACTGCCATTCCAATGGAAACAAAGGGAGGACAAACCAACACATCCACATTTTCATCGATCTCTGATTTTTTCTCTTTGAGACCTTCCAATAATTCGGCGGCGTCATATGGACCGCAGTTCATTTTCCAGTTACCGGCTATAAGTAGTCTTCGCATGATGTGAGTGTTTTAAAAATTAACTTGGTGAGTTAGATTCACTGAATGCCCGGTTCAAGCCCTGTATGACCTCGGAAAATTCATTTCTTTCGTATTTCCTGATAACGACCCCATTCTTGTCAACAAGAATACGGGTTGGGACCTGAACCACATTAAATTTTTGTATGATCTGCTGAACATCGAATGATCCAAGTTTTGCAACCGGCCAGGCTTTACGCCGTTCTTCAAAAAAGGCATTGACGGTTACTTCACTTTGGTCCAGCGGTATAGTAAATATCTTAAGTCCATAGTTTTTGTAGATCTCACCGATCACCATCGTTCGGTCGTAATCGTTCTGATATTCAAAATTGGCAAGTGGCGAGATCTCTATGATATACGTTGACCCATTCAGACTCTGATTATTTACAGTATCGCCTTCCATGGTAACAAACGAAAAATCAGGAGCATCCACACCCGGTGCCAGATAATTTAGGTCGTACCTAATACGACGGATCCATTTTTTTGAGGATGGGCTGTCAGAATAATCCTGTTCATAAATATCCAAAAGGTCCTTTGCTTCTCCTATCCGGGAGCTGTCGAAGTACATCTGTATCTTATCCCGTTCTATAAATTCGGTTACATCCTCGTTTTCTGATATCTGTATCAGTGAATCCAGATATCCGGAAGCGGCATCAAAACCTTTACTCTGAGCGATGTAGGGTTTCCCATATCTAAGTGCAACGGAGAACATGTAGTCAGCGGGAAGGGTCTCGTCAATTCTGTTAAGCATAGCTTCAGAATCCCAGTTACCCAGCAACTCAATGGTTTTTTCTGCTGCCAGATAGGAAGCCATTGTATTTTCATGGGCTTCATACACCTGCCAGTACAATTCTGACCATTTCTTGGTTTCATCCAGTATCTGAGAATCAGGTACGGCTCCACCCATAATAAAAGCACCCACACGCTGAAAACTTCGATCCACGCGGTTCAGGGTTTGCATGGCTTCATGCTCTTTCGAGTCGATGCTCAAAGTCTGTTGAATGTCCGGAAGCTGTGCATTGATCCGAAGGGTATCATTTTCAGCCAGAATGACCCTAAGCGTTGCAAGATCATTGTTATTTCGGCTGATGATCATTGGATAGTAGTTCCTGTCGGGAAAATTTGCGGTACCCTCAAAATTTCCGGATTGATCAGTCAATGAATGAAAAAGAGTATCAATGGGGGCATTCGAAGAATCCCGTTTTACAATGGTCACACCGATGCCTGAATAATCCCCACTGCTGTCAATGGAATCTGCCACAGTAATGGAACCGGTGACGATCGTATTTTTGACATCAGATCTGTTTGAACACGCAACGGTTAGTAGCAATACAGTTAATGCAGCTAATAGCGTAAGTTTTTTCATAAGAGTTTTAAAGACTGTATTTTCAGTCGTTTAGCTTTTTAGTGATTAGATCTTTAACCAGTTTCGGATTTGCTTTACCCTGAGAGGCTTTCATGGCCTGTCCAATAAAAAATCCGATGAGTTGTTTTTTGCCTTCCTTATAGCGTTGTACTTCATCCGGGTTATTTTCGATGATCTCATCCACGATAGGCTCGAGAAATCCGGAATCAGAAACCTGAATCAGGTTCATTTCTTTGGCCATTTCCTCAGGATCTTCATCTTTCACCAACATTTCGTTGAAGATATCCTGCATAGCAGAGGAGTTGATCTTATCGTCCTCTTTTAATTTAACCAGCTTTGATACCCTTTCAGCTGAGATCGGGAATTCCCGTATATCAATACTTTTCTCGTTCAATACCCGCAACACTTCGCTCAGCACAATATTTGAAGCTGATTTTGGATTACCCAAATGATCCACAACCTCTTCATAGTAATCTGCCAGATACCGGCTGTCCGTGATAGTGACGGCGTCATCTACACTCATGCCGTATTCTTCAATAAACCGTTTACGGCGTACATCCGCAAGTTCAGGTAATTCCTCCCTGATATCAGTGAGCATCTGCTCTGTAACCCTGATCGGTGGCAGGTCCGGTTCCGGAAAATAACGATAATCATGTGCCTCTTCCTTTGAACGCATGGGACGACTCTGCATCTTGGAAGTATCCCAGAGGCGGGTTTGCTGAACCACTTCACCACCTTCTTCGATGAGTTCGATCTGTCGGTAGATCTCATAGTGGATAGCTCTCTCTACATTACGGAACGAGTTCATATTCTTTAACTCGGTTCGGGTTCCGAATTCTTCCTGCCCTCGTGGGCGAACCGATACGTTTGCATCGCACCTTAGGCTGCCTTCCTCCATATTACCATCACAGATCTCCAGATACTGAACGATCTGTTTGATCTTGGATAAGTAGGCATAAGCCTCCTGTGGAGTGCGAAGATCCGGCTCCGATACGATCTCGATCAATGGAGTACCGGCACGGTTGAGGTCAACCAGCGTATTATAGGGATCCTGATCATGAATAGACTTACCGGCATCCTCTTCCATATGGATGCGTGTGATTCCAATTCGTTTGTCATAATCTTCGAGTTGAATATCCACGAAACCATCATAACAAATAGGTGTATCAAACTGTGAGATCTGATATCCTTTGGGAAGATCCGGGTAAAAGTAATTTTTACGGGCAAATATCGATTTATCTGCCACATCACATTGAGTGGCCAATCCCATTTTGATGATATAACGCACCAGGTTTTCATTTACAACCGGCAAGGTGCCCGGGTGACCCAGACAAAGCGGGGTAACCTGTGTGTTTGGTGCTGCCCCATATTCCGGTTTAACCGGTGCAAAAGCCTTACTTTCGGTAAGTAACTGTGCATGAACTTCAAGGCCTATCACAGCCTCATATTTCTCGTGATCAATCGTGCTCATTCAGATCCGTTTCGGTCAAGATTTACTGAGCATGGAAGATATTAAAGTTGAGTGACAGTTTGGAATGTTTCTTTGATTTAGGTTTAGTGACAAAGATCAGTGATCAAAATGAATTTATACCCCAGACACACACATTATTCTACTTTTCCTCAATCTTTGAATTTTTGGGATGAAATGATTTAACTGAAAGGCCGGTTACAAAGACACTTAACCAAATACCTTTGACCATGAAATATCTACTTTTAACCACCTTCGTATTTCTTTTCACCATCTCTGCTTTTGCGCAGGATTATGCCGTTGAACAACTCGAAAATTCACCACGCCATCACGAATGGGTGACTATTGAGTCTAATGACAGAACCCTTCATAATTTTGTAGCCTATCCTGAGTCGGCGGATGCGGCTCCTGTTGTTATCGTTATCCATGAAAACCGTGGACTAAACGACTGGGCCAGAAGCTTTACTGACCAACTGGCTGAGAAAGGCTTCATAGCCATCGCTCCCGATCTTATTTCAAATACCGTTGAGGGCATTGAGAAAACCTCCGATTTTGAAAACTCAGATGCCGCCCGTGAAGCGATCTACGCCCTGCAACCTGAGCATGTGACCACAGACCTGATGAATGTTCTGGACTACGCAAAAACCATTGCAGCGGGTAATGGTCAGCTTGCAGTAGTTGGGTTTTGCTGGGGAGGTTCTCAATCCTTTCGTTTTGCCACCAATGCCGGAGATCAAATCGATGCTTCCTTTGTTTTCTATGGAACCGGCCCTTCTGAAGCTGAGGCTTACCGCAGCATACAAGTACCCGTTTACGGATTTTACGGAGGAAATGACGCCCGTGTTAATTCCACTATAGAAGCTTCAGAAGCCGCTATGAAAGACTTTGGCAATACCTATGAATATGAGATCTATGAGGGAGCCGGACATGCTTTTATGCGCCGGGGCGACGACCCCAATGCGGCCACTGATGATCCCAATGTGAAGGCACGTAATGCGTCGTGGGAGAGATTGACAGATCTGTTAAAAAATCTTTGAGATTGCTCAACTAAAATGATGATTTAGCCCAAAAATCTTCTTAACTTTGGAGTCTTGATTCCGATGCCCGAGTGGCGGAATTGGTAGACGCGTGCGCTTCAGGTGCGTATGCCCTTACGGGCGTGGAGGTTCAAGTCCTCTCTCGGGTACTTAGCCCTGCTGACTTTGGTCGGTAGGGCTATTTTTTT
>NZ_PQBS01000035.1:146664-322175 GCF_002911695.1 Gracilimonas amylolytica
GTTCAAGTCCTCTCTCGGGTACTTAGCCCTGCTGACTTTGGTCGGTAGGGCTATTTTTTTGTTTTCTTTTTCTATTGTACCTGTAGGGGTCATTCATGAATGGCCCCTACAGGTACTGAATTATAGAGATGTTAAGATCACAATGTTTGATACTCCTACATTCCTGAATGTGCGCCCTTTTCATTCTTATGGAATCGCAGGCTTAGCCGGAATCCTTCTGATGTATGTAACTCAAACTCCGCTTCTAACTGCTCTATCAATGTTTTAATGAGCGTAACCCCAAGCGAGGTTGATTGCTCAAACTTACTCTTATCAAAACCGATTCCGTCATCCTGATAGATGACTTCAATGATCCCATCCACCTCTGTAACTGTAATATCGATACTCCCCTTACTTTTTCCTGAAAAAGCATGCTTGAATGAATTTGTGATGAGCTCGTTCAATAGCAAACCCAGAGGGATCGCCTGATTGATATTGATCTCTTTTGCCCGGAACCGGGGCCTGATCTCTACTTTCTGATCACTTGATGCGAACATTTCACGAATTCGTTCTACCAGTTTTTCTCCATACTCCTCAAACGAAACATTGATAAAACTATCTGTGTTGTACAGCATTTCGTGTACCGAAGCGATAGAATAGATCCGGTTCTGCGTTTCTTTAAGTATCAGGTTAAGCCCGTCATCAGTGATTCCTGATTTTTGTAATTCGATCAGTCCGGTTATGATGGCAAGATTATTTTTTACCCGATGATGCACTTCCGACAGCAATACCTCTTTTTCTTCCAGAGAGTTTTCAAGCCGTTTCTGATATTCTTTTTCACGGGTCATGTCTTCGAGGGTCACCAACATTTGTTTTTCATTATCAGAATCCCTCACCATTTGTCCTACGCTCAACCGCAGGTATATACTTTTACCATCTTTTCGGGTTCTGATCACTTCCTTGTTATAGATACTACCTTCCGCATCACGCTCCTGCATGAGCTCATCAAACCCAGCTTTGGTTTCCTCAGAAACATGTGGTAAAAAACGGCCTATCACCTCTTCCCTTTTCCAGCCTAACAGCATTTCAGCTGCCTCATTCCAAAAATCAGTAATGATACCTTTTCGATTGATCGAATAGATGGCTACCGGAGAGTTCTGTATCAATGCCCTTGTCTTTTGATTGGCAGATTTGGCTTCTACGCGAGCTGCATTTGCTGTTAGCACATAATACATCAAAAATCCGGTTGTGAGACTCAGTACCAATCCCAGGATCAAATTCAGGATCAAACCATTTTCGGCATTTCGGCTTTCTTCGGAATGACTTGATACCACCCTGATCGACCAGTTTCCTGAATTTATCCGGGATGGATCAAAAGTGATCATGCTTTCAAAAACACCATTCTCGGTGTATGCTTGTTCCCGGCCAAACTCATAGAAGGTTTCCCCAAACTCATCCTGAATGCGCACATAATACTGATCCAGCCCTTGCATGATCTCATCAAATCTCTCCTGAAAATTGAGGGCAGCCGTGATGCTGCCTTTGAAAGATCCCTGATAATACACCGGGGCATCCACCAGAAAAGCCTTAGGTCCTTGCACCAGCTCCAGCCAGTGTGTCAGGTTCAGAACCGAATCATCTCGCGCAGCTTCCCAGTCAGGCCGCCGGTATTCCAGTTCTGAAATATCCAGCCCGATCGCATTTTCATTGCCTTTTTCAGGTTCAACCCGCTGAATGATCATATCCTGATCGATCCATTCCACAAGCAGAAATGAAGGATCCTGCTCCATGGTCAGAGAGGCATCATAATCCCAATAGTCAAAATATTCACCATCAGTAACCTCAATTCTGCTTTTTAGGTTCTGTAGTGTTTTCAGGGATTGAAGGACCTGTCCCTGAATTTGTTGCCTGATAAGTTGCCCCGTATCCTGTACCGTCTCAACTCTGACCTGCTGCTGTTCCTGCTGATTGGTGTACCACAAAAGTACCACTCCCAGGCTGAATAAAGATCCAATCAATACTGAGAGAAGTAATCTTGATTTTAAGTTTGTGATATCCAATGCGTGCCTGCCAACTGGTGAAGTCTAACAATAGCATTCTGCAGTCTATTTTACCAACATTAATTTGCCGGTTTCGGCACGTCCTTCTACTAATATACGATAGATATAAACCCCACTTGACCAATCGTCGGCCTGTACTCTTTGCACATACCGGCCGCGACTTTGTTCTCCATCCACCACCGTTTCCACCAGCTTACCTAACATATCGAAGATCTCGAGCTTCACATAGGAATTTTGCGGCAGTTTGTAGGTAATATTTGTAGAAGCATTAAACGGGTTGGGATAATTCTGTAGCAGTTCTACCACCCGGTCCTCCTCCAGGGCATCTCCATTCAGAGGGATCAGGATCGGATTCGGACGATTTACCCCATTGTGAGAAATTCTAATCTCACCGGCATTATTTCGGGCAAACCGTGGACGATAACGGACCTGAATTTCCTGACTTTCTCCCGGTTCAATATTTAAGAAAATAGTGCTGCTGCTCAACGAAAATGCACTGCTGCCTGAAGACAACTCTACTCTCCCCACCAGCGCATTTTCAGAATTGGGATCATTGCTGATCACAATGGTAGTATCCAGTCGGGTGTTGACATTCGTCACTCCAAAGTCAATTTCAGACTCATCCACTTCAACTATGGATGTGGCACCCAGCAAGGCAAAACAACCTCCTCCCAAAGGCCAGCCTTTATCAGCAAATATCCCACACATAACCGGTCCGGGGGAGTGAATGGCGAATGCGTTGTCGATCTGAGGTCGCATCAGAGCGTTATCGGTATTTGTGAAAGTAACCTGATCCAGATGTGAATAACTGGAACCTCCTTGCCAGGTCGGAGGGGCATAGATCGGAACAGGGAGATTTTCAAATGCTTCATTTGCCTGATCACCAATAAAAAATAGTCCTCCATTATTTCCCGTCACTGCATTGTAAAGAGCATTCGATGGATTAGGATATACATTTTCGTTGAGCACAGACTGACTGAATCCATCTTCAATGAAGGTATCGTAGTCGAAGGGAAGAACCGGATCGTCGCCTAATCCCCACTGTGCTAATTGTGAGTCCGGGTCACCGCTCATTGAACCTGTAAATCCAAGCCCGTGACCGATCTCATGGATCACAACCGTAACAAAATCAATAAACCCACCCGGAGTATTGGCATCCGTTTCGTAGTACCAGGACCCAAACGTTGAATTCATATTAACTACGATATCATGCTCCACCCCAAATCCATTTCCGGTTAAAAGATCTTCCCCTTCCATAGCACTGGCTTGGGCGATCGGGTACCAAACATTATCGATCGGATATATTAGGGTTGGACCCGCACTGCCAAGCGTACTCCCCTCTAAAGCAATCCAATTGGCCTCAATTTTGATCGGTATAGAAGAAGTGATATGTGATTCCCAGATGGTCATGGCATACTCAAAAGCGGTTCGGGCGTCTTGTGGCCAGTTACCTACATAATCTACCTGAATGGAGGCTGTTTTAGCCCTGAAATCACCTTTCTTTCTGAATGCTTCCACTCCTTTATAAAAGAATACATCCCGGTAAGTGGGCTCAAAGGTACAGACCTGATCTTGTTCAGGGGCCAGACGGTGCAGAGTAGTTGAAGTAGCATTATTCGATTGTGCTATAGCGGTAGATGATGCAATGAACACGCATCCCAGAATCGTGATAAATGATCGTATCGTTCTTTTCATATAAAATAGTATAGTGAGCCACCGGCTGTTTGCTCTCGCAGTCTCAAATCCGATGATTTAATAAAATTATGTTAGATAGGATGCTCTTAATTCCCTGTAATAATCAAACAACTCAAGGGCACCTCTCCTGTCAATTAAACTAAAACTTATTTCGTTTCCCTGCCACACCTGTCCTAATCTCCAAAGATCAGCATCGGCTACTTTTAGTATTCTGGGATATCCACCCACCGATTGGGCATCATTCATCAAAACAATGGGATTCCCACCGGGTGGCAATTGCACGATACCGGGAACCACAGGAACCGAACTAAACTCTGAATCCTGAATATTGAGAGCCATTTTACTGTTCAGGCGTAAGCCCATTCGATTGCTTGTACTTGAAACCCCAAACCTGAGCTCAAGTATTTTTTCCTGTTGTTTTTCGGTGAGCCATTTCCACTCAGGCCCGGCCATCACCCGGATCATTTGATGCTGACTATAATGTGGCATGAGCTTTTTCGGAATTACTTTCTCAGTAAATTTTACTCCTGAAACGTCCACCTCAATTCTATCCCCCGTTCTTAACTCTCGCCCATTAAATCCTCCCAGTTCAGCCGTTCGATAGGTTGAGCAGCTTCCAAGTTCCTTTTTTAGTTTCCAATCACCGGCCACAGACAGATACATTCTGGCACCTTTGGTTACCCTTTCAATTCTGAGAGTTTGCCCCGGTTCAACCTTAATGTTTCGGTTGGTTTGAACCGATCGGTCACCGACATATAACTTTGCTATTCCACCGGTAACCCCAACAACTGTTCCTTTGGTAAACCTGAACTCGGCATTCCCAAGGGTGATCTCCAGAAGCGGACTTTCCATTGGATTTCCAACCAACCAGTTAGCCAGTTCTGCATGGTGAGTGTCCAGGGCTCCGCTCGTTGGAATCCCATATTTTCGCAACCCATTCCGCCCCGGTATATCCTGAACGGTGGTAAGCAAACCTGCCTTAATGACTTCAAGTGTGCTTATCATGAGTTACCACCTGATTCCATTTTCCTAAATTCTTCCTCGCTGATCGGTTCAAACCGGATCCTATCCCCCAGTGAAACTGAAACCGGAGGATCCTGATCTTTGTTGAAAAAGTTAAGTGGCGTTCGACCTATGATCTGCCAACCGCCCGGACTTTCAAGAGAATATACCCCGGTTTGGTCTCCTCCAATTCCTACCGAACCTGCCGGCACTTTTGTCCTCGGTTCATTTTTACGTGGGCAGATGATCTTGTTATCTAATCCCTCCAGATAAAGAAAGCCGGGGATAAACCCCATCATAGCAAGCGTATAGGTTGTACCTGAATGAATCTGGATGATCTTCTCCTTCTTTAATCCTGTTTGAGACTCCATAGAATCCCAATCCAAACCCAGTTCATAACAGACCGGTACACGAATGAGATCATTCCTCGGTGTATAGTCACCGGCGTGTTCAAAGATCTCTGAAAGCTTCGCCGTGATGGTTCCCGTATCAGTTATCGATTCCTTAAAAAGAAGTGCAATGCATTTGTAGGTGGGGACCACATCCGTCAGTCCATCCAAACCTGACTGTTCTATCAAAAAGCATATCTTGTGGATGACAGATAATCCGGGCTCCTCAGCTACAGGTTCCAGAACAAGGGCTCGTTCTCCCAATGGAATAAGCTGCCACTCACTTTGTTCAATTTGCAGTGATCTCGATATCATGCTCTGTCAAAAAATCGTGGATGGTTCTCGCCAGTTCTGTAGCTCCTTCTGTATCACTGTGCAGGCAAAGTGTATCGGCTGAAGTAGGTAATTCAAGTCCATCATACGTAGTAACCTTTCCATCGAGAAATCCTTTCAGCTGCTTTAAAACCGATGCTTTATCAGTCAGCACTGCCCCATCCAGCTTTCTGGATCTCAGTGACAGGTCATCCTCATACCGACGATCTGCAAATACCTCATTCTTTACGATCAATCCGGCATCTTCTGCCACTTCCTTTAAAACGGAACCTTCGGGAGCGTATAGGATCATATCCTGTTTCACCTGAACCACAGCCTTTACCACTCCAACTGCGGTATTCTCATCTTTGGCTGCAAAATTATACAGGGCCCCATGAGGTTTTACATGATGCAGTTCAGCCCCTTGTGCTACTGCCATTCCCTTGAGGGCGGACACCTGATACAGTACACAGGCTTGCAGTTCATCAACGGTTAGGTTCATAATGCGGCGACCAAAACCCTGAAGGTCCGGATAGGATGGGTGTGCCCCAATGGCTACATCATGTTTTTGTGCAAGCAGGATGGTCTTTGAGATAGCCACCGGGTCACCGGAATGGAACCCACAGGCAATATTGCAGCTGGTGATATAGGGCATGATGGCGGAATCCCTTTTCTCGTCATACATACCATAAAATTCGCCGAGATCGCAGTTGAGGTCTAATTTTGTAATCATGATCACAAGATGTTTAGAACGGAATTCAAGCTCCTGAAACCTACAAGTAATGCTACAAGAATCACAATCACCCCAAACACATTCTGACGAAGATTATTTCGGTTACTTCCCAGAAATAAGGGCTTATTCATGATATATAGCAGAAAAGCAGCTATGACCGGCAGTGTAATTCCATTGGCTACCTGTGCAAATTCGATCAATTTAACGGGATTATAACTGACGGCGGAAAATATAACCCCGGTAAAAAGTACCAGCATCCACACCACTCTGAATTTTGTATCCTTAAGATCACCGTTCCATCCCAATAAGCCTTTAGTGGCATAAGCTGCAGCAAGTGGTGCGGTAACTGCCGAAGTGATGCCGGCGGCAAACAGACCGATTCCCATAAAAGTTTTGGCCCAGCTTCCCAGTAAGGGTTCAAGTTGTTGAGCCATGTCTGCAGCACTTTTCACTTCTTCCAAACTTCCGTTTGCAGCGGCAGCACTCGTTATCACTACACATATTGAGATCAATCCACCTAAAATAATACCCACCGCATTCTCGATTCGCATATCGGAAAGTTGTGTGTAACTGGAATATCGTTCTTGTACTGTTGAGGCATGTAAAAACAAATTATAGGGCACCACTGTGGTACCGATCAGGGCGATCACGGTCAGGAACTCATCCGCAGAGGCCCGGGGGATGAACATGCCCTTCAATATGCCTGTGATATCCGGACTGATGACGATCGTTGTGGTCACAAACACAACACTCATTATTCCAACCAGGGCGGTCATCACATTCACGATACGCTTGAAACTTCCCGAAAAAAGCAATGTGAACGCAACCGCTCCAATCAGAACTGACGTGAGCCTCAACGTAAATCCGTTGATGGTAACATCAAGACCTACAAAGAATTCTTCCCACCCCAGTACGGCCCCTGATATATTACCGCCCTCATAAGCAATGTTTCCGATCACAATGGCACTCATGACCAGTAATATACCCGCAATTTTTAAGATGGGGTGCCCAAGCTGTTCCCGTATCGCTTCACCGAAGCCTTTTTGGGTAACAATGCCAAGGCGACCGGTCATTTCTTGAAGTGTGATGGTTGCAATAACCGAAAAAACCAGCGCCCAAAGTAACATATAGCCCGACCTCACTCCGGCCAGGGTACAAACGGTGACGGTTCCGGGGCCAATGAATGCTGCAGCAACCAGGGTGCTGGGCCCAAAGTATTTTTTCAGTGGATTTTTCATGCTTGAGTATATAGTATGAAGGAGTTAAAATCCCAAATCCGACAAGGGTAATATTTTAAAAAAATGTGATGGCCGAACTGAAGACCAAACAAAACGAAATGGATGTTTCTGAGCATCTCAACGCTATTGAAGACCCTCAGCGAAAAGAGGATTGCATCAAGATCCATGACTTAATGGCTGATATAACGGGTGAAGATGCAAACATGTGGGGTGACAGCATTGTGGGATTCGGAAGTTATCACTATAAATACGACAGCGGCCGGGAAGGCGACTGGTTCATTACCGGATTTGCGAACCGGAAGCAACAGATCTCACTTTACATCATGTCAGGTTTTAAGCGCTACGATGAACTGATGGCAAAACTTGGCAAACACAAAACAGGGAAGTCTTGTTTATACATCAAAAAACTGAGTGATATTGATATGGAAGTACTTGAAACATTGATTCGATCCTCAGTAGAATACATGAATAAAACCTATAATCAGTAATGAAACAAGGCTCAGAGAGACAGGACATCAAAGCGGGATTGAAAGTTGGGATCGTACTGAAGAAAGATCAGCGTTCAGGCAAGATCACTTATGGGATCGTCAGGGATATTTTAACTAAGAGTGCCACACACCCCCACGGCATTAAGGTACGGCTTGAAGACGGACAAATTGGACGAGTGAAAGAGATCCTATGACGATCACCGAATTCAAAACCACCACCCTTGAACTTGAGGATGACTACGAAGGCAGAGTGATCTCCACACTTATTGGATCACCGAAAAATGTCTCCGGCAACCAACCGGTGTTATATCTGCACGGTTTCAATGATTATTTTTTTCAGACACACGTTGCCGAACAATTCAACAAAAACGGCTACAATTTCTTTGCCCTTGATCTGAGAAAGTACGGCCGCTCTTTATTACCTCATCAGCATCCCAATTACTGCCGTTCGATCACCGAATATTTTGAAGAGATCAACCGGTCCGTTGAGATCATACAGAAAGATCACGGTCAGAAAATTATACTGATCGGTCACTCCACCGGTGGACTCATTGCCTCTGTGTATCTCAACATTGGAAAATACCGCGACCATTTTGAGCGGCTCATTCTAAACTCCCCTTTCCTGGATTTCAACATCAACCTGTTTCAGCGGGTGTTTCTTCTTCCTTTGGCAGGTTTCATCTCTTTCTTGTTTCCATATGCGGCCCAAAAGAAGCCCTTCTCACATCTATATGGGGCAAGTATTTCGCAATCAAAATATGGAGAATGGGAATACAACAAAGAATGGAAGCCCATGAAAGGCTTCCCTGCCTATTATAAGTGGGTATATGCTGTGAACCGGGCTCAGAAGAAGCTCCGAAGGCATTCCCGTATCAACATCCCCATTCTGATCCTTCACTCAGAACGGTCGGTCCGGCCGGATAAATGGAAAGATATTCTCATGCGTTCAGATATGGTTCTGAATGTGGACCACATCAGAAAATACGGTGTTATGCTTGGACCTAAAGTTACACTGGAACCGGTAAACGATGCCATACATGACGTTTATCTATCACGAAATGAGGTTCGTAAAAAAGCCTTCGAAACTACCTTTCACTGGTTGAATTGATGGCTAAGATCTTGCCAGAGCATCCCCGAAGCTACAAATTAAAATGAATGGTTTTGGGGATGATAGGGTTTAATTTTTAAACTCAACCTACACTGCCATCATGCTCAGATTTATCATAATCCTACTGCTCTCATTTACCTTTTTAACTACCTCAGCTTTTGCACAACTGACGAACTCTCCGGATACCTTTCAAACTGAAAACGGAGATCTCAGGATCCACCCGATCCTGCACGGAAGCGTCATTTTTGAGTGGAATGGACTGGATGTTTATGTTGATCCCTGGGGTTCTGCAGATCTTTATGAAGGCAAGTCTGCCCCGGAACTGATCCTGATCACCCATCCGCACGGAGACCACCTGAGTCCTGAGACCCTTGCAGCTTTAGATACAGAAAATACCACCTTTATAGTCCCTAAGGTTGTAGCAGATCAAATGCCTGAAGCTTATTCCAGTCAACCCATTATTCTTGCAAATGGTGAATCCCAAAACTATCAGGGAATCAATGTCGAGGCCGTTCCGATGTACAACCTTCCCAATGAGGGAGCACGGCACACCAAAGGCTGGGGCAACGGTTATGTGGTAACCATGGGCGGTAAAAAGCTCTACGTGTCTGGTGATACTGAGGATATTCCCGAAATGCGTCAGCTCGAAAATATTGACATCGCGTTTGTCTGCATGAACCTCCCCTACACCATGGATATCTATCAGGCTGCCAGTGGAGTGCTGAAGTTTGAACCGAAAGTCATGTATCCCTATCACCACCGTGGTCAGGATATTGAGCGATTCAAGGAAATAGTGGACTGGGAAAGAAAAGATATTGACGTACGCCTGAAGAACTGGTATCCGGAACAGTAAGCTTCACATCTGTTTTGCATAAATCATACCTTCAAAAGAAAAAACAGGTATGAACTGCACGCTCTGTTCAATAAAAACGGAACCGTTCTATTTCTATGAAAAAGAAGAACGGCAATATCACCGGTGTCCGAATTGTAAAGCGGTTTTGATGGATATCAGCGATTATCCGACTCCTGATGAGGAGATCCACAGGTATGAAAGCCACAATAACGACGTGGAAGATCCCCGGTACCAAAAATTTGTTTCCCCGCTGGTTGATAAGATCCTTGAGCATTACAGCCCTGACAACAAAGGACTCGATTTTGGTGCCGGAACCGGACCGGTGATCACCAAAATGCTGACAGATGAAGGGTACGATATTATCACTTACGATCCCTTTTTTGATAACAACACTACCGTATTTGATGAAACCTTTGACTACATAGTCAGTTGTGAGGTTATTGAACATTTTCATGAACCCCACATGGAATTTGAGCGATTACGAGGCATGTTAAACCCCGGAGGAGCATTATTCCTGAAAACCGACGTCTATACCGAGGATGTTGATTTCCATGCATGGTATTACAAAAGTGATGAAACCCACGTTTTCTTCTACCACCCAGAAACATTCCGGTGGATCAAAAAAGCTTTCAATTTCAGTAAACTGGAAATCGACGGGCGTCACATTTCCTTATTCGCCTAACAGATCAAAACTGCCGACATAATAATTCGGATCAACCACTAATTGGTTCGTCTCTTTTTCTTCAACTTCCATTCTTTGCCAGCCGGTGGTTGGGTTGAGCCGGATGTCTTTTCCGTTTACAGTAACATCAACCGGCAAATTAAATCCACTCACAGCATTCCCCCATCGGTATGAAAGAGAGCCATTTCTGAATGCATACTCTAAAGTTGGAATACGCGTATCTCTCAGGTACTGATCAAATACTTTTGAAAGATCGTGTCCAAAACTCTCACTGATAAAATTTTCGATCTGTTTGGAATGTACCGTTTGGTGGTAAAATTCACGGTTCAGGCCACGAAGGGTTTCTCTCCAAAGGGAATCGTCGTCAGCAACCTGACGTAAAGTATGCAGCAGATTTCCTCCTTTGTTATATATATCGCCCGATCCGCGATGATATACGCCATGCGTCCCCATCAGAGGCCGGTCATTGTTAATGCCAAGCCGGAGTCCTTGCACATATTCGTTGGCAGCCTGTGTTCCAAAATGGTAATCCAGGTACAAACTCTCTGAGTAATTGGTGAATCCCTCGTGTACCCACATATCAGCAACATCGGCATAGGTAATATTGTTGGCAAACCATTCGTGGCCGGTTTCATGAATGATGATGAAATCGAACTTCAATCCCCAGCCTGACCCACTCAGGTCGCGACCCAAATATCCATTCTCATATCCGTTGCCGTAGGTCACTGAACTCTGATGTTCCATTCCCAGATATGGAGCTTCCACCAGCTTGTATCCATCCTCATAAAATGGATACGGACCAAACCAGTGCTCAAAGGCATCCAACATGGGCTTTACCTGCTTGAATTGTTTCCGGGCTTTTTCCTCATTATCGCGCAGCACATAATAGTCGAGGGTCAATTCGCCTTTTTCGCCATCATAGATCTCACCAAAATGCACATAATCGCCGATGTTGATATTCACTCCATAGTTATTGATGGGATTACTGACGAACCAATTCCAGGTTTTAGTTCCATCAGAATGTTCATCCACACCTTCCAGCCGGCCATTCGAAACATCCATGAGATCACCCGGAGTGGTGATACTGATCCGCATACTATCGGTTTCATCATACGGGTGATCTTTGTTCGGCCACCACACACTTGACCCAATCCCCTGATTGGACGTGGCCACAAATGGTTTTCCGTTACTGTCGGCTGTCCAGGTAAAGCCACCGTCCCAGGGTGGATTTTCGGCTACCACCGGTTTTCCGGCATACTCCACAACAACGTCATTTACATCGCCTGTTACCTGTTTCTTCTCAAGAGTTACGAAAAACGCACTGCCCTCTCTCACAAAGTCCAGACTTTCCCCATCTTGTTGGAAGTCTGTGATTTCAAGTGGCTCCTGAAGATCGACCTGCATGGTCTGCCCCGGCTCAAGTACGGTGTAGCGGATCAAATTACTGCCGGCTATGGAGCTGTCTTCAATGTTTACTTTCACCTCAAGATGATAATAATTAAGATCCCACCAGGCTCTCTCCTCAGTGATACTTCCCCTGAGCGTATCCTGTCGTGAAAATTCTTGCTGTGCAATAACTTCAGTCAATCCAAAGAATAAGGAGCAGACCAAAAAAATTGGTATCGATCTGAACTTTATTGATATCATTTGTTTTAAATAGCTGTGTAAGAAGTACATAAATCTAAAAAACCGGGTTTTATACCTGATGATTGAACCACACCTAACCGGATGAATGGATCGATCTGATATATCGAATCTCCACTTAACCAGCTTGTGGTTTGTTAAAACTGAATGTAAGAGATTTATCCAAAACACATAAGTCAAAGTGAAAAACTGAGCAGGATTTCACCGTGTTCTTCTTCCAAAAAAAATTGACCGGAAGAAGTTTTCAGGTTCACATGTTAACGGAATAATTCAATAAACGGATGAACAATGAAACAACTCACTATTTTGCTCACTTCAATTTTTATGATGATTCCTGCCTATCTGTTTGCTCAGGATGATGAATCTTCACTAAGCGTTGGCGGGGCCGTCAGGTATAACGTCATATTGACTGATTATGAAGACGGCAATATCGACAACAACGATGGACAGTTTACCTGGGACACCTGGCGTATCAACGTGAATGCGGTTAAAAATGGGGTGAAGCTTAATTTTGAATACCGGTTCTACCCTACCTTCAACACGCATTTTATAAAGCAGGGATGGTTAGGATACGATCTTAATGAAAAGAACAATATTCAGATCGGTGTTACTCAGATTCCGTTTGGCAACCTTCAGTATAATTCCCACAACTGGTGGTTTCAGGGGCCCTATTATGTCGGACTTGAGGATGATCACGATATGGGAATCAAATTTACGCACACTGCCGAAAACTGGGATATCATGGCGGCCTATTTCTTTCAGCCTGAACCGGCAGGCCCCGCAGCAGGAGCAGGTTCATTTGGCTTTGGCGGTTCCGGTCGATATTCCTATGATATCGTTCCGTCCGGTAACCAAACCAACTACGAACGCAATCAGTTGAATGTCAGAACCACCCGTAGTTTTGATATCGATGGAGGAACCGTAGAACTTGGAGTGAGTGGAGTGATCGGCCAAACCTGGAATCAGGTACTGAATGAAACTGATCGCCGGTATGCCATAGCAGCTCACACCGATGTTGATTACGGCAACTGGAATTTCAAAGGGCAGTATACCACATACGATATCAATGCACAGGATGACACCGGTCAGCCCATAGATGCCGTTCAAATGGGCGCTTATGCTTCCACCTATCCGGTAACCACGGAAATGAGTATGTACTCAGCCG
Organism: Gracilimonas amylolytica; assembly: GCF_002911695.1. GTDB lineage: Bacteria > Bacteroidota > Rhodothermia > Balneolales > Balneolaceae > Gracilimonas > Gracilimonas amylolytica. The sequence goes on from NZ_PQBS01000035.1 coordinate 160,013, forward strand.
GACTCAGCTACAGTTATGACGTGAACTGGGGGCCGGTCACCAACCTGAATTTCTATAACGATTACACCTACTTCCAAAAACATATTGATAGCTTCAATGACGCTCATCAAAATGTGATCGGATTTTTGCTGACGGCGGGCAATGTGTACACCTACTTTGATATAGCAAGAGGCAGTAATCACCCGTGGTTAACCGAAACGTTTGGTCAGGGACTTGGACAAGGACTGAATGATGCCCGATGGAACACACGGTTCAACATTAATATTGGGTACTACTTTTAGGGTCAAGAATAGCTGAATGGTCTTAAAAAAGTAACCGAATCTGAAAGCCTATCGAATTCCGGACATTCCCTTGTGTTTCGTTCAGGCCACTGCTGATGGTTTGCCGGTCTTCAAAAACAGTGACTCCTATTTTTTCGGTCAGCCTATCAACTTTACCAAACTTCCCAACCTTACCTAAAATTGTATTATTGAATATATTTTTAAAAAAAATTGTAACAAACAAATAAGTTCATCCTCTTAAAAGTAGTGAGAAGTATCTATTAGTTAGTTTAACTCTACTTTATAGATTAAAACACTGGGTATAAAACTGGGTACAACATTATGAGTAATAAAATAGGGACTAAAGTTCTTTTGAATAACTATAGGCAGTTAATATCTGAGCAGCAAATTCAATATCCCAACGATATTCAAAGAGCCATTAACTATATACACACATATTGTTTTGATGAAAAATTAAATATCAACCTACTAAAAGAAGTGTGTAAAATAAATCGAAAATGCTTTTCAGCCAGATTTAAGCGATTTACAAATAGATATCCAAAAGAATACATTCTACATCATCGCATTGAAGCAGGAAAGATTTTACTGAGAGAAACTGACGAATCAATTACCTTGGTTGCTATTGAACTTGGTTTTCGTTCAAACTCTTCATTTTGCAAAGCATTTAGTAATGTGACCGCTTTGTCTCCCTCCGAGTGGAGAAGTACGAACAAAAGTTGAGATTTTTTTTGGAACAATTTTCAGAGCTTATTTCAAGCAAAATATAATCTACCTCTTTAGAATGTTGTTGGTATCCAATTACTAACAAAACTAGCGAGGTTCAAATGAAAACACTTATTACATCAAAAATTAAAAGTGTATTAGTAGCAATGGGTTGTATTGCATTCAGTATGGGATTATTTGTATTACCCCAATCCAATCTGACTGCCCAAACAACTGCTACAGAAAATTACAACCTATCTAAGGTAGAAGGCCCTTGCGGCGAAGATGGAGTTGACGAAATCATTCATGGAAATCGAAAACTTTTCCTTGGATGCTGGGGAAGTGAAACTACCTGTAAAACCAAATGCAAATAGAAACTGGGAGCTCTTTCATGAAGATCATGAAAGAGCTTTTCATTTAATAAAGCACTATGAGACTACTTCTATTAATATTTCTATCTCTGGTTATTCATCCAGCTAATGGACAGGAACTTAAGAAAACACTAGTCTATCAGGACAATATTTACAGCCCCACCAACATTTACGCGTTGAATGAGGATACTATTATTGTGGTTGACTTAAGCAATAGGGATGCAGTTTTAAGTATGCATGATCTAAAAAGTAAGACCGTTATTGCTTCACACAGAGCCGGCCGGGGTCCGGGAGAACTTTCTCAGAAAGGACGAAAACTTATTTCAAATATAAACAACAATTTGTTTCTACTGTGGGATAACAATCAAAGAAAAGGCATGGTATATGACCGGAATCTGACTTATGTAACAGATATTAGATATAATGATCGCTCAATCAGCTCTGCTGTCATTCTAAACGATTCAATAGCTGTGGTCAGAAAATTCTACAACTTTGAAACAGCAGCTGAAATACGACGATTCAATAACAATAACATCGTTGATAAGGTCTTACTTAAAATTGATACCGATTACTATAACAGCCTAAAACCAATTTCAATTAATTTTATGGTAGACCAAGGCCCAATGATTACCGACACTGATAAAGCGTATATTGGTTATTTTTATTCTACCCTCGTCCTTACAATTTCTTCTAACGGTACGGTTGATACACTCAAAACACCCAATTCGTTTATTTTACCTACTGTAGAATACGATGACGGGTATTCAGCACCTGATCATGCAATCTCCCCTGAAGGAACTCTAAGCATCGCTACTGACGATAAATATGTCTACGTTTTATTTTCAGGAAAAAAGTTTGAGATTAAACCATTTATGATGGCTGTAAAAACTATTACAGGTAAAATTGCTGATGAGATTGAAAAGTCAGATAATACTACAGAATTACAGATCTTTGACAAGCGAACGGGAAACTATATAAAAAGTATTGAGCTACCCGAAATGGCAAAAGATATCACGGTTTCAGGTAATTATCTCTACGCTTTATCATATGTGGATGGCTTCTATAAAATCATAAAATATGAGCTATCACTATGAAATATGTAAAGATTGTTTTAGCCTTTTACTTCCTCATTTCATCCATCAATAGAATGATCTCAGAAGAAGATTTAACGTTTATTTTAGCTGATTCAAACTCTTATTATATGATTAAATGGACTGTGATTCTTGCAGAGATAATTATTGCAGTTTCAATTTTTACTGGTAAGCAGTTAAAATTAGGTATTACTTTAGGTTTTGTACTAATAACACCAGTATTGATTATATCACTTATCAATACCATGTTAGGGTCTGATTTGAATTGTCAAATAGGTTACCTTGAACTAAATCCTCCACTTTTACTATTACAAAGTATATTTGTTTACACTCTCTTGATTTATTTAAAAATTAAGGTTCGAAAATGATAAATTAATTCTCTTATTACTTTAAAAAAGTAACCGAACCTGAAGGCCTATCGAATTCCGGACATTCCCTTTTGTTTCGCTCAGGCCACTGCTGATGGTTTGCCGGTCTTCAAAAACAGTGACTCCATATTTAAACCAGACATCCATAAAGTCAGCTGCAATGTATCTAAGCGCTACATAGGCTCTCTGCCCCTGATCGTACAGTACCGTGTTGGACATCACATACAACAGGTCACTTTCAAATTGATACACCCGGGTATTGAAACTATCTGTATCAAATAGTGTAACCCTCCCATCGATGCGCAGTCTACGTGTTGGCTCAACCCGGAGATCCTGATAAATCAGAAATCCTGTTTCCCATTCCCCTCCGGCTTCCCTGTTTCGAACCAGTTCCAATCTTGACCTCAATCGAACATCCGGACTTACCTGATACTCAAGATTCGTACGGATGCTTGAACGGGTCTCTTCTCCCATTCGGATCTGCTCGTTTCCCATTTCATTCAAGACCACATATTCATCATCCCTGGTTTCAGAACGTATCAAAAAGTACACATTCAGGCTTCGGTTGAAATTGATCTCACTAAGCGCCAGTACATCGAAGCCTCCGGTGGGCTGTGAAGTACCAAATCGTGGGGCATTAAACTGATACTGATCAAAATAACCGCTCAGGATAATTTTAGGATTCAGAATATGCCTTAGGCCAACATAAAATCCTTCTTCATTTTGAGATCCTGATGACTGTTCCCCAAATCCGCTTGCCAGAAATGACTGAAAATCTTTCTCATAATGCCTGTACGCAAGAGCCAGTTCCGAATTATCTCCAATGGGTGTTTCTACTCCCGCAATACCCCCAAACCCACCGTTCTCACTTCTGGCAAATTCACCAAATAAAAAACTGTTTCTGATCAACCCACGATAATCCACCCCAAATACGGAATGTTCTCTTCCTTCATAATCAAAGGCACTACTCAATAAAGTACCCTTATCAATGTAACTGCTGAACCGATTGTAGTATCCGGTCACCCCGATCAATCCAAGTCTCGAATCCACCCTAAGCCGGCCACCGGTCGTCATCTGGTAGATATTGTTTTTCCGACCCAATTCATTTTCGGTTCTGTGAAATCCGGTTGAGGTTGGGAAACGGGTGGTATCGATCCCGGTAACCGAAGCCGTTCTCGGCCGTTCAGAATAAAATCCGGTCAGTTCGATCTTATCACCATAAGAAGCCGCTACACCCCTGAAAAAATCCGTTTCCTGTGCCGAACTGTAAGGCTTGATCCCTCTTTCATTCTTGGAGATCGTTCCGACCACTTCCCTGCCCTTGCCAAAGGCTCCCCCGCTCCAAAGCACTAAACCTTGCCCAAAACTGAGGCTGTAATCCCCCACTACCAGTTCATTCAATTTCCCGTTATCAACCAGTGCTATGTGCCCGGAGTTGAAATCAAATCCTGTTACTCCATCCAACGGCTCTCCGGCATCTTTTTCCTGCGTAAAATTCACGGAGAGGTGATTGGTGTTCATCCTTATGCGGTGATAGTATTTCATGGGTGAACCGAGGTAGCCTCCAAGACTATCAGGACGAATATACCCTTCGCTTTCCTGCAGATCCCGCTGGTAGCGTGAAAAGACCTCTACCCGTCTGTTTGCCAGCCAGTACTCCGGTCTTAAATACATGTCACGAAATCGTTCTCCGGATCCTCCTATGCTCACATAAGGTTGCATCCTTCTATAAGTAGCAGGACCAATACCGGATACTTCCAGCAACTCTTCTTTGGTTTCAAATGGCTTGGTTGACCGATAGTCAACAATGGCACGGGCGATCTTTAAATTGATACCCGGAATTTGAAGAAGGTCATCTAGTTTTCCTCTGTTTATGTTGATGGGATTTGCCGCAAGGTCTTCCAGAAATTGTGTAAGCTGTTCACCGGTTAAGCCTGATTCTTCCGGATCCAATTCCTCAAACGCTTTTTCAAGTTGTTCTTCCACACTCGTGGAATCCTGAGAATAGGCTCTCTCAGGTACCATTCCGCAGGTCATGACAAGACCTAAAGATATGATAGTTACACAATTCCTCATCTAAAATTTGATCATGAAATCTAAACCGGGACTAAATCCCAGTAACTCATGTTTTTGAACCGCTAAGTTGACGGCCCACATTTCCTGACTGAATCCGAACCCGCCTGAGAAGCTCAGCGGCTCTGTTGTCACGCCAATTCTGCCAAGCAAACCCTGAAAGATATCAACCTCGATACCACCCCGGTAAGAAACCGGAAACCGAACATCTTTGGCCACATCAAATGCGAACAGGGCCAGTTCATTCATGCTGTAGCTAAAACCAATGATAATATCCCGTGGCAGCTCCTCATCAATATCCTGATATTCCGGTTTGTTGACATTGCTGGAGCGGGCTCCTATCCAAAGATCTTCCGTCAATTCTGCAGCCAGGCCTACATCAACCCCCAACGCACCGCCTGAGCCATAGCCTGATCCATAGCCTGATCCAAATGAAATATGATTATAGTTGCCCGTTATGGCAAAATGCAGCATTCGCCACTCGTGTTTATACGCTATGCGAACTCTCATTTCGTTGAACAGATTATCTCCGTAACGGTGAAAGCCAAATCCCGCTACACCGAATTTGGTGGGGATGGTTGCTGCAGCGGCCATATCCGTCAGTTCAGAAAAACCGTAATTCCTCAATCCATAAAAGCCTATGGATGTATTATCGGTATTGATGGTGGCCGGGTTGGCAAAAATAGCCCAGTTATTTTGAGGTAAGGCGACAGAAGTTTGCCCCATACCCAGACTCTTTGCTCCCATGATGAGTTGACCATGAACAGGAAACGAGAACAATGCTAAAATAATCCCGAAAGTTATTTTATATAGTATATGTTGTATTCGTATCATTGAGAAACAATAAATACTTATATGAAGACCCCTCTATTTTTTAATAATGTAATAAAGACGATCCTATTTTGCGGAGTATTTTTTGTCTTTTTGACATTTGAAGGAAGGGCTCAGGAGCTTAATTGCACGGTTGAGGTCAACACAGATCGCCTTGAAGGCTCTTCCTATCAGTACTTAAGTAACCTGAAGCCGGATATTGAAGAATATCTGAACGAACATAACTGGACTGAAATTGACTATCAGAATCACGAACGAATAGAATGCCTGATGCAGATAGTGATCGTCAGTGGAACATCCAATTACTTGTTTAGTGCCGAAACGGTGATACAGGTCCAGCGCCCCATCTACAATACCACGAATAAAACCTCAACACTACTGATCAGCGACAACGGCTGGCAATTCAGCTATCCTGAAGGGCGCACGATGATCCATGATGAATTACAGTTTGACGACCTGACCGGGTTTCTGGACTTTTACAGTTATGTGATGCTCGGATATGATTTTGATACTTTTTCTGAACTGGGTGGCTCCGAGTATTTTGTCAGAGCTCAAAATATTTTAAACCTGGCACAGACCACCAACGCAGCCGGATGGAGCCGCAACTCAAACAATCAGCGAAACCGAAACACACTGATCAGTGATCTGACTTCAGGAAGCTACAACGCATTGCGCAGAGCATACTATAGCTATCATCGGCTCGGACTGGATACCTTTATTGACTCACCCGAGCAGGCACGACAACAAATTTTAACAACCCTCCGGAACATTCAAACGGCTAAACGGCGGTCAACAAGTAACTGGCTCTATGATATCTTTTTTGATGCCAAAGCCCGTGAAATAGCCGGTATTTTTCAGTCTGCCCCGCGCGATGTACGCCTGGAGGCCTACAACATTTTACGACAAACCGATCAGGGACATTTAAGTGAATACGAAAGCCTTCAGAACTAAGATATTTGTATCATGGTTTTGTATATTGGGCGCCCAAAAAAGCGGTTCCATAACTGAAATTTTCAAGCTGAAATCAGAATAGAATGAAATTTTACGTATGTATAAAAATGGTGCCCGACGTGTACGCACCATTACAGATCAAAGACGGACAACTAATTCAGGATGCAGACCGGATGGTGTTAAATGCCTACGATGCCTCCGCCGTTGAAGAAGCCCTTGTTTTAAAGGAAAAGCATGGCGGTGAAGTTGAAGTTGTTTGCATTGGTGCTTCCAAAGCGTCCGAAACCATCAGAAAAGCATTGGCTATGGGAGCTGACAAGGCAACTCATATTGTGACTTCCGGTGATGAAGCCTATGATTCCGGATCATACGCACGGGTTTTAGCCAAATTCTTTGAAGACAAAAAGTACGATGTACTTTCGCTTGGAAAGCAATCTCAGGATACGGACGCCGGACTAACCGGAAGCATGCTCGCTGAATTGCTGAACCTTCCGTACACAACAAACGCTGTTGGACTGGAAGCTGAAGACGGTAAACTGATCGTGAAACGACAGGGTGATACCGGACAGGAAATGATCGAGCTGCCAACACCATGTGCAGTTACCTGCTCTAACGATATGAACGAACCGCGTATCCCAAACCTAAAAGGTATTATGGCCTCCAAGCGGAAGCCTATGGAACAGGTTGAATTATCCGATCTCGGACTGAGTGAAGACGAATTAACGGCTAATACCAATGTTCTTGGTTATGAAGAAAAACCTGAACGGGAAGCCGGTAAAAAATATGAAGGCGAAGCTGAAGAGATCGCCCGCGAAGTTGCACAATTGCTTGACACCGAAGCTAACGTGATATAGATCCTGTTAAATGTGTGATATTGAGGTTATACGGGTTTCACCCCGATCAACCTTCTCCATTTAACATCGAAATAAGCCAACAAATTTTTTAAAACCACGAGAAATCGAATGAGTACTATTTTAACACACATCGCCATTGCTGACGGCAAGATCAAACGTTCATCATTAGAAGTACTTTCACACTGCAAGCAGCTTGCGGACCAGAACGGACACACAGTTGAAGCCGTGGTTGTGGACGCTAATGCCTCTTCCTTTGTTGAGGGAATTCAAAAATACGGAGCGTCGAAAGTTTATGTTGTTGAGGATCCGATCTTCAAGAACCACATGAACACTCCTCTGCTTAAAGCCCTTGCAAATGTCATGGAAGCTGCAAATCCTGCTGTATTTGCCTTTGCATCCACCGAAGGAACCAAAGATATTTTAGGAGCCCTGGCAGCCAATCGAAATGCAGCGGTACTTCCGGATGTATCTTCTTTTGAGTTGATCGACGGAGGCATCAAAGCCAAACGGCCGGTAATGGCTGCAAAGATCATTGCAAGCACTGAAGCTAAAGGTGACACCGTACTCGTCTCGGTTCGTTCCGGTTCATACGACCTTATCGAAAATGAAACCTCAGCGGAAACTGTAAATATTGATTTCAGTATGGAAGATGGCGAACTGAAAGCCACTCTTAAGGAGATCATTTCCGCTTCCGGCGACACTATTGACCTTAACGAAGCGGAAGCCATTGTGGCAGCAGGCCGGGGTGTTAAAGATGAAGAAGGGCAAAAACTGATCTCTGAACTGGCAGAATTGCTAAATGCCGGAATCGGTGCTTCACGAGCGCTGACAGAAGCCGGAGTGTATGACCCTAGTCTTCAGATCGGGCAGACCGGTAAAGTGGTTTCCCCACAGCTTTATATTGCCGTCGGTATCTCAGGTGCTATTCAGCACGTGGCCGGAATGGCGAACTCTAAAGTGATCGTTGCCATCAACAAAGACCCTGATGCGCCGATCTTTGAGATCGCAGATTATGGAATTGTCGGAGACTTATACAAAGTACTCCCTCCTTTTATCGACGAGTTGAAAAAAATTAAAAATTAGTGCCGAGTGTTTATTTTTGAGTGATGTGTTGAAACCAACACCAAACACTCAAAACTTTTCACTAATAACTCAAAACTACTCCCTATGGACGAAAAGTTTGATTGTATCGTAATTGGTGGAGGTGTAGCGGGATTGGCTGCAGCCATGACCCTAGCCCGAAATAACATGAAATTCCTGCTCATTGAGCGGGGCGAATTTGCAGGATCCAAAAATGTATCCGGCGGGGTTTTGTGGGGCAGCGACCTCGCGAAACTTGTTCCTAACTACTGGGAAGAAGAAGACGGCGGATGGGAACGGTTCATCAACCACCGACGATTGACTCTCATGGACGAGCAATCAGCTTTTACCATCGATTTCAAATCATCTCACTTCAACGAAACGCCTTATACCGGCGTGGTGGTTCTTCGGTCAAAATTTGATAACTGGCTATCCGGTAAGGTTCAGGAAGCCATCGATGCCTCCGACTACGCCATGGATTCCTTCATTGCCACTAACATCAAGGTGGATGAAGTGATCATGGAAAATGACAAGGCCGTAGGTATTCGCACGGGCGAAGATGAATTCCACGCTGATTCAGTGATCATAGCTGAGGGTGTGAATAACCTACTTACCCGTCAGGTGGGTCTTCAGGATAAATATGTACCTGCCGACCACATGCTGACCGGTATCAAGGAGATCATACGATTCGATCAGGAAGTACTTGAGCAGAAATTTCAGCTGAACGGCCTCAGTGGCATGAGTAATGAGTTTGTCGGTTCAGCCACTGATGGTGTTGAAGGCGGTGGATTCCTTTATACCAACCGTGACACTATTTCACTTGGGCTGGTGCTCAGCATCAAAGATATGCGTGAGAAGAAAAAAAGTCCGCATGATGTTCTGAATCATTTCAAAACACATCCCGCCATTGCTGACATCATCAAAGATGGTGAAGTTGTGGAATACTCGGCTCACGTGGTATCATCCGGAGACAGCCGGGTTATGCCTAAGGAATTATACAAAGACGGTATTCTGCTAGCCGGAGAATCAGCCAACTTGTTAATGAATGCGGGTAAAGCCATTCAGGGAATGGATTATGCCATGCGCTCCGGAATTCTGGCGGCTGAAACGATCGTTAAAGCCAAAGAGAAAGGGGACTTCAGCTCAGCAACGCTGAAAGAATATCGTTCAGCAATGGATCAGAGTTATGTCATGAAAGACATTAACGGATTCCAGGACGCCGTTCACCTCCTTCATACTGAAACCATGCAGCAGAAAGTGCCAAACCTTCTGTGTGATTTCGGCCGACAGTTCTTTACCATCAAAAATGAACCAACACCGAAATCTAAAGATATGCTGAAGGGCGCTGTTAAACGGCATGCTTCCTTCTGGGAATTAGCAAAACTTGGCTTCAAAGCCGGTAAATCACTGTAAGTGTAAGGTCTAAAGGATATATAACCGCTATGAAAAATCTTAAATTAACCGAACGACTCGGACTTGTAAGCTACCGTAATCAGTCAAAATCTGAGATCAAACCACATATTGTAGTGGATACGGATGTATGTAACTCAACCTGCCCGCATAAATGTACAACCTGGGTATGCCCGGCCAACTGCTACACGATGGATGACAACGATCAGGTCCATTTTCAGGTAGAAGATTGCATCGAGTGTGGCACCTGTATGTATGCTTGTGATCAGGGAGCCGTTGACTGGAACTTCCCGGATCCTGAGATCGGTCGTGGTGTAACCTGGAATTTCGGTTAACCCATTCAATCCTACTTATTTCGTAACAAATCTCATAAAATTTCCGTAGTTATATGCATTAGGGCATAAAATAAATTCGGAAATAACTATGAGATCATTCAACCTTTACGCCTGTCTGTTTTTACTGATAGGCGTTTTTCTTCCTCTATCTGATATTTCAGCAAAAGAATATTCCATCCCTGAAATTCAGGTTGATGTTCAGATCAACGCAGATGGCACCATAACCATCACTGAACATCGAACCTATGTTTATGATGGCAGCTATACCTGGGCAAATTATCGACTGCCAAAATCAGGGTACTCCGCTATTCGTGATATTTCCGTATCGGAAAATGGGGAGTCATACACTAATCTGAATACCGAGGAACCCGGAACCTTTTTGGTGGAAGAATCGGACGAGGCATACAATATCGTATGGCATTATCGTGCAGATGATGAAACCCGTACCTACAGCATTACCTACACCCTTGAAAATGCTGTGGTAATAGGTCCCGATTGGAGTGAATTCTATTGGACCTATGCTGCTGCCGGACGGGAGAAATCCACAGACCAAATGGAAATTTTGGTTCAGTTACCCGAATTGGTCACACTTTCTGACCTGCACTACTGGGTACGTGAACCGGCATGGAGTATGGACGGCACACCGTTTGATAACGGATTTCAATTTTCGGGACAAAACATAGGTCGTGATCAGTCTGTGGTCATTCGCACTTTATTTCCCTCCTCGGTATTTGATGAAAATCTCATCCAGATCTCAGACCCCACTTTCACCCTAGAACAGGCGGAGAACGAAGAAACAGCCTATCGTGAGAAATTACGTCTGGCAGCTGAAGATGAACAGCGCCGGAAAAATGCTGCAATTGAATACTCTATTATTCTGGCGGGTCTCAGTTTGATCGCCTTTATTCTCATTTACCGGAAATATGGATTACGCCACAAAATGCACATATCCGTTTCGGAAAGTATCATGCTGCCCGGACGCGAAAAACCGGCCGCCATTGGTTGGTTACTGATGAACCGAACCGTGACCACCGGACATATGATCGCTACCCTGCTCGACCTGGCAAGAATGGGCTATTTTGAACTCAAGGAAAATGAAGCGGAAGAAGAAGGGTTCTTTTCATCAAAAGACAACTACTATACGATTCACTCCAAAAATTCAGACCCAAAAGAAAATGAACTCACAGAATTTGAGGTTAGTCTTCTGAATTTTGTGAATAAAAGGATCTCCTCTGATGGTAATAAATTTGATGAGATCTTTAATTTTCAGAAATCTGAAGCTTCTAAATGGTTCTATGCCTGGAAGAAAAAATTAAAGAAATATTGTGACTCCAAGGAGTGGATCGATAAAGAAAGTTACAAGGGTATGTACTGGAATCTGGGCGTTCAATTTGTGATCGAAGGGGTTGCCTTGGCCGGGATCTTCTTCATTCATCCATTGATGGCTATGGCTCTTGCCGGCACCTTTATCATGATGGTCCTTTCGTTGACTATAATACGAAAAACCCCTAAAGGGGAAGAGACTTACAAACGTTGGAAAGCCTACCAAAATGCACTGAAAAACGCTAAAGAACATACGATCAGTGAAGAACACCTGGGCCGGCATTTCATTTTTTCCATCGCTTTAGGTTTGGGCAAGCAACAGATCGAACCGATATTTGAGCAACACCCGGGTGCGGCAACCTCGTTGTATTGGATCGTGATACTGCCCGGAACCACATCATCACCTGCTGAAATAGCCGGCTCATTTTCAAACCTTGCAGCAACAGCCACAACTTCTGCTTCAGGCGGTAGTTTTAGTGGCGGGGCTTCAGCCGGATCGGCCGGTGGAGGTGCTTCAGGTGGGGCAGGTTAAAAAGATTTTTTTGTGACAACTCTTTTGGAACAAAGAGAATTTTAACGTGTTCAAGTATCTGAACCCCAAACAAATACTATCACGATGAGTAGTTTATTCAAGAGATCAAATTTATTATCAGTATTAACAGTTCTGACAGTTTTTGTATTTGCTGCCTGCAGCACCAATGAAGACGCCGGCACAGGTACATTAAAGGTATCATTAACCGACGCCCCTGCGAACTATGAGCAGGTAAACATTGAAGTGCTTCAGGTACTTGTAAACAAAGACGGAAGCGCAGATGACACCACCGACTCCGGTTGGGAAGCCATCATGGAAGATTCCATGGTTGTTAACCTGCTTGATTATCAAAACGGTGCCGTACTTGAGCTTGGTGAAGCCGAACTTGAAGCCGGCAGATATAATCAGATCCGTTTGCTTCTTGGCGATAACAACAATGTGGTTGTAGATGGAGAAACCATTCCATTACAAACTCCAAGTGCCCAACAATCAGGCTACAAACTCAATGTTCAGGCTGATGTAGAATCCGGTCAGGTATATGATCTGGTCATTGATTTTGATGCCTCACAATCTATTGTGCAAACCGGAAACGGTGGTTATATCCTGAAGCCGGTTCTCAGAACCGTGAATCTGCAGGAGCAGGGCAGTATTTCAGGAACCGTACTTCCCCTTGAAGCCGAACCATTTGTGTACGCGATCATGGGTGAAGATACCGTGGGAACACAAACCGATGATGAGGGCTTTTTCCGATTGGTTGGCCTGAATGAAGGAACTTATAATGTTCTCATTGAACCAACTTCTGAAGCCTATGCCGATTCACTTGTTGAAGGCATCGAATTAGAAGACGGAGTGCAATACTCCTTCGAAGAAGCTATTCAACTCGAAGCTTCCGGTAACTAAGTTTCTACACCAATCTTTTATACAAAGCCCGCCATTAAAACCGGCGGGCTTTTCTTTTTCTTACATTATTCCTTTCCAATAATTACCACGGGTTACATAATTTTATCTATTTTCGGCTCCACTGTCACACAGAATTAAGATCAGATCATGCGAAGCCGGGAGTTTTATAACTCACTTAATGTGGTTACCACTTTCAGGGACGTTTCAAAACCTGAGGTTTACACTTCCCTGCCTGATGATTCCTACCTTGCCATCGCTGATGTGCGTGGTTCGACGGATGCCATACGTTTGGGTAAGTACAAGGAAGTCAACATGGCCGGAGCATCCATTATTGCAGCTTTGAATAACTTTTACTCTGAAAACGACCTGCTACCCTACCTGTTCGGAGGTGACGGCTCGCTGCTCGTTTTGCCCGATCACGGCATTGATACAGTAAAAGGCATTCTGGCTTTTTGCAAAGAGGCTGTTAAAAATGCTTATGGTCTTGAAATGTCCGTTGGTGTTGTATCCATGAAGGAGCTCAGGGATCATAGGCACGATGTTGGAGTGGCTCGACTCAAATTATCTGAATTCATTGATCAAACCATTTTCTGGGGCAGCGGGGTGACCTATGCAGAGGACCTCGTAAAGGAAAAGAATCGCCTTGAAGGGGTTGCTCCGGTTGAAGCAGATCTTTCAGGATTAGAGTGCCGATGGAATCAGATATCCAGCGATAAGGATGAGGTAGCAGCCTATCTCATTCAGGCAGTTGGGACCGACAGTGAACAGGTCAGGATCTACGAAGCCTGTTTTGGCAAGATCGAAGAGATCTACGGAATGGAAGAGGATTACCATCCGGTTCGTGAAGAAGCCCTGAGTATGACTGCTAACCCTTCTTTGCTTGGAGTGGAATGGAAACTCAGAACTCAGCCTCCCACCCTTCTCAAAAAGGCCCGGTATATTTTGAACATGATTTTTGAACTCGTTACCGGGGTTTACCTGATGCGGTTCAACAAAAAGACGTCCCAAACAAACTGGGGTGATTATAAACCCGACCTCGTTCGCCATGCAGATTATAAGAAATTTGGAGACGGACTTCGTTTTGTGGCCTCCGGTACAATAGCTCAACGCATGCAACTCACAGAATTCCTGGAGGATATGTTCAGGGAAGGAAAATTAGCCTATGGCGTGCACCCGTCATTTGCGGCCATGGTAACCTGTTATGTCAGAAATTACCAACACAATCATATTCACTTTGTTGACGGTTCCAACGGCGGTTATGCCAAGGCTTCCCAGGACCTGAAACTGAGACGGAAGAAACTGCGCTCTTCAGACAGTCGGGAATAAGTATCATTTTCACTACAGATCAAAGCTTTTTTGATCAATTAAAAGCTTTGTTTCGGTGTCCAGGTCTTCAATTATTGAGGGAGCTATTCTGCCTAACGGATAAGCCGGAACCTGTTTCACCTCTCCAACCAGTAGCCTGCCGGCGTGCCCCATACGTTCATGTGGCAGGCAAAAATAATCGTACACTCCCTCTACCTTCGGTTCCAGGAACCAGATATCTCCTTCCGTCAACATACCCGAATCAAAGGAAACGGCATTTTCCGGGATCCTTTGCGGGCGCCGGTTTTGGGGATGATAGGCCGTTACGGTATGCAGTCCCTCCTCCACTACAAATTTAACGACATCACCGGGCTGAGCCTTAATAACTCTCGGTTCAAAACGGGCATCTTCTGCGGTTCCCAACACACGAACGGTCAGGGTATCGGTTGGAAACGCATGTAATGACAGGGATATCCCAAATACAATGAAAATAGCTGTGATGATACAAGCTTTCATTTTCTATCCTGTTTCAGTCCGGTTGGGATTTCACCGTAGGGGTAATTCATGAATTAACCCTACGGTGTATTTATGATCATTATTTAGTTTCATCAGAATTCTTCGATACAGACTCGATCAACCAGGCCGCTTCATCCATGGGTTGGTTCAGCCCTTCTACTCTTTTTGCCACATTTCCTTCAGCATCAAGAACGGTGATCAGGTTTGAATGGGCAAAGTCACCATTGCTGTCTTTTTGATACTTCACTCCCAGCATCATGGCCAGCATCCGGATATCCGTATCTTTACCGGTCACAAAGTGCCACCCTGAGATATCCAGCTGCTCATCTTTGGCATATTCTGCTAAAACCTCCGGAGAATCATTTTCTGTATCGAATGAAACAGCCAGTACATTTACGGTCTTCTTTGTTGATTCGCTCAGCGAACTGTAAAGCCTCCAACTATCCTGAATCAAGATCGGGCAAACCTGGGTACAGTTCCCGTAAAACATGACCACAATAACCGGTTCATCGGCAAAATCGGAGAGTTTTACTTTTTCATTTCTATGGGTGATAAACTCATTATCCAGGTGATACAGTGAATGTCCGGATTGAACCTCGCCCGCCTTCAATGCTTCCTGTTTATGATCGTGTTGATGATGCATATCCTGCCCATTCACTTCCACAATTCCAAGTACTGAAAATAGGATTAAATAGATAAATACCGACCTCATAATGTTACCTCATGTTTGGTTTGATCAGAACGGTCCGATTCATCATAGGCACACCGGAAACCTACCATACCCGTCGTGATCTTTGGATTAAAACTCATGCGTGTGATATACCTGATGGAAGCGGCATAACTATAGACGCTGTTCAGTGTTTGCATTCGTCCCACTGTACCGCAATCCAGGGAGATCTCGTCTGCAATAATGGGTTTAAAGTCAGCCACCCACTCCATAACAAGTCCAAATTGATCCTTTACACCGGTCGTGGTTTCTATGCCTGTTGAACCCACTTCAGGTAAATTGTTGGCATCAATACCAGAGTACCAGCTGATCAGTTTACTGCTGAATCGATTCATTTCAGCTTCGTCCTCTATACCCAGCAACTGGGCAGAATATTCCCACTCATTTAATGTCGGGAGCCGACCTCCCTGCTCCGAGCAGTAAGCATTCGCTGCGTACCATGAGACGCGGGTAACCGGTCTGTTTTCTCCGACTTCCTCATAGTCAGGTTCAAGATCTGACTTCCAGGTTTTGAGATAGCCATCATAGGTAAAAATGGGCGGAATATTTGAACGCCTCCATTCCGGATTTTCTCTCAGAAACTCAGCGTATTGTTCGTTGGTAATCGCTGTTTCATCCATGAAAAAAGAATCTACCTGTATGGGCTCTCCCTCAACTTCTGGTAAAACGGAATGAAAAGATCCCGCCGGAACAAGTACCCTCACCGATTGTGAAGACGCTTTCTCTGGCGTGAAGAGCATCATCATAACGAATGTAATAATGGTGAAAGCGAATATGTTCGTTTGGGATCTCATCATGACTTTAGTTTCTATTCAAACCTTCGGGGCGAATTCATTTCGCCCCGGGAGATTTTTTCTACTCAGTTCGTTATTTCTTGCGGGGTCCGGCTTTCAGGGTACCGGTTGCACCTTTTTCAGCATCCACAAACTCGTGGTCGATCAGGATATATTTTCCTTCTTCAGGTACGATCATATCCAAAGTGGCTGAACCGGAGGCACCGATCAGAACTGTTTGCATTCCGCGCATTTCATTGGCAGGATGTCCTTCCAACCAAACTCTGTCAAATATTCCACCGATTACGTGGAAGCTGGACGTTCCACTTGGTCCGTTATTACTGAAGTGAAAACGAACACGCTCACCTGCATTAGCTTTCAATGGCTGATCGTGCAGAATGGTTTGGTGACCGTTAAAGACCACGTGTGAAGGATCGTTATTGTAAGCTGCATCAAAATCGAATTGATAAAGGTCGCCGTCGCCTTTGGTCAGATAATATTCGCTTTGTACGATCACGTACTCCCGATCCACTTCATAGTCTTCTGTATATCCGTCTTTAGGAGATACCACTACCACACCATGTTGTCCCATTGCCGTGTGCATCAGTACACTTGGAGTACCACAGTGGTATATGTATGTGCCGGGGTAATTTGCTACCCAATCAAATGTAATGGTTTCACCGGGACCTACGGTTCTCCATTTGTCATCCTTAGCCACGGTACCGGCATGGAAATCCATGGAGTGCGGCATCGGCATGATACCGGCTTTGTTTTTCTGGAAATTATTCTCTCTCAGTTGCTTCATAAAAGGTGAAGTACTTGTCCAGTCGCCATCATTACTTATTGCAGAAAGATCAGATGGACCCATTGCCCGCTTTCCATTCACTCTCATTTGACTCATAGGTTCATTGATCTCCACCATTTCATCAGATCGATTCTTCATGGTAAAGGTGATGCGGTCTCCCTCACGAACGTGAATGACCGGTCCCGGCACGCTTCCGCCGAACGTCCATGCCTGATATCGGACACCACTCGCTACTTCCACTTCCTGCACGATGATATCCAATCGCACTTCATGATGTTTATTTCCCTCATAATCTAACGGTGCCAGATTCGGGGCTTGTGTTATATATTCACCTACAACCGGTGAACCGTTATAGTCTTCTGTGTAAACTTTTGCTTCCGGCATCCCGAAGGTCATGCCATCAATTTTGTACTCCTCTGTTTGTGCCGACAAGAATGAGGTCATGCCGAACATCAGCAGTGCTGTCAGTAATGTGAATTTGGTAATTGCGCTTTTCATAGGATCATTGGTTTGGTTAGTTATAAAGATTTAAGAGTATTTTATCTTAAATAAATCTGCTTAAATCGACTTTGAATCCATGATACACGTTCATTATGAATATTAGATAAATTTCAGGAAATTAATTTCTGAAGGTGAGATCAGATCATGATCCCGATCAAGCCACACTTTCCCGGTTGATCTTCTCACGTACAACCGGTGCCACTTCGGTTGCAAACAATTCTATGGATCTCAGAAGTTTATCATGAGGAACACTTCCCACGCTCATCTGAAGTAAAAAGCGGTCATGACCAAAGATCTCATGCTGATACATGATCTTATCAATGATATCCTGTGGACTTCCCACAGCATTGGCTCCTTCCAGCGTGATGGAAGCATCAAACTGCTGGCGTGACATCGGGGGCCAGCCTCTCTCCTTTCCGATCTTATCCATGGTAATTTTGAAGGCAGGGAATGCTGTATCGGCCGCTTCCTGAGTGGTCTCTGCGATAAATCCGTGAGAGTTGATACTCACGCGCTGTTCAGGCTGATCGTAATCGGCGGCTCCTTGTTTATGGATATCCACCATTTGCTTGAATTGTTTAGGCATCCCACCGATGATCGCGATCGCCATTGGCATCCCCATAGCGCCGGCTTCATAGGCTGATTTTGGGGTTCCTCCCACAGCTCTCCACACCGGCAATTTATCCTGATACGGCTGTGGATATATGCCACGGTTATTGATCGAAGGCCGATGCTTACCCTCCCAACTGATCACCTCGTTTTCTCTCAGCTGCATTAACAACTGAAGCTTTTCCAGGAACAGCTCCTCATAATCTTTCAGGTCGTAACCAAACAATGGAAAGGATTCTACAAATGACCCTCTACCGACCATGATCTCAGCACGACCCTTGGATAGCTGATCGATCGTTGAAAACTGTTGATACACTCTCACAGGATCTTCTGAACCCAATACCGTTACTGCTGAGCTTAACTTTATGTTTTTAGTGCGAGCTGCAGCAGCTGCCAGCAAGGTTGATGGTGAGGAAGAAACGTACTCTTCTCTGTGATGCTCCCCTATCGCATACACATCAAGCCCCAGCTCCTCGGCCAATTCTACTTCCTCAAGAAGGTTCTCTAAGCGTTCTGATGGGCTGATCCGTTTCTCTGTTCCTTCTATCGGTGTGTTTTCGACAAAGGTGTAAATACCTAATTCCATAATGATAATTGCTTTATTTGTTTAATGTTAAACTAATAAATATTCCGATCATTTGTTGGATCCGTCCGATCGAAATGTTCAATTAAGACGATCACTTTAATCATTCAACAAAATTCTTATACTCTACCTTTCCGTTAACAAAATGCCATTATGAAATCAGATACTCTGTTCAAACTTTCGGATATCCGGTTCAGCTATGATAGCGAACAGCTGTTTGATGGTCTCAACCTCCTCATAAACCAGAGGGAAAAGGTCGTTATTAAGGGAGAATCAGGTTCAGGTAAGACCACACTGTTCAGATTACTGCTTGGCTTTGAAACGCCAGACAAGGGAAGCATATCCTTCAAGGGATCCGTGTATACTGATACCATCATCCGTACTATGAGAAAGGAGGTCGTTTGGTTGCCACAGGATCTGAACCTTGGTACGGGCAAAACCGCTGAACTCATGGATTTCATCTTCGAATTTCAGTCGAACAGCCAAAACAAACCTTCACGACCTGAGATTATTGACACCCTGGAAGCACTGGGATTGGAAGCCGGCACTCTTGCCAGCAACTTCAGTGAACTCTCAACGGGTCAACGGCAGCGGATAGGACTGGCCTGTTGCCTGCTTTTGAACCGAAAGGTGATCCTTTTGGATGAACCAACATCAGCCCTTGATCTGGAATCAAAACGGAAAGTAGCTGAGTTACTTTTGAATAACGATCGAACGGTCATATCCACGTCTCATGATCCCTGGTGGGTAGAGAAATGCGACCGGGTCATTGAATTAAATAATATTTCTTAATCACCGAACCATGGATATCATAGATCTTAGCTGGTGGCAACTTGGTATTGGCTTTTTCATTCTTATCATTCCTGCGTGGATCCTCTGGCGATATAAAACAGGATTGAACAAAAAACTCGGCATTGCAACGGTCCGCATGACCCTGCAACTCTTGTTTGTTGGTTACTACCTGGAGTATTTGTTCGAATTGGATAATGCGTGGCTGAATGCGGCCTGGATCATGGTCATGGTTCTGGTAGCTGATTTTGCCACCATCGACCGAAGTGAACTGAATCGTCAACGGTCCCTGGTGATCCCCATTTTCCTCGCCACTTTTTTCGGCATTATTGTCATCGACATGTTCTTCCTGGAGGCTGTGATACAGTTGCCTACATTCTTATCTGCACAGTACACGATACCGATCACGGGTATGGTATTGGGGAATTGTCTCCGAAGTAATGTGATCGGCATCAATGCCTTTTATCACAGCCTTAATGAGCATAAAGAACGCTATCGCTTTTATCTATGCTGCGGGGCTACTCGGAATGAAGCGGTGTTTCCCTTTTTCAGGGATGCCCTCAAAAAATCAGCCAACCCTACCCTTGCTTCCATGGCAACCATTGGCTTAGTCTCCCTTCCGGGCATGATGACCGGTCAGATACTGAGTGGCAGTTCCCCCCTTATTGCCATCAAATATCAGATCATGATCATGCTGGCCATTTTCTCGGGAACCGTTCTATCCGTTTATCTGGGAATCCGATTAAGCAACTATTTTGTGTTTGATGAGCATGACGTATTGGATAGCAGTATTCTTAAGAAGTGATCTTCTGAGGTTCTATTCGCTAAACCTTTGTACACTTAGTTCATCGGGTACTTCATTTCCATTCAAGATATGTTCCGCCAGCAGTTCACCCACGTAGTGAGAAAACAGGAATCCCTTAGAATTCATACCGGTGTACACAAACAGTTTCGGTATTTCCGGATGTTCCCCTATCACCGGCAAGCGGTTTTGTGTGGTAACCCGGACTCCGGCCATCTGCGCAATCTTCCTGACCTTACCGGTCAGTTTAGGTAACATCAGATCAAGCTTCTTGAGTATTTGATCGTAGCTTTTATCACTGATATCCAGGTTCTCAAAATTATGTTCGTAGGTGGAACCGACGGTAAGCTCACGTTCCCCTCTTCGAATGCTGTACCCTCTCGCCGATATCGCATGATCCCAGTTCAGTGGTTCTTCTGCCTCAAAATGCACGATCTGTCCTTTTACAAAATTCAATGGCAAAAAAGACCAATCGGCATTATCACGGATCTTATATCCGATCGCCATGATCACCTTACCGGCGGTTAACTGTTCACCGGACTCAAATTGAATGACGAACTGATCGTTCTCCTGATCATGCTCGTATTGGGCAGTTTCATATTTGCACTCAACCCCTTTCAATCTGAGATAGGTTCGGTAGGCATTCTGATAATTATCCACAAAAACCGTGTACCCACTTTTGACATGAATACCCCCGTGATTCTCAGCCACATGTGAATTCATCTCACGAATCTCATCCTCTTTCAGCCACTCGATCCAGCCTTCCGGCCATGCGTATTTGGTGAGAGCATCCCTGAAGTTTTCGGCCAGCGACTCGCTGATAGCAGGCCGGATCACCCCGGTCTCAACGATCAGATCATCCCTGCCGGTCACCGCACAAATATCCTCGATCTGTTCCTTTAAGGCATCGTAGCATTTTTCAGCCTGCCAGGTCAGTTTGGCCCGCCTGCCCGTTGCCGGGTTAACCAAAGCACCGGGTGGTCCGGGAGCATCTTCTGAAGCGTTAGGGTCGATTATGAGTACTGACTGACCCCGCTTTCTCATTTCATTGGCAATGGCTGTTCCGGCTATTCCGGCTCCAAAAACGGCTACATCAAAATCGGGCATATAAGCTAATTTGTAATTGGCTTGACTGTTTTAATTGACAGTAAAGATAGCAGTTCCGTTGCACAACTTTAAAGGCTATGCCGTGTTCTGACTATGGGTCATAAATGTGGAAGCTAAGCCTCCTTTTGCTCATCTCCGGAAGGCGTAGCCTTCGGAGATTATTGATAGGAGATTGTTAGTTGGGATTTAGATCGATCGTATCGATCAGGCGAAATCTTCTACGGCTACCTGATAGGCATGTAGGGGATTATCACCATTGTGATCGTGATCCTTGTTGTATGCTTCGACTTCCTTAAGTATGGTTTTCACGGTTTTCTCGTCCTGAAAGGAAAAGAAAAGAGTTGAATAGATCCCCTGATCTCCCTGTGAGAACCAGCTTCTGATATCGGGTTGATGTCGCTCGGTTCTGAAGCCATACATCTCGGTCTCACTGTAAACGGGTACATTATTGCGCACCATCAATTCTCTGACTTCATTCGCGTATTCAGCGATGCTAAGTATGATTAGTAATTTCATGACAATTCTTTTTAAAGTAATGTTTAATGATCAGGTTTGGGTGAAGGAGTCATTAACACATAACTCCTTCTTCCACAACCTGTACTTCAGGTTCTGATGTTACCTGATGATCTCTTCACGGCTCAGTCTGTTCTTCACCATAAAATAGATGAGAGGAACGGTAACCAGTGTCAGCGCTGTGGAGGCGATCGCTCCACCCATCAGTGAAATGGCTAATCCCTGAAAGATCGGATCGAACAGGATCACTATCGCACCGATCACAACGGTTCCGGCCGTCAATAAAATTGGCATGGTTCGCACAGCTCCGGCTTCCACTACGGCATCCTGCAGGCTGTTACCCTGCCTTAAACTGATCTGAATGAAGTCGATCAGCAGTACTGAGTTCCTTACCATGATCCCTGCCAAGGCGATCAGCCCGATCATTGAGGTGGCTGTAAAGAAAGCTCCCGTGAACCAGTGCCCCAGCAGAATTCCGATCAATGACAGTGGTATCGCGATCATCATGATAATTGGAACTCCAAAATCCTGGAACCAGCCTACGATCAGGATGTAGATGATGAGCAGTACTACCCCAAAGGCAATACCCAGATCACGGAATACTTCAAGTGTGATCTGCCATTCACCATCCCATTTAACAGTCAGATTTTCACTGTTAAACGGCTGACCTGAGAACTGTTGGGCCAGGGCGTAACCTTCCGGCACATTCAGTCCATCGATCTCATCTCCGGCATCAAGGATGGCATAAACGGGACTTTCTATCTCGCCGGCCACTTCTGCCGTCACGTACACCACGCGACGCTGATTCTTGCGGTGAATGCTTTTTTCAAGCGTTTTTTCTTCTTCCACCACCAGATCAGTGATCGGGATCATGGCTCCGGTTTGGGACTGAACATTCAGTCCACCCAGTTTATGAATACCAGCACGGTCACTTTCATCCAGTTTGAGGGTGATCGGCACAGGTGATGATTCCTTTTCATCATACAAGGAAGTTACCGGATGCTGCCCAAGGATCATGCCTAAAGCTTCTGTAACCTGATTTGGCATCACACCACTCATCCCCGCTTTTTGACGATCTACATTGAAATAATACTTGGTTTGATCGGCTTCCACCATCCAGTCGGCATCCACAATACCGGGAGTTTCAGAAAATATGGTTTTGATATCTTCTCCGATCTCACGCTGCATTTCCAGATCCGGCCCATAAACTTCGGCAACTAAAGTTGACATCACAGGAGGTCCCGGTGGAACCTCAACGACTTTAACATTGGCACCGTATTTCTCACCAACTTTCTGCACCATTGGGCGCATTCTTTTGGCAATGTCGTGACTTTGGTCTGACCGCAGGCTCTTATCCACCAGGTTGACCTGTATATCCGCCACATTTGCATTTTGGCGGAGGTCGTAACTTCTTACCAACCCGTTAAAGTTAATGGGGGCATTAGTTCCTGAGTAAACCTGATAGTCATACACTTCCGGAATATCCAACAAAACCAATCCAACCTCCTGAGCTACTGCTTCAGTGCGTTCCAGAGTTGCCCCTTCCGGCATGTCTATGATCAGCTGGATCTCATTTTTATTATCGAACGGAAGCATCTTAACTTCCACAGAACGTGTGTAGAATAACACCAGTGTTCCGAACAATACGATCGTGGTTCCGATCAGGAATCCCCAGCGTTTGGCTGAACTTTCCATGAGTGGACGCATCGTTTTGTCGTACACTTTGTAGATGATGGTGTCTTCCAGTTTATAGCGTTTTCCTGAACTGTCGATCGCCTGCACCCGGGATGCTTTCAGTAATCTGTACCCGAGCCATGGAGTTACGATCAGTGAGATGATCAGTGACAGGATCATAGCAACCGTGGCTCCAATGGCGATCGGACTCATATAAGGTCCCATCAATCCTGATACAAAGGCCATAGGAATTACAGCGGCAATTACGGTGAAGGTAGCCAATATCGTTGGGTTACCCACCTCATTGATGGCATAAATGGCTGCCTGTTTGAACGGCAGGTTTCTCATTTTAAAGTGCCTGTGCATGTTCTCGGCCACAATAATGGAATTATCCACCACAATACCCGTCACGAATACCAGGGCAAACAAGGTGATCCGGTTCAAGGTATAATCATACATGTAATAGAAGAACAACGTCAGGGCAAAAGTGATGGGCACGGATATGAATACCACCAATGCTCCTCTCCAACCCATCGCCAGAAATACCACAAATGAAACGGATAATACCGCCACCAATAAGTGGATCATCAGCGTGTTTACTTTTTCCGTGGCTGTTTTTCCGTAGTTACGGGTGCTTTCCACATGAATATCAGAAGTAACCACCGTGCCCTGAAGTTCCTCAACCATGCGGTCGATGTCAGTGGCAATGGTCATGGCGTCGGCTCCCTGTCGTTTGGCTACAGAGATCGTCACAGCAGGAAAGGCTCCGCCGGCTGAAATTCCTTTCTCTTCAGCGGCAACCGGTCCCGGTGAATACGACACATAACTTGCGGGTTCACCAGGTCCGTCTTTGATCTCGGCCACATCCCTGAGTAAAATAGGATCTCCTCCCCGTACATCTAACACGAGATTGGCTACATCCTCAGCGGTTTCCAGAAAGCTTCCGGTTTGTACCAGAAATTCCTCATCATCGGATGTAAAAGAACCGGAATTGAATTCCCGGTTCGCAACCTTAACGGTTTGTGCAATTCTCAGGGGATCAACTGATAAAGCGGCCATTTTCTCTTTATCCAATACCACCTGAATGGTTCGTGAACGGCCTCCGTGTATCTTGGTCTCGGCAACATCGGTAATGGATTTGATCTCATTATCGAGCACCTGAGCTACTCTTCGCAGCTGATAATCATCCTGTGTTTCACTCCAAAGGGTCAGGGTCACGATCGGCACATCGTTGATCGATCGGGTTTTGATCATAGGCATGGTCACCGCTTCGGGTTTTTTGTCCATGAACTTCATGATCTCGTTGTAAAGTCTCACCAGGCTTTCTTCCACATCCTGCCCAACAAAGAAACGGGCAGATACCATGGCCATTTCCGGCATGGAGGTTGAATACACGTACTCAACTCCGGAAATATTTGAAAGCACCTTCTCTAAAGGAATGGCGATCTTGTTTTCAACTTCCTGCGGCGATGCCCCCGGGTAACCAACATAGATGTCGGCCATGGGTACATCAATTTGCGGTTCTTCTTCGCTTGGCGTCAGCCAGACTCCATATACTCCAATTGCTAAAAAGGCGATCATCAAAAGCAGCGTCAGCTTCGAATCAATAAAACCCTGTGCAATTTTACCTGCTAATCCGGTATTCATTTTATTCTATATCCTTAAAATTCTTGATTGTGTGATGTACAGATCGTTTTACTGAATGTTCAGTGTCAAACCCTGTCTGAGTTCTTCATTCGCTTCAGTTACGTATGGCTCACCCGCTGTTAAACCGGATAATACTTCAACCCGATCTCCTGAGCTTTGTCCCAGACGTACCCATCTCAGTACAGCCTTATTATCGTCCGTTAAGGTATAAACCCCGGTCAGCTGCCCTCTCGTTACAAGTGCCGTTTTAGGAATGAAAAGAGCTTCGCTTGAGCCTAAGTTCATGCCCACCTGGGCAAACATGCCTGTTTTTAGTTTAGACGAGAGCTCAGCATCCTCAAGTTTTGCTTCCACAGCATACTGTCGACTCATAGGGTCACCGGCTTCACTTACAGCGATCAGTGTTGCTGCTGCGTTATAAACTCCGGCGGATTCAATACTTACCTTCACGGCATCCCCTTCAGAGATCTCACCGATCCACTGCTCAGGTACGTTGGCTGTAATCTTGATCTGTCCCGGATCTGCAACGGCCACCAATGGATGTCCCGGTGCGGCCATATCGCCTTCTGCCACAAACTTTCGCGCCACGATACCGTCAAATGGAGCACGAATGGTGGTGTATGCCAGCATTTCGTTCACTTCATTCATACGGGCATTCAGTGCATCCATATTGGCTTTGGCGATCTCATACATGGTTGAGATATCATCCAGTTCTTTGGAAGTAGCACTTTCCTCTGCATACAGGTTTTTGATCCTATTATAGTTCTTTTCGGTGTTTTCAAGGTTGGCTTTGGCCTGAACCATGTTGGCTTCAAGCTGTGATTTCTGGGCCAGGATCTGATCGTCTTTGATCCGGATCAGCACATCGCCTTTCTTCACTTGTTCACCCACCTCAACCGGGACTTCCGTTACTGTTCCCATAACGATCGTACTCAGGTTGGCCTGATTGTCACTTTCCACCATGCCTGGGAAAGACTGCGTTGAAGCAGACAACGTGTTGGAGGCTGTCTCAACCTTAACATTCACAGATCGAGTGTTTTCAATAGTTTCTGTTTCTGAACTGCATCCGGTGGCTGATGTGATCAAAAATGTAAGTGCCAGCAGTGCCGAAAGAGTTTTCATACGGTCTTTTAATAAATAATTCATTGTAGTTCGTGTTAGTCGGTTAATTTTTAAGATCATTTTCGAGCAGCATTTCAAGGGCAGCAATGCTCATATTGTACTGATACAGGGCCATCACATTTTTCAGTTTGGCTTCTGCTAATTTGGTTTCTGCCTCCAGCAGGTCAGTGGTTCTTTCCATGCCTTCCACGTATCGGTTGGTGCGGATCTTCACATCCTCGGTGGATTGCTCGATGGCTTGTTCGGTCAACGAGATCTGCTTGGTCGCGTGATCAATCGAACGCATTGCCTGACGAACCTTATTTTCCTGATCCAGCCTGTGACTTTCCTGCATGCTTTGAGCTTTTCGGTAATCTGCTTTAGCTTCCATTACTTTGCCTACCTTGCTGAAGCCTGAGAAAATATCCCATCTTAAATTGGCCCCGATCATGTACGAGGAGGCGTCAAAACCCGCAAATTCATTATCATTGAACTCGTAACTCCCAAACAAATTGATCTTGGGGATGAAACTAAATTCCGAAGCTCTGACCATTTTTTTGGCGGCCTGAACTTTGTAATCAATGGCACGCGTTTGAGCATTATTCACTTCGAAGTCGTTAGTTGCAACGGCGGCATCTGCCTGTAATTCATAATTCAGTTCGTCGGTTGGTTGAACCGTTGTATTCCCTTCAAGGCCAAGTAGCAAAGCCATGTCTTCCTGTACCTTCTCGAGTGCATTTTTTGTTTGAAGCATGCGGCTCTCCATATCCAGCTCATAAACTTTGGCGGATAAATAATCCTCTTTGCTGATCAGTCCTTCTTCAAAATAGTTTTGTGCCTGTCTCCGGTGCTCACCGGCTGTTTTAAGAGCCGATTCAAGTACCTCGATCTGTTCGTTGTGCAGGATCAGGTTGTAGTATTGCTGCCGAACCTGATAGCGTACATAATTCTTTGTGCCTTCCAGCTGCTCATTTGCTGAATTAAGCTGACTTTTCATCGCACTTCTCTGAAGGAACATGTCAGGGTTGATCAATGGCTGACGAACTTCAAATTTGGCACTGTAGTTTTCATAGGCATCCGGATCATTCAGCAAAACCGGATTGAAATCCTGTTGAGAGACCACTTCCTGTTTTAGCTTAAACCCAAATACATTTAATGGGTCATCGGTTGAAATAGCGTTGTACTCGAACGAGACCTGTGGCAGAAACACGGCGTTGGTTTGCCGGAATTGAGCTTTGGTTTTGTCCACATCGTAGCCCGCCTGTTCAAGGTTAAAGTTTTGATCAACGGCTAATTCCATTGCTTCCTGTAGTGAAAGCGAGAGGGTCTGATCAGTTGTAACCTGACCCTGCGAAAATAGCTGTAATGGTAACAGCAACATTGCTGCCATCAGATATACCTTTGGTACATATGAATTTCTGTAATTCATCTTAGTGATTATTTTTTAGTTAGTTATGAAATTTATTTCTTCGGCTTAAAGTGGCGTGA
This sequence comes from Gracilimonas amylolytica, assembly GCF_002911695.1. Taxonomy (GTDB): domain Bacteria; phylum Bacteroidota; class Rhodothermia; order Balneolales; family Balneolaceae; genus Gracilimonas; species Gracilimonas amylolytica. Next base: position 188,055 of record NZ_PQBS01000035.1, read on the forward strand.
CCCAGCCGACGTTTTCAAAGATCTGAAGGAAGTGTATCACCGAAACCCCAGGTATAACCTCACCAAACATTTTGCTTTATCCATGTTTACCTCTTTTTGTTTAATAATATCTTTAAAGATCAATCTACCGGCAGGTCAATGGCTTTCCATTCAGGAAAACCCTCATCTAATCTGACTGCATTAAATCCGTTTTCCTTCAAAAACCGAACAGCTTCATCTGCCATCAGGCAAAGTGGGCCCCGGCAGTAGGCTACAACTTCTTTGTCTTTTGGTAATTCATCGAGGCGTTCCCCTAACTCCACTTTCGGAAGAGAAACAGCATTCTTGATATGCCCTAACTCAAATTCCTCAGATGGACGAACATCAATGAGATATACATCATCTTCCTCCATTTTCCTCAGTAGTTCATCCCTCGATATGGTTTTCAATCCTGACTTCTTACTGCGGTAATCGTTCAGCAGGTCTTCGATCTCAGAATTTCTTGAGAACCCAATAGCCCTCAGAGAATTCCACACATCGTACACCTGCTTTCCGGCCATCCGGTAGTAGTTATATTTTCCCTTTCTTTCGGTTTCAACCAAGCCTGACTTCTTCAAAACCTGAAGGTGTTGTGAAGCATTGGCTACCGGTTGATCAATATGTTCGGCAATGTACTCTACGGGTACCGGTCCTTGCGCGATCAGATCCAGTATCTCCAATCGTGTTGGGTTAGACAGTGCCTTGGTGACCACCGCTAACTGTTTATATAATTTCTTTTTGAACTCGCGTGTTTTCATCTATCATCAAATTTTAATGCGATAAAGAATACACAGTCTTCAAACTTCATTCAATAAATTTATTGAATGAAGATATTGGTATTTTTATGCCGTTTTAAATATTGTATTTACTACACTTATGGAAATGATGAAATTAGCCTGTTAAGACAACTCTGTGACATTGGTCACATAACTTCAGGGGGTGTTTGAGCGAGTCGCTGTTATCACCAAAAAGTGAGAGTTATTTACTGACTCTGATAGCGTTTACCGGACAGACTTCTTCTGCCCGTTCATTTAATTCTCTCTCAAATTCACCCGCCTCAACTGAAAAAACCTTCCCCTTTTGCTTACCTCCGATGAGTACACACTTCCCATCCCGCTTTGACATTTGCCACCGTTCGGGCCAGGCCTCCACGCAGTAGTTACATCCAATACATCGATCTCTGTAAAATGTGATCCGCATTACTGCTTGTCCTCCCACACATAGATCTTATCTCCGTCATCAACAACGCAATCTATTTTAAGTGTGCAATCGTTGCCTTTTTCAACGCTTTCTACAGGCGTATCTTCCATCCAGATAGAATGGATAGTTGGCTCAGCTACCCCAGTCTTATTGCCTATGATAAGCAGCTTGTCATCTTTGCTCAGTCCCCCGGCTTTGATGCGCACATGGGCAACCTCTGCTTTCGGGTAGTAATGCAGCACTTTCCCGATAAACCGTTTTTCTTTAGTAGCTGCTGAACCGTGAACTTCACTCCACTCTCCAAGCCTTCTTCCCAGGTAATATCCGTCCCAGAAACCACGGTTGTATACCTCTTCCAGATCTTTTTTCCAGCCGACTACTTTTTCTTTTGAGAAAGTTCCCTCTGCCACTGCTTCGGCGGCTTCCCTGTAACAACGGGTCACGGTTTTAACATACTCCGGTGATCGGCCACGTCCTTCAATTTTCAGGACTTCCACGCCGGTATCCAGCAGCTGATCCATAAAATCGATCGTGCACAGATCTTTGGGCGACATGATATACTCATTATCAACCACCAGCTCCTCACCTTCATCGTTGGTAACCCGGTAAGCGTGTCGGCAATTTTGTTTACAAGCCCCTCTGTTCGCCGATGAATTATAGGTATGAAGACTCAGGTAGCATTTACCTGATACCGCCATACAAAGAGCCCCATGGGCAAATACCTCGATCTGAACCGGCTTACCGGAAGGACCCGTAATATGTCTTTCCTTTACGCCTTCAACGATCTTTTTCATTTGTCCGAGGCTGAGTTCTCTTGCAAGAACCATCACATCGGCAAAGTGGCTGTAAAACTCTACCATTTCAATATTTGAAATATTGGCTTGGGTCGATATATGGACTTCCACTCCCTGTTTTGCTGCATACAAAATGGCGGCCTGATCTGCAGCGATGATGGCGGTAATTCCATGTTCTTTCACAGCGTCAATAATACGCTTCATCAATGGCAGATCGTGATCGTACAGCACGGTATTCAGCGTCAGGTAGGTACGAATGTTTTCTTTTCTTGCCAGTTCGGCGATCTCGGGAAGATCATCCATCGTGAAATTATTACTGGCACGAGCCCGCATATTAAGCTGTTCGATCCCAAAATAAACCGATCCGGCTCCTCCCTGAATGGCCGCTCTCAACGAAGCCCAGTCACCCGCCGGAGCCATGATCTCTGTTTTTCTTTTTAGATCTTTTGTTTCCGTAAGTGACTCTTGTAATGGTGTACTCATAGGTCTGTGCAAATTCTTGATTCATTCGCGGAATGATGGTCCATTCCATTTAACTGAATTTGCCGTTGTTATGTGTACTTAATATGAAGCTGTTGAGATCAGCCTAACTTACCCGATCCGGAAAACAGGGTACAGATCAGTTATTACTTTTGATCTCTGTAATAAGTGCATCATATCCTGCCTGATGCATTTCCTTTTGAATGGTCTTCTGAGTTTTTTCAGAATCACACAGGGCGATCATAGCTCCACCGCCACCGCCTCCGGTCAGTTTGGCGCCTAATGCTCCATTCTGTCGGGCGATCTCAACCAGCTCTTCTACCTCAGGACAGGAAACCCCTAAAATATTCAGGAAACCGTGATTCATATTCATGATCATACCAAGTTCATCAAGGTCACGTGACTCAATGGCTGCTTTGGATGCAATGGCCAGCTCATCCATTTGATTGAATATCTGCTTATACCATTTAGGATATTTTTCAGCCTGCTCACGCACCTGCTTCACCATCTTGGAGGTCATGCTTTCAACCCCACTCAATCCGATCACAATTGGGATGGATTCGTTTAGAGTGATGGTCTGCATATCGGGTGGAGTACCTTTCTGAAAGGCGATCAGGTTACCATAGGTCGATACGGTATTATCGATCCCCGAAGCTCCGCCGTGCACGATGTCCTCAGACTCAAAAGACAATCTTCTTACATCGTCATCTCCCAGCCCTAATTCAAAATGTTTGTTCAGGGCACGTATGATCGCAACGGCCAATGCCGCAGATCCTCCCATACCCATTGCTCTCGGTACTTCGGGAAATACTTCGATATTCATGCCTTTATCCCTCAGATCAAGGTGATCAAGGATCATTTCAAGGGATTTGTAAATGGAATACTTGTGATCGGCTCCGAATTCAATGGTCTGCTCCACGCCCCATCTTGGGATCAGTAGCCTGACTCCTTTGTCATGATCCCAAACCTTCGCTTTCATTTTAAGGGTGATTGGGGCCGCGACGGCATGAGTACCGTGCACCACAGAATGTTCTCCTGTCAGGATGATCTTGCCGTAACCAAAGGACATGTCCTCATCTTTATCCACAGTGGGAGCCGAAATGGTTCCGATCTTCTTCTCTTTTTGAAGCTCATCTATGATCTCTTTGGCTTTCCAGACTTTTATCTCGCCACTTTCCACCAATCGTTCAAGAACTTCCTCAAATAGCTCTGCCGGAGCGCCGGCTGTACTTGCCACACTGCGTGCATGCAGGGTCATATGTCCACGCTGAATACCTTCAGTTCCAAGTGAACGCAGAGCCGAAAAGTTTTGCGCCAGTCCAACCGCTCCCATCACTTCAGCCAGTTCGGTAGCCGACTCGATCCCAAGGATCCGGTGAGCAATCCCCACCGCTTTATTGGATTTGAGTGACCCGCCAACGGTTCCAACCTTCAGAGGAATATCAATAGTACCCACCAGATCACCCTGTTCATTTTTGAACCAGTTGGTCAGTGAGGTATATCGTCCGCTTCTTGAGGCATAGGCATGAGCGGCGGCTTCAATGGCCCGCCAATCGTTACCGGTAGCGATGGCAAGCGGATCTATGCCATTCATGATCCCTTTATTGTGGGTTGAGGCCCGGTATGGATCGATAGCAGCAAACTCAGCTGCCCGAATGATCCCGTCCCTAACCTCCTTTCCGGAAGAATCGTTGAAATCCAGATACTTCGTCGGGATCACACATTTTGCCCGAACCATAGCCCGGTCGGTCAGGTTTGATAAGATCCTCAGATATACCTTTGAGCCTGACATCTTCTCGATGAGTGGAGCTACGCCTTCACACATACTGTTTACCAGATTGGCTCCCATTGCATCTCTTGTATCAACCAGTAGATGCACAACCACCATACTTCCCGGATGCCGATCCTGCTGATGGATCATCACTTCAAGATCTATGGCTCCCCCTCCACGTTTAACCATGTTAGGATGCAGGCTGTTTGCCAGGTTCAGGATCTCTTGCTTTTCCTGCAGAATGGTATGCCGGACTTTCATTGGATGCCGAACATCCACCAGCTGTATCTGACCGATTAGGATCGGGTCATCCGATTCAACCTCAAAACCACCGGCATTACGCACTACCTTGGCCGCTGAACTGACTGCTGCCAGAATGGATGGTTCTTCCACTACCATTGGCACGATGTAGGGCTTTTCATTGATCAGGAAATTCAGTCCCAATCCCATGGGCAGGCCAAACACCCCGATCACATTCTCGATCATCTTGTCGGCATCATCCTGCGAAAGCAGATGCATTTGTTCGCGAAGGGCAATGTAATCTTCCTGACTCAGGATCTCCTTTTCACGGAGAATATCCAGCCGGTTTTCTACACTATACTTATAAAACTTGGGGATGCGGGATTTATCGTTGTTACTCATCAAAAATCAATTTACACACACGTTTCCAGGATGGATCGGAAGCTTGTTGGCTCAGATCCAAAGATCCATACACGTTCTTTTATCCAATTTCCTTTCGGGCTGAGATCTGGACCCCTTTGGGTTGTACTTCAAGATTCATCAGATCAAACATACTCTCTTTGATGGCACGCCGGATCTTTTCAATACAATCGGGGTTATTGCAGAAGGCAATTCCAATATCACCACCGCCGGCACCTGATGGTTTGTAGGTTCCACCCTGAGCTTTCACGATGGAGTTGATCTCTTCATGAACATCTGATACGATCTCCGTTCCACTTCTCAGGCCAAGCTCGCGTTCACATTCAAAGAAATCAGAAATAATATTCAGAAAGGCATCAGTATCATTGCCGGCAAAAGCCTTAACTCCTTCTTTGGAAAGCATACCCATGGTGTCAAGCAGCTTATCATAATCCTTTGGATGCTCATTTTTATAGGTATGAACATTCCGTACAAAATTGCGTGTGGAAACCGCATAACCGGCCCAGATGCATTCCATGTACAGGTTATCGGGGCGACCGATCTTTTGAATATTGCCATTTAACCTGTTTGCATTTTCAGGCATGCTGTAACTGATGATACCTCCGGTGGCACTGGCTGCTATATCCACTCCGCTACCCATTTTTCCCTGAGCAAAACGGTGAGCCAGAAAGGCCTCTCGATACAGGTCTTCATCCGAGATATTTTTACCAATGTACTCCATCAAACCTGAGAGCAATGAGACCGTTAAAGCCGCGCTTGAACCCAGTCCAAACTTATTCCCAGTAACCCTGTGATAAAATGATGTGGTATCGATACTGATAGAAGCACCGGGAATCTTTCCTGCTTTCTGACTTACATATTTCAGTATGGCAAGTACAAAATGAAGCTGCTCCTGAGTTTTCGAATCAACATTAGTTCTGAAATGGGCATCCCCATCCTGATCCAGGATGAACTGTATCTCAGGAATGTTCAGATTTGGGGTTCGTACCTGAAACGTGCTGTTGTAAAGTGACTCAATGCGAACCTTACAATGCCTGTTTACAGCAGCAACAAGCGCAGGAGCTTTTTCCAGCACGGCATACTCACCCAAGAGGATCAACTTTCCGGGAGATTTAACGTTAATTGTCGTTTGGTCCATCATATGATCGTTTCATTCACCGTTTCCATGATGTACGCACCAGGCCCCGGTTTAGCTTCAATTACAGATCTTACGCCGTCAATTTCTGAAAGAGCACTTTTTACAGCTTCCACAGATTCAGGTAAACATAATATTTTTACCTGGGGTCCGGCATCGATCGTTACATAAGCCGGTATACCATTTTTTCGTAAAATCCACACTCTATGAATCGTTTCTGTGGTCGCAGCATTCCAATAAAGTATAGGAGGTTTGGCAGCCATAGCTAAACCATGCATTTTAAAGCAGCTATGTTCCGTCAGTTCCCCCGTTTTCTCAAAATCCTTGTCAGCAATTGCTTGTCTCATCTCCCTCAGGTCGTTAGGGTGAGATGATACCCAATGCTCATAGTAAGGTGCCGTTTTGGCTGTTCGCAACATCCCTTCGGTTGAACCGAGTTCCTTTTTTTCATCGGACGTGACTGCTACCAGTAATCTCACATCCCAGTAATTCTCATCCTGCAGGGGAACGGCAAAATCTTCACTTCCGTCATCTTTAGTTCCCAACTGCATTTCACTGAAACCTCCGTAGATAGAGCGGGCTGCCGAACCGGATCCCATCCGTGCCAGCCTTGAGAGGGCTTCATCAGAAAGTGATTGTCCCATTGCTTTACCGGCTGCCAGTGCAAGGGCCGCAAAACCCGAGGCCGAAGAGGCTAAACCCGCACCGGTCGGAAAGTTATTTTCACTGATCACTTTTGCTTTAGGTCGGTCACTGTTACCGGCGGCTGTATCCAAAAAATCTGATAAGCGCTTCAGGGCTGTTGCAGATGCATCCTGATCATTCAATATGAGCTGATCTTCTTTAAGCGTATCACTGAACTGAAGAGTGGTCCTGGTGTGAAGAGCATCAAGGGTCAAAGATATAGAACCCACTGCCGGAAGATTATACTCTACCGACCGCTTGCCCCAATACTTGATCATTGCAATGTTGGAATGGGCAACAGCCGTAACCGGACTTAAACTAAATTTTTTGATGACTGAGTGAGTTTTAGTTACAAAAAAATGGTTGCGCTCTTTGTAAACATCCAAAGTTAAGCTTTTTAATTCAGCATCGGTAGAATTTCTCGGAAAGTTTTTTCAGGAACCCCAACTTTATTTTTGATCAGCAGGGTGAACCACCCGAATTGATTCACCCTTAACATTTTCTCTTTGCCTGCATGACCTTATACTTGGGTAAGAAATGGCCAATATCACACACCCCCGCAGATCATGAACACTGAACTTGAATTAGCCGAAACAATCAGGCAGGCCTGCATAGAAGCTGCCAAAGAAGGATTCATGCACGCTTCCATGAGTGGATTGTGTGCTGAAGGAGCCATGGAAGCAGCCATCAGTGCGATTCAATCACTGGATGTTGAGCAGCTTATAGATAAAAAAGGAATTAAACACGGATAACACAGATAGAGCGGATGATCATGGATCTTCATTATTTCTGCAACGATCCTCAGAATCCGCTTCATTCGTGTTCCATGACCATTTAGTTAAGGGCAAAAATGAAACAGCCGATCATTGGTTTTCACAAAGATGAAGAGGGAGATTGGGTAGCCGATCTTAAATGCGGGCACACACAGCATGTGCGGCACAATCCACCCTGGCAACTCAGGCCCTGGGTCAAAACAAAAGAGGGCCGGAAGGCAAAGATCGGTTCCACTTTAAATTGTAAAGAGTGTGACCGCTAAAATTCGTAACTTTGAAGCCGTTTGAAAATCCAACTAAAACAGGGCTTCTGATATGAGTGCATCTACCTTTTTCCGGACCGTCATTTGTGGATTCATCGCAACCTTTGCCATGGCTATGGTGGCTTTTTTGCAAAGTGGTATCGGCCTTCCGGTCATAGATGTTGGGCATATTCTCACTGAAAGCTTCAATGAGGTCCACGGCACCGGAACGTATCATATCATATTTGGAAACCTGGCATTTAACATCGGTGGCATACTTCTGGCAATGATCTGGGTGGTTTACTTGAAAGACCGTATTCCCGGAAACTGGTTGATCCAGGGGCTGATCTACGGAGTGATGATCTCCATTTTTGCCGGACTTTTTGTTTCTCCTTTTGTGTCAGCTGCTGCCGGTGAATCGTTCGGGATCTTTTATTCCAACACCTGGGTGCCCGGTAAATTCATCCTGGCCGGACTTCTGATGCATGTGGTATATGGTCTGGTGCTAACTCAATCATTGAAAGTTGCCGGTGTACGTGAACTGAATGGTTAATTTTTCAAAGATGTTACTACGCCTACAAATGTTCACTTTTAAGAAGGCGGGAATTCAGTTGGTCCCGAGAATTTTCCTTTAGATACATCATAAGCTCTGCTCTCGCGGAGGCAACCTTTGAAACCAAAATCCAAAAATTCTATACAGAATGATATTTATTGATAACGAGGGGATCACCAAACCTCAGGTTAACCTTGCACTCGAAGAATTTGCACTCAGAAACTTTGGCGAATCGGAGGACTATCTGCTCTTTTATGTGAATGAACCCTCCATCATCATTGGGCGTAACCAAAATACTCTTGAGGAGATCAATGATGAATATGTGAGAAGCAACGGCATTCATGTAGTACGCAGAATGAGTGGCGGTGGAGCCGTTTATCACGACCTGGGTAATCTGAACTTCAGTTTTATCACCAAATACAAACAAGAGAACCTGAATAACTTCCTGAAATTCAACGAACCGGTGATTCGCATCCTAAAGGAAATGGGTGTGCCTGCTGAAATGAGTGGACGAAATGATATCCTGGCTGATGGTAAAAAGATCTCCGGAAATGCTCAGTTCTCCACCGGTAAACGCATGTTCAGCCATGGAACCCTTCTCTTTAACAGCGACCTTGGCGAGGTAGCCAATGCCCTGAATGTGAAGATGAGTAAGATACAGTCAAAGGGACACAAATCTGTGCGTAGCCGGGTTTCCAACATCATTGAATTCATTGATGAAAAGAATATGACGCTTGCCGACTTCAAACAAAACATTCTTGATGGATTATATCAGGACCGAGAGAATTTTGAAACTTACAAACTGACCGAGGATGAGTGGAGATCGGTTCACGAATTGAAGGAAGAAAAATACGGTAACTGGGACTGGAATTACGGGAAGTCACCGAAATTCAACATTCAACGATCGAAACGATTTCCGGTTGGCGAGATCGACCTTCGGCTGGATGTTCAGAAAGGCCACATCAAGAACCTGAAGATCTACGGAGATTTCTTTGGCAAGGAATCCGTGCATGAGATCGAAGATATGCTGCAGGATGTTCGGTATGAGCCGGAAGATATCGCTGCATCCATAGAAAAGATCGATGTGAAGGATTACTTCGGAAACATTGAACGGCAGGAATTCCTGGACCTCATCTACGGAGAAGACGAATAAATTATTTAAACAATTGAATGACATGACAAACGAATATAAGCGCCCCGTGTATATCTGGCTGTGGTCGGGCGTGATCCTGATCACCCTCATGGTAGTGATCGGCGGCATCACCCGATTGACTGATTCCGGTCTATCCATGAGTGACTGGAACCTCATCATGGGATCCATCCCCCCGATGAATGAAGTGGAATGGGATAAAGCCTTTGAACGATACAAGGAATTTCCTCAGTATCAGAAGATCAACGCGGGCATGTCGCTCGATGAATTCAAAACCATCTTCTTCTGGGAGTATTTTCACCGATTGATAGGGCGCGTCTTGGGCATCGTTTTCATCGTACCCTTTATCTGGTTTTGGGTGAAAGGGTATTTTGACAAGCGACTGCTAAAACGACTATGGGTACTGCTGTTACTTGGAGCCTCACAGGGTGCCATGGGCTGGATCATGGTTAAAAGCGGATTGGTGGATGTACCCTATGTAAGTCATTATCGGCTGGCCATCCATTTCTCGCTGGCCCTCATTCTGTTTGCCTACTGCCTCTGGCTGGCTTTGGATGTGAAATACCACAGCAGCCTTAAAAAAGGAGAAGCAGACGTAATCCCCTTCAAAAAATGGATGTATTCCATCGGTGTACTTCTGTGGATACAGATCATTTATGGAGCTTTCACAGCCGGACTCGATGCGGGATTCATGTACAACAGCTTCCCTAAAATGGGAGGTGAATGGCTCCCCCCTACGTTTTCAATGCTTGATCCCTTCATGAGAAACCTTGTTGAAAATCCCGGGACTGTTCAATGGTTGCACCGGCTTAACGGTACGATCCTATTGGGAGTGGTAGCCGCTTTCTGGTGGAAGATGCTCAAGAATGACCACACCACAGACCTGATGACCTTAGGAACTTCTCTTTTGGGTGTGATCGTCTTTCAATATTTGATCGGGATATTCACCGTCATCTACAGTGTACCCATTTCACTTGGAGTGCTGCATCAGGCCATTGCCGTCATATTCTGGGGTATTTTATTGGCCCTCTGGCATAAAATGAAGTACCGAAATTTTTACCCTGAGATCAATTGAAGCAAAAAAGCTCCCCAAATATTTTTGAGGAGCTTTTTTTAGTTCTGTTAATTCTGTTGAACCGGTGACTATTGGGACAAATAACCTCCATCTACTGCATAGTAATTACCGGTAACGAATGAGGCCTTGTCGGAAGCAAGCCAGAGTATGATCTCTGCTACTTCTTCAGGTTTTCCTAAGCGACCAATTGGATGTAATCCAACCAGCATTTCCAGAGTTTCATCATCCAGACCCTCTAACAAAGGGGTTTTGATATAACCCGGTCCCACTGAATTCACCCGGATCCCTTCTTTGGCATACTCAATAGCTGCTGTTTTAGTAAAACCGACTACACCGTGCTTGGCTGCCACATAAGCAGGAGAATTGGCGGTTCCAACCTGACCAAGTATGGAAGCAATATTCACGATACTGCCACTTCCATTTTTCAGCATTTCCTCGATCTGATATTTGGTTCCGTAAAACACACCACTCAGGTTGAGCTTGATCACTGTATCCCATCCGTCAATTGGATAATCGGCCGTTTTTGATAACGGACCACCAATACCGGCGTTGTTGACCGCAACATCCAGTTTGCCAAATGCTTCAACTGTTTCACTGACCAAGTTTTTGTGGTCTTCAGCCTTTGAGGCATCTGCTTTTACAAATATGGCTTCCCCGCCATCTGATTTAATGGCTTCCACTACTTTTTTGCCATTCTCCTCGTCAATATCAGAAACCGTTACTTTTGCCCCTTCTTTTGCAAACAATAAAGCTGTTGATTTGCCAATTCCTTTTGCAGCTCCGGTTACGATCGCTACCTTGTCATTTAATACTCCCATGATGTTCCTCCATCTTTGTTAATAATACACTATTAAATACCATTCAATTGTGAATATGTTGTGAATTGAGCCGTTCAGGACGACTTTTTCATCACAATACTTACGACATAATCCGGCAATATGCGATGCCTTTCTTCAATAAATGCTTCATAGCCTTCGTCATCTTTATCCAGTATAGTTTTGAATACCGGGCGAGCTATAAATGGAAATATCATCAGAGACATAATATTAACCATGATCTGTTCAGCAGGCAGATCTACCGTATTACCTTTCTCACGCTCTTCCCTGATCTGTTGCAGGAAGGGCTGAACTTTCTTCCCGATCTGATCGATCATAAAATTTCGGAGCCGGTTTGGATCCTTGTTCATCTCATGCAAAACAAACAGGGGTATATCCGGATTTGCCTTAACGATCTCGAGGTATTTATCCACAAAGCTTCTGAGCTTTTGTTCCAGCGGCAGGTTCTCATTTAAGAGTTCAGCGATCTTGGGAATCACCTTTATGATGGAAAGCTGATATACCTTTTCAAAAAGCTTGGCTTTTGAACGGTAGTAGTAGTGAAGCATGGATTTATTGATCTCAGCTTTATCTGCAATTTCCTGCATGCGGGCTCCCTCCAGTCCCTTTGCCTGAAACACTTCTCTCGCCGCTTCAAATATTTTTAGTTCTGTAGATGATTGGTCCGTCGTCTTGTCTTCCATCAACTCAACTTCTAAAATTTCAATTTCTGATGACCAAACATACAAAAGTCCCGCACAAAAATTAACCAAATGGTTGAATTATTTGTTTAGCTCCTAATATATGCCGCAAAACTATTGGCTTCTTTCTAGTAACTACTTACTGATTTAATTGAATTTGAAAGAATTTAAATGACCTTGGTTACATTTCAACCATTTGGTTGAATCATGTGATTAATACCTTTAAACTATGTTTGACGAATTCCTCATAAAACAATTTATATGAAAATTACACACGCCATTTTCCTGGTGTTAATTACACTGACAGGATGCAATACTGACCAAAACGAAGCAGCCACAGCTTTACAAAGTCAGGATAGCCGGTCCACCGACCTGAAAAACCTTGAACTCATTACTATTGAGCTGGATTCACACCCACAAACTGTAGCGGTTAGCGGCCGGCTCAAAGCGGAAAACAGACTCATGATCTTTCCGGAAGTTCAGGGCAAGATCCTTCCTCCCGCTAAACCATTCAAAGAGGGAGTCTCGTTTAAAAAAGGTGAGACGATGCTACAAGTAGACAGTAAAGAGATTCAGTTTCAGCTTCAGTCATCAAAAAGCAATTTTCGGACTTTACTGTCGCGAACGCTTCCGGACATTAAAATGGATTACCCGGGATCGTTTGAGCAGATCCATACCTGGTATACAGATATTCACCCGGACCAACCCTTTCCCAATATGCCGGAAACGGATGATCCTCAGCTTCAACAATTCCTGAGCTCGCGGGGTATCTATGATGCATATTATCAGGTCAAAAGTGCTGAATCTCGTCTACAGAAATTTACCATCTCCGCACCATTCAGCGGGATTCTTTCGGTAGCAAATGCGGAACCCGGTCAAACCGTAGGCCCACAATTTCACCTTGGAACCTTAGTAGATCCCGATTCCTACATCCTTCAGGTTTCAATGGAAAGGAACCAGATCGCACTGGTTAATATTGGTTCTGAGATCACAGTTCGGGATCAGGGTCAAAGGAACTCATGGAGCGCGCAGGTTGACCAAGTGAATCCAACTTTGGACCCTACTTCACAAATGATATCCGTGTACTTAAAGGTAAGTGGAGAGAACCTGAGAGAAGGTCTTTATCTCGAAGGAGTATTCGAATCAGACAAGGAAATTCAGGCAGCAAGGATCCCGAAATCAGCACTGATCAGAACCGGTCAGGTTTATATTGCAAACGGAGACAAGATCGGTTTAAAACCGGTACAGGTGCTGGATATTGAAAAAGAATACATCAGGGTCACCGGCCTTGAGGACGGTGACCAAATAGTGGCTGATGCTGAATTCGCTTATGCCGGACTCATCTTACAATAAGATCACATCATGAAAAAACTTATCAACTTTTTTGTTCGGTATCCGGCCATGGTCAATCTTGGCCTCCTGCTCACTCTGCTGGTAGGATACATTAGTTTTAGTCAGGTGAGGTACACCCTAAACCCGGCCGAGGACCCTAAAGAAGTTTACATAAATATCATCTACCGCGGGGCATCACCTCAGGAAATTGAGGAACGGGCTATCTCAAGGATCGAAGAAAACCTGCGAGGCATATCAGGAATGGATCGGTTCACCTCTCTATCCAAAGAGAATAGTGGGAGAATCACGGTTGAGATCTTCGAATGGGCAGACATCGATGAGGTAATGACCGATGTGGAAAATGCCGTCAATCAGATCAGTGATTTCCCCGCAGAGATGGATCGGCCGGTCATTTTTAAGCAGGAAATGTTGAATCCTACCATCACCCTTGCCTTGTCCGGTGATATTCCGCATCAGCTGAAAAAAGATTATGCCGAACAGATCAGGGATGAGTTCATGATCAACAAAGGGTTTTCGAATGTGATCCTGTCCGGTTTTTCAGAAGAAGAGATAGTGATAGAGCTGGACGACCAACGAATGGATCGATTTGGGCTCACCTTTCAGCATATCACGGCTGCCGTGAAGGCGCATAACATTGATATGACCGGTGGAGAACTAAACCTTGATGAGGCGAATTGGCAGATCAGGACAAAGAATAAATCCAGTACTGCACTCGAAATTGGGGAGATCCCCATACGATCCGGGAAAGCCGGGCAGCGCGTACTTCTAAAAGACGTTGCCACTGTTAAAGAACAATTCAACGACCGGGCTTATGAACGGTACCTGAATGGAAAACAGTCGGTCGTCATTCAAGTAGTGACCACCAATGATGAGAATCTGATTGAAGTGGCTGAAGAAGCCAAAGCCTATATGCAAACCTTCAACCAAACGCACGACGGGGTTGAGCTGGTCATCATCGAAGATATATCGGAGTTTGTGAACGAACGAGCCGCCGCGTTATGGGAAAACGGCATGGCCGGACTGATCCTCGTTTTAGTGATCCTCACTCTCTTCCTGGATAAACGCATTGCGTTCTGGGTTTCACTAACCATTCCGCTTTCCCTGCTGGGATCCTTCATTTTTGCCCTGCTTGGTTACGACCTCACCATAAATGTGGTGTCGATCTTTGGGTTTATTCTGGTGCTTGGGATGCTGGTTGATACCGGAGTGGTAGTGGCTGAAAACGTGTACCGGCACTACTCTGAATTCAACAAACATCCTATTTTCGCAGCCAGAGACGGAGCTGCTGAAGTGGCCGCTCCCATGACGATATCACTGTTAACCACCGCGGTTGCCTTCAGTATTTTCTTCTTCTTACCCGGCAAACCCGGAGCCTTTTTCTCAGAAGTTTCATTTGTGGTAACAAGTGCCCTGCTGGCAGCTTTGATCATCACCTTCCTGTTTCTGCCGGCAAAAATGACGCGCTCAAAGGTACTGACCAAAGACAATACCCAAACCCGGTTTGAGATCTTTTTCACACAGAGCCTCATGACTTTCAGGGATAAATGGTTCATGCCATTCACCGATATCATATCTCACCGCTTTAAATGGCTGAACGTAGGAGCTTTTGTTTTACTGATGGTTGGATCGATCCTGTTGTTGAGAACCGGTATACTGCCTGTAACCTTTTTTCCTTACCTGGATGATGACATCCAACTCGTAACCATGGAACTTGAACCGGGAACTCCCGAAGCCGAAGTAAAAGAAAAGCTGGAACAGATCGAAAAAGGCATTCTTGCTGTAGGTGATCGCCTTAGTTCCGAGCGCACAGACGGCAAAGAGGTGATTCAAAATATTGAATTGGTACTGGGACCAAACTCGCATCAGGGTATGCTTCGGGTCGTTATGCTTGGCGGGGAAGAACGGGGAATCCCGGCTTATCAGGTCAACAATATGTTCCGTGACGAAGTGGGAGTGATCCCTGAAGCCAAATACATTCGTTATATGGGATCTACCGCTGAACATCGTTTTGGTGGGTTGCCGGTCGATATTTCCGTTTCCGGACAAAGTCTGGCTCACATTCAGGAAGCATCAGACAAACTTAAATCAATGCTTAAGCAGCGGGATGACCTGCTTGATGTGGCCGATACCGATCAGCGTGGGAATCCTGAACTACATCTGGAACTGACCAAAGCTGGAGAGCAACTTGGGCTGACCTTACAAGATCTGATGATGCAGGTCAGAACGGCCTTTTTTGGCATGGAGGTTCAGAACCTGCAGCGTGGCAGTGATGATGTCAGGGTTTGGCTTCGGTTCCCCAATGAAGAACAATCAAATTTTGAAGCTCTTAAAACCATGAAGATCCGCACTCCTGCCGGTGCCTATCCTCTGAACGAAGTAGCTACCATTTATCCTACCGATGAGCTGATGCAGATCAGTCGCATAAATGGTAACCGTACCATCCGGGTGGATGCAGACCTGGCGGATCCTTCCCTCTCAGCCCCGGCCATTCTGGCTGACATTGAAACGAACATTATTTCAAGTTTAAGCGAAGATTTCCCTGATATCACGTTTTCGATCGAAGGACAGAACCGGGAATCAGCCCGGGTAACCGAAGCCATGAAAACCGTGGCTCCCTTTATTTTGGTATTCATGCTGGCACTGATCATTATCAACTTTCAGTCGTTTAGTCAGACCTTCTTAGTGCTTCTTTCACTGCCCTTTGCCTTTGTTGGGGTGGTTATTGGACACCTGATTCACGGGGCAACCATGAACATCTTTTCTTTGATCGGTATGATCGCTTTGATAGGGATATTGATCAATAACCTGCTTGTCCTCATTACGGCCTTTAATGATAATCTCACGGCTGAAATGAGTTTTGAGGATGCCCTGAAAGATGCCGTCAGATCCCGGTTCAGGCCCATTCTGTTGACCAGTTTAAGTACAGTAGCCGGGCTCGTTCCTATGATATTTGTTGGGGGATTAGCTTCTGCATTCTTACGTCCCCCGGCCATTGCCATCGCCTATGGATTGATCTTTGGGCTGTTCATTTCTCTGACCCTTGCCCCGGCCTTTCTGGTGATCTGGAATGAGCTCAAACTTAAACTGCTGAAGTTGACCGGCAATAAAGAGGCCACACAGGAAACCATTGAACCCGCTGTTCAGCTTATGGAACATCAAAAACGCACTAAACTATGAAACGTGTCTTATTTCTTACCCTGATCTCTCTGATCACACAGCTTACACAAGCACAGGAGGTTTTCACTTTAAACGAAGCCCTTGATGCCGCTTTATTGCATAATCACAATGTTTTGATCAGTGAGATCGAAGCTGAAAAAGCCGCAAATTTAGCCACTCGTGGAAATGCAGGTCAGCTTCCCACCCTGGGGATCATCAGCAGCATGAACTGGGCGTACAATGATGTTGAACTGACACCCGGTACTTTTTTTCAGAATTTACTCAACCCGCAGTCAGGTTCCCAGCCACCGACTTCCATTGAATACGATGGCGTTTACTCAACTCAGTTGCAGGCGGGGATTGGAACCGAGTTCGTCATATTTGACGGTATGAAGGGGCAATATCGCTACAAAATACTGAAAACCGGTCAGGTGGTTTCTGGCCTTGATCATAAGGCTAAGATGGAACAGACTGTGTTAAATGTGACTCAAAAATACATTCAGCTTGCCTCACTACAAAAAGCCATCAAGTTAAAATCAGAAGCTTTAGAACAAAGTTCTGACCGGTTCAGGATCGTAGAGAACAGAAAAGAATTTGGACAGGTCAACGAGCAGCAGTACCTGCAGGCTTTGGTAGATCTGAAAACAGACAGTACGGAATTCCGGGAATTGCAGCTGAACTTCCGTACGGCATACAGGGACCTTCATGCAGAGATCGGCTGGAATGATTCCTCTCAAAACCCTTTGGAAGAAGATCTATCCACCACGTTTGAAACCAACTACGAAGAACTATCCCTCTCACTTGAACAGAACAATACCCTTTTAAGTGTGCGAGAGGAGAGAATAAAACAGGCTGAACTTGAAGAGAGCCTTACAAAGGGCAATTTGTATCCAACACTTAAAGCAAACGCTCAATACGGATATGCTTACCAAACGGCCACAGAAGGGCAGTTTGAAACGCAGGAACAACTTGGGGTTACCGGTGGCTTAACCTTAAGCATTCCCATTTTTAGCGGAGGACGAACCAAAACGGCTGTTCAAAATGCAAAAGCGGATATCAGGCAGGCACAGATCCTGTCCGATCAGACGAAACTTCAGCTTCAGACCACCTTCGATAATACCTGGGAGCAATATCAATTCCATAAACAACAACTGTCTGTTGAAATGGATAATCTCAGGACCTATGAAAGAAATTACGAACGGGCCAAAGATTCATTCCAAAGAGGTTTGATAACCGGTGTGGAATTAAGGAGTGCTCAGTTATCTCTGCATAATGCCCGATTAAAGATCTCTGAAACTCAGTATAAGATCAAACTTACCGAAACTACCCTGCTTTATTTAAGCGGTAAATTGATCTTTGACAAGTAAACCTGAAATGGATGGTATGATCCAGAAAATAGCCTCAATCATAGCAGCGACCTTTGGAGTACTAACTCTGGTCGCAAGTTCCCGCATTCTATATCTGGGAGCGGACCCCGGGTATGTGGTCTTTATGCCGCTCCTGATCTTCAACCACATCATGGGAATTTGTTATTTGATAGCAGGATATCTTATTTGGGGATACAGCCACAAAGGTAAAATGGCAGCTTTCGTAGTTTTTCTGATAAACCTAATCGTGCTGATCACGATTTCCGTCGTTTACCTGATAGGTTCAGGTGTTGCCACAGATAGTCTTGGTGCCATGACTTTCAGAACCGTAGTCTGGCTATTGCTATTCATGAGCCTGAAAATGACCGTAAAGAATCCTAAAAAATAAACTTTTCACTCAACCTAAAATTATGAAGAATCGAATCACTGTACTTACACTGCTTTTAATTTCAGGATCAATACTCACCGGTTTGACCTTTGATGAACCAAAACAAGATGAGTCACTGGATCTTCAAACCATCATGCGGCTTATTTATGCTGATATGCAGATCATCAATGAAGGCATCTATACCGAGAATTTTAAGCTGATTGAACAGGGAGCTGCGGCCATCAACGAACACCCACCATTATCGGATGAAACCAGAGCTTTGGTCAAGAAAACCCTGGGAGAACGTATGCCGGCATTTGGGCAGTACGATAAGTTAGTTCATGATACTGCCGATTCTCTAAAGGTAGCTGCCGCCGAACGCAATATGGAAAGCGTACTGGATAAGTATCAGATCATACAGCAGGGATGTGTCAGCTGCCATGCAAGTTTCAGAAATGAGATCATCCGGGCCCGGTCTGTAAACTAATCCGGTTTCCGGTTCATACCGCTACAAGCCCAATCCAATTATATTAATTGTTGTAACAAGACCTCGGGAATTGGAATAATTCAATTATCTTTAGGTTCAATATTTCTTCATATTGATGATGTAATTTAAAGAGTCATGAGTCTGAATAGTACATATCACAAGCTTACCGGCTACGCCACCCTGTTGGTGCTGCTATGGAATATTGTGGGTTGGTTAGGCTTCGGACTCATCTTAGATCATAGCCATTCACAAGAAAGTGGCACTTATTGTGAGATCACCTTCTGCAGTTGCGAGATCGATGAAGGCGAAACCATGTGTACCTGTCATCACAATGCTCCGGCTACAACCGATGATCATCATGGTGAAGACACTCACGGTGAATATTGTTTCTATGATCTGCCTCATAACAATAACACAGACACTACTCAGGCATTGATCTTTTCGTCAAAAGTAAATGCCACCTGTGCAACGGATATCGTTCAAGCTTACCCCAAAGAACGAGAGATCGATTACATCCAGCCTGCTGAACAAGCTTTGAATGGGGTGTATAAAGACCTGCTTCGGCCTCCCCGCGTTTAGTTTAGATTCCCTCTTATTTACATAGGTGAACCGATGTTCTGATCCGATCAGAGCAACTCATCCTATTCTTTTAATTACCCAATTAAACTAAACGTTCTATATCATGAATATTCAATCTATGTTAGGTCGATTAATGGCCGTAACAGCCCTATTGGTCTTTGCCGTTTCCTGTGATTCTTCTGACAATAACGATCCAGAACTGGATCTGATCCCCATAAATTCAGTCACAGTGGATGGCTATACGGTATCTCTGGAAGCTACAAATGAACTTGAGATCGGAGCCAATCAGCTTTTCTGGAAGATCAAGCAAGGCGATGATACCATCACACCTCAAAGTTTTACCATTTCCCCGATCATGGACATGGCAACCATGTCTCACTCCACGCCTTTCGATCAGCCCGAAACGGATGCGATCGATGATTCATACCTAAGCAACCTCGCGGTGTTTATCATGCCAAGTGGAGATATGGGGAGCTGGACAATCAACTTTCAATTCACAACCCAATCCGGTTCAGACATTTCAGGAGAAATGCCCATTAACGTTAATTCCTCCTGGAAGATCATGAATACGCAAGATGGCAACGGTAAAAAATACTTCGTTACCTGGTTTGAACCGCAACGCCCAATGAGTGGGAATAACGACCTGACCTTTTTGGTACATACCCGCGAAACCATGATGAACTTTCCGGCTGTATCGGATGCTGAAATGATCGTTTATCCATACATGGGCATGGGTGGTGGAACCGGACATTCAACACCATTTACACCCCCTGTGGCTACAGGTAATGGTTTTTATGAAGGCGACATCAACTACAGCATGAGTGGCCTGTGGACAACCACGGTTGAGCTTGTTGTAGAAAATGATACGCTTCCGGAAATGGTCTTCGAGTATTCAGTTATAGCCAAATAACATCTGTTTAATTAGATAGGCTGCCGGCAAAACTAAAAGGCTGGCAGCTACTTATTTTCAAAAAAATATCCTGAGGTCATGAAACATTTAATCCTAATAATTGGCTTGTTGTTCACCGGAGCGGAAGCGTTGATGGCTCAACAGATATCCGTGAAAGTGGCGGATATGACAACCAAAGAACCCATTGTTCAGGCTCATATAAAAGACGGTCCTAATTCCGTGATCACGGTAACTGATGTCAACGGTATGTTCACTGTCGATCTGAGTAAATACTCACACCTCACGATCACAGCCGTTGGGTATGCCCCAAAAAATATTCACCTTCAGCGCGGAATGGAGGTTATCTACCTAAACCCTGAAGTATTCCGTGATCAGACCGAATTACTGGTGCTTGCCAATGAAGAAGGCGAGCAAAACGTACACGCCTACCATAACCGAACCGCCGATCAGGGCATGGATCAGTTCCTCGATAACATCGATGGGGTTTCTACCACCAAACGTGGTGCATTTGGATGGGAGCCGGCCGTACGGGGACAAAGTGATCAGCGTATGAACCTGGTGATCGACGGAATGCAGGTTTTCAAAGCCTGTGTTGATAAAATGGATCCCATCACCTCTTATGTGGAAACCAATAACCTCTCAAAGCTTCAGATCGATAAAAGCGGAAGTGGTGTGGCACAAAACGGTACCGGTGTCAGTACGGTAAATCTGGTCACACAAAAAGCAGAAAGTGCCCCCACCTCTTTTAATTTTAGCACTTCATATCGTGCCCCTGATCAGTACAGAACGGTCAGCTTAAGTGGCAACACTTCTGATGCATCCGGACGTAATGCCGTGCGTTTTTCAGGAAGCTATAAAAAAGCCGATGATTTTCGTGCCGGAAACGATCGAACCATACAGAACACGCAGTACGAAAAATTAAACCTGAACGTCAACTACCGCCATACATTCCCTTCCCAGCATTCTCTGGAGGCCGGTTACATCATGGATAAAGCCTATGACATCGGCTACCCTGCCTTGCTTATGGATGCCACAAAAGCTTTGGCAGACATCGGGCAGATCCGCTTCAATTTTGCTCCATCCAATAATGATTTTCAATTCAACACTGCGCAGGTATATGCCAACGGTGTCCGGCACTGGATGGATGATTATGGCCGGGATGTGGCAAACCGACAGGTCATGAGAGGCATGTATATGCCCATGTATGGTACCACCACCACCTATGGTGCCAAATTGAATGGAGCGGCCACCCTTTTCGACCATCAATTTGATTGGTTCATGGACGCCTATATGTCTGACGCTTTCGGGGACATGCTCATGGAAAGTCTTGATCCATCTATTCAGGATATGCTCATTTACAATCTGGATGAGGTTAAGACCAACAACGCGAGCCTGGGTTTCAGACACCGTATTCAACTGTCGGACAACGTATTGATGAAGATCGAAGAGAGCATCCGATATAAGACACTCAGAACGGACAGTGAATCTCATGCCTCCTTCTTTCAGGGACTTTACGGAGAAGCGCCCGGTACACGTGCTAAATTCCTGCTCTCAGGTTCAGGCAGTGTACTCTGGATGATGAACAATAACTGGAGCCTTTCCGGAAGCCTGGTTTACTCAGAGCGCATGGGGAACCACATGGAATTATTCGGACATTACATCTACAACTACACCGATGGCTTTTTCTATGACGGTAATCCCTGGCTGAAAACCGAACGCAGTATCAATACAGACATAAACGCTACCTGGGAAACTACCGGACATTCCCTTTCTTTCACCCTCTTTCACAAACAGTATTTCAATTATATCGATGGCGTGTTAGGAACCGATTCGGGCAGTAATGATTTCCGTTTCAAGCAATATGCCAATGTGGGCGATGCGGTCATCACAGGTGGAGAATTTCGAAGCTTTAACGATCTGGGGATGATGATCACCCTGGAAAACAGGCTTTCCTATCTCTATGCCCACAATCAAACACTCGATGAGCCGTTACCCCTCATGCCACCCCTGAAAGGAAATACCACTTTACACTTTCACCGGGGCCGGAATATGTTCATGGCTGATCTTGAATGGGCTGCGGAACAAAACAGAATTGCAGAAATCTCTTCTATTGAAGACCAAACCGGTGCATACGGAATATTCAATCTTACATTTGAACGCAGATGGATGGACGGTGACCTGACAAGCATCGTCAGCCTGAACAACATACTGGATCACTACTATCACACCCACACCAGCATCGGGAATATCCCCGAAGCCGGACGAAATTTAATGATATCCCTAAGTTATCAATTCTAACGAGTTGATCGATGGTTGGTTGGTTAAGAGGAAACCTCTCTTCGCGTAAAAGCGGAGAGGGGTTTTTATTTTGGAGGATGGAGCTATAAAGATCCAATCAATTGCTTGCATGATTTAAGACACTAAAAGAACCTGCGAGCGTCCCCAAGACCTCGCAGCGTTCGAGCTACTATGAAAGCAGGAAGTCTAACGTCGGATCCCGCAAAGTTGCCGTAGTTACACCACCAATCTATTAAACCCTGCGAACTCAGCAAATCCTCTGCGCCCTCTGCGGTTTAATGATCAGCTCGATACCGCTCTTTAATTCTGTTTAAGAATTGCTAAAGAACCCCGTTGTAACAGAAAACTTTTGAGGTTTTGACTTATTCTGGTTCATCCATCAGACGGCAGGTCCGTCAGATGGATCTTCTAAACGGATCTCATAAAATGGCTATCAAAAATCCATCTTTCGAAATCTTTTGGTTGCCCCGTAAAGCGGAAGGGCCAGCCAGATAAGCATACTTGTTACAGCGGTGATCATCCCGTAAAAGCTCCCGAAAAATCGGTTGAATACTGCGCCGGTGTAACCCATCAAGGCAGAGATATCAAACTCTAACAACACCGTGATACGAGCCAGATCGATCGGGTTCAGCATGGTCAATGCCAGCATCGGTTTTTCGATGGGATAATCGCCCAATACAAAGATGGTCAGCAGTACCAGTCCGTCATACAGAACCGCCAAAAACAACCATCCAACCAGGGCAAAACCCAGTCCTTTGATACGATCCTCGAAGAAAGCAAGCCCCAGCCAGAATCCGATCCCGGTAAACAACAGCGTCAAGATCAATCCTAAACCCAACAGCAAAAGAATTGAGGCGATCTGTTCACCAAAGAACATGCCGTTATACAGCATCGGTAATAAGGTACCCAGAATGAATGCAGCTGATAGAGGTACCGCTAAACCACCATATAATCCCCAAAAGAGGGTTTTTCGGTTCAGTGGCTGAGCTAAAAGCAGTTCAGTGAATTCACGGGATTGATAGAGGTATAAAGCCCCATAGATCATCCCCACGAGAGGGATCAATAGCAGCATCACATTGGAAATACTGAGCAAGGCCTTAGGACCGGCTCCACCAAATCGAATAAGTGCATCCGTGATCAATAAATAGATCAGAGCATATCCAAAGATCCATTTTCCACGGATCAGGTCTTTCCATTGGTAGTTTAAAATAGTTAGAGCTTTCATGCGGCTTCTTCCTCCATCATTTTGGCAACGGCTCCTTCTAAGCGCTGCTCTTTATGTTCATTCAGTAATTCATCCATTGGTCCGTGATATTTGATCTTACCTTCCACTATAAAGATCAGGTGATCGGCCAGCTCCTCGATCTCACTCATGATATGCGTGGTCAGCATGATGGTCTTTCCCTGATCTTTCAGTTCTCTTACTTTTTTCTTGAACTGAACGCTTGAGCGCGGATCAAGTCCTGCTGTTGGCTCATCAAAGATGAGGATATCCGGGTTGAACATCATGGATAACACCGCCCCAACTTTCTGCCGGTTACCGCCGGAAAGCGTTCGCATGCGTTTTTTGAGCTCCGATTCCAGCCCAAAGTGCTTGATCAGTTCCTCCTCATTGGAAGGCTGATCTCCCCTGATATTTTTTATAAACCGAAACAGTTCTTCAACAGTCATGTTTTCCGGATAGCGGGCAACCTGTGGCATATACCCGATCTTCTCCCGGTACTCCCATCGGTTATTTACCAGCTCGCCGTCGATCCGGATCTCCCCATCTGTTGGCTTGACCAGCCCCAGAATACTTTTGATCGTTGTTGTTTTTCCTGAACCGTTTGGACCCACAATGCCTGTTGCCTGACCTGAAGGAATTTCCAGATCAAGGTCATCCAGTACGGTTAACCGACCAAAGTTCTTTTTTAATCCTTTTAATTCAATCATGGTATCTGATCCATTTGTGGTTTGATGTCAATGAGGGTTTCCGGGGTTAGCGCCGGCATTACTTTTTCTGCGGCATCGAGGATATCGATGAGCAGACTTCTGAGTAGCAGTAAGGACTGCGGCTGCTTTTCAACCAATATGGTGAACAGCCGTACCGGATGATGCGGCACATCTCCAACACCATCCCGGTCCAGGTCGTAGCCTTCATACTGACTCCAGTAATTCCCTGTAAACTCATTAAAATTACGGCGGCTGTTGGTTGAAACTTCAAAAGAATTGGCAATGAAGTTATTCTCACTGAACATGTTGTCTGTGGAATTCGCCATCAGCTTTATCGCCCATCCGTTTTGGCGAAAAGTATTTCCTTTCACTTCATTTCGGCTGGTGGCTTCTATATACAGGCCTACCGAATTATTCTCAAAATGATTGTTCTCAATGCGGCTGCGATTGATCTCCTTCAGTAGCATACCGTAGGCAGAAGATCCCCAGTTATCCTCAAACCGATTTCCGATGATCTCAACATTCGATGTGTACATCACCGCTACCCCTCCTCCATTATCCCTGAAGGTATTTTCCACATAACTGCAATTGTCAGAATACATGAAGTGAATACCGTAACGGATATTTTCTTCGCTCAGATTATTGGTGATGTGGGCGCCATCCACGAATTCAAAATACAGGCCATCGCGATGCCCCCGCACATAGTTGTCTTCAATTTTTGTGTCTTTGCTGTACCACAGGTGAATACCATTCCCGGAGGAGGTCTCCCGTTCTCCCGAGGCAGAAAGGTAATTATTTCGTATCACTGCTTTATCAGTTTCAGCCAGATAGATCCCAAAGAAGTTATCGATGAGTCGGTTGTCTTCAATGACTGTGTTCCGGGTTTCTTCTATGAGAATACCGGCATAATCCTCCATAAAACTGGTACTGGTATTCCGAACCTCCAGGCCTTTCACGGTTACATCATCAGCGGTTATGACCAGGATAAAACCTTTCTTTTCGCCATCCAGTACCGGGCGACCTTCTCCAATGATCGTAACCGGTTTATCAACCATCAGATTGTGTTCAAGATAGGTCCCCTGCCTGATGATAAGCGTGTCATTTGGTTGTACTAATTCCAGACCTTCAGCAATGGTTTTTACCTCACCATTTGGAGACACCGTTATCGTTTGCGCTGAAGCCACGGAACCGATGAGCAGGAATACTCCTGCCAGGGCTATGTGATTAAAACCTTTCAATTTTTGACCTCCATTTATTTTAAAACTGAATGCTATTTGCGCATTCCCATGCCCATTTTCATTTCGGTTTGGGCAACCTCATCCCAGAGCAGTAATCGCCCCGGTCTTTCACTAACATGTTCTTCTGCGACTTCTTTACCTGGCAGGGCTAACAGTGATTCACCCATAGGGCTTTTGACTACCTCACTTTTCACATACTGAGCTTCAAAAGCATCCAGCCAGGTGCCGGGTTCGTTGTAGTTACTGACCCAAAGCCGGGCCCCTTTCAGCTCTTCCTCATTTTCACGATGATAGACAGCCATGCACTCAATGGCATCGAACTTCAGGGCTTTCCCTTTGTCCGTTACCAGTTGAGAGGCAAATTGATCATCTGTGATCATCATTTTGCAATGGGCACATTCATCACTTGCATAATGAATTTCAACCGGTTCCTGACTACAGGCTGCCGTCAAAAACAACAGTGCAAAAGCGTAAAATGCATACTTAGTTAGTTTAAATAACTTCATTACCGACCTCCATTAATTAATAAAAACTCTTAGGGTAAAGCGGTTTACTTATCCCCACTTTTCCACCAAACCAAACCGGCTATACTCATAGAGAGTAATGCAAAATAAAAACCGATATGGGGAAGTGAGGTCGCATTGATATTCAACAACTGTTTACTGCCCAGCAAAGGTGGCTGATAGGTCATACCAGGTACTTTGATCGGGGCGTCCGGGTTCAGATTATGTCCGTAATCATATCCCCACAAATAAAAATCAACCAGTCCGGCTACGGCCAATAGAATGAAAATTCCAAGCCAAAAAAGTATGAGTTTGCGCTTACCGGTAGCTGCAATGATCAAACCCGTAACCATCAAAAATGCAAAGATATAAGGCATGACCTGTAGTTCGGGTATGGATGCGGGCTCAATGGGTTTCATCCCAATGTAATGGTTCAGTCCGTTTATGTTCTTAAGGTCATTGGGTTGCTTACCTTCAATGTTATTGACCGTGATGTTCATTCCAATACCTTCCGGGTACTGTGGAGCTTCCATGCTGATGCTCCAGATAGGAACGAGGTAAACTCCGATCAATAAAAGTGCGGCGACTGCCATCCATATTTTGTGTGATGTTTTCATAATTACCTCGTTTTTAAATAAAAAAATTGAAAAAGCTGGGGAGGTATCAGCTCCCCAACCATGATGGAGGTCAAATCATCATTGACCAGTTCCGTATTTAATTTCAGGATCAGAATTTTCAGGCGATACTCTCACGTAACCCTGCATTTCCTGGTGAAGGGCTGAACAGAAATCTGTACAGTAGAATGGGAACACGCCTACTTGTTGTGGTTCCCAGGTCATAGTTAAGGTTTCACCCGGCATGATCAATAGTTCAGCATTATTTGCTCCTTTGATCGCAAAACCATGTGGTACATCCCAGTCCTGTTCGAGGTTCGTAACGTGGAAGTACACTTTATCACCTACTTTGATACCCTCAATG
Organism: Gracilimonas amylolytica; assembly: GCF_002911695.1. Taxonomy (GTDB): domain Bacteria; phylum Bacteroidota; class Rhodothermia; order Balneolales; family Balneolaceae; genus Gracilimonas; species Gracilimonas amylolytica. Next base: position 215,274 of record NZ_PQBS01000035.1, read on the forward strand.
TTATCAGGGGCAAAGTGACTACGGATCGTGGTCATGTAAACATGAACTTCGTTGCCATCACGCTCGATCCTGGTTTGAGCTTCACTGGTTGCACGGTAAGGGTGCGTATTATCTTCAAGTTTGTAGAAACGCTTCTGACGCTCCATCACTTTTTCGGCCTTGATACCCTGTGCATAGTGAGGTTCCCCTTCCGTTGGGAAATCAAGCAACAGTTGCATCTTGTCTCCGGAAATATCGATCAGCTGAGCTGAGTGGAACATTTCAGGACCGGTTGGTAAGTAACGGTCTTTGGTGATCTTGTTAAGTGCCACCAGATATTTTCCGTCAGGCTTCTGACTGTCACCACCCGGGATCATAAGGTGACCCGGTGAGTAATACGTGTCAATTCGGTCAACTACCTGAGTATTCTCGATATCCCACTTCACAACTTCAGATGAAATAAAAGCTGTGGTGTAAGCAAAACCTTTGCCATCAAATTCGGTGTGCAGAGGTCCTAAACCGGGATCTTCAACCTCACCGTGAAGGATGGAGTCGTACTTCAGTACCGGAATTCCCATTACCTCACCCTCGTAATCTTCGCTATCAATAGCGTTGATCATCTTATCAAAAGAGTGAACCGGAATAACAGTTGAAAGTTTACCACCGGCTATGATGTACTGACCGGTTGGGTCAACATCCACACCGTGTGGAGATTTAGGAGTTGGCAGGAAGTACACAATGCCTTCCAGTTCGCGGGGGTCAAGTACACGTACTTCATCAATGGTCTCTGATTTGGCAATACCGCCTTCTTCATGGTCGATGTAGTTACGCACGTGCTTACCGGGCATCATGGTACCTTTACCCTCTTTCACATACTCAGCTGCTTTTCTCCAGTTGATAGCTGCAATGAAATCCTTGTCATTTTTGGAAGCATTGATCTCCAGTAAAGTATGAGCCTGCTCACTGTTGTAACTGGTGAAGAATGCCCAGCCATCAGATGGACCTTTGCCGGAATGAGACAAGTCATAGTCAAAACCAGGCATAAGGATCTGGAAATCGATGTTCATTTTACCTTCATCAGATACCTTAATGAATGAAATAGTACCACGGAAGGTGTCTTTGTAAGAATCGATAGAGACGTCCATTCCCTGCATATTCTCATCCATTGGAATACTGAAACGCGTAGCAGCAGATACATACTCTGTGTTTGGAGTTACAAACGCAGAAGCGTGGTTACCGGCTGAGTTGGGGATCTCAATGATCTCCTGAGTCTTGAATTCATCCAGACCGATACGAGCTACACGCGGGGTGTTATTCTCGTTGATAAAGATCCAGCGTCCGTCAGTCTCACCATTGGTCTGAGATAATTCAGGGTGGTGAGCATCTCCCCAGGGTACAAATCCGTGAGAAGTGTTAAGCATGGCTTTGGTTTCTTCACTGTAACCGTAACCGTTTACGGCTGCCTGCGAAAATACCGGCACAGTAAAAATGTGGCGCCCCGAAGGTAGTCCATACACTCCAAGCTGGCCGTTGTACCCTCCGGACATAAATCCGTAGAATTCATCGAGCTCACCCGGAGCTACATATACTTTTTGTGCGGCATCAGAATTGGAACTGAAATTGCCATTACTGCCATTACAACCGAAAAGCGTAACGCTTAACAGTACCACAGCAGGTAGCATCCAAAACCGATGACTATGCGTTTGTTTTTTCATAGTATTCCTGTTTTTGATTGGTGGGTTGGTTAGTTGTTTGTTCTAAAATTTCTATCACTCAAGATCTGAGGCAAAGAACTCTACGATAGCTCGTGCTTCTTCCTGTGATAACCCCTGATTAGGCATAGGGCTCATAAATTCCTGAAGCAGCTTCTTGGCTTCCGGGTGATTCTTGGTCATGCCATCCGGATTAAGAATCATATTCATGACATAGGTAGGTGAACGGCGCTCAAGCACATCATTCATGGCCGGACCTATATAACGTTCATTCACTTTGTGGCAGGCAGAACATTTCAGTTCGAACAGTTCTTTTCCTTTTTGAGCCAGTTCCATATCCACTTCATCTCCTAATGAGATGGTTTCAGTGACCGGACCTATTCCATGCTCCATTTCGAAATCAGATAATCCGCTTTCGTTCTGTTGCTTTTGAGCTTGTGTTTGCTGTTGATTGCCGCCATCTCCGCTGCCTCCGCAACCGCTTAGCATAAATGCGAGAGACAAACTTACAGCGATCAAAATTTTAGATAATTTCATGATGATTTGACCTGTTTTAATGTTTAAAGACTTTTTTGTCTTTATTATTTAGGATCAAATTGTCTTTTTTATGTGAAGTATTTGTGAATTTTTATGATAAATACCTGCGAAGTAGATATTTAGACCTGTTATAATTAACAGATTAGATCACCATTTTAAGCCTAACGGAATGAAAAAATTTCAGTAGGTTTACTTCAACTAAACAGAAATTACATGAAGCAAATGCTGCCAGACCGTTCTTCTTTAAAAAATTATGGGATCACCCGATCCTTCAAAGCCGGCGATGAGATCGTCAGTGAAGATGCCCCTATTCAATCTATTCCCATTGTGTTGAAAGGAAGCCTGAAGGTGATGCAATCGGACGATGAATTCAGGGAAATGGTGATGTACTACCTGCAACCGGGCGAAACGTGTGTGATGTCGTTTTTGGCTGCTTTATATAATGACACCAGCAAAGTAAAAGCCGTGGCTGAGGAAAATACTGAGGTTGTTTTTATACAGATCGGCAAAATGCGTGAACTGATGAGTAAGGATCCAAAATGGCTCAACTACGTGTTTCAGATCTATCACAAACGTTTTGAAGAGTTACTCGATGTAGTCAATGCCATTGCCTTTAAAAAGATGGATGAGCGGTTACTGCAATTTCTTAAGAAAAAAGCTGAGGTCTCCGGTTCAAAAGACATTAAAATGACCCACGAGCAATTAGGTCAGGAACTCGGAACCGCCAGGGAAGTCATTTCAAGACTGCTCAAACAAATGGAAAGTGAAGGACTCGTTGAACTGGGGAGAAACCGCATCACTATTACCACTCCATCGTAATCCTCTAAGAAAATCCTTTTCAAATCGAGGTTAGAGAAGGGCTTATAGTTAGTGTGATAAATGTCACTGAGTTTGGCTCCTGTAAAGGTTAATATATCCTTCATAATAAAAGACTATCTATAACTATGAGCTCGATAAATAAAGAAACCATGTTTTCTAACTGGCATACTATGCGGTGGGTAGCCCTCTCCGTCGGGATATTTTTAGCCGTAATGGCTGTATGGTATCAGGATGCCGTAACAGGTCTGTTCAGTGGATTTTTCATCTTCCAGGCTGTAACCAACACCGGATGTATGGTGTCTCAGTCTTGTGGAGTTCCACAAACCAATCAACCTGAAAACAGATCTGATCAAGACAAAGAAATTAAATTCACTGAGGTTAAATAAACATCATGGAAAGCACTGAAGCTAAACAAAAATCGTTCAACGAAATTATAAACGAAGACACCCCCGTATTGGTAGATTTTTATGCCGACTGGTGTGCCCCTTGTAAGATGATGACCCCGATCCTTCAGCAACTTAAAAGTGCTATGGGAGACAAACTCACTATCATTAAGATCGATACCGAGAAAAACCCGGATGTGGCCATCAGATATCAGGTTCGTGGTATTCCTAACCTGATCTTGTTTAAAAAAGGTCAGCTTTTATGGCAACAAGCGGGCGTGGTACAAATGCCACAGCTGCAACAGATCATTGAACAGAAACTGGAGCAATCATGAGTAAGACCGTAGAACATATTTATGATGTGGACCTTAAATGGAAAGAAGGCCGCATTGGTGAGTTAAACTCATATAAGCTTGACGACACCATTGAAGTGGCTACACCGCCCGAATTTCCCGGTGGTGTTGAAGGGATCTGGAGTCCTGAGCACCTATTTGTGGCCTCTGTAAGCAGTTGCTTCATGACAACCTTTACAGCCATTGCAGAGTATTCTAAGCTTAAATTTGAAGAACTTACCGTTCCGGCTACCGGACTTATGAGTAACGAAACCGGAAAATTTGCGATCACAGAGATCGTATTAAGTCCTAAACTGGTTATACAAGATGATAACCAAAAAGACAAAGCGTTAAGAATATTACAAAAGGCGGAAGAAGCCTGCCTCATTACGCGTTCCATTAAAACTGAGGTTAAACTTGAACCAACAATTGCCATAGCGGCATTAAATTAAATAGAGAGAAGAACATTATGAGTAACCTAAATAACATTGGTCTTGATAAAGACCAATCAAAAAAATTATCCGATAAACTTGGTGTATTATTAGCCAGCTATACCGTTTTTTATCAAAACACACGGGGCTACCATTGGAACATCAAAGGTAAGAATTTCTTTGAGCTCCATGTAAAGTTTGAAGAGCTCTACAACGACCTTTTCGTGAAAATTGACGACGTTGCAGAAAGAATTCTGACACTCGGTTTCACTCCTGAACACCGATATTCTGAATATGCTTCAGATTCGTTGATCAAGGAAAGCGGCAAAGTGGTAGATGGAGATAAGGCCGTGGATGAAATTCTTGATTCGTTTAAAGCGTTAATATCCTTGCAGCGTGAGATCCTGGATCTGTCGGACGAAGCCGGCGATGAAGGGACCAATGCAATGATGAGTGATTATATCACTGAGCAGGAAAAACTTGTTTGGATGTATTCTTCATACGCCCATAACGTGTGATAAGATCTCACTCTTTGGTATTTTAAGAATGTGAATTTCATAAACGAGGATAAATTATGTCGTACCATTTTAGTAAAACAGTAGATCTTGGCTTTGATGAGGTCATCGAAAAAACAACAGCCGCACTCAAAGAGGAAGGATTTGGTGTGTTGACCGAGATCGATATCAAAGCAACCCTGAAGAAAAAGCTGGATGTTGATTTCCGAAATTATCGAATTTTGGGAGCCTGCAATCCACCAAACGCTTATAAAGCCCTTCAAGCCGAAGGCCATATAGGCTTGATGCTACCCTGCAACGTGATCGTTCAGGAGCATGAAGATGGGAAGGTAGAGGTTTCTGCCGTTGATCCGGTTACTTCCATGCAGGCCATCGAAAACGACGCCCTTGGTGAAGTGGCTGCTGACGTTCGCGATATGCTGAAAAAAGCCATAGACCGACTATAAAGACCGTCCCTTCAAAATATGACGGTTTTACAATCCTGTTTGTCATTTTGTAATCCACATGGATAAAATGTCAGACAGGATTTTTTTGTATCTGAAATTGGCACGCATTTTGAAATAACGTGAGTGTCAACCTTCGTGTTGATTTGGGTAACACCCTATGATCTTTAAATAAAATCTATTTAAAAGGAGGATAAACCTATGTTAATGCGAACAAATACTCATACACCAACACTTTGGAATGAAAACTCAACAACTACTCCGATAAAGATCTCAGACTGGATTGACGAGGTCTTTGAAGACGCACTCAGCTGGCCTAAAATGAGGACTTCCGGTTTTATGCCCGAGTTAAACGTCTACGAAACCGATACAGAATTTGAAGTATCTGCTGCCCTTCCCGGAATGAGTAAAGATGACATCGACATCAGCTTTAACTCAGGTGTACTTACCATCAGTGGTGAGCGCAAAATGAACAAGGAAGACAAAGGTTTACGTTATCACCGTATTGAAAGCCGGTTTGGTAAATTTAGCAGATCTTTACCACTGCCACACGATATGGTAGATCAGGATAAAATATCGGCTGTTTACGATAATGGTGTACTGAACGTTACCATCCCAAAAGTAAAAGAAAAAGCAGCTAAAAAAATCAAGATCAGCTGATTTGACTCTCAAAATAGCTTCTTAACAGCACAAGCCGCGGGTTTCATATTCGCGGCTTTTTCATTTTTTACTCGTTTCCAAAGAACCTACTTATTGTATGTAACTACCCGTTTCCAGTGTAAAATAACAAAGGTCAGAACAGCCATTAGCTCAAACAATCTGCCGGTTAATTTCATCCCATTCCAGTTTAACAGATCTGATGAGACCATGGTCACGATCCCAATATTCAAAAAGATCGGGATCAGGTAAGCCATTGGCTTTGACCCTCTTCCTTTATCCTCCAGATATCGTGGGAGGATCCAATAGGCTACTCCAAGAGTGAATTGAATGATCCACCCAAAGATCATGACCTCGATATGCGCCGGTATTAAAAACCAAAACACCGGTGAGATAAAGACCGCTTTGTTTATGAGCATCAACACACCCAATAATAAACCCACTGAAAGGTATATAAACGAAGCTTTTATAAGTATGCGGCTAACAAGTGGCATCTCAGGATGTGGCTTTAGCGCGTTGTCGGCGGCGCTGTTGTTTGGATTGAACCCTTGGCCAGATTCCCGCCACATAACTCAGTATTCCTATAAATTGCAGAACCGCAGAAAGTATCAACAGATAGCTCCAAAAATCAGGTTCAAAGGCCGAGGCCATCGGTTCAGCAATAAACCTGATAGGCAAACCCAAATTCAATCCCGCAAAGGCGATCCACTCCCATTTTTGATTCCGGAAACTTTCTTCCTTGATGCGACCGGGAAACATCCAGGTGGATACTCCAATGATGATCTGAGTGATCCATCCAACCATGAGGGCATGCCAGAATATGGGGCTCATTCCTGCCAGAGCTAATGCATCGATCTGCATAGCGACCCCAAATGATAAGGATATGAGAAAGTAGATCAGGCCTGATTTTATAAATAATCGGGTAATTAACGGCATGAGTTCAATGTGGGTTACATGTCTAAAGTTTTTGAATGGTCCTGCGGATGCCAAACCAAAACCATAACATAGCAAATACCGGGACTATTGCAATAGCTGCCATAGCCGTATAGATCCATACCCCGCTTAAGAACAGAGGCCACAGGCTGGTCATCCAGATCAGGCTGATGAGTAAAAGCATCACTGAAAGTACTAAACCATAGAAATAAACCGGATGTAAATCTGCTTCTCGCGACATGTAAGCGACCACTCCTAAGGTAAAGCTCCCAAGAAGCAACACATGTAAATACAGGATACGGATGCTGTGTTCCGATAGCCATAGATCGGCAGGCATAACGGCAGCAATAAGCTGCATTAATGACTTTAAGGCTAATAAAGCAAGTGGCCAAAGCCAGATCTTTTGGATCTTGTCTTTTCTCTGAAGAATAGAATACAGGAACAGTAAGACACCTTCTGCAATCAGGATCCCTCCAATTCTTGCTGTAACAGATAAATTCAGATCCATCATCGACTCTGAAATACCATAGGGAAAGGTTAACGGAGCTCCACAGGCAATGAGACCGGCTAAAATGGTTGGAGAGATAACATAATCCTCTTCATTCAATTTGAGCGATTCTGAGATCAACCCCAGCAATACCAGCACCACCCAGCCTTCTACAAATGTAGCCAGGAAAAAGTGAGTGAGGGCTTTACCGAACAGTGGACCTCCGAGATCCAACATTTCAACGGTTCCTACCCCCCAAGCTCCCAGTGAACTGATGAAGAGCATAACCAGTGCTGCTTCAAACCAAACATTCGGACTGTGATCACTCTTTTTCACCCTTGTGATGATATACCCAATCATAAATGCATACCAACCGATCATCACCAACCCGGACAAGATGGTTGAAAGAGGTAAAAATGCTTCCCCAACCGGCACCGAACGGTAGCCCCAGATCATGAAAAACGGATAAGACAGTATCCCGAATACCAACACACTCCATAGCGCCCCTTTCATTAGCTTTACACCGATTGCCGCATGATAACCCGGTACCATCCTAACCTTGATCAGATAAAGCGGCAGTAACGAAGCCCACCCAAAAAACATCAGGTGGGAATGAGCGTGCCTGACATTTTCAAGATTCAGCTCAAAAGGCAGTGATGTCACAAATCCCAGTCGATATAAAAAACCGGTTAGCCCTGCGATGATGAAACTGAAAATTGCCCACTGCCAGATCTTAGAATCTTTCGCCAGCGAATTCATTGTGTGAGTTTGAGTGTTTTAAATTCCTTAAAACCTATCCTTATAACATTAAGGATGAATGAAGAATTATCCTGCTACCAGTACTTTTTCTTCAAATTTTTCAAATATGCTTTGAAGTCGGGTTTGTTGTTCTTCCACCGTTCTAAGAATTGAACTCAGATTTTCACCTTCATATGGTTCAGATGTGGCAATTTCCTCACAATACGCCATTCCCTTCTCAAGGTTATTTTTGAAGCGGGTCAGGCTTTTCATGTCAGCAACCGGATCTTCCGATTGATCCATGAGTTCCTCCAGGTAATCCACATACATGATCATTTCTTTGGCAAACATATGCGGCCTTTCATCCGGCACCAGATTCAGACGGCCATAGATATGATCGGTCATTTCACGAAGGGAATACTGACGGTCGAACCAGGCAATATTTGGGCCGGGACAGATAGCCTGAGGAGCCCGGTGTTCTTTCAGAATTCCCAGGCTTATTAAGGCTCCGTTTCCAAGGTGATCGCACAGGCAGGCCTTGTCGAGTACTTTATTCCGGGCTTTTTCTTTTTGTTCGTCAGAGACATCACTCTCGTTGATCTGATTGATCTTCAATAGTTGATACTGAGTGGATGCGGTACAGATCGGGTTCTCAGTAAACTCCGTATTAGATTCCAGAAAACCTTTTGGACACGGAGATCCAGGTTTACCTTTTTCAATGCGTTCTTTGTGCCATTTTTCTGAACCGGTGTTTCTGACATTATTGAACGGCACCCCCAATGGAGATACCCCACTCAGATAAAGATCTTTTTCTTTGGCATCCTGTAATAATTTCATAGTCGGCTCATCTACCGTGGTAGCTTCGGGCACCATCAGAAAAGGACTTCCCCATCCCGTGGCATCCATATCAAAATCCTTTAGCAGGCGCTCTGCTTCACCATGTGTTCCTATTCCGCCCTGAACCGTTAAACGCGGCTCATTCATATCCCATGATGGATCAAAACCTCCATCCTGGTTTTCTTCATAAAAACTCTCTATCAAAGGCTGAATAGCAGAACTCAGCATCTCTCTTTTTTCCTTGAATTCTTTCAGTAATGCCGGCAACAAATAGCCGTCGGAGGCAAAGGCATGTCCCCCACAATTCAATCCTGACTCAATTCGGTACTCAAACACCTCCAGTCCTTTTTTTGCCAGGTATTTACCCTGTATCAAAGCTGACCTGAAATCACTCACCTTAAGAATGATCTTCTTTTTTATATTTCCTTTCACATCGCGATAAAAATCTTCGAACTCTGCAAGGTAATTATACAGGCGTGGATTAAATCCGGCTGACAGTATCAGACTTGAAGAAACCTTACTGTTAGCATAGCCACGTAAAGCCGCACTGCCATCACTGAATTCCGAGGTCATGGGTTGACCATTATTCGTATAACTGAAACCATCCACCTTCGCCATGATATTGACATCAATGGATCCCATTCTCATCTGTTCAGTAAGCCTTTCAGACAGTACGTCTGCATCATCTTCACCCTGTGTCCCCATCAGCTTCAGGTATAGTCTTCGCAGATCTGATGAATCAGGAAGCATTTCAAAATACCTGGCCTTCTCGTTGTCCTCAAAAAATGGCTGAGCCTTTATCTCCTCAAATTTCTGCTGAACCAGGTCCTGAACCATATCAAGATAGGCTGTGATCCGTTTGGCTCTTCCATCCACGGCTTTTCTGGGAATGTTGGTATAGGGAAGATCAAATACTTTAGAGTAATGTTTCCGGATACGTTCCACCAATAGGTCATCCACAATGGAGATAACGGAGTTAATACCGTATGGTGCCACACGGATGGGGGAATCTATAGAGTGTCCGGTCCCCATTACGGGGATTGAAAATGTATGAAGTGCGTTTTGCATAAATTATTGGAGGTGAAATTGCGGATTACGTTACGCCATAACCCAAACTATGATATACTTTAGATATGAAGGTATGATGAAGCATCTTTATACCTTAAAAAACCGGTCACCAGCCCCAAAACAAAGCTGAAATGACCGGCCCCAACTGACAGTTTAGTTCAAGCTTTTTTCAAGCTTGAGTGCTTTTGGAAACAGAATATTATTCTCCAGGTGAACATGCTTGTGAAGATCATCCTGAAAACCCTGTAGGTTTTGAAATAACACCCGGTATGATGAACACGCATTTGATGGAGGATTAAATCCATTCGTCAACGCTTCGATCTGCGCCATGATCTCTCCGGCACTATCATGTTCATCTTCTAAGGCTTCGACGATGGCATCCTTCACCGATCCTTTTTTATTCTCTCTAACCAATTCTTTGATCTGAGGAAACAGGTCTTCTTCTTCCTTCTGTAAATGAGCCATCATTTCTGCTCTAAGCTCAAAGACCAATTCCCTGATCTCGTTCAGTTCCGGATCTCGGTCACCATGTACACGTGATACCTTCTCAGCATAAAATGCCAGTTCAGGTAACATCTTCCGTACAAAACTGTGATGGTTGTTCTCGATGTAATCAGCCAGGAAATCCAGCGACCAATCGTTGTAATTATGCTCCGTTTCTCCGGTATTCTTAAGGGCTTCAAGCTCATTTATAACAGCTTCGACGTCAACTTTTTTAGAAGAACACGCCTTCCCGAGTGTCTTACCTCCGCCACAGCAGAAATCAAGTCCATGCGACCTGAGCACCTGTGCGGTTCTGTAATCTTCGGCTACAATTTCTCCAACCGGCTTTTGTGTTAAATTATTCATGGTTTTATGTTTTAAGAGTATTATATCTTATTTAAAATTAAATTTTTTGTCAGTTCTGACTTTTCTCTACTACTGCCAGGAGAACTCTCCCTCTGCAGTCAATCTGAAATGCTTTTCTTTTCCTTCTTCAGCGATCTCATTCAGCGTCATTCGTTTCAGCATGTTCTCGATCTTACCTCTGGCTCCCACCCAATGATCGTGCAGGGGACAAGGTTCCTGTAATCCACAACCGGGTAATCCCAGCGCGCATTGTGTAAATAAACCGGGACCATCTATTGCAATAACCAAGTCGAATAAGGTGGCATTCTGCCCATTGGATGAAAGCCTTACCCCGCCGTTAGGCCCTTTATAGGACTCCACGTACCCATCTGCGGTTAATTGCTGAAGGATCTTCGTCAAAAAATGAAAGGAGATCTCCAGTTCCTCACTGATCTCTTTCAGGGAATGGTATTCATTTCCTCTTTTTGAAGCCAGGTACAAGGAGGCTCGTAAACCGTACACGCAAGACTTGGATAGTAACATAAACTTATTTAAGACTTCTTTGTCTGAAATTACACATAATTACTCAAAATACCATGGTATTATTATTCATTTTGTGGATTTTACAACTTTAAACCGTTTTCGAGAACATTCGTTCTTTGGGGCGCGAAAGATCCATCTTCAGATCAAAGGCCATGCAGATATTCCTCACAAATGGAATCCCTTTCTCCGTTACAAAAACATGACGCCCGTCTATCGTAACGAGTCCGTCTTTCTGCAGGTCTTTCAACCGGTGTTTTATTAGGTCGAACTGTTCATTTTCACCGTGAAATTCGGTTTCAAAATTACACATCACATTCAGGATCTGCTCACGTATCTGCAGGTCTTCCTCATTTAGGATATGGCCACGATATACCGGGATCTCTCCCCTCTCAACGCGTTCCTCATAATCCTTCAGTTGTTTTTCATTCTGGGCAAAACTAAACCAACTGTCACTGATTGCAGACATTCCCAGGCCGATCATCACCTTTGTGGCACCGGCGGTATAACCCATAAAGTTTCTGTGCAGACTTCCATCTTGCATGGCTTTGTACAGGCTGTCTGTTTTTAAAGCGAAATGATCCATCCCGATCTCAACATATCCGTTATCATAGAACATCTGCTTACCCAATTCGTACAGGGCTCTTTTTTCATCATCTTTCGGCAGGTCATCTTCATTAAAACCACGCTGCCCGTTGCCTTTGATCCATGGTACGTGCGCATAACTGTAAAAAGCTATCCGATCCGGCTTCAATTCATTCGTCTTGTTGATGGTCTCCTCAATCCCCTGCAGCGTTTGATGTGGCAACCCAAACACCAGGTCATGATTTACAGAGGTATAGCCGATCTCCTTAGACCATTCATGAACTTTCTTTACGTTCTCAAACGGCTGTATCCGGTTGATCGCCAGCTGAACCTGAGGATCATAATCCTGCACTCCGTAAGACACCCTTCTGAAACCCAGATCATATAAGGTTTGCAGGTGTTCTTTTGAGGTGTTATTAGGGTGACCTTCGAAACTGAATTCGAAATCTTCTTTCAGTTCCGCCCCTTCAAGTATTCCATTGATGAGCTGTTTTAGATTTTCGGTGCTGAAGAAAGTGGGGGTTCCGCCCCCTAAATGAATTTCCTTGATCTTCGGTTTTTCAGGAAGCAGCTCCAGATACAGATCCCACTCCTTTAGAACGGTTTTGATATAGGGATCTTCAACCTCATGGCGCTTGGTGATCTTTTTATGGCAGCCACAAAACGTACATAAGCTTTCACAGAAAGGCAGGTGTATATATAAGGAGATCCCCTCTTCTTTCCAGCTTTCAAAGGATCTCAACAGCGTGTATTCCCACTTAGCTGCTGTAAATTGCTCCTCATTCCAGAAAGGGACCGTTGGGTAAGAGGTATATCTCGGCCCCGGTACGTTGTATTTTCGTATCAGCTCAATGTCCATCGTTCCTCATAGTTTAGATTCGCATGATACCACACCTATATTAAGATTTAGTGAATCTTTGAATACCCTCAACAAATACCCCTCTGATCAACTCCATAAATGTTTTTTATTTCGACTTTACAGCTGAAATGCTTACCATAAGCGCGGCTTAATCATGGCAGTAAAATAACTTCTGCCTATTCTCAATATTATTATTGCTTTACTTAGTACAGGCGGTATAATTATTTCATTTACCAACCATTATAGTTGCCTGTTCTCTCACATAAGCCACTCTAAACACATATAATTCAACAATTTTAAATACTGATACATGAAAGAATTTTTCGCAAACTTCTTTGATAAATATGGACTGTCATTCATCATGGTTGCCAGCTACTTTGGCAGTGGTTCTATCTTTATTGCAAGTCAAGCCGGGGTAGAATACGGATACATATTAATATGGGCTGTTATTGGGGCAGTGATGCTTGGTTTTATGGCACAGGATATGAGTGCCCGGCTTGGTATTTATGGTGATACATTAATGACCTTCATTCGAAAGAAACTGGGTAAAAATGGAGCTCTTATTCTCGCCTTGTTTTTATCACTTGGGTGTATTGCCTGGACCCTGGCATTAACAGCCGCGGTGGGAATGAGCTTTGAGGTACTAACAGGTGGTGCCGTTGCATGGCAACCCCTGGCTGTCGTAACCGGGATCGTTGCCATCATAGTTGGTACCCTTCACTACGGGTATGTTGAAAAGGTTATGACCGGAATGATGTTTTTGCTTCTGGTTCTTTACCTGGTGGTAGCCGGGGCTAGTGGTCCTGATATGGTAGAAGTTGCAAAGGGTTTCATTCCTTCCATTCCTGACACAGGAGCCATGCTGCTTGGGGCTGCCATTCTGGGAACGACAGCTTTATGGCCAAATTTTTTCCTTGAATCCATTCTTGTTAAAAGAAAGGGGTGGAACAGTGACAAGCACGTTAAGAGTATGCGAACTGATCTCACCATGGGTTATACCGTTGGAGGTTTGATCACTGTGGCAATTATAATTGTATCTGCTGCCGTATTACGACCTGCCGGATATACTGAATTATCCACCTTTGTGGCACCCGGTGAAGCCCTTGAGATCGTATTGGGGCGATGGGCGATGATCGTCTTCCTGATCGGAGTGATAGCCGCTGCCTTCAACAGTATCGTTCCAATTATGTGGACCGTGCCTTATATGATACTTGAAGCCCTCGACATTGACCACAAGGAAGGAAGCAGCAAGCAGTTCAAAATGATCTTTGCAGGTGGAATTCTTATTGGAATGTTTTCTCCGCTTGTAGCAAAAGTAACCGGATTAAGTGTTGTGGAAATGATCACCCTGTTCCCTGCCTATAATGGGGTGTTTGGTTTACCCATCACAGCTGCACTCTTATTCTGGGCGATGAACGATAAAAAGCTCATGGGAGCCAACACCAACTCATGGAAGCTGAATGTTGCCAATGTCACTCTTGTACTTTTTTCGGCTTACATTGCAATAAATTCAGCCCAGGGCGTACTTTCTGCGATCTTTGGCGGAATGTTTCAGTAAACGAAACTTCATCTTATACCTGATACCACAATGGTATCAGGTGTTTGTTTTTAATTATCTGCAACCTTACGATCTGACATAAACCAAAAACCCTCTGCCTTTTATGTACTTATATATAAGCCTCTTTTTAACTGCAATGACTGCAATGAGTACAGAGATCATGATCCTGCTGCTCGTGATCGCATTAGTAGGAGGTATTTGTATAACAACCATTGGGCCAGGAGGTATCTTTGTGACCATCGCTTTATTTGCCTTGCTTCCACTCGACCCAAGCACAGTAGCCGGTACAGCCAGTGCCACCTTCATAGCCACAGGCATTGTGGGTAGCCTGGGGTATTTAAAATCAGGTGAACTAAAGGGAAATGTGGCCGGTAAAGCAGCCGGTGTACTGAGCTTGACTTCTGTGATCGGAGCATTTGCCGGAGCACAGATCAATACGTTGTTAGATAAATCCCTGTTTGCTGTACTATTGGGTCTGTTTGTATTCTTTACAGGGATCCTGATCCTCTATCGCCAGAAAAAGCAACTTAAACCTGATAGTAAATTGAAGATGGATTCATCAAGAGGATTACTTTGGCTTGGTGGGGTTGGACTTGCCGTTGGCCTGCCCGGTGGATTATTAGGCGTTGGCGGACCTGTTCTGGCCGTACCTTTGATGGTTGTCCTCGGTGTTCCAATGTTACTATCGGTGGCACTTGCCCAGGTTCAGTCCATATTTATATCGGGATTCGCCACTGTCGGGTATATGATCCATGATGCCGTGGATTGGTACCTGGCTCTTTTTCTTACTGTACCTTTACTAATAGGCACCATTTCCGGATGGTATATCGCACAACGAATAAAAGCCAGCAAATTACAGGTATCGCTTGCGTTGGTATTGATCGCACTGGGTATCTACCTGATCGCCGGTGGAGCAACCCCGGGTGGGGCCTGAGGAATATTGAATATTCAACTCTGAATTACGAATTAAGAAGTTACTTTTGTTCATACTCTTTGTACTTCAACATTGAATGTTCCTTTGTTCAATATTCGATATTCATCACCCCCAGATCTTCAGCATAAAGAAGACCACCACCCCGGTCACTGATACATAGAGCCAGATCGGGAATGTCCAGCGGGATACTTTCCGGTGAGTGGTGAATTTTCCACTGAAGGCAAAGTAAAAGCTTGCAAGCACCAGGGGCACCACAAATACTGACAGTATAATATGACTGATCAGGATGAAAAAATAAATCGGTCTTATAAGTCCTTCCCCCAGAAACCTGGTATCCCCTACAAAATGATGATACACCACATAGCTCACCAAAAATAAAGCAGAGGTCACAAAAGCAGCCAGGTTGAATTTCATATGCTTTTGAAAATCCCGTCTTTTGATCTCCCTGAATGCCAGTAAAAGAAAAACGGTACTCAAAGAATTGAGTGCGGCATTAACGGCTGATAAATTTCCGATCCAGCTTACCGGAGCCTCGGCTCCCTCGTTAAAATAGATCAGCCAGAATAAAAACAGGATCGCAATTGTGCTCAACCCAATGATAAAGGAAAGCGCTTTTTTCGCACTGACCTGCTCTAAGATCTTCGAAGATTCAGGAAATTTTACATTTTCACTCATGATGATAATCCTCTATTCGGTTATAGGGCAAAGTTAAGGCAAACAAAACTAAATACAGAGTTTTTCAATTCATTTTGAGGCATTTTTGTCAAATGTATACTATCTTTTCGACTTCACATTACACATGTGTATTGTAAGTCGCGGTATTTCCTATTTAGAACAGTTTTAAATAATCAGCTATCACCTCTTTTTGTTCAATTTAGAATGAAAAAATTGATAGATTTGCGCGGCTTCTTAATGGGAGCATTTTGCTCTATACCTAAACATAAAATAAGCAATCTTTATGGCGCAGATTTTCCCCAAGTGGACAAATCAAGTTCCCCGAAAAATCTTAATTGGATTAATTGTTTTACTTAACGCGATCATATTCGGCGTTTGGTATTTCTTCTCACCTGAATACACAGATGTAGGCTATGCTCCGGAACAACCGGTTCCATACAGTCACAAACTTCATGTGGATCAGCTTGGACTTGATTGCCAATATTGTCACACCAGCGTATTTGATTCCAAACAAGCCAACATTCCGGCTACTCAAACTTGTATGAACTGTCACAATCAGATCCAGACTGACAGTGAAAAGCTTGATTTAGTACGTGAAAGCTGGCAATCAGGAAAAGCCATTGAATGGGTTAGAGTCCACAATCTGGCGGATTATGCGTATTTCAACCACTCTGCACACGTAAATGTGGGGGTTGGCTGTGAAAGCTGCCATGGAAGAATTGACAAGATGGAAGTTGTATACCAAACGGAACCATTAAGTATGGGCTGGTGCCTTGATTGCCACCGTGAGCCTGAAAAATACATCCGTCCTGTAGATGAAGTGACTACTATGGGATATCAGGTTGAAAATCAGCTTGAGATCGGAAAAGAATTGGTAGACAAGAAAAATATTCATGCTCCAACCTACTGCCAGGGTTGCCATTATTAATAATGTGAAGGATTCAGAAATTACAGATCAACAGATGAGCGAAGAAGTTAAACAAACTACATACTGGAAAAGCTTAAAAGAGTTAGCAAACAATAAGGAGTACCAAAAGTTTGCTGAGCGTGAATTCCCTGAAAACGCCACCGAGTTAATCGATGGCGTTTCCCGTCGCGGTTTCCTAAGGGTAATGGGTGCCTCAGTGGCACTTGCCGGATTAGCGGCTTGCCGTCGTCCGGTTCAAAAGATTCTCCCTTACTCCAAACAACCAGAAGATGTGGTGCCGGGTGTACCTTTATATTATGCAACCGCAATGCCGGTTCAGGGTAACCTTGTTGGATTGATCGCAGAGAACCACGAGGGAAGACCTACTAAATTAGAAGGAAATGACCTTCATCCTGCCAGTAAAGGTGGAACCAGTATCTTTAATCAGGCGGCTATTCTTGGACTTTACGATCCTGACCGCTCTCGTTCTCCTTTAAATAATGGCAAGAAAGCGACCAAAGAAGATTTTGCTGAATTTGCAGCCTCTCATTTTGCCAATACCGGCCAAAGAGTGGCATTTATTTCGGAAGCCAACTCCTCTCCTACTTACAACAGTTTAAAGGAACAGGTAAGATCCAGGTTCAGTAACTCTACCTGGGTAACTTACGAGCCTTTTGGTGAGGATAACATTATTGAAGGAAACCGGATTGCTTTCGGTAACCGCTTAAGAACACATTATAATTATACTAATGCTGATGTCATCGTTTCTCTGAATGATGACTTCATGGCTTCCACGCATCCAAACAGTGTGGAATACGCCAAACAAGTGTCTGCCCGACGTAAGGTCACAGATACTAATGGCGAAATGAACCGAATTTATGCGGTTGAAGATGCCTTTACTCTGACCGGTTCCTATGCGGATCACAGACTCAGACTCAAAGCCAGCGAGATCGAAGCATTTACTTATGCACTTGCAGCGGCTCTTTCAACACGAATCAATGGCCTGAGTGCATTCAACGGATATTCTAATCAGTTTTTTGATCACAAGTGGATCACTGTACTGGCTGACGAATTGACCTCTAATGCAGGATCATCGGCTCTTTCTGTAGGCTCTCAATACAAACCTGAAGTACAGGCTGCAGTGGCAGCCATCAATCAGGCTCTTGGAAACGCAGGAAGCACAGTTAACTATCTTGAGGTTCCACATTTTGATGATCAGAACAACCATCAGGCACTTTCTGATGTTGTGGCTGAAATGAAAGCCGGAAATATCGACACAGTTGTAATGGTTGGTGTGAACCCGGTTCATACCGCCCCTGCTGATCTTGATTTTGAAAACGCACTTACAAATGTAGAAACGGTTGTTAACCTATCTGACTACGTTGACGAAACCGCCAAGAAGACTACCTGGCACGTAAATCGCGCTCACTTCCTCGAAGCCTGGGGCGACGGCTACTCTTACGGCGGTGCCCGTTCAGTTATTCAGCCTCAGATACAGCCATTACACAACGGGTTGAGCGAAGTTGAATTCCTGAACACCATTGTTAACGGTGAATTGACCTCCGGTTACGATCTGGTTCAAAATACATTCAAAGGATATTACAGCTCCGGATTTGACACGCGATGGACCAACATTCTGCACGATGGTATTGATACAACTGATAGTTACAGTGCAGCTAATGTGAGAATTGCCTCGGGTTTTGCCTCTGCAATGAATCAGGCTACCTCTAATGTATCAACGACCTCCGGAATGGAAGTGGTTATTCGTCCGGATGCCACATTATATGATGGACGTTTTGCTAATCTTGGCTGGCTTCAGGAACTGCCTGACCCAATGACCAAGATCACCTGGGACAACGTAGCCCTGATGAGTCCTGCTACGGCTGAAAAATTAGGTGTAAGCGAACAAACAGCCGGAAAAGACATTACTGACGTTGTTGAAATTACACTTAATGGAAAGTCTCTGAAGATCGCAGCCTGGATACAACCGGGTCATGCCGACGATTCTATTACACTGACGACCGGTTATGGTCGTGAAGGAATTGGCCGTGTTGCCAACTCTTATATGGATTATACCGCCGGCGGTGTTGATGTTTATCCGCTCAGAGGAACGGATACGATGTTCTACGCCTCTGCAGACGTTTCTAACACCGGCGATACTTACGAAATTGCCTGTGTGCAAGATCATCATAGCCTTGAAGGCCGTGATATGTACCGTCAGGCTTCCATTTCAGAATATAAAGAGAATCCGGATTTCGCCTCTTTTGAATCGGTTCACACCTACCCTGTACCGGGAATGGCTGAAGCGAAAGAAAATGGCGATACGGATGGACCTATCTCACTCTTTGACGAACAAACCTATCCTGACTACGAACCACAATGGGGAATGGCTATTGACCTGAACTCTTGCTTTGGTTGCGGGGTGTGTGTGATAGCATGTCAAAGTGAGAATAACATACCGGTTATCGGTAAGAAAGAAGTAAAACGTGGCCGTGAGATGCATTGGATCCGTAATGACCGATACTATGTCGGTGATGATGCTGATTCTCCACAAGCGGTACACCAGCCGGTGCCATGTATGCATTGCGAATTGGCACCTTGCGAGCAGGTTTGCCCTGTTGCAGCCACGACCCACAGTGAAGACGGCATGAACCAAATGACGTACAACCGTTGTATCGGAACCCGTTATTGCGCAAATAACTGTCCGTACAAAGTTCGCCGTTTCAACTTCTTCAACTATCCAAAAGAATATTTAACTACGGGCGATGACCCGGATATCATCCAGATGGCTATGAATCCGGAAGTTACCGTTCGTTTCCGCGGTGTGATGGAAAAATGTACGTATTGCGTACAGCGTGTTAACCGTGCCAAGATCGAAGCCAAGAAAGAAACCGGTTCTCCGAAGCCGGCTGATGGTACCGTGAAGACAGCTTGTCAGCAAGCATGTCCTGCCGATGCCATTTATTTTGGCGATCTGACCGACGATAACAGCGAAGTTGCCCGAATGAAGCGCAACGAACGAAATTTCCAGATGCTCGAGGAATTGAATACACGTCCGAGAACATCCTATATGGCTAAACTTACGAACCCAAACCCAGCTTTGGCTTAAGATATTAATCAGGAATACATCCAAAACATGAGTAAATACCAATACGTACCGGAACCCGCTCTTGTAAAAGGCGACCATGACTTTTCGAGCCTTACACGACTGGTTACTGATATAAATTTACGTGAAACTCCCAAAGCATGGTATCTGGCCATGATGGGAGCCAATGCCCTGCTAATGTTAATGGTAGTTGCCATTGGATATTTGATATGGGAAGGAACCGGAATCTGGGGCCTTAACAATCCCGTTGGCTGGGGTTGGGCGATCATCAACTTTGTATGGTGGGTTGGTATTGGCCACGCCGGAACGCTGATCTCAGCGATCCTTTTCCTTTTCCGACAGGACTGGCGTACCGCCATTAACCGTTTCGCGGAAGCGATGACCATCTTTGCCGTAATGTGTGCCGGGGTATTTCCGGCTATTCACGTTGGCCGTATCTGGGTTGTCTACTGGATGTTTCCAATTCCTAACCAAATGGCAATGTGGCCAAACTTCAACTCCCCTCTCTTGTGGGACGTTTTTGCCGTATCTACTTACTTCACAGTTTCTCTGCTATTCTGGTATGTTGGATTGGTTCCTGACCTTGCAACTATCCGTGACCGCGCAACTGATAAGATCAGAAAAGTTGCATACGGTATTTTTTCACTGGGATGGACAGGCTCAAACCGCCACTGGTGGAACTATGAAAAAGCTTATATGATCTTAGCCGGTTTGGCTACTCCACTGGTACTTTCGGTTCACACCATTGTATCCTTTGACTTTGCCGTTTCCATGATCCCTGGATGGCACACTACTATTTTCCCTCCATACTTTGTTGCTGGTGCTATTTTCTCAGGTTTTGCGATGGTGCTTACGCTGATGATCGTAGCCCGTAAGATTTACGGAATGAAGGATATTATGACCGATGATCACATGGAAAAAATGAATATTGTGATCCTTGTTACCGGGTCCATGGTTGGGTTTGCCTATATCATGGAGTTCTTTATTGCCTGGTACAGTGGCGTTGAATATGAGAAAGCGATCTTTATGTTAAGAGCGACCGGACCATATGCATGGGCATATTGGGCGATGATGACTTGTAATGTATTTTCACCCCAGTTCTTCTGGTCCAAGAAATTAAGAAGAAGCGTCGGATTCACATTCTTCATCTCTATTGTGGTGAACATCGGTATGTGGTTCGAGCGATTTGTTATTACTGTGACCTCACTGGCAAACGATTATCTGCCCTCGAGCTGGGATTATTACAGCCCAACGATCTGGGATGTCATGACTTATGTTGGAACATTCGGTCTATTCTTTACCATGTTCCTTCTCTTCCTGCGCTTTTTACCAATGATCGCTTTAGCAGAAGTTAAAGCAGTCATCCCACTGGCAGATCCTCATAATTACGATGAGGAAACCAATGAATACGTTGCCCCTAAAGTTGAAGTCCCTGAACCTCAATCTGAGAAGGTTTAAGAATATGAGTACTACAGAAGATCAAAAAATACACGGTATTCTTGCGGAATTTAGAAATCCCAAGGAACTCACAGATGTAGCCAAAAAAATGGTGAACTCCGGTTACAGCAAGTTCGATACATTCAGTCCATTCCCGATCCACGGTATGGATAAGGCCATGAATCTGAAAAAGTCTAAATTAGGCTGGATCGTACTTGGCCACGGCATACTTGGTTTCAGTATTGCCATTGCGATGATGTATTTTATGTCTGTAATTGATTACCCACTGAACATAAGTGGTAAACCATTTTTCAATGCACCGGCCTGGGTGCCTATTACTTTTGAATTAACGGTACTTTTATCCGCTTTCGGAGCTGTTTTTGGGATGTTCTTCCTGAACGGACTTCCGAAACTGCACAATCCTCTTTTCAATTCAGAACGGTTCAAAAAAGCCACTGATGACGGATTCTTCGCATGCATTGAAGCAGATGATGACATGTTTGAGGCAGAAAAAGTGAAAGCACTTTTTCAGGAAGCCGGTGCTACCCACATTGAGGAAGTTTATGAATAAGAAATCTACACATATACCATTTTCAGGAATGAACGTAAAAGGACTACTTAAGGTAGCCAGTGTATTTGCATTGGGTATCTCCTTATCAGCCTGCCAGGGACAGATCAGTGAAAAACCTCCTATTCATCCAAATATGAATATGGATCAACAGCCAAGAAAAGAAGCTCAGGAAGTAAATAATTTCTTCGCTGATGGACGCACCATGCGTACCCCTGTGGAAGGAACCGTTGCCCGAGGCTTAGCCAAAACTGATAAAGCTTTGTATCAAGGCGTTGACGAAAACGGTGAATTCATTGACTACATCCCCGTAGATCTGACAAAATCATTCCTCTACCGGGGCAAAGAGCGTTATGAGATCTTTTGTACTCCCTGCCACGGACAAACCGGAGCAGGAAATGGGGTGATCATGGAAGGTGGATACGGTTATGTTCCGGCTCCATCCTATCATGAGCAGCGTGTACGTGAATTATCTGATGGAGCATTATACTCTGCCATCTATAACGGTGTCAGAACCATGCCTTCCTATGCCACACAGATCCCGGTTGAAGACCGATGGGCAATTGTAGGTTACATACGTGCGCTTCAAGCCAGTCAAAATGTATCTGAACAGGAATTACAAGAATTTGATGTTGATATCGCTTCACTTCAGGCAAAAGCTAATGAAGAACAAGCAAAGGCAGATTCCATTGCCGCAGCAAGACAACCACAGGAAGCTCCTGAACCATCTATTGAAATTGGACAACAAGCTATCACGGCTAATGCCTGCGGAACTTGCCACAGTGAAGACGGTTCTGCGGGAATCGGACCAACCTGGGCAGGATTATTTGGCAGTGAGGGTGAAGTGGTAACGGCTGATGGCGAGACCATCACAGTTACCAAAGATGAAGATTACATTCGCGAGTCTATTGTTGAACCTAATGCCAAAAAACCTGTTGGTTTTGAGCAAATGGTGATGGCTTCATACAGCTATCTGGCTGATCATGAAATTGAGTCCATCATCCTCTATATCAAAAATCTTAATAACTAAGAACTTTGCTTAACAAACTTATAAAATGAGTCATAAGCCTACTATAACAGATACTCTACAATTTCCAGCCGACAGCAAAGTTCCAGGTGCACTTTTTGGCGTTGGTGCTGTTGGATTAATAGCCACGATCATTGGGTATTTCCTGGATGCTGATCAGTTCTTCTTTTCATACCTGGTCAGCTTTACCTTTTTCTCGGGAATTGCCCTTTCAGCATTGATCATGGTCATGTTACACCATATCACCAAATCCAGCTGGGGTGTGGTCTTCAGAAGGATCTCTGAATCATTTACTGCCAATATCTGGATATGGGCTATCTTTGTAGTGCCGATTCTCTTTGGAATCCACAATCTGTACCACTGGAGTCACCCTGAATTATTAGAGTATGGTACCGAAGAGTATGACAAGATCGTATCCGGAAAGTCTCCATTCCTGAATTCTACCTTTTTTATCATTCGTCAGGTGATCTATTTTGCGATCTGGGGATTCCTGGGTTATAAACTCCACAAGGTTTCTGTACAAATGGATGAGACCAACGATTGGGGGTTATCTGCTCTTTTGAGAAAGGTAAGTGCTCCCGGCATCCTTCTATTTGCTTTTACTGTGGCTTTTGCCGGCTTTGACTGGTTAATGTCCCTTGATCCACACTGGTTCTCTACCATGTTTGGTGTATATTTCTTTGCTATTAATTTCCAGGCTTTCTGGCCTATCATGATCCTTATCGTGTTTTACCTGCATAAACAGGGATTATTGACTAACACGATCCGTCAGGTACATATCTATGACCTGGGGGCATGGTTCTTTGCCTTTACAGTTTTTTATGCCTACATCGCATTTTCACAGTTCCTGTTGATCTACTATGCTAACCTTCCTGAAGAAACTCTTTGGTATTATCACAGAATGGAAGGTGGATGGCAGTATCTGCTTTACGGATCTCTGATCTTCCGTTTTGCCGTTCCATTCTTAGTACTTCTGAACAGAGAAGCTAAGAAGAACAGAATGATATTGGGTGGAATGTCAGCTTTGGTTCTGATCATTCATTTTGCAGAGATCTACTGGATCGCAATGCCAACCCTTTATGATCACGGTTTCAGCTTCAGCTGGATGGATATAACTGCTTTCTTAGGATTAGGTGGTGTATTCTTTGGATTATTCTTCCGTCAGTTCAAACAGAATGACATGATCCCTAAGAATGATCCAAAACTTGAAGACTGTCTCTCCAAATCATATCACCAATAAATAATTTATTTACGATGTCAGATAAGCAAAATTCAGAACACAAACCTAACGAGGCTGAAGAAGCTGCAATGGTAAATGATGAAGGATCCGTTGAAGATGTAGATCTTACAACAGAAGATGATGAGTTAGCATCCGGTGTTTCGCATGGTGTGATGAGTGACAATCTCAATTACAGCAAACTGATATTCTGGTCAACCATTGGAACTTCACTTGTTATAATATTTGTGATCTCTATGGTTTTTTTCTCACAATACAGTTTATTTGAAGCACAAAAAGAAGCTTCACTGAGAGTAACTTATTCTGATTTTTCCGAATTGAGAGCCGAACAAGAACAAGAGTTAAACAGTTTTGGAGTGGTAGACCTTGAAGAAGGCATCTACCGCATTCCTATTGACAGTGCAATTAGTAAAATTGCTATAGATTAAATAACCACCTATGAGACGTATTACACTGCCGGCAATATTTGTATTGTTAGCAGTGTTTCTGAATTCACTTTCTGCTTTTGCACAGCTTAATCGTGAAGAACCGGACGCGCTGCAAAACCTGGGCATAGACGAGCATTTGGGTGATTTCATCCCCCTTGATGCCAAATTTGCGACCTCGACCGGCGATAGTGTGACCATTGGTGATTTATTGGAGGAAGGAAAACCTGTTTTATTGAATCCTCTTTACTATGAATGTCCCATGTTATGTGGACTTGTGCTTGACGGGACCCTGAATGTGATCGAGGATCTCGCCTGGAAGCCCGGTAAAGATTTTATTGTTATTTCGGTCAGTATTGATCCGGAAGAAGACGCCGAATTAGCCAGAAAGACCAAAGAAAATTATCTGGCACAAATGGATTCCACGACTAAAAGTGGATGGCATTTTCTGACCGGAAATAAAACTGAGATCGATAAAGTAGTTGAAGCTGCGGGCTTTAAATACAAAGAAATTGAAGAGACCGGTGAGTATGCGCACAGTGCTGCTATTATCTTACTGAGTCCTAAAGGGAAGATCACCAGATATTTATACGGTATCTCCTATGACGAATTTGACGTACGAAACGCACTGTATGAATCTGCCGATGGAAAGATAGGAAGCACCATCGATAAGGTAGTGATGTATTGTTATCAATACGATCCTGATTCCGGCAGTTATGTACCTATGGCGTTCAACATTATGAAGCTTGGTGGCTTGGCTACACTGATATTTCTCGGTATATTCTTAGGCCTCCTCTGGCTTCGCGAAAAACGCAAAAACACAACCTCAAAATCTGAATTTAACTAATGGGCAGTTTATTCGACTTCATGCTCCCGGAATTAAAATCTCCTTTAACCGGGGCAAGTACCGATGCATTGATGGGTTTCATCCACCTTGTAAGCTTTATCATTCTTGCCGGTGTTACCATTGCAATGATCTACTTTGCAATCAAGTACAAACGCAAATCTGATGATGACCAAACACCACTTATCACACATAACAACACTCTGGAGCTTACCTGGTCAGTTATTCCTCTAATACTCGTATTCATTGTATTTGGATGGGGATATTCAGGATGGCTGAATCTGAAAGCCGTACCCGACAATGCGTATGAAATACAAGTTTCTGCATACAAATGGGGATGGACATTCAGCTACGAAAACGGTGCTCAGGTCGGGAATGAGGTTCATGTACCTGCCGGTCGCCCTGTAAAGCTTGTGATGAAATCACAGGATGTACTTCACTCCTTTTTTGTACCTGATTATCGCATCAAGCAAGACGTTCTCCCTAACCGCTATACCTATGTTTGGTTCCAGGCTGATGAAGCCGGAGAATCTCAGGTCTTTTGTACCGAGTATTGCGGAACATCACACTCTGACATGCTTGCCAAGGTAATTGTTCACACTCAAAGTGATTTTGAGAACTGGTTAGCTTCACAAAACACCGGTGGCGGTGGAACCCCTGTTGAACGAGGTGAAAGCCTGTTAACCCTTCAGGGCTGTATAACCTGCCACTCTGTGGATGGTTCTGAAAAGATCGGACCTACCTTCCAGGGACTGTTTGGCCGTGAGGAAACAATGACTGACGGTACCACCTTAACTGTAGACGAAAACTACATAAGAGAGTCTATTCTGGATCCCGGTGCTAAGATCGTGGAAGGATACCAAAACCAAATGGTTAGTTACGAAGGTCGCTTAAGCGATGACGACATTTCTGATATTATTGAATACATAAAAACTTTAGATTAACATGGCTACAGCTGAAGTATCACCAGCATCTACTGGTACAAAAAAGACGTTCAAGGTAAAACGCTATATTCCTAGCGAAAACCCTAAAAAGACCTTTTTTACAGAGGAACGAGGGCTTTGGGCCTGGTTAACTACCGTTGACCACAAGAAGATCGGACTCATGTATCTTGGTTCAGTGACTTTTTTCTTCCTTCTTGGTGGAATCCTGGCACTCTTACTGAGAACCGAACTCCTTACCCCGGCTCAAACCTTTATAGAGGCTGATACCTACAATCAGTTCTTTACCCTGCACGGTGCCATTATGGTATTCTTTGTGCTGGTCCCCTCTATTCCCGCAGCCCTCGGTAACTTTGTGTTACCTATGCAGCTTGGGGCAAAGGATGTAGCATTCCCCCGGCTTAACCTTGCCAGTTTATACATCTATATCATTGGAGCCATCTTTACATTCATAGCTCTTGCAAGCAACGGCCTGGATACCGGCTGGACCTTCTACACTCCTTACAGTACAGAATCCACCTCCAGTGTGATCTGGGTAACCATGGGTGTGTTTATTCTTGGATTCTCTTCTATTCTGACGGGAACCAACTTTATTGCAACCATTCATAAATTAAGAGCTCCCGGTATCACCTGGAGTAAATTGCCTCTGAATATCTGGGCCCTTTATGCCACCAGCATTATGCAGGTTCTTGCAACCCCGGTACTTGCCATTACTCTTTTGCTTCTTACCATGGAGCGCTTCCTGGGCATCGGTATCTTTGACCCGTCTTTGGGTGGTGACCCGGTTCTGTTCCAGCATTTCTTCTGGTTCTATTCCCACCCTGCGGTTTACATTATGATCGTGCCTGGTTTTGGAATTATATCAGAGGTTATTACCACATTCTCTAAGAAACACATATTTGGATACTGGGCCATTGCCCTTTCATCCCTGGCTATTGCATTCATCGGTTTCCTCGTATGGGGTCACCACATGTTTACTTCCGGTCAGTCTGCAGTTGCAACTTCCGTGTTCTCATTCCTGACCTTCCTGGTAGGTATTCCAACCGGTATCAAGATCCTGAACTGGGTAGCCACACTTTACAAAGGCTCCATTGAAATGAAGACACCGATGGTTTACGTATTTGTCTTCCTTTTCCTTTTCTCGATCGGTGGATTTACAGGAATTATGCTGGGTGCCCTGTCTGCGGATATTCACCTACACGATACCTACTATGTGGTCGCTCACTTTCACTATGTGATGATGGGCGGAACATTGATCGCCCTGTTGGCAGGACTTCACTACTGGTGGCCAAAAATGACCGGTAAAATGTACAATGAGTTTCAGGCCAAGATCGGTGCTGCATTGATCTTCATCGGCTTTAACATGACCTTCCTCCCTCAGTTTATCATGGGTTCACAAGGTATGCCACGACGATATTACAACTATATTGATCAGTTTACCATTTTCCACCAAACATCAACCATAGGTTCCTACATCCTGGGTGTTGGATTCCTGTTGATCGCCTATTATCTGGCTAAATCATTGATGAGTGGTGAGAGAGCAGGTTCAAACCCATGGGGAAGCCGCGGCCTGGAATGGCAGTCAACCTCCCCACCTGATCTGCACAACTTCGACCATACACCGGTTGTGATCAACGGTCCTTACGACTATCACAAGCCTATGGAAGAATTCCAGCTTGGTCTGGCAAATGCTCACGATGAGAAGCATTAAAAGACTATTCAAACCTAATTCAACAATTAATTTTAACTATAAAACACAACTCGGGAAGTAATGGCGAATCATTCGACTTCACACCCCACGCATGTGCAACATCACTTTGTTGATTCTGATCAACAATTTGATACCGCAAAATTGGGTATGTGGGTGTTTCTTGTTAACGAAATCCTATTCTTTGGCGGTTTATTCTGTGCTTACATCGTTTACAGAGCATGGTATCCGGAACTCTTTCAAATGGCAGCCCTTGAGCTGAACACATTCTGGGGAGCCGTCAATACGGTAGTACTTATTGGTAGTAGTTTAACGGTAGCTATGGCTATCCGTTCTGCCCAAAAGAATCAGATGAAAGGCTTAAAGATCAACCTGTTGATCACTATTGCACTGGCCGTAGTGTTTATGGTCATTAAAGGGTTTGAATATGCTCATAAGTTTGAGTTAGGCATCTTCCCCGGTGACTTTTACACCTACGAAGGTTTAGATCACCCACAAGCCAATGTATTCTTTGGGATCTACTACATGCTAACCGGCGTTCACGCCCTTCACGTTTTGATTGGAATTGGTTTGATCTTCTGGATATATCTCCGTGCCAGAAAAGGTGAATTCAACAGTGAGTATTATACCCCTGTTGAGATCACAGGACTGTACTGGCACTTGGTTGACCTCATCTGGATCTTCCTATTCCCGCTCCTATACCTTATTGAATGACAGAAATTATTTAAACCTACTGAACTATGAGCGAACATAATCACGAACATCACGTTTCAACAGCAGGCCAGCTTTGGGCCGTTGCAACAGCCTTATTTATTCTGACTATCATCACAGTGGTAGTGGCAAAGTTTATATCCATACCACCACCCTTTGATGTGATCACAGCGATCTCTATCGCATTGGTCAAGGCATTCCTGGTAGCTGCATTCTTCATGAACCTTTACTGGGATACAAAATTCAACACCATACTGTTATTCATGGCTGTTGCATTCTTTATTCTGATGATCTCCATCACACTACTGGATACGATGTACCGGAATGATGTAGTACCTTCTTTTTAGAAGCGATCATCACACCAAATTTGAAGCTCCGGGTTATCTGATCCGGAGCTTTTTTTATACCTCGCAGTTACCATGATTTAACGCCCGGGTATTCTGATTCCTCTCTTCTGATTGTTATATTCATTTTAAAAAATAGATCTATACACACTATGAGCTTATCTAAAACGACCATCGGTCCCTTTGAACTATATACTATAGAAACCGGAGATTTTCGCCTGGATGGAGGCGCTATGTTTGGTGTGGTTCCCAAAACATTATGGGAACGAGGGATCCCTGCAGATGATAAAAACCGTATTCCTATGACCATGCGTTGCCTTCTCATAAGATCTACCAACACCGGGAAGATCTATTTGATCGATAATGGGGCCGGCACCAAGTTCGATGATAAGATGACCAACATCTATCAGCTGGATCAATCCAAAAAGAATCTTGAAAACTCTTTTAATGAACATGGGTTTTCATTTGATGATGTAACTGATATCATATTCACACATCTTCATTTTGACCACTGTGGGGGAACTAGTTTTTATAATGAAGAACTTGAATTACAACACACGTTTCCAAATGCTACCTACCATGTTGTAGATTCTCACTGGAAAACAGCAACGGACCCAAATGCTCGGGAACGAGCCAGTTTTCTGCCCGAAAACATCAACCCGATCAAAGATTCCGGAAAGTTGAACTTAGTAAATGACGCTCATGAGTATGAACCCGGTTTAAGTGCAATTACAGTGAATGGTCATACAAAAGGACAACAGCTGCCTAAGATCACCCATGGTGATACCTCCATCGTATTCGTGGCAGACTTACTGCCCACGCATGTGCATGTACCCCTTCCATGGGTTATGGGATATGATATGTATCCTGCTCAAACGCTCAGTGAAAAAAAGGAGTTTTTACAGAAGGCTGCTTCCGAACAATGGAATTTATATCTGGAACATGACGCAGAGCAGGAAATGATCCGCATTGAAGAAGATAATGGCCGGTTCAAAGTCAGTGATCATTTCACCCTAAATGAACTTTGATACCCCTTCTTCATAATAAAATTGTGATAAAAGCATAAATAATGCATGAGCAGAAACGGTAAACATACTGACATCAACGAGGTAAAGGCCAAGCTTCGATCTGCCTATGATCGTTCCGTTTCCGTTTTTCAAAACAAGAAGTACCTGAATGCGGCCATCGTATTCTTTGCTACTTTCACCGTTTTGATACTGTTTGAGCAAACGTTTTATCTTTCAGTATCCGTAAAAGGCTTGGTTATGTTGTTGGCGTTGATCACTTCTTCCTATGCCATTTTCTACAAAAAGGGCGAGAACCGATTCATAAGCTTCGAGACCTTTTACAGAAACTTCAGTCGTAAAAGTGATCTTCCTGAATTAAAGGATGCCATAGACCTTCAAAATTCAGGATCCGGCAACAGCGGTTTAGTGAACGCTGCGATCCTGCAAAGCCTGAGCAAGGTGAAGCCTGAGGTTCTATCATCTGAGCTAAAAGAACATCTCAGGAATTCATTCCTGTATAAAACATACAGATATACCCTGGCCACAGCGCTGGGCACCTTGCTTGTTTTTGGGTTTACGGCCTTCAATTTTGAGCAGGCTGCGTATCGAACGGTCACATTTTGGGAATCTTTTCAAAAACCAAATCCCTATCAATATACTGTAAAACCCGGAATGGTTACCCTCGAACAAGGGGAACCACTGAAAATTGAAGCCACATTTGGCGGACAGGAATTGCCTGAAGATGTTTCACTTCACATTAAGACGCCCATTGAAGAGTCCTTCAGAGACCGGGCTATGGAGAGGAACGATCAAACGTTTACATCCATGCCGATCGAAGCTTACAATGACCTTGAGTACTACATCAGCATGGATGGGTACCAAAGTGATATCTATGCCATTGACGTGCAACTGAGGCCGCGCTTTGTTGAATTGACGGGTCAGATCACACCTCCTGATTATACGGAAATGGGGCTAAGTCACTTTGTCTATCCTACTTCCCAAATAAAGGCATACAGAGGCTCAGAACTTGTCATCAATGGTTTATTGAATAAAGATATCAGTAAGCTGACGGTTCACTCTACAAGTGATTCAGTGATCATAGAAAGCCGGCCTGACAGTTCATTTGCTCATTCTCTAATGATCACGAAACCTGATACACTTCAGTTTCATATCGAGGATCAAACAGGGCTAACCAATAACAACACTTTCCAGCTTGTCATATCTCCGCTTGAGGATGAGTATCCGGTCGTACAGATACTTGAGCCGGAAGAAAATTTAAAGCAGGTAAACCCTGAGCAGATCGATCTTTTATATCGGGCAGCAGATGATTTTGGACTTACCTCCGCCAGATTGAATTATGAACTGAAACGGGCTTACACCAACGATCCTGTTACCGGTTCAATAAAATTAAATACGCCCAATTCAAACGATCTGAGTCCTTATGTATGGTCTCTGGATGAGCTCTCCCTCAAACCCCAGGATGTATTGACCTTTTGGGTCACCGTTTTTGATAATGATGCCTATGCCGGTTATAAAAGAACTGATTCACAACGCATCACACTTGAGGTGCCCTCAATGGTGGATTACCTTGAGGAAGTCGGTGACAAGGAAGATGATATATCCAACGACCTTGAGGACATCTCAGAGTCTTTTCAGCAAACCAGAGAGCAGTATGAACGGTTCAAGGAAAAGCTGAAGGATAACCCTGAGAATGCGGGGTATGAGGAACAGAGTGAACTTGAGCAGGTTCGCAAGCAACAAGAAGAAGTACAACGACAGATCGATGAACTCAATGAGAAATTTGAGGAACTCAAAGAGGAAATGAGTCGGGATAACGTGTTATCTGAGGAAACTCAAAAGGCTTACGAAGAACTTCAAAAATTGGTTGAGGAAATTGATGACCCGGCATTTCGTGAAGCCCTGGAAAAAATGCAGGAGCAACTCGGCAACATGAATCCCGAGCAACTCAGGCAAGCCATGGAAAATCTGGAGTTCAACGAAGAACTCTATCAGGAAAGGCTGAAACGTACCCTGGAGTTGTTTAAGAAACTTAAGCTGACCTCTGATCTTGACAAGATCGCCAAAGCTTTTGATGATCTTTCCAGAAAGGAAGCAGAATCACAATCTGATGCAGAGCAGCCGGTTCAAAAACAGGAAACCATTGAGGAGCATGGCAAGGTCAGTGAACAGGTCAATGACCTTTCAGAGAATACCTCTGATTCAAATCGCAAAGAAATTGAGGACTTCCAAAAGGAAACTCAGGAAAGTCTGAACGAATTAACTGAACAATTAGAAAAAGAACTTGAACAGTCTGACCCAAATACATCTGGAGAACAGGGTGAGAACTCGGAATCAGCCCCACAGGATCAAAAGCAGGAACGTATTGATACCTACAACCGGATGTCAGAAAACACCCGTGACCTCATGGAAAGGATCAATCGGGAGCAGATGCAGATCAATGTTGCGGGGTTACAATATGTATTGTATTCGATCATTAACCTCTCTAACGTACAGGAAGATCTTACCACCCTGGTAGCCACAACGGAAAACCGTAGTCAGGCTTATGTGAATTATGCCCGCGAACAGCAAAATGTGGAGACCATTTTTTCAACCCTTTCGGATTCCCTCTTTACCCTTTCCTCTCAGATCCCTCAATTCTCAAATAGGATCAATGAGAAAAAACTCGAGGTGGAAAAACAATTGTCTCGGTCTTTGACTCAACTCACAGAAAGGGATCAAAGGCAATCTTCCGTGGCTTCCCGGCAGTCGTTGGGAGGAATTAACGAGATCGCATTTATGCTGGCTAATCTGCTGGAACAGCTTCAAAATTCTGACGGTGATGGTCAGGGAAGCGGAAGTGGCCAATCCTCTCAGCAGATCATGGAACAGTTGCAGCAATCCGGTCAGCAACAACAGCAACTTAATCAGAGAATTCAGGATCTCATCAACGATATTCAGGGTGATAGGCTCACACAGGATCAGATGGAGCGGTTGAATCAACTGGCTGAGCAACAGAACAGGATCCGTAAACAGCTTCAGCAGTTACAGCAAAGCGGAGAGTTTGACGGTGACCGGCTCGGCAGTGAACTTCAGCGTATGATCGAAGAGATGGAAGATACCATCAACGATCTAAGGGGCGGCAGTACCGATGCTATTATGATCGAAAGGCAGCAGAATATTCTATCACGTATGCTTGAAGCCGAAAAAGCGATTCAGGAACGGGATGAAGAGGATAAACGCGAAGGGCAGCGCCCGGAAGAACTTCAACAGGCTTCCCCACCCGAACTGACCATTGAGGAGCTTGAAAAGCAGATCCGGAATCGATTGAATGATCCGAATTTCACGAAGTTTTCGCCTGATTATCAGAGGCTCATTCAAAATTATTTTGAGCTGTTGAAAGAACTGCAGGATCGGCAAATACCGTAAGTAAGTTTACCCCTCGGTTCTGTTACGTTTTATGATATCCTCATAGGCTTCCAAAACACCTTCTGTGGTTTCTTTGGTCACAACATCTACTTTATCTTTCACGAAGGATTTGGCGTTAACAGGCGCATAAGAACGGCCGACTATGGTCAACCCCGGCAGATCTCCGCTGCTATCACCAATGTAAGCCACCTCATCCAGGTTCAAACCAAGTTGGTCACAAAGCATTTTGATACCATGCCCCTTGTTTGCTTTCTTGAGGATGATATTAACAGACACATCGGTGGCATGAACCTCAAACATCGGATACTTACCATCCATATGATTCAGAACTTCCTGATGCATCATCGCGATCTTTGAGGGATCAGGATTCACCAAACCCGCATCGGTATATTTTGCAAACTCAGGATACGTGCCATCATAATTGGGTATGAGGGTACTTACCAGCCATTCTTTTATCTCCTCAACCGCTTGTTTGGCTTCGTCATTAAAATGTGGATTCCACGTGATCTTATTGACCTTGATATCATAGATCCCTGCTCCGCTTTCAAATAACATGGGGGCTTCCACACCCAACCACTGCCCAACAGCTTCCACATAAGGAAATGGCCGGCCGGAGCAGATAGTCATGGCCGGAATCGTGTCATCTTCTTTACTTTCAGCGATCAGCTCTCTGATGCGTGTTACCGCTTTCCAATTTGGGCTGATGAATGGATGAGCCATACATCCATCAAGGTCAGTTATAAATAATTTGATCATTTTGTGGGTGACTTTAATAAGTGGATTCGATAAACGGCTGAATTCTATCTGCCAAAATCATCCTGTATCCTTACGATATCTTTTTCATTGGACGGATGATCTGAATAGATATGCTGCCAGATCTCTGCCACCACTCCCCAATCATCCAAACCAACTAATCGATGTCGCTCACCCTGTTGAAGCGTTATACGGTCTCCCTCATTGTAGGTCTTGATCTGCCTTTGTTCATCAGTTAAACTGCGGATCACCCCAACCGGACCTTGAACCACCTGCCACATTTCTGCTCTCCGGTGGTGGTACTGCCACGACAGTCTTTTACCCGGTTCAACCAATAAGATCTTTGGGCTTAGTTTACCGGATAAATTAGCATCCGACATCTCAACATCATTGAAATAGGTTTCGATGAATAAGTTAGCCTGTTGTTCATCGATCACGAAAAACCCACCCCAGGGTCGATCAAAGTCGCGGGCCTCAATTTTAAAACCCTGTTCAGTTAATTTATCTTCAATGCTCTCAAATCGTTCTTTCTTCTCAGACATTTCTTTTTATATAGATATGATTTTGTATTGATCTTTTTAGTGCGATCGTGCGGAAGGCAGCATTACTGAGGTCAATAAAAGCAATAAAGCTAACGCTCCCATCCACTGATATTGATTTTTGTAATCTGCGTATTCCTGACTCGCGAATTCCCCCTTCTCAAGTTCATCCATTCTTGCCAGGAATGCATCAATTCCGTCGTTACCCCGTTCTATTGAATAATATTCGCCCTTCCCCTCTCGGGCAATGTTTCTCAGGATCTGACTTTGCAGTTTCGTGGTTACCACCTGTCCCTGATTGTCTCTTTTGTAACCGATCAGGTCACCGGTTCCTTCTTCATATAGAGGAATGGTGGTTCCTTCCGTGGTTCCGACACCAACCGTGTAAACCAGAATATTTTCGTTGGTCAGTGAATTCAATGCATCTTCATAGGTTTCCCCATGATCTTCACCATCGGATATGATCAGTAAAACTTTGGAAGCCTCCGTCCCATTTTCTTCCAATGACTGAAAGGCCTCAAGCGCCGTTTCCAGCGCCGGTTTAAAAGCTGTAGCTGAACTAGGCATTTGTTCAGTATCGGCAATATCCAAAAACAAACGGAGCGCTGAATAATCCATGGTCATGGGACTCTGAAGATAAGATTCTCCGGTAAACACGATCAATCCAACCCGGTCACCCCTGAGCCTTTCGATCAGTCGGTTGATCTCAAATTTTGCTTTTTCAAGACGGCTGGGCCGAACATCTTCCGCATTCATACTGGCTGAAAGATCCAGGGCCACAAGCATATCAATTCCCTGCCGTTTGATCTCTCTTACTTCCGTACCAATTTTTGGTCCGGCCAGGGCAACGATCAGAAAAAAGATCCCAGCAAACATGGAAATATTTTTGAGTTTCTCTCCTAATGGCCAGAATCCTTCCCTGAGTGAGCTAAACAATTCTTCACTAAAGTACTTTCTTTGAATATGTCTTACACGGGCAGAGCGCCACCATAACAAAGCAATACCAACAGGTATGATAAGCAGCCACCAAAGATGTAATGCGTTTTCCCAGATCATAATTAATATGCGTTTTACGTGAAGCTAAGATAAAGCTTCGTGCATTTAATATGAACATTAAATGCTGTAATAAAAGCCGATAAGAGAACCACCGACAGAAGTCGGGTAAATCCTGATCATATGTTACTTATGATCCATTCGGTGAAAAGTTCCCGAAACCTGAACGAGTAATTTTTCATCAGGCTTTCTTCCTCTTCTTCATAATCAAAACAAGGAGGCACCACGTGGAAGAAGTGGTTGGCATTTGGGATCTCATAAACAGTAAAATTGACAGGCAGCTGATCTGAAAATACATCGTTCAATTCTTCGATAGCCCATTCCGGGTAAACATGATTGTCATTTCCTCCAAACATAAATAAGGCCGGAATATCAATCTGGGACAAATACTCAGCCGGTTCAAAGCCTAATTTCATTTTCATGTGCCGCCATTTTTTTGTGATGGCGATCACTGAAACCCAGTTTTGATGTGATTGCGCCTTTTGAACTGCTTTTTCGTAAGCCACCGAGTCCTCTTCTCCCTCACACACATACTCGCTATGGTATTCATTCACGAGTTGCATTTTGGGATCAAAGGTCGGGCCGGCAATGGAAGCCGTAAATCTGACTTTATCTGAAGCTGTGGCTCCTACTATCTGAGCCACCCATGCATCCTCACCGTGGCCCACAATCCCAATTCTGTCAGGATCCACTTCTTTTCTTTGGCTCAAATAATCAATGGCAGCCACCGCATCGTCCGCGAAATCATTAAGAGTGGTACGTCCCCACCTGCCATCTGATTCACCCACTCCTCTGGGATCATAATAAAAGATACCAACACCCATTTCCGGAAAAACCGCTTCCAGATTTTCTTCAATAAAACTGACTCGCTGTGGATGGGCTTCTCCCCACTCATACATTCCACCCATAAAGACTATGATCGGTACGTTTTCATTTACCTCAGGAAGCACCAGGGTTCCGCTCAGTACAATTTCACCACTTTTAAAAACTACTTCTTCTCTCTGGAAATCCTGAGCACTTGAGGTCAGCGTAGAAATGGCAACAATTAAAACAACTGCTAAACACTTAATTGTCTTTGTCATTCTGATAAATAGCCTGTTATGAGTTTATTTTTTGTGGAATGATCTTCGCTCAAAGTCTTTGTAAAATACGATCGATCTGTGCCATATGCCTTTGTGTATGGATGATATTGAAGTTCAGCCATTCCTCACGTGTGAGGTATCCATATACCGGATGCTCGTAGGCCTTGCATACCTCCTTGCTGTCAAATTGGTCGGCCAACACAGCGATCTTTTCCCTCAAACTTCGGAAATTTGAAGTGAGTTCTTCCTTTGACTTTTTTTCTTCTCCGGGAAGGATCACGCCACTCGCTTTATATTTTTTATCTGATTCAAGGAACTGCTTTCGCATTTTTTCAATAATCGCTTCAGAATCACGATCCGGATCAGGTTCTGCCTCTCCCATAAACAATTTTGGGATCCCAAACTCTGAGCGGTATAAATGCTCAAGGACTTGAGCCGGTGACCAGGTTTCATCATCCGGTTTGGCATGAAACTGCTCATCAGCGATCTGTCCGATCTTGGAGAGTAACGCCTCGGTGTTATTATTGAGTTGTTCCTTCAGGTCCATGTTTCTTGACTGAAATTCGATAGGTCTTATTGGCCTTAGTCGTTACCCTTTGGCGTGAAAGCCTGAATGCCTGTGATCTCCCGTCCAAGGATCAAACCATGGATATCGTAGGTTCCTTCATAAGTATTTACGGATTCCAGGTTCATAACGTGATGGATCACCCGGTAGTCTCCTACAATTCCGTTTCCGCCATGCATATCCCGCGAGATCCGGGAGATCTCAAGGGCTTTACCGCAATTATGCCGCTTGGCCAGTGAGGTCATCGAAGGGTGATCACGTCCTTCATCCTTAAGTTTACCAAGGCGAAGAACCAGCATCTGCATGGAAGTAATATCCGTTAACATGTTGGCCAGTTTAGTTTGGATCAGCTGATTGGCAGCCAGTGGCTTACCAAATTGTTTGCGATCCAGCACATACTGCCTTGCCCGTTGATAACAAAATTCTGCCGAACCGACTGTTCCCCAGGCGATGCCATAACGGGCTGAGTTGAGGCACATAAATGGACCTTTAAGTCCTTTGATATCCGGAAATACATTCTCATCGGGCACAAATACATCATCAAATACCAGTTCTCCTGTTTCAGATGCCCGTAAACTCATTTTATATTTTGTATGAGGAGCTGAAAACCCTTTCATGCCTTTTTCTACTAAAAATCCTCTGATCACTCCCTCATCCTTAGGATCTTCCTTAGCCTTGGCCCATACCACGGCAAGATCAGCGATCGGGGAATTGGTGATCCACATCTTGGCGCCGTTCAACTTCCAGCCACCCTCTGTTTTAACCGCTGTGGTTACCATAGATCCCGGGTCTGAACCGTGATCAGGCTCCGTCAACCCAAAACAACCGATCATTTCTCCGGTAGCAAGCTTGGGAAGAAATTTCTGCTTTTGTGCTTCGGTTCCAAACTCTGAAATAGGATACATCACCAGTGATGATTGCACACTCATAAATGACCGATAACCTGAATCAACCCGTTCAACCTCGCGCGCGATCAAACCATAGGCTGTATTGCTGGCACTTGACCCTCCATACTCTTCAGGTATGGTCACTCCCAGTAAACCCATTTCTCCCATTTCCCGGGCAATATCCTGATCAAAATACTCTTCGGTATTTCCTTTCAGAGCTCTCGGTTCCA
This sequence comes from Gracilimonas amylolytica, assembly GCF_002911695.1. Lineage (GTDB taxonomy): Bacteria > Bacteroidota > Rhodothermia > Balneolales > Balneolaceae > Gracilimonas > Gracilimonas amylolytica. The sequence goes on from NZ_PQBS01000035.1 coordinate 253,921, forward strand.
GTTTTGACTGGGCATAATCGCGAGCCGTTTCCATGATCAGGCGATCTTCCTCGTTTAGTTCTGATTCAAGGAGATAAGCGTCATCGATGTTGAATAAATTCTTTGGCATGGGTTTACTGCTTTAGGCTTTAATTATTTTGATGGATAGTAAGAAAAATATACTTCAGGCTGAAAAATTTGAGCTGATTATTTGATCATCCTCACAACTTAAAATGATTATAAAATAAAAGCCTGCATCTTTCATCGAATGCAGGCTTCTTTGTGGTCTCCAACAACAAATTTATCCTCTTATGCCAGTGACTTCTTCAATTCCCTGGCTATGATCAGGCGTTGTACCTCTGAGGTTCCTTCACCGATGGTCATCAGTTTGGAGTCTCGCAGGAATCGCTCTACATGGTATTCTTTGGTGTAGCCGTAGCCACCGTGTATCTGAACGGCTTCAAGTGAAGCTTTTACAGAAAGTTCGGATGCAAACAGTTTTGCCATCGATGCTTCTGTGGTGTACGGTTTGCCATTATCTTTCATCCAGGCGGCCCTTAAGGTCAATAGCCGGGCAGCTTCAATTTCAGTGGCCATGTCCACCATTTTGCCTTCCAGATACTGGAAATTTCCAATGGCTGTTCCAAATTGCTTACGCTCCATGGAGTATTGTAATGATTCTTCCAGCGCACCGCGGGCAATACCAACAGACAGTGCAGCGATTCCAACACGACCGCCATCCAGAACCTTCATGGTGTCAACAAAGCCCATGCCTTCATCCCCAAGCAGGTTTTCGGCCGGTACTTCTACATTTTCAAACACCACTTCTGTGGTATCCGATGAGTTCATTCCCAGCTTATGCATTCCGGCACCGGGGTTTACACCGTCCCATTCTCTTTCTACAATAAAGGCTGAAATACCTTTGGTTCCTTTATCGGGATCGGTTTTTGCCAGAACCACATAGGTGTCTCCAACAGAACCCTGTGTGATAAAGATCTTGGAACCGTTAAGAATATATTTATCGCCATTTTTTATGGCTGTGGTTTTCATTCCGGAAGCATCACTTCCAGAACCCGGCTCGGTCAGGCACCAGGCGGCCAGTTTCTTCCCGGAGGTGAGATCCGGCATGTATTTCATTTTCTGCTCATGATTACCGGCAAGGGCAATATGACCTGTTCCCAGTGAAGTGTGAGAAGCAACTGTTAATGCTAATGAAGCATCCCATCGTGCGATCTCCTCAAGTACCAGGCAAAAACTTACGACATCAAATCCGCCGCCACCGTACTGTTCTTCATGATAGATCCCCAACATACCCAGCTCGCCTAACTCTTTAACGATCTCATGCGGAAATTCTTTACTGTTATCCCTATCCATGACCGTTGGTGCCACTTTTCTTTCAACGAATTCCTTCACGCTGTCACGGATCATTTTTTGATCGTTCGTTAACTCAAATGATAAATCTTTCTCTAAAACGGGGTCCATATCTTGTAATACTATCTTATTAAATTTGTTTATTGGAAACGCTTCCAAGATAACGGTTTGTTGCTATAAATTCGTTCTTGAAAGTGTAAAAGTTGTCAGGCGAACGATAAGATGCTGAAAGCATATCAGTTCAATTCTTTGCGTTCTTTTTCCGGTATTTAGTTTTCTGCGAGTTGCCAGTAAGCTTCCATTACTAAGTCACCCACTGTGATCTTATCTACAACTTCCATCCCCTCAAGGACTTCGCCGATCACAGTGTAGTTCCCGTTCAAATGCGGGCTCCACTGATGCATTATAAAAAACTGACTTCCCTCTGTATCAGTTCCTGCACTCGCTATTCCAACAACTCCACGAGAGTAATGTTTTTCTGATCCCTCAGTTGGCACTACATAATCCGGCCCGCCAAATCCATCCTGAGATTCTACATCCCCACCCTGGATCACAAAATTTGGCACCACTCTGTGAAACGGAATATTGTTGTAGGCGCCTACAGTGATCAAACTATCCATTCCTGCGATAGTGACCGGGGCTGAAAGAGCATCCATTTTTATTTTTATGATACCTTTGTCCGTTTCAAGTACCCAGATCGGTTCAAACCCAAGATTTCCAAGTCGCTCCCAGTCAGGTATTCTGAATTCAGGTTTTGAGGCTGAAACCGAATCCACTTCCCAGCCCTGCTGACTTAGGGTATTATTCAAAGCTGTGCTTCCCCAGGCTGACCATTCCCTGATCACCGAAACAGCTTGTTCCTCAAAATGCTGCTTAAAAAATCCCCCAAAAGCCTGAAAGACCTCAATATCATCCGGCATTTCATAAGCCTCCAACAGATCTCTTATACGGTCAAAATCAGCATTATTCATGATCCCTGCATCTTCCATGAACGATACGGTGGTATACGTGATGGATCGATCTTGACGGTTCAGAAAGTTGAACAATAGTGTTTTCAATTCTTCTACCAATGCGTTCGTTTTATCACCCTCTTGCAGACCGTTCCACCAGCTTTGCAGCGATTGTGCCGCGAACAATGCTTCCAAACGATCTTCGCTCTCAGATTGAGTCATCATTCTTTCAAGATATTCAGCCGGTTCCAGTATCTTTTGCTCTATCCTGAATTTCTTGATCAACAGGTAAGGATCTCCCTCAGCTAATGATTCAGTCAGTGATTGAAACTCCTCCGGATCGTTCAGTGCTTCGATGCCTGAAAGTCTGACCGTAGCGTCTTTACCCTCATTATTTATGATCTTTTCAAGGATCACATCATCAAATGAAGCTTCTTTTTCTGGATGAGTTGCAGCCTGCTCCAGTGCCGTGATATTGACTACCGGATTATCATGATCCAACAAGAGGCCATAAACCTCAGCCAGCTTACTGTTCCAGTCTGCCTTTTTAACCTGCTGAGCCAATTCAACGGCAAGTTGCACGTTCATTTCCGCAATATCAGAGGTTGGCAGCTTTTCAAGTGTTTTGTTCGGAGCGCTGTTAAAGGACATACGCACTACATACTGCCTGATCTCGGGACTTTCTACCCAGGTGTACGCATTCCAGATATTGGTCTGAAGTTCTTCATCCTCAATCACACCATTTCCGCGATACAATCCGTAAAAATAAGCTTTATACAGGTCCTCGTCTTCTAAAATAGCAGCATAACGCAACAAACTTTTTTTGGTAACAGCATTGATATCGTACTCCATCATCAATCTGCCCATGGCGAGTGCAGCGTCATATTCATAATCAGAATCTTCCCCGATGATCTCATTGAAGTTTTGTACCAACAGATTCAACGAATTCTGATCACCTTGTTTACCCAAAACCAGACTGATCCCATTTCTGAGTGAAACTCTTTCCAGCCAAAGATCGTGTAATCTTGAAAGATGCTCTTCATTCAATTCCTGCTCACTCAACGCCATCCAGGCTTCTTTACTGTTACTATACTGCACCTTAGTGATCATATCGTCAACATCAGCTACAGGTGTATTTATCAAACCACGCCAAGCCTGAGTTCTGATATAATCGTTGGGGTGATCCACAAAACTCAACAGGGAGTCAGCATCCCGTTCGTAGATATGTTCATAAAGCGCAGGGTATTCATCGGTCAACAATTTTGAATAGGCACTCTCCTTCTGGCACCCAACAAAAATCAACAACGGTACCACACAGAGCAATTTGCACATATCTTTTACACATTCTTTATTGAACTTCATACCTAAACTCCTTTTATTACACATGTATTTTACATAGAAAAATTATCATCATGGACAACGCACATTTAACTCGCAAGCAACACGAATTCTTCACTTTTATAGTTGAGTATAAAAAAGATCACGAAGTGTGGCCCACTTATCGGGAGATAGCCGATCATTTTGGGTATGCCTCACCAAACAGCGTTACCCAAAATATACAGGCGCTACTTAAGAAAGGCTATTTAGTTAAGACAAATGATGAAGAATATGACCTGCCTTCCGAAAAGAAGAATTTATTAGGTGAAACCGAAGAGCAGGAAGGCATCCCTATTAGGGGGTTGATCGCTGCCGGTTCCCTTCAGGAAGCCGTTGAAGCCAATCTTGGAAGCATTACCATGGAGACCCTGTTCCCTGATCTTGATGATCTGTTCGCGTTACGGGTTACCGGCTTCAGTATGAAAGATGTTGGGATATACGATGGAGATTTTGTGCTATTGATGGATACCGATGTCAAAAATGGAGATATCGGGGCCGTCCTGTATGATGGTGAAACCAGCCTGAAGAAAATTTACTGGGATGATAACGGGTTACGACTGGAACCCGCCAACCCTGAATATGATGACATCATTATTGAACCGGATGTATTTGAGGAAGTCAAAGTGATCGGTAAATATATTGGTCACGTGAATCGTCAGGGTTTTCAAAGAGCAATTCCTAAGGTAGCGTAACTACCGGGTCAGGTAACTGACTGCAGTGGCAACATGACTCCCTAGTCAGTGAATCCAGGGTTCGATTCCTACATTTATGCATGAATGTTTCATAGCCCTGAAAAGGTTGCAATAAATTGAATGAAATGCAGCAGAATCACTTTGTTTTCTTAGAACTATCCCTTATCTTTTCAAGCTCTCAATTAAATGCAAATAAGAAATTAAACAGATATGTACGCTATTGTTGAAATCGGCGGGCACCAGTACAAAGTAGCAGAAAACGATGTTTTGTTTGTTGACAAACAAAACGTTGATGGCGAAAAGCTTACATTTGATAAAGTGTTGTTGATCAAGGATGATAATGGAAATGTGAATGTCGGCACACCGGTTGTTGAAGGTGCTGAAATTTCGGCCACTATCCTTGATACCGTGAAGGCTGACAAAGTATTGGTCTTTAAGAAAAAGCGCAGAAAAGGATATCAAAAGCTTAACGGTCACCGTCAGGTAATGTCTCAGATCAAGATCGATAGCATTACTGCTTCCGGCGCTTCATCTAAGAAGGCTGCTAAGAAAGAAGACGCTCCGGCCAAAAAAGCTGAAGCCAAGAAAGAAGAAACCACAGACCTGAAATCAATGACAGTTGCCGAACTTAAGGAACTGGCTAAAGAACGAGGTCTAACCGGTTACTCAAGCTTGAAAAAAGCAGAGCTCATAGACGCACTTAAATAATTTTTTAATACAAAACCCTTACTGTTATGGCACATAAGAAAGGTCAAGGTTCAACAAGAAACGGTCGTGATTCAAACTCCAAAAGACTTGGCGTGAAAAAATTCGGTGGAGAATTTGTTCGTGCAGGCGGAATTATTGTTCGTCAGCGTGGCACTAAATTCCACCCAGGTTTAAACGTTAAGCGTGGCGGAGACGATACATTGTTTGCTACTGAAGACGGCACAGTAAACTTCTCCGTTCGCTCTGGTGGACGGAAGCATGTAAATGTAGATCCTGTAAACTGATCTCCATTTAATGAATTTCCAAACCCCGCTCATATTTTATGTGCGGGGTTTTTTTATATCTTCCAATTATGGAAACACCAATTATACCCGGCTTAGATATTCCGGTTCGCAACGTATACTGTATCGGCAGAAATTATGCCTCTCATGCCAAAGAACTGGGTAATAAGGTTCCCAAGATCCCATTGGTATTCTTAAAACCTCTTGGAACCATCTGTTATGACGGCTCAAGCATTCAACTCCCCAAACAATCCAGTGATGTGCATTTTGAGGCAGAAATAGTATTAGCCATCACTAAAAACGGAAAGGATATCTCTCCTGCCAGGGTCAATGATCATATTGGCGGCGTTGGTGTGGGAATCGATTTTACAGCCAGAGATATACAGTCCATTTCAAAAAAGCAGGGTCAACCGTGGACCATCGCCAAAGGCTTTGATAATTTTGCTCCCATCAGTTCATTTACAGAACTAACGCCGGAACAGGACCTTTCTGAACTGGATATCAAATTATTCCAAAACGGTTTTGTTAAACAACACGGAAATTCTTCCGAAATGATCTTTCCAATACCTAATCTGGTCACCTTTCTGTCACAACTATTCACCCTTCACCCCGGCGACCTCATTTTTACGGGCACTCCCGAAGGTGTTGGCAAGGTCTCATCAGGCGATCAGCTTGAGGTGTTATTGAACAATGGTGAACAATCTCTAAAAGTAACTGTAGAATAATCTTGAGAGTTATTTTTCTGATCTTATTTCTGATCTCCTCAGTATCCCTGAACACGGTGTATGCTCAGAATTATCTCTGGCCAACGGATTCAGGTACTTATTTGAGCGCTACTTTTGGAGAAACACGATCGGCTCATTTTCATGCCGGCCTCGATATTAAGACCTGGGGACGTGAGGCTTACAGGGTATTTGCAGCCAAAGACGGCATATTATATCGCTTGGCTGTTACTGAACGTGGTTATGGCAACGCTATTTACCTTAAACATCCTGACAACACCTATACTACCTACGCTCACTTGCAGAGATTTAATTCCGAATTTCAATCCCTTGCAGACTCCGTTCGCATACAAGATCATTCATTTGAAATGGATGTAAATTTTGAATCGGACGCCATTCCTGTAAAAAAAGGTGAGGTAATAGGATACACCGGCTCTACCGGTATCGGGCCACCCCATCTTCATTTTGAGATCAGAGATTCACTGCAAAATCCGATCAATGCTTTAAGCGCAGACTACCCCATCAAGGATGACCTACCTCCTGTTTTCAGTTCTATTATCATTGAACCACTTTCAAAAGAAAGTCGGGTAGAACAAAAGGCGACCTCTTTATACAAAAGAGTCCAAAAATCGGGTAATGGTTATGATTTCGGAACCGTTGAAATGGATGGAATAGCCGGCTTGGCCGTAAATGTTTACGATCAGGCAAATGATGTTTACAATGCCTATGCCGTCCACCAACTCACCCTGATACAGGGAACCGATACTCTTTTCCATGAAGTACTGGATTCTTTTCAATTTGAGCAGGAAGAAGAAATGTTCCTGGATCGTATCGCTCCATTCGGCTCTGAAAAAAGAGGCCACCAAAGACTCTATGGCAAAGAAGGCCACAATAATCCCTTTTACCTCATCGACAAGAAAGAAAGTCGAATTGAGGCACCATCTAAACCAACAACCTACACCATAGTTGCACAGGATTACTTCGGCAATACCTCTACTGCAAATGTGACACTGATCAAAGACTCAACCTTTGCAACCTATGACTCAAACTCAGAGAGTTCAGATTGGTTGAATCCAAATGAATGGTATTGGAGCGAAAACTGGTTCTCTCCTGATCAGCACTCTACCCTTTCTTTTAAGGACCTTGGGGGGTTATTTTTAAGCTCTGATCATAAGTTAGTGCACCAACCTGACAACGATTCAGCGTTTGAATTCCTTAGGGTAAAACCTGATTCTAATTATAGGATCGATACAGGGGATAAGGATCTGCGCATTCGGTTCAAGCCAAATACATTCTTTGATACTACCTTGATCGCTACCGCCAGAACTCTGAATGCAGACAGTAACCGAGTGGTTTCTATCCTCCCAGGAAATGCCCCCCTGAAGAAAAATTATATGATCGAATATTTTTTAGGTGATCATTTTGAAGAAGATCACAAATACGGCTTTTACCGGATCAACCCCGAAGACGGAGACCTCAGTTATGTTGATTCTGAGCTGAAAGGTAAAACCCTGTGGGGATTTCCCTCTGAGTTTGGGAATTTTGAAATTGTAGCAGATAACGAGCCGCCTACACTCTTTGACATGAAGCTAATGAGAACGGATTATGGCAAGTGGTTTATAACCGTAAAGGCTACGGATGAGCTGAGTGGTATTGATTCCTCAAGCGCCATTTTTGAGGTTAACGATGAAAGGGGTATTGCAGAATATGATTACGAAGAGGAGCTAATAAGGTACTATCATCCTGATTTTACACCTGAAAATGAAAATTCTGTCAGGCTCTATGTAAAAGACAAAGCCGGCAATGAGATCGAGATGGTTTCCTCGCTCCCATTAACCGGACAATGACATCAGTATTTACAGATAAGCGATACAGCCTACTTCTACCAATACATTTTTTGGCAGGGTCTTTACCGCAACGGTCTCTCGCGCAGGAGGATCTGATTTAAATCGTGCTCCATAAACTTCATTTACCGTCGCAAAGTCATCCATATTGGCTAAAAATATGGTAGTCTTCAAGATGTGAGAAAAATCAATTCCGGCTTCGGTAAGAACAGCCTCAAGATTTTTCATTACTTGTTCAGCTTGTTCCTTGGCGTTATCCCCCACGATCTCCATGGTTTTTGGATCTAATGGGATCTGTCCTGAGCAATAAAGAATTCCGTTATGAGACGTAGCCTGACTATACGGGCCAATAGCAGCGGGAGCTTTATCTGTTGAATGTATTTTTTTCATGAAACCGTTTTTTATAAGTTGTTTTTATTAATGAACAAAACCATGTGTTCTAATAAATTGCAGAAAGCAACACATATGGTTATTTTCATCAACATATTAATTTGTTCTGATTACAACCAAATCCAATCTATAAATAAAATGAAAAAGCTATTACGTAACCTTATTCCTGTTTTCCTGTTTGTGGGATTACTTGCAGGTTGTGAAACTACCGACCCTGTTATTGATCAAGCCCAGTTAAACATCTACACTCAAAATTTTGATAGTGCTTATGCAGGACTCGATAGATTTATCGCACAAAACCCTGATAACGGCTTAGGATACTATTACAAAGCCCTCGCAAATGCAGAAGAGGCAAAAACTATTCAACCCCCAAGCGACAGAAAGCCTGTATACCGTGATTTCCGTGAAAATGCAGTTACTTCACGTGACCTCTTTTCGGGCATGGAAGAAGCTCCATCAGAAGCCGGGGAAGTCACAGACCTGATCCTGACAACCTGGGGTTACGAGCACAACTCATCACTTGATTATGCCACTAACGACAGCGTTATGGCCACTGTTGATGAGCCTCTGAAGATCGCTATTGCTCACCTTGAAAATGCTATTATTGTAAATCCTGACAGTACACTTTCTTATGATGTACTCTCACAGATCCACTACATGGATAACAACTTTGCCGGTGCAGCTGATGCTCTTGCTGAGTCTATGGAAATGAAGGACCCTGCTCCAGCCAGCGATTATGACCGTGTTGCTGTATTCTTTGCACAGTCAGAAAGACCTGAAAAAGCCATTGAATATCTGGAAGAAGGACTTGAGATCTATCCTGATACTGTTAGCCTGACCCAAAAACTTGCTGACAACTACATGACCGTTGGTCAACGTGACCGCGCCATTAGCGTCCTTGAAGACTTGATCGCCAGCGATCCTAACAACCCACAATACCACCTGGTATTGGGAACTGTTATGCTTCAGGAAACTGAGCAGTTCACAGACCGAATTACTGAGATCTACGAAGAGATCTATGACCTGCAAAGAGAACAAAGAGATGCCTCTTCCAGCAGATCTGAAGAGATCGATGAAGAGATTGCTGAACTTGAAAGTGAGATCGACCGGAACCTGGAGACTGTAGCAGAGTACAACGACCTGGCTGAGTCTGAACTTATTAAAACCACAGAGTTAAGACCAGAAGACGAAACAGCATACAATGCACTTGGTATTCTGTACCAAAACAAAGCAGCAGTATTATTTAGCCAACGTAATTATGCCGAAGACCTCGATGAGGTTGATGCTTTTGACAAAGCGGCTAAAGAAGAGCTAACCAAAGCCATGGAAAGCTACGAAAAAACTGTTGAGATCAATCCTGAAAATACTTCCGCCTGGAGAAGCCTGTCTAACGTATATATTACTTTAGATATGCAGGATAAGGCACAGGAAGCGATGGATAAAGCAGGTATGTAATTGCATACACCTAAAACCAACCTTATGAAAATTTCACATTTTACCCGGCTTGCAGGCTTACTACTTGTGGCCGGGTTTTTTATTTCTTGCGGATCATCAAACATTAACATCGACCAGTTAGTGGCCGATAATAATTACGATCAGGCCTTGACCGAGATCGACAACCGGATCGCAGAAGATCCCGAACAACCCGATCTTTATATCAAACGGGCTGAGATCACAGCCATGATGGCGCAGGATGCCTCACCGGAACTCAGAACAGATCACTACAACCAAATTGTAGCTGATTTTGAGACCTCAGCCGAGATGGGAGCCAATGATACACAACTGGCTACCATTGACAGCCTCAGGCAGCAATACTGGAAAACGGAACATAACTCCGGTTTACGGATCTTTGAGAACAGTAAGGGAGCAAACCTATATGAAACGGCTAAGGATCATTTTCAAAATGCCTTGATCATACGTCCTGATGCGGTCAGTTCCTACAAGAACCTGGCTGTTGCTGAATTTAATTTGGGTAATCTTGATGCTGCCATCAACAGTTTGGAGAACGCTCTTGATCACACAAGTGAGCCATTGGTTGAACTTTATGAAAATCTTGGTTACCTGTACCTGGAAAAAGGAGATCCTGCCACTGCAGCAGATTACTATGAAATGGCCAACACTGATGTAAATGAGGATATTAACCTCGCTTACGGATTGGTTAATGCCTACATATCCAACTCAAATCATGAAGCTGCTGTTTCTCTGCTGGAAACCCTGGTGGATGAGTATCCGGATAATGCGAATCTCAGAAATGTTTACGGTACTCAGCTTTATGAGATCACTTCAGATATTATGGCCGACCTCAGAGAAGCTTACCAGGATAATGATGCGACACTTGCCGATCAGATAAAGGTTGAAGCGGTTGGAATGGGCGAAGAAGCAGAAACCCAACTCATTGAGGCTTTTAAGAGAGACACATCAAATACAGAGTATCTCGAAAGTCTTGCTGTTTTTTACAACAACCTTGCCGGTAATTATCTATCTATTGAAAAGGTAGCTTTTGAGGAAGATAAACCTGAGTTAAGGAACCGGGCTCACGACCTGATAGATTTTGCCATTGATTATTATGGCCGGTTAAGTGAGATGGATCCGAATAACTCGGGATATCAAAATAAACTCACTACCCTGAACAAACTGAAAAGTAATAATTAAAATACCTGCGGCTTTAATCCCATCATGAAATTTAATACAAAGACGATCCACGCCGGACAAAAACCAGAGGAAACATCCGGAGCGGTGATGCCTCCTATCTTTCAAACATCCACCTATGCACAGGAGGCTCCGAACAAACACAAAGGGTACGACTACGCAAGGGTTGGAAATCCAACGAGGACCGCTCTTGAACAAATGATAGCGGGACTTGAAGGAGCCGATGAAGCCGCTTGTTTTTCAAGTGGAGTGGCAGCGATGGATGCTCTCATGAAAATGCTGAGGCCTGGTGATCACGTCGTTACAACCAACGATCTTTATGGTGGTTCCTACCGATTGTTTACAAAGGTCTTTGAACCGTATGGTATCGATTTTACTTTTGTGGATATGACGGATATTGGTAAGGTCGAGTCTGCGATCACCGATCAAACCAAATTGATGTGGATCGAAACCCCAACTAACCCACTTCTTCGGGTAGTTGACATCAAAGCATTATCAGATCTGGCAAAAGAAAACGACATATTGACTGTTGTTGATAACACATTTGCCTCCCCCTACCTTCAGCGACCATTGGAATTAGGAGCAGATGCCGTACTGCATTCAGCGACCAAATACTTAGCCGGTCACTCCGATGTGATCCACGGTGCCGTTGCAAGTTCCAACAAAGAGATCATGGAGAACCTGCGCTTTCAGACAAAAACGTCGGGTGCGGTTCCGGGACCTATGGATTGCTACCTGACTCTCAGAGGAATCAAAACTTTGAGCGTTCGTGTGCAACGGTCTGTAGAGAATGCCAAGCAGATCGCCGAATTTCTTGACAACCACCCAAAGGTTGGTTCCGTCAATTACCCCGGTTTACCATCTCACCCACAGCATGAATTGGCATCCAGACAAATGGATGACTTTGGAGCGATGCTTTCATTTACACTAAAAGATGATTCCATTGAAGCGGCCGTAAACTTTATGAGTAATACCGAGATATTTACCCTTGCCGAAAGCCTGGGTGGGGTTGAATCGCTTATCAGTCACCCGGCCTCTATGACCCATGGCTCCATTCCGAAAGAGGTGAGAGAAAAAGCCGGGCTTCAGGATTCCTTGATCCGAATTTCTGTGGGTATTGAAGATGCAGAAGACCTGATCGCTGACTTAGATCAGGCATTTTAAACACGAATATTTAGTAAGGCAGATTTTTTTATGTCTGCTCAAAAAAGCGCTTTCAGAACAAACAATTAAATTATTAGATCATGCGAGAAGTAGTAATAGTATCAGCAAAACGAACCCCAATGGGTGGTTTTGGAGGAAGTCTTGCTTCCTTTTCTGCCCCCGAATTAGGAGCCGCTGCCATTCTTGAGGCTGTAAAAGCCGGAGGAATCAAAGCCGAAGACGTACAGGAAGTTTTAATGGGTAATGTACTGTCAGCCGGTGTTGGCCAGGCACCCGCCCGACAAGCCGCTCTGAAAGCCGGACTCCATGAGCGAACTCCCTCAACCACTGTAAATAAAGTATGTGCTTCGGGTATGAAATCAGTTATGATCGCCGCAGATCAAATTCGTCTCGGAGAGGCTGATATCATTGTAGCCGGTGGAATGGAAAGTATGAGTAATGTTCCCTACTATCTTCCAAAAGAGCGATTCGGAGCCAAATACGGCCATTCTAAAGTAGAAGACGGAATTGTGAAAGATGGTCTCTGGGATGTCTATAATGACTACCTGATGGGTAACGCCGGCGACCTCTGTGGCAGAGAGTGCAACATCAGTCGTGAACAGCAGGACGAATACGCTATTACTTCCTACAAGCGTGCCATTGAAGCTACTGAAAAAGGTTATTTCAAAGATGAAATGATCACTATGAAAGTGAAAGACCGTAAAGGGAATGTCACCGAAGTAGATAAAGATGAAGAATTAGGGAAAGTCAGATTTGAAAAGATCCCTCAACTGCGACCGGTTTTCGACAAGGAAGGAACGGTTACAGCGGCAAATGCCTCCTCTATTAATGATGGAGCCGCAGCCTTGTTGGTAATGAGTGCAGATAAAGCCAAGGAACTGGGCCTAAAACCATTGGCTAAGATATTAAGCAGTGCCAGTGCAGCCAAAGCCCCTGAATGGTTTACAACAGCCCCGGCTGACGCTATTCCAATAGCTCTTAAAAAAGCAGGCTTGACTAAAAATGAAATTGATCTGTTTGAGATCAATGAGGCCTTTTCAGTTGTGGCTCTTGCTAACAATCAGATCCTGGAACTGGACCCTGAGAAAGTAAACATCCACGGTGGGGCGGTCAGTATAGGTCATCCGCTTGGTTGTTCCGGAGCCCGAATATTAGTGACACTGATCCATGCTCTTAAGAGAACCAAAGGTAAATACGGGTGTGCCGGTATTTGCAACGGTGGCGGTGGAGCTTCTTCCATGGTCATAGAAATGCTTTAAAGGATCATTTTGATTCTATAAAAGAGCCCGTTTACAGACGGGCTCTTTTTTTATTGACATTATTCCCAGACCAACATATAATGAATGCGTGCACATTTGGGTTGCACTATACAAAAGCTATTACAATTCATCAGTTATTGCAGAGATCTACATCACCTCTCTCAAACTAATTTTTAATCTGAAGTACTACTTTATATAGGAAAACCGCTACAAAACGTTAAGCGATTGTAAATACAATCATCAAAACACCTATATGTTCAACAAACTACTATTTTTCAGTGGTTTGATATGCCTGCTTTTAACCGGAAACTCACAAGCCCGGCAGCTTAAGGTAGTCGCAGAAACAAGCACTTTTACAGATTACGAGTTTGTAAACAAGGATCATAAGATCATTCCCCCGATCGGTATGTCAATCTCTGTCGACGGGAATTCGAATGCCTTTGAGGTTCTGGAACAAAATATCGTAACGGTTCAAAGAACCATTAGCCCCGAAAGAGCTCTGGTCTTAAATCTGCAAGAACTCGATGCACCCTTCATCGATACCGGACTAACGGGCACCAAAGCGGGAGAAACCATCCTCCCTGTCAGTATCAATCTAACGCGATATGCAGAGAAAGAACTACTGATCACGGAATATCTTAAGATCAGGGTTTACAAAAGCAGAATTTCCACTGATAGCCGAAGTAGAATTTCTTCAGCTGTTGTGAACGAAGGCATCTTTGCTTCGGGTGAATGGTTCAAAATACCCGTCCAAAAAAATGGTATTTACCAAATAGATACTGAGTACCTGGAAACTATGGGCATAACTCCCTCATCTATCAACCCGGCCAACATACAGCTCTGGACTACACCGGGATATCCCCTAACTGAATCTAACAGTGCTGCCAAACCAGAATTGACCCAAATTCCAATTCTGGTTCAGGGGGGAAATGACGGAACCTTTGACTCCAGCGACCGCATCTTGTTTTATGGAAACTCGCCCCACAGAATACTTAAGGAAAATGACTCATTCACTCACTCAGTTCACCCATACTCCAACGAAAACTATGTATTCCTGACCTTCGGGAATACACCCGGACAACGAATGAATGAAGTAGTTATCCCAGATAGCCCGGATCGCACGGTAACTTCATTCAGAGATTTTATCTGGATCGAAGAAGAATTGTATAAAGCTGAGGAACGCATAAAGTCAGGCAGAAACTGGCTTGGCCAACGTTTTTCAACCACTTCTGATGGAATTTTTCAGGAAATATTTTCTGATACCCTGCCCGGGCTGATCGCCACCGAACCCATAGAGATTGAAGGACAGTTTGTGAACCGATCCACGTCATCTGCATCATTTAACGTCAGGATGAATGGAAGTTCAATTCAGGCCTTGTTCATACCTGCATCCGGTTCATATACAAGCAGTGAAGGGCGTGCGGGGGTTGCATCCTCATTCAGCACCACAGCCTCCGTTCAGGCAGGGACTGAGATACTCAGGTTTGATGCCGCCTACGATCATAATGCTACCGGTTCAACCGGATTTTTTGATTGGTTAAGGATCACAGCATCACGAACCCTTCAGGCTGAAGATGACTACCTGATGTTTCGCTCACCTGAAGACGGACAGGCCAACGAGATTGCCGAGTACCGACTGACGGGATTCACTGATATCCCATTAGTTCTGGAGATATCAGACCCGTTGGCTCCTAAGATGATGGACCTTTCCTCTACAAATAATGAATACCGATTTAAATATGCTTCGGGAGATGATCTGACTTTTTTAGCCCAATCCGGGTTTTACACTCCGGGCTCAGGCACTCCCCTTCCTCCTCAGGATCTTAAAAGCCTTAACATCTACCCGGATTATGTGATCGTGACTGCTGAAGAATTTGGATCACAGGCGCAGGAACTGGCAGAGTATCGGGAACAAGAAGATGGTTTGGCTTCAGTGGTTGTAACGCAGAGTCAGATCGTTAATGAATTCTCCGGAGGTGTCAATGATCCTTCAGCGATTAGGAATTACCTGAAATTTCTCTATGATCGGGCTTTGGCAGATGGCGAAAATCCCCCAAGATATATTCTGCTGTTTGGGGATACGACCTTTGATTACAAAAAGATCATAGATAGCGGCCACACGAATTACGTGATGACTTATCAAAGTGAGGAATCGCTTCACCGCACAGAGTCGTACGCAACCGATGATTTCTTTGGTTTTCTGGATGACAATGAAGGT
Source organism: Gracilimonas amylolytica (assembly GCF_002911695.1). GTDB lineage: Bacteria > Bacteroidota > Rhodothermia > Balneolales > Balneolaceae > Gracilimonas > Gracilimonas amylolytica. The sequence goes on from NZ_PQBS01000035.1 coordinate 269,525, forward strand.
GACTTGGATGTGAACGGAAGCGGAGTCACCCCATCTGATTATTTACTTGATGCAGGGGTTGGGAGAATTCCTGCTCAAACTGTTCAGGAGGCCTCCATCGCGGTTCAAAAGATCAAAATATATGAAGACCCTGCAAATCACGGCAACTGGCAAAACCTGTTTACCTTTGCCGCCGATGATGATTTCCCGGATGTGGAATTGAACAGAGATCTCCATGTCTTAAATGCCGATGAAACAGCAAACCTGATGGACATCTATGAGCCGGGTGTGCGCTTAAACAAGATCTATCAGTTTGCCTACAATGAAGAGATCACCGGAGCCGGGCGCAGAATACCCGGAGCCACACAAGATTTTATCAACGCTTTTAATCAGGGATCACTGGTGCTTAACTACTCCGGCCACGGTAACGAGCAGACACTTTCAGATGAACAGCTATTCGTAACCGAAAGCATACCTAATCTCACCAATAAAAACCGGCTTCCTGTGTTGGTAACCGCCACCTGTCAGTTTGGTCGTTATGATGATACCGATGCACAGTCAGGAGCCGAACAATTGCTTTTCACTGATAATGGAGGCGTTATTGGTGCATTTACCACAACACGGGTGGTTTATACCGGTGCGGGGATTTCATCCAGAAATAACTTTGGATTGAATGTGGCTTTATCTCAAAAAATGGTTGAGCGTGATCAAAATAACGAAGCCCTGCGGTTTGGAGATATTTTTGTGAATACTAAAAACACCCTGCTGAACGGTTCCCCCATTATTACCTCAAGAAACAGTAAGAAATTCATTTTTCTGGGTGACCCCGCCGGGAAATTCCAGCTTCCGGTGCAAAAGTCCGAGATCAATGCGATCAATGATATCAATGTAGCCGGGCAGGATTCCGTGATCACCATTAAGGGCCTCGATACCATTACCTTAACCGGGCAAATGACCGATTTTTCAGGGAATGTGATCAATGATTTCACCGGACTTGCTGACGTGTCCGTCTTAGATGCCAAGCGAAGTGTGCCTCTCCCCGCTGACCGGAATTGGGTTCAGGAAGAGCGGTGTTTTCTGGATGATTGCAGATACACGGTAGAAAAGGACGTGCTCTTTAAAGGAAAAGCAGAAGTGCACAACGGTATGTTTAGCTCCACATTTGTTGTTCCCAAAGACATCTCGTTTTCTGACAGTACCGGACGAATAATCATCTATGCCGAAAATGATAACTACGCAGCCAGCGGTTCATTTACGAATATCCGGTTCAACGGGATCAATGAAAATGCCGTAAATGACGGGCGCGGTCCTGACATGGATATTTACCTGAATGATGAGAGATTTGTGAACGGAGCCCTCGTCAACGATTCCCCGAATTTGATCATTGACCTTGAAGATCCATCCGGTATCAACACGACCGGCACGGGTATTGGGCACGAGATCCTTGCAGTAATTGATACCAACCCGGAACAAACTTACGTTCTCAATGATTACTATGAAGGTGATATTGACAACTACACCAAAGGAAAAATTGAATTTCCTTTAGATGAGCTACCTGAAGGTAGTTATTCCCTGAAAGTCCGAGCCTGGGATGTTCACAATAATCCCTCTGAAAAGGAGATCTTTTTTGAGGTAGCCTCTCAGGATGATCTAACGATCAGGCATGTTTACAACTATCCGAACCCGATGAATGATGTCACCCGATTTTATTTTGAGCACAATCAGCCGGGAAATCCGTTAGATATATCGATACAAATATATACACTGAGCGGCCGGCCCGTTCAGCATCTTCAAAATCAAATCATAACAAACAGTTCTTATGCCAGTATTACATGGAACGGCCGTGACCGTGATAATGATCGTTTGGGTAACGGTACTTATATTTATGTGCTTCGGGTGGCATCAGATACCCCCAATGGAAGACAACGAACAGAAAAAATTGAGAAACTCGTGATCATTCGGTGACCTCATAACTTTATCCTAAAACACGTATATTTATTTTAAAATTTATCCCTATGAAAAAGATATTATCATTACTCTTTACCGGATTATTTTTATCCATTCCGGTCATTACACAGGCACAGGTTGCTATAACCGCCGTACCATTCTTACAGATCGAACCGGATTCAAGGGCTGCGGGTATGGGTAATACCGGTGTTGCCATCGCTGACAATGCATCCGCATTTTTCTGGAACCCGGCCGGTTTAGCTTTTCAGGAAGATTATAATCAGGCAAGTATTACTCACTCCAACTGGCTGGCTAATTTCAACGTAAGTGATCTTTTTTACGACAATGTAGTGGGTAAATTCCATATCCCGGGCATTGGAAACATAGGAACCCACCTGACTTATCTGAATATGGGTGAACAGGTTGTAACTGACGAAACCGGTCCAGAGCCGATCTCCAGATTCAACAGTTATGAGATCGCCTTTGGTGCTTCCTATGGGTATAAATTCACCGATAATTTTGCCGGTGGTACCAGCCTTAGATTGATCTACTCAAGTTTGGCCAGTGGAACTTCCATCAGTGCACAGAAAGTTAATCCGGGAAGCAGCGTGGCCTTAGACCTTGCCCTGATGTATAAAACAGATCCATTCCTTGTTGGTGGACGCGAAGCTAAATTCAGCTTCGGTACTAACTTATCGAACCTGGGGCCGGGAATTCAGTACACCGATAATGCACAGAAAGATCCCCTGCCAACCCTGCTGAGATTTGGATGGGCCTTTGACCTCGATCTTGATGACGAAGGCATCAACCGAATTACCTTTGCAAATGATATTTCCAAGATCATGGCCAGAACTGAACTTGAAACCAGCAATGGTGATACCACCAGTGTTGCTTCCGGCCCTATCAAGGCCTTATTCAACTCATGGGGCAGCTACACGCGCCTTGATGGTAATGAATTAGTGGAAGTTGGCTTGATGCAACAATTCATGATCGGTGCCGGTCTTGAGTATTGGTATGCTGATCAGTTTGCACTACGCGGCGGTTATTATTTTGAAGATCCGCAAAACGGTGACAGAGAGTATATTACTTTTGGAGCCGGTATCCGGTATAATATTCTTGGGGTTGATTTCAGTTATATCAAAACACTTGAAACAGATCACCCCCTTGCAAATACCTTACGATTTAGTTTACTCATCGATTTTTAATCCATGCACCCATTAAGGTATCTCATGAAGAGCATGTTATATTTTAGCATGCTCTTTGTTTTTTATGGATATGCTACCAGCCTTCAGGCACAGAATACGCCTGTTAAGCGTAGCCATGCGATATCTGCCCAATACTCCTCTACCCCTGACCTGCGACCCCTTGATGCAACAGGAACCCTTAATATCGTAGCCATCATGGTTGAATTTCAACCTGATGACGACCGGCTTACCACCGGCACAGGGATCTTTGGTCCTGATGGTAGCGATGGCCTTCCTTACTTATCACGGGCTGAAGACGTTCGCATCGAGCCTTTGCCTCACGATCGAACCTATTTTGTGGCACACCTTGAGTTCGCCAAGAACTATTTTGAAAAAACTTCTGACGGGCAGCTTACCATCAACTATCAGGTATTACCTGATATCTATCGACTCCCAAAACAAATGTCTGAGTATTCTCCGACCGGAGAGACCTTTACGCTCGAAAAATTAGCGGCTTTAACCCGGGATGCCTGGAATGAAGTCGAAAACGGTCCCGATTTCAATGTTTCAGGATTGGACCCCGATAATACCGCCTTCGTCATCTTTCACGCAGGGGTAGGACGCGATATTGAACTAACCGGAACCAATCTGGATATCACCCCATACGATATTCCATCTATTTATCTTCGCAAGGATGACCTTGGAAACCTGTTGAATGAAGTTACATTTAATGGCTTTCCTGTAAACAACGGAACCTTTAGGGTAACCAATTCAATGATCATCCCAAGAACCGAAAGTCGGCGCGGACTCGATATTCAGGATAACGAATTTGTCTTGCCTCTATCGATCAATGGACTCTTGGTAGCCTCCATTGCCAATCACCTCGGGCTGCCGGATCTGTTTAATACGGAAACGGGTGAACCCGGCATCGGACGATTTGGTCTTATGGATGGAGCCGGGTTCTTCTCCTATAACGGACTCTTCCCACCCGAGCCCTCTGCATGGGAGAAAACTTACTTAGGGTGGCAAACCCCATTTGAAGTGGATTCAGACTCTGATAATCCCATAGAACTGCCGGCAGCCGCATTAAATGATCGGAACAGTATCGCCCGTGTATCCTTATCCGGATCTGAGTATTTTTTAATTGAGAACCGGCATCGGGATCTGCAGGGAGAGGGAGTTACACTCACCATTCAAACCCCGGCGGGTGACCTTGTTCAACAGACCTTCTCCAATGACGATGAGAATTTTGTCTTTCAGCAAGAGAATTTCGACCAATTACTGGAAGCAGGGGTTGTGGTCGATGTCTCCAATTTCGATTTTAGTTTGCCCGGTGGCCGTGAAGGAGATCTGGACACCGGTAATTCCCAAAACGGCCGGTACCTCAATGGTGGAATACTAATCTGGCATATAGATGAACGGGTGATCAGCGAGAATTTAAGAACAGGAACCGTGAATGCTGACCCCAATTTCAGAGGAATAGATCTTGAGGAAGCCGATGGAGCACAGGATATCGGCTTTGAAATTCCCGGAGCCCTGAATAACAACGCAAGCTTTGGGACCGCCTTCGATTTCTGGTGGTCAGGTAATGATTACCGTGTGATCCTTGAAACCGGCTCAGAAATAACCCTTTATGAAAACCGGTTCGGACCTGAAACTGAACCCAATAATAACAGCAACTCCGGTTCACCCTCATTTTTCGAACTCTATGATTTCTCAGACAACCTGCCTGTTTCAACCTTCAGCATTAGAAAGGCTGAGCCATATGCTGACATATATACTTCAGGATTGAACCTGCAACTGGATCCGGATACAGACTACTTCACCGCAAGCGATCCTTACTACACCTACTTTCCGCTTTCTCTTTCATTTTATGAAGCTCAGGATGATACTTTTCTCGTTGTCCCCACAAGATCAGGCACATATTCCGTTCAGCTTTCTGATCCGGATCAAAACATTCATCAACTGACCGATGTACCGGTTCAACAACCCTATATTGGAGAGCAACTCATTTTAGGAGAGAAACCTGAAATAAACTCCCAAAACATCAATGTGTCAGCACATTCATGGAATGGAACCACCAACACATTTGATACTACCTGGACAGCAACAATACCTGCAAACAAGGGTTTTTTGAGCTCTCAATCCGATCAACTTTTGCATGCTGAACATACAACCACAGGAATCAATTTAAATGATGGGAGCTTGCAAAATCTTCAAAGCCAACCGTTTCAGCGTTCATCTATCATCAACGGCATTTACTCTGAGATCACTAATTCTGAGCTGACCATTTCCAATGAATCAACCATAAATATCCAACTTGATCCCGATTCTTATCGTGAACAAACCGGTTCCATTCAGATCGATGATCAGGTCCTGTTTACTTTATTTCAAGACGACTCCTTTTCCCTGATAGATCCAAATGCCACCGATCCTTTTATAAACCTTTACGAGACTTCCAACATCGAGTGGCCGGCAATTATAGAGAATACCCGTTTCTTTTTCGTTGACCGACAGAAAAACCAACTCATTGGGTTGAACCGTTTAGGCGGCATTGAACCTAACACCCCGATCTCTGCTCCCGAAGGCGTTAAGTTTATTGGCACTCTCCTCGTTGTGACCAACGCAAATTCAAACGAAGAGATATTCATCGTCACCGGACAAAATGAGACCTCCATCAACTTGTTTGCCTACAATTCACAAGGTGACCTGGTGGAAGGCTTTCCGTTGTATGTGGGAGCTTCACTTGGTGCTGAACTACACCCAATACATCCGGTTATTTACAACGATGAGATCTTTGGCATTTCACACGATGGTACCCTCAGGTCCTGGAAACTTAAGAACCTTGATAGCACAGAATGGGGCTCCAGGTACGGTAATTTCATTTTCAACCAGCATGCTGTAACCTTACAGGATAACGGAGATCAAAATGATAATTCGTTTGGCGTATTGAACCATTCTGAAACCTATAACTGGCCGAACCCGGCTGATGACTTCACAAACCTGCGTTTTCAGATCGCCCCTCCGGGTGGCACGATTGAGATCACGATCATAACTACAGCAGGTCAGGTCATATATAAAAACTCCTTTTCTTCACCGGGTGGATTCCCTGAAGACATTGAGATCAATACCGGCAATTGGAATAGCGGTGGTTATATTGCCAGGGTCAAAGCGACCGTTAATGGTAAAACCGACACAAAGACCTATAAGATCGGGATCGTGCATTGAGATCACTGAAAATTCACATATGGATCACAGCCTGCCTATTGATGGCAACGGCACAGTTTGCACGGGCTCAAACCGATGTCAGGCTATACGATTACCCTCAAAATCATCTTAAGTGGTACACCGTGGAAAGTGACCATTTTCTCGTGCATTTTCAGGAAGGGAATAGTAGATCGGCAAAAGTGGTCTCGCGCATTGCTGAAGAAGTATATACCCCATTAACAGAACTGTACCGGCATGAACCGGATGAAAAGGTCAGCATAGTTTTAAAGGACCGCGAAGACTATTCGAATGGAGCCGCTTACTTCTTTGATAACAAGATCGATATTTGGTTACCCGCTTTAGATTCTCCACTCAGGGGTACTCACAACTGGCTTCGTAATGTGATCACTCATGAGTTTGTACACATTGTTCAGATTCAGAAAGGCATGAAGCGATCCAGAAAGATCCCTGCTTTTTATTTTCAGTGGCTGTCATATGAAGATGTACGACGGCCCGATGTATTGTACGGTTTCCCAAACGGACTGATCACCTACCCATTTGCCACGGTCAATGTGCCTGCCTGGTTTGCAGAGGGAACTGCTCAATATCAAACCAATGGCCTTTTCTACGATACATGGGATAGCCATCGCGACATGATCCTCCGTTCACGTGTTCTTACCGGTACACCTTTTACCTTAGATGAAATGGGTACCTTTTCTTCCAAGAACAGCCTGGAGCGGGAGACGGTTTATAATATGGGCTATGCTTTTGTAATATATCTGGCTGATACATTTGGGGAGGATATACTGCGTGACATCACGGAAGCGCTTGGAGAAAAAGGCGTTTACGATATCTCGACGGCGATGGAGATCGCTACCGGTGTTCCCGGCCATGAACTCTATACCAAATGGATCAATGAGCTGGAAACCTTTTATGAGAAAGCGGTTAAGGAGATCACCCCCTCTCCTTCAGATATTATTGAGGAACACGGATTTTTCAATTTCTATCCTCAACCATCCCCGGCTAATGGATCTGTTGCTTACCTCTCCAATAAGGGGTTTGATAGCGGCATACTCTCGCTGTATATCAAAAATGAGGACGATATGGGGACAGAAATTGCTCTTGTGAGTGAACTTGCGGGTGATGCAGATCGGTCGCACCTGAGTTTTCTGGAGAACCGGCTTTTATTCCTTGAAAGCTCTATTTCGTATGATCCAACCGGTAAGAAGATCGCATATGCAGCCAACAAACGGAATGCACTGGGTGAGTTTTACCGGGACGTGTTCATCTACGACCTTGATACCAAACAATCGAAACGGCTGACGAACAGTGCCCGTGTACAATTCCCTACCTGGAGTCATGATGGTCAACACATTGCAGCTGTTCAAAATAAAGGGGGAACCCAAAACCTGGTATTACTTTACCCTGATCACCCCGACTCTATTACACAGATCACCAACTTTAGATCCGGTGAGACGGTTTCTACCCCAACCTGGACGCCCAACGATAGCACCATATATTTTGCCGGTTCAGATCTCGGTAACAGAAACATCTACAAAATTGATCTTCAGACAACCGAAACCGTACCGGTTCTGGAAGATGAATATATCGATTTCAGGGATCCACACATCGGTCCTGAGGGCAGATACCTTTACTTTTCAGCCAACACAGATGGTATCCATAACATTTACAGAAGTGCTTTGGATGGCCGGGATCTTCAAAAACTGACATCAGTTACCGGAGGAGCCTTTATGCCTTCAGTCAGTAACGATGGCACTCTGTATTTTTCAGAATACTCTGATAATGGATATCAGGTCAGATCGGCTGATCTCAAACAACTACTGCAACATGATCAAAGTGGTTCATACTATCTTCCCTATCCGGAAGAAGAGACTGATTACGAAATGCCGGATCCCTATATACAAAAGCTCAATCAGTTCAACGACTCTGATGTAAGACCCTTTGATACCCGAGCAATGGCCATGGCTGATACAGGAAGTCACACTTTCACTCTCACAGACCTTTCTGATACCGAAGAGAGAACGTTCAGTGAATATGAAAACACCTACACCGGTTTTAGTTTCTTTCCGGTTCTTCGGTTTGATAACTACTCCAAGGAATATGGCAGTAACGGCTCACTCATAAAGAATGGATATGTCGGAAAGGTCGGGCAAAATTTACTCAGAGATGCCAAGGTGGGCACCTATTTTTCCTCCAGAGATGTGATCGACCGGCTTAGTATTTTTGGTGGATTGATGGTTGGACCTGCCTCACAACCGGCTGAAAGCATTGGGGGATTCTTTCGTCCCGACCGATTATTTGGTTTAGACCGGGATGCCTTTTTGATCGCCGAACACCGGGGACTTCCATTCATAGAAAAAAGCTGGTCGCCAACGGTTGCCATTGAAGTTTACAATATGCGGCGTAATGTATCTGACGGACTGTCTATTGAGGAATTTCCATGTACCTCCTGCCTGCCCGACACCACCTATACCGATATTGCCTATAATATCTGGGAAGCCGGTATTTTTTTTAGAAGTAAACTCAATCGCCGAAGCATGCTTGAATTGGGTGTTTCTTACAGTCCGTATAGGGTTTCCACTGAGGGATTTTACTCCCGCGAACTTCAGCAACAAGTGAGCGGAAGTTCATCCGAGTATTTTAAAGGAACCACTTTGTCAGCTTCTTACACTTTCGATTACTACCTGTATTCTAACGATGCTGATATTGCCCCACTTGGGTTGAAAGGGTATTTGAGATATCAGTATCAACCCTCAAAGTTGCTTGAGGAGTATGAGATCGAAGACGGAACGCTGTCTCCCGTTTTTAACGAACAACAGAATCACTCCACAGAGTTACATCTCAGGTACGGATTTAAAACGATTGGGGATCAGGCCTTCCAAGCCAGAGTGAGAGGGTTTCACTATTTCAATGATCCGGATGACTCATTTTATGCAGATTATATCGGCGGGTTCATGGGCATGCGCAGCTACCCTTATTTTGCTTTAGGCGGCAGCACCACGGCTTTCAGTTCCCTGTCGTGGTTTGCACCACTATGGCGGGGTATTCATACCCAAAAAGGGCCCTTCATGATCGACAAAATATTCGCCCGCTTTTTCTTTGAGACCGGAAACGGATGGAAGAGTCCCTTCGATACCGGACAAAAGTTGAAATCCGGCCTGGGCGCTGAACTGCGGATCGCGATGAATGGCTATTACCTCTTTCCGCTCAAGTTCTTTGTCAGTGGTTCCTATGGGCTCGATCAGTTTACCCTTTCCCTTCCGGATGATTTCATTACCAACTCGGGTTCAAATCAGGTTACCTATGGAAGGGAACTTCTTTTTCACTTCGGCTTAACGTTTGATTTTGAACTGCTATGAGATCGCTTTTACTCCACATATCATGTGCTATGTTTTTAATGATCCCCACAACGGTTAAGGCACAACAAACAGCTAATTTCACCAATGGGATCTTCAAAGAACCAACAACGGAAATTAAAGCAGAAAAAGAGTTACCCTTATCAGAAAGGTCGTTCGTGAGTTCCAATTCCCTACTCGATCTTCCTAAAACTAATCCCGGAGCAGCCTTTCTGGCCTCGGCCATCATTCCCGGTGCCGGACAAGCTGCCAATAAGAAATGGGTCAGAGCAGGTGTTTATTTTACCGTTGAGGTCGTTGGCTTGATCTACCATTTGAACCGGAACGCCAGAGCCAGGGATCAGGAACGGGCCTATGAGCAATTCACCCATCAAAACTGGAGTGTGGTCGCCTATGCGGAATGGCTGGTCAATTATTCACAGATCCATGGACTCGATAATAACTGGCAATCGTTAGAGGCACAGCTCCCTGGAAACACCCCAAACTGGAGTGATACCAGAGAAGACTGGGATCAGGTTCCTCTTAACGTACTGCATAATGTGGAAGCCTCCACTCCCTTTATTTTTAAAGACCGCGTGGGTAGTAATTTTTCCCACCTATTGCCGGCATACGGCTCTCAGCAATATTACGAATTGATCAGTAAATACTATCAGTTTCAGCCCGGCTGGCGCGATTGGTATGATCAGGTAACAACTTCACCCACCCAGACCGTTGACATGTACCGTTATTTCTGGAATGGAACCGATGAACCTTTCTCGCTCTTTTATGAGGGAAGGGATCGCGCAGCAGAATTTAATGAGAACTATCGCGTTGCAGGGAACATACTGAAACTGATCGTGGTAAATCATGTGGTGTCGGCATTCGATGCCTTTTTCACTGTTCAGTTAACAAACAGCCGTATTGAAACGAACACCAACTTGTTACGGCTTGAACAATTTTCAGTAACCTGGCACTTTTAACCTGCCAATAGTTCCCGTATTTTATGGACATGCTAAAAACTATTCTCACAAATAAGTACTTCTATATCAGCATCTTTGGTTTGGTTCTGTTTGTAGCGGCCTCAATATTCATAGCCGATAAATGGATCCTTCCCTCTTACACAAATTACAATGAAGGGATCACAGTACCTGATGTTACCAAAGTTTCTCTCGAAGAAGCTGAGACATTGTTAACGGACTATGGACTTCGCTTTGAAGTGGCTGAACGCCGTGCGAATGCCGCTTACCCAGCCGATTATGTGATCGATCAGAATCCGGAAGCCTCTATCATTGTGAAGCCAAACCGCAAGATCTATCTTACCGTAAATACAGAAGTAAAACCACAGGTTCAGGTTCCAAAAGTAGTCGACTTCTCACTCCGCAACGCTGAGATACAGTTGCAGAACTACGGACTTAAAGTTGGAAGCCGGACCTACGAATCTAACCGGTTCAAGAATGTGGTATTGAGGCAATCTGTCCCGGCCGGGGCCACGGTTGAAAAAGGGACAGTTGTGGATCTCGTGATCAGTGATGGCCTGGGCGACCGCATGGTTACCTTGCCTGAAATAGTGGGATTAAGTCTTTCTGAAGCACAAGTTAAATTAAGAGAAGCCGGTTTAAATGTGGGGGAAGTTCAATTCAGGCCAACCCGTGATGTCCTCCCAAACACTGTACTCGATTTTAGCCCTAAGCAGGAACAACTCAGGGAAGGTGAAACCCTGGACCTTACCATTTCAGAACGATTTGAAGTGGAAGAAGAAAGTGAAGGCGGAGCCGTCATTATCGATTCTACCGGAACGTCCTCAAGCACACCACCAGATTCTTTAAATAATCCATCTAATCCAAATAACTAAGTTAAATGAACTTCGAACTACCGATCCTTGCACCCTCTATCCTTGCAGCAGACTTTACTAAACTGGGCGAAAATATTCAGGATGCATTGAAAGGTGGAACCTCATGGATCCATTGTGATATTATGGACGGGCATTTTGTGCCCAACATCAGCTATGGACCCGGTATTGTGAAGGCGGCAAAGAAAGCAGCGCCTGAAGCATTTTTTGATGTTCATTTGATGATCGAGAATCCGGATCAATACGTCGAAAATTTTGTGGAAGCCGGAGCTGACCTTATCTCTGTTCACTACGAAACTTGCCCCCACCTCCACCGGTCCATTCAGAATATCAAGAAATATGGCTTGATGGCCGGAGTGGTCATTAATCCTGCCACGCCTGTCAGCTCTATTGAACCTATTCTTGCAGATGTTGACCTGGTATTGATCATGAGCGTAAATCCGGGCTTTGGCGGGCAAAGCTTTATTGAGTCGAGCTACAAACGACTTTCGGAACTGGCGGCCCTCAGAGACAGTAAAGATCTTGGTTTTCTTATTCAGGTAGATGGCGGAGTGAATCTTAAAAATATTGAAAAAGTAGCCAAAGCCGGTGCCGATATCCTTGTGGCAGGCAGTAGTGTGTTCAGTGCAGAAGATATCACCGCCCGTGTGCAGGAGTTAACTGAAAAAATTCAATAATAAACGGCCAAATCATCACATTTCGATATCATTCCGGCCATCTCATTTCTTCTGTTAAATCCTTATCTTATGGTTTCTCCAATAATTTAATTTTGAAGCCATAAAAGACGACAGAACTCTTATCGATAAAGTCATAGAATTACAGGGAGCCGACCCCATGGCTCTGTTTGGATTGCACGACCACAATCTCATTGCCTTAGATAAAGCATTCCCGGAAACCAAGTTCAATGCACGCGGCAATCGCTTGAAATTAACCGGACCTGCTGAAGAAGTTGAAACAGCAACTCAGGTTATTGAAGGCATGCTGGAACTCCTGGACCGCAAAAGTAAAGTTGCTGAAGGTGATGTAAACACACTGGTCAACCTGAAATCCGGAGAAAGCACAGCAAACCGACCTGAATACAGAGACCTTGATGATACGGGCGATACGATCATTCACACGCATAACGGTGAAGCTATTTCCGCTAAAACACCGGGACAGCGACAGATCGTGGAGTCGACTTCTAAAAATGATATTGTATTCGCCATTGGACCTGCCGGTACCGGAAAGACATACACATCTGTGGCACTGGCTGTCCGGGCTTTGAAGAACCGAAAGGTACGGAAGATCATCCTTGCACGGCCTGCTGTAGAAGCCGGTGAAAACCTTGGTTTCCTTCCGGGTGACCTGAAAGAAAAGATCGATCCCTACCTTCGGCCTTTATATGATGCCCTTGAGGACATGATCGATCGGGATCGTTTGGATCTAAATCTCACCAAAAATGTGATCGAGATCGCTCCGCTGGCCTACATGAGAGGAAGAACCCTGAACAATGCTTTTGTGATCCTGGATGAGGCACAGAATGCCACCAATACACAAATGAAGATGTTCCTGACCCGTATCGGGTTTAACAGCCGGGCTATTATCACGGGTGATATCACTCAAACGGATCTTCCCCGTCGTCAGCATTCCGGTCTGATCTCAATTCAGAAGATCCTGCAGGACATTGATGGCATCGATTTTGTGTACCTGGGAGAAGAAGATGTGGTACGCCATAAGCTCGTGCGGGATATCATCAAAGCGTATGAGAAATTTGAGGACAAGGACAAGAAGAAGGATAAATAACCGACTTTTCCAACAAACCTCACCAAAAGAAATTTAGTTTAGTTGATATGAAAACCTACGCGACCCCCCTTTATGAGGGGACATTTTCCGTCGGACTTGATAAGAAATTTGTAAGGATCGATCGGGATGATCCTCCGGCAAAAGGAGCTCTCAAGTTATCTCTGAATCCATTTTTAATTCACACCCCTGAAAGAAACTACCTGTTTGATTGTGGCATTGGGGAGTTCGGGGAAGATACCGGTCCCGAAATAGTTCGGCAGAATCTTGAGGCGCTTGGCCTTACAGAATTTGATATCACGGACATCTTTGTGAGTCACCTTCATTATGACCACATAGGCGGATTGGCTCATCGTGAAAATGGGTATTGGGAACTGACCTTTCCCGAAGCAAAGATCTGGGTTTCAGAAAAAGGCTGGAAGAAAGTGACAGAGAAAGAAGAGTATTATGATGAAGAAAAGACAGAGTTCATCTCCTTCCTGGATGCCAAAGCAGACCTGCATTTTCTGAAGGAAGAAGATCAGCCCTACCCGGAGATCAAAGTCAGAAAGATCGGCGGGCATACTGAATTTCATCAGGTACTGCTTTTTGATGACGGCGAGCACAAATACCTTCAGGCCGGTGATGTGATCGGAACCAAGGGTGCCGTAAACCGAAAGTATGCGGCCAAATATGATTTTGAGCCCAAAGTGAGTCAACAGCGCCGGGAAGAACTCACCAAACTGGCCCTGGATGAAGGTTTTGTGATAATGTCTTATCATGAAGACAAGCATCCAATGTATAAACTGACGTCTTTTGATGATAAGACCGGATATTCCACCGAAAACATCGAGCTCAATGAGTCTGCCTGAACATATTACTGAAATCAAGGAACACCTTACCGAAGTAGGGCTTCCGGCCAAGATCGATGCCGCTGTTATTCTTGGCTCAGGCCTGGGAAGTTTTGGGGATCATATCGAAGACCCGGTTGTCATCCCCTATGGTGATATTCCCTCCTTTCCGGTCTCAACGGTTGAAGGGCATTCAGGTTCGCTGATCTTCGGAACTATTGAAGGCCGAACGGTACTGGCGTTTTCGGGAAGATTCCATCACTACGAAGGGCATACGTTTGCCAAAACCGTCCTTCCGGTGCAGCTTTCCAAAGCTTTTGAAGTGGATAAACTTATCATTTCCAATGCAGCCGGTGGCATCAATTTACGCTTCAAGGTTGGGGATCTTATGATCATTGACAGTATCATCAAGCAATTCTTTATGATCTCTGAACCGGCCGACCACAACTGGCGGTATGACCTGGAACAAAGTGCTGCCCGGGTCAAAGAGATCGCTACCGGACTGGGCATAGACACACAGATGGGAACCTACCTGTTTGCCAAAGGACCCAGTTATGAATCCAAAGCTGAGATAAGGGCATTCAGGTACATGGGTGGAGACGCCGTTGGCATGAGTACCGCGCCGGAGCTGGCCGAAGCCGGCAAGCTTGGCGTCAAAGCTGCAGCCATATCACTTATTACCAATGCCGCAGCGGGCGTTGTGAACCAAAAACTGGATCACGATGAGGTCAAAGAAGCCGCCGACCAAAAGAAAGAAGTATTCGCTTCGCTTGTGAAAGGATTGATCCGGGATTTTTAGGAGTGTAGGACCAAACATTTCGAGATTTAGTGGCAGGCTACCATACTAGTCGTAATGTGTCCACATCCTAATTACTTTTACGACTTTCTTTTTCTCGTAGACTTGATACACTAAGCGATGCTGGATATTAATTCTCCGTGAATAAGCCCCTTCCAAATTACCAACCAATTTTTCATAGGGAGGATATTCCTCAAAAGGATTTTCTTCAATGATCTCCAGCAGATCTTCGATCTTTGATCTTAAGCCTGATGAAGCTGCTTTCTTGGCATCCTTTTTTGCTTGTTTGGTATAAACAAGTTTATAAGTACTCACCAGTCAAGTTCTTCATCGGTTTCTTCAAGAGGCGTATTCATTCCTTCAACAATAGACTCTTGCATTCCAGGAATAGAAGTCAGGTAAAGTGTTTCCTGAATCGACCGCCAATCATCTTCGCTGATCAAAACGGCATTCGAGCGTTTTCCCGTAATTTGAATTGGCTCGTGAGTATCAGATGCTTCATCGAGCAAACGATAGATATCTTTTCGTGCCTGGGTGGCTGTTAGTGTTTTCATGAGTCTATAACTTTGTTCAATTAACTCTTTGATAAACGTACGCCATTCCGTACATATTATCAAGTCTTTTAGGTGAGATGATAGAACGCCCCAGCGTTTAATGGACTGTGCCAAAAAATAATATGATATTTATTATACCGAATACCAGTAAAGTATAGCCCAAACCCGAAAAAACTACAGCCATCAAATACGTAGGGCTATTTCTGTCATACCCCTCTCCTTTTAGCTTATAAAACTGGAAAAGAAGAATTGCTGAGATAGATACAAACAAAATCCCAATAAACAAGTTGATGTACTGATTCATCTATTTGTACATAAAAAATGTGGGATGTTACCCGAAAAGTTAGGCCTCTAAGATGTTCGTAAAACATCCGAATTCACAGAATGAAGGAAGGTGCAAAAAATTCGTATCAAAAGACAAACCCATTGCTTGGGCAGTTAGGGAAGAGCAAGATGACAGGGTATCGGGAATATTCAGTATTGTATTCCCGATACCATCATCTGTATAAAATATCTCGCGTTGAGTGGGTGTTCTAAAGCGGCAGGTTGTCGTGCTTTTTCTTAGGCACAGAATCCACTTTGTTTTCACACACTTCAAGCTGTTTGATCAGCTTGTCGCGGGTTTCGGATGGCAGAATGACATCGTCAATGAAACCACGTCCGGCTGCAAGGTATGGATGCGCAAAGTTTTCACTGTACTGATCTTCCAGTTCCTTTTGCTTGGCTTCCGGGTCATCAGCATTGGCGATCTCTTTACGGAATATGATCTCAACGGCTCCCTTGGTTCCCATTACAGCGATCTCGGCAGTTGGCCAGGCCACGTTGTAATCGGCCCGGATATGTTTGGAGTTCATCACGTCATAAGCACCACCGTAAGCCTTACGGGTGATCACCGTCATTTTAGGCACCGTGGCCTCACAGAATGCATATAACAGCTTAGCACCATGCTTGATGATACCGTTCCACTCCTGATCGGTTCCCGGCAAGAAGCCCGGCACGTCCTCAAATACAACCAGCGGAATATTGAATGCATCACAAAAACGCACAAAACGAGCCCCTTTCAGAGAGGCATCGATATCGAGAACACCGGCCAGAGAAAGCGGCTGATTGGCTACCACCCCAACACTGCGTCCACCCAGGCGGGCAAAACCTACCACGATGTTATCAGCATAATCTTTGTGCACCTCATAAAATGACCCTTTATCCATAATCCCATTGATCACATCATGGATATCATAGGGTTTATTTGGATTCAACGGCACCAGTTCATCAAGGGCTTTCGCTTTGGATGAATCCGGATCTTTGGATTCGATCATAGGCACTTTTTCCTCACAATTCTGAGGCACATACTTCATGAGCTCACGAATGTCGTTAATACACACGGCATCGTTGGGACTTGAAAAGTGAGACACACCTGATTTGGTGCTGTGCGTGGACGCTCCACCCAGTTCCTCTGAGGTCACTTCTTCGTGTGTCACGGTTTTCACCACATTTGGTCCGGTTACAAACATGTAACTGGTATTTTCTACCATGAAGATAAAATCGGTTAAAGCGGGACTATACACCGCTCCGCCTGCGCAAGGACCCATCACCGCAGATATTTGAGGCACCACACCCGATGCCATACTATTTCTCCAGAACACTTCGGCATAGCCCCCCAATGAGGAAACGCCTTCCTGAATTCTTGCACCGCCTGAATCATTCAAACCAATGATCGGAACACCGTTTTTAAGTGCCAGATCCATGATCTTACAGATCTTTTCGGCATGGGTCTCTGAAAGTGAACCTCCAAAAACCGTAAAATCCTGACTGAACACATAGACCGGCTTGCCATGGATCTTACCCATTCCGGTCACAACACCATCACCCAAAAACTGTTGCTTGTCGAGCCCAAATGCTGAGCTGCGGTGAGTTACAAACTTGTCGATCTCTTCGAATGAACCTTTGTCAACCAACAGGTCGATACGCTCGCGGGCTGTGAGCTTTCCCTTATCATGTTGTTTTTTGATCCGGGCTTCACCTCCACCCTTTAATGCTTCTTCTCTTAATTTCTGGAGTCGTTCTACTTTTGGGTTGGATGCCATAAATATTTAATTATTGATTTTTGAATTCGTCAAAATAGGATTGAAGTTTATCTGTAAAATCTACCACCGGATCTGAAAGCATTTCCACATTATATTTTCTGAATACTTCTTCCTGAAGAAAATCACTTGCTTCATTCCAGCTTTCAAGCTCCTGAATGGAACTGAGGGCGTCGTGATATTTTTTCTTTTTCCCCCCAAATACTTTCTTTATGAATAGCTTTTCCTGACCGATCATATAATCCGATAACTCGGGAATGGACTCATCAGAACCATCATCAGAGGATTCTTCAAAGAGCGTATCCTCATCGATCAGCAGTTCTTCCTCTGCTTCATTTTTTCCCCCACCCATCAATACGTCCATTTGGTCAGGTCTCAGGAATTGTCTCCACATCGGTTCATCACCGTCACCGGCTTCAGCTTCATCATTTTCATCGATCAGTTCGTCCTCATCATCTGAAACTTCAGATCCTGAGGTATCTTCTTCCTCTTCTATTTCCGGATCTTCACTTTCATTTTCTACAGGCTCGGGTAACTCTTCAGGGGCATCTATAAGATCATTGAGGGAGTCTTCCTCGCCTTCTTCATATTCGTCATCGTCCTCCCCCTCTTCCCTGGATAGATTTTTGAAAGAATGAGCGGCCTGATCAAGAACGGTTACCAGATTCTTACGGAATTTTTGGATCTCATCGGATGATTTTCCTTCCTTGATGGATTTCGAGATCTTTTCAGCATCCGGAGTTTCCTCGAATTCCTCGAATATAGATTTATCAGATTGTTCGGTCTTAAATAGTTCGTTAAAGGATTCCTGATCGGTCAGTTGCCGGTCATCACTGGTATAATCCCCGAAAAAGCTGTCCAGCAATCGTTGCTCTTTTTCGTCGATCTGCTCCATCTCTTCTTCGTCGGGCTGATCGAATCGGTTTTTTTGGGCGATCAGTTCTTCCCGGAATTGATCCCGGAATTTCTCCTGCAACTTGACGTCCAGCAGATCGGGATAGGATAGGATCTCAGTAAAACGCTCTTTGGTAATCTCTTCATCCAGTTCGTTAAATGCCTTTGCCGTCAGGTACAGCCCTTTGTCTTCAAAAAACAGCTGTATCAGCTTGGCATCGATCTGACCGCCAAACAGCGTGAACAATAACTCCAATACCTGTGCCCACTCTTTGGCCGTGTAGGAGGCCACCAGATTGGCATCCAGGTTATGAATGAGCAGTTTACAACGTTTCTTTTCCAGGGTTTGCAAACCGCGTTTTTGCATGTACAACGGGATCGCACGACCAAAGTGTTTGTAGATCGTCAGCTTTTCTGTGCGGTCAATCAATTCCCTGAATGAAAGTTCATCATCGCCTTTGTAGATGTAGTCGGCCATGTGGTGACGCGGTTCCAGATATACCTTAACAATATCCGTGATCACCTCTCCGGTCAGCTTGTAAAGCTTATCCTTCGGGATCCTTGAGTTTGCAAACAGGGCATGCCGCAGATCATTGAAAGCATCTTCCACCAGGATCTCTTCCGTATCAACCCAATCAGATTCTTTCAGTTCGTATTCTTTTTTGATCTTTTCATTGATCTCGATACGAATTCTTTCAACAATAAAAGATGGGAAACCCGCAGCCAACAGGTCTTTGAGCACATAATAGGGTTTATCGGCTTTCACCGCCCCCATCAGTTTATCAATAATATGTTCTACCGATTCGTGCATATCCCAAAATATAACTTAAAACTGAAAATAAAGCCTACCGAGTCGCAATACAATTAAGGATTTAGTAAATAGGCCTTTGTTATAAAACTTTAAAAAACGGCTGAATATTCTTCTTAATGATAATCTTACTACCTTTGAGGCATGATATCAGTCAGCGTCGAAAACCTTTCAAAGAATTTTAACACCAATACCATCTTTCAGAGCCTCAGTTTTGAGCATACTCTTGGTGTATTTGGTATTGCCGGAGATAATGGAAGCGGCAAATCAACCTTAATGAAATGCCTGGCCTATTTGCTTCGCCCAAACTCGGGTAACATAGAGTGGATGGCATCGGGTAACTTACTCGATCAAAAGGAAGTCAAATCCTATCTGGGATATGCAGCTCCGTATATAAATCTGTACGCTGAACTCACCGTGGCTGAAAATCTTCGCTTTTTAAAGGAAGCCCGGGGTAAAGTGGCTGAACCTGAAGCACTTAACCATTTGTTACAACGATGTCAGATCACTCATCTCAAAGATCAGCTCTTTGGGAATCTCTCAACCGGACAACAACAGCGGGCCAAACTTGCTGCCGCTCTCGTCAACGATCCAAAGATCCTGATGCTGGATGAACCCGGCTCAAATCTCGATAAAGATGGTCACGCTTTGGTATCAGGTATTATTGAAACAGAATCGGAAAAAGGCACTCTTATTTTCCTTGCATCCAACGACCCGAATGAGATCTCTCTTTGTGATGATGTTTTGAGGATCGATGAAGCGGGGTAGTGATAAAGTGATGAGGCGGTTTTTAAAACTTATTGTAATTAAAAATTACATGCTTACCCTATTACTTCGCTTTTCAGATCTGTACCTTTAATCCGAATAATTCTAAAAAATTAAATTTAAACGGACGTACGCATGATTTCAGAACAAGACCAGAAACTGGCTCAACTCATTTTAGAACATAGCACGGAAGTACAAAAAGGCCACAATGTGATGGTTCAGTTGATCGGATTGAATGGCATCGATCTACTCCGGGCACTGGTTGAGCAGATCGGAGCCAAGGATGCAAACCCTTTCATCAAGATCGAGGATGCTGAAACACAGCGTATCCTGATAGAAAACGGTGACGAAGCATTCTGGAAGAATCAGGCACAGGTTGATCAGCTGCCCCTGATGAAGCAGATGGATGCGTTTGTAGGTATCCGGGCCTCGCAGAATATTTACGAAAATTCCCTGGCATCCAAAGAAGCCAACAAAGCCTATTCAGAACATTTCCTGAAACCGGTACATTTTGACGAAAGGGTCAATAATACCAATTGGTGCATTATGAGATACCCATCTCCTGCTTTTGCCATGAACGCCAAAATGCCTACCCGTAAGTTTGCTGAGTTTTACTACGACGCCTGCCTCGTCGATTATTCCGCCCTTGAGGAAGCCATGAAACCGCTGGAAAAGCGACTCAGAGCAACAGATGAAATTCACCTGAAAGGCGATGGTACCGATATCAAGTTTTCTGTAAAAGGACAGAACTGGGTGCCATGCTTTGGCAAGAGAAACATCCCGGATGGTGAACTGTTCACCTCTCCCATTCTTGACTCCGTAAATGGGGTGATAAGTTATGCCCCGTCGGTTTATCAGGGCAAGCCTTTTGAATTTGTGAAACTGGAGGTCAAAGACGGAGTGGTAGTCGATTATGACTCATCCAATAACGAGGCCCTCAAAGATATCCTGGATACAGATGAAGGTGCCCGACGTTTCGGTGAATTCAGTTTCGGACTAAACCCCGTGATCGAAAGCCCGATGTACGATATTCTCTTCGATGAAAAGATCTACGGGTCAAACCATCTTACTCTGGGTAAGGATTATGAGATCGCCCCTAACGGAAACACAAGTAACATTCACTGGGATCTGGTTTGTATTGGCCCGGATGTGTACCTGGATGGAGAACTGGTTCGAAAGGGACGCAAATTTGTAACCGATGAGCTTAAAGGGCTGAATCCTGAAAACCTGCTTTGATCAAGGTTCATGGATATCAATAACCTTTGGAAAGTGCATGGCTATATAAGAGTAATTTAATGCCAAAAAGCCGTGCACTTTCTTAATTTCAGGTTGAACCTATTTTAGTCTGAAACTTTAAAGATCGATGCCAAATTTTTTCATTTCTGTGATCATTTTGGTGGCCCTGGCCATCATCGCTTTTTTTATCTGGAAGAAGTTCGCCTTTCAAAAGCATGTGGACGATAACAGCAACGAAACAAAACGATTTGTGAGAAATAAACAGGTCGTAAAGGATCTGGAGCTCAATCAACAGGATCTCGAGATCTTATTTCATATTTCAGACGGCTGTTCCAATCAGGAGATCGCCAACAAAACCTCCATGTCCGTAAATACAGTTAACAGCAAGGTTCGGGATCTTTTCTCAAAGCTTGATGTCAATCGCAGAAGTGTTGCCATCAAAAAAGCTCGGGCTCTGAAACTCATTCCCTGAGGCTCCTTTATCATAAGTACATATAAATCTGTTATATTAGCCCGGCTAAGATAAAAGCGTACAATTAATTGATCAGCACATGACGTATTCATTTTTTGACCTGCTCCAGCTAATTGGTGCACTGTGTATCTTTATCTATGGAATGAAGGTGTTCAGTGACGGACTTCAGAAGGTAGCCGGGAATAAACTCCGCGCCATCCTGAAGGGTATGACCACCACTCGGTTCAGAGGCATTCTCACAGGATTCACGACTACCACTATCACGCAGTCCTCTTCTACCACCACGGTTATGGTCGTGAGTTTCGTAAATGCCGGACTCATCACATTCATTGAATCCACCGGTGTGATCATGGGAGCTAATATCGGAACCACCGTGACGGCCTGGATGGTTTCCATTTTTGGTTTCAAGATGCAGATCACTCCTATTGCCATTATGCTGATCGGTATCTTCTTTCCCTTTATGTTCTTTGGGCGGGAGAAACTCAAAAACCTGGCTGAGGCCATGATAGGTTTTGGTATCCTCTTCATTGGACTCGATTTTATAAAGAACGGAGTACCCAACATTCAGGAAAACCCGGAAATGTTCATGTTTCTGGATCAGTTTACAGAATTTGGATTCCTATCGATCTTGCTGTTTGTTTTGGCAGGAACTTTGTTAACGCTCGTTACCCAATCCTCATCTGCTTCAACTGCAATCACCCTGGTCATGTTATTCCAGGGATGGATCGATTTTCCTATTGCTGCAGCTATGATATTGGGTGAAAATATCGGAACCACGGTTACCGCAAACATCGCGGCCATTGTTGGAAATGTGTATGCCAAACGAGCCGCACGATTTCACTTCGTATTCAACGTGTTTGGGGTCATATGGATGCTCATCTTGCTGAATCCTTTCCTCAATATGATCGATCAGGTCATGAGTTACTTTTCACCGGAAGTGGGCTCTCTTTTCAATATTACCGATGAAGCCGGCAGAAGTAATGCAACACTGGGGTTATCTCTTTTTCACTCTGCGTTCAATGTGCTCAATGTGATCCTCATGGTTGGCTTTGTTCCCCGTATCGTGAAGTTTGTGGAGAAATACCAAAAAGATAAATCCAAGACAGATCATGAGTATCGGCTCAAATATATCTCTTCCGGTATGATGTCATCTCCCGAGCTGTCGATGACACAGGCACACAAGGAAATTGAGATGTTTGCCCGGCTGGTGGATAAAATGCATTACAGTATGGAAGGACTTTTATTTAACAAACAAAACAGGCGAGATCACTTTCTGAAGAAGATCAAAAAACGGGAAGAGATCACAGATAATCTGGAGCTTGAGATCGCGGAATATTTGACAAAAATATCCAGTTATAACCTCACTGAAGATGCAACCAGACGTATTCGCGGCATGCATAGTATGATCAACGACCTGGAGCGTGTGGGAGACATTTATTACCAGATGTCAAAAACATTTGAGCGCATGGAAAATGAGGGAACTCACCTTCCTGAAGAGGCCATGGAGAAGCTCAAGAGCCTGCTTGATCTTATTCATGAGGCTATCCGTCATGTTCGTCAGGACCTGGAACTGGATAACGATGAAGCGGATCTGAGTGTCGCCATGGAGATCGAAAACCGGATCAACAAATGTCGTGACGGCTTACTTGAGTACTACTATGGTCAATTAGAAAAGAAAACCTATTCCAATCAGGTTGGGTTTGTATTTCTTGATTACGTGAACCGATTGGAAAAGATCGGTGACCATATCTTTAACGTAAATGAGGCCATAGCCGGTGTCAAAGTTAAAGCAGCTTACGAAAAAGTAGTGGAAGCTAACGAATGATATTCTATCTCAGGATAAATTAAGTGCATAAAAAAAGGCGGATATTAGATCCGCCTTTCTTATATCTGGAGTTTTATAACTGACCGATTCAGAATTTTGGACCGGCGTTAATGATCTCTTTGCTGCTGTCAGCCTTATACTGATCGAAGTTCTTATCGAATAGCTGACCCAGTTTTTTAGCCTGGGCATCGTACTTCTCATCATCGCCCCAGGTGTTACGAGGCTGAAGGATCTCAGAAGAAACTTCAGGGCAGGCTGTCGGGATATCAAAACCAAAGACATTGTCTTTAACCGTTTCAACACCATCCAGCTTGCCATCATGAATAGCCTGAATAATGGCTCTTGTGCTCTTCAGGTCGATGCGTGACCCCTTACCATAAGGACCACCGGTAAGTCCTGTATTGACCAACCAGGCTTTGGCATTATGCTTACGCATTTTCTCTGCCAGCATCTCAGCATATTTAGCCGGTGGCCAGGCCAGAAATGCGGCTCCGAAGCATGCTGAAAATGTGGCTTCAGGCTCGGTAACACCTACCTCGGTTCCTGCAACTTTCGCAGTGTAACCACTGATAAAGTGATACATTGCCTGTTCCGGACTGAGTTTACTGACCGGAGGAAGCACACCAAATGCATCGTAGGTCAGGAAGATGATATTCTTCGGATGCCCCGCAACACATGGGATCTTGGCATTATCAATGTATTCAATCGGGTAGGAAGCTCTTGTATTCTGAGTGATGGACACATCCTTGAAATCCACTTTTCGTGTTTCAGGGTCATACCCAACGTTTTCGAGGACCGTTCCATATTTTATGGCATTGAAGATCTCGGGCTCTTTCTCTTCCGTGAGATCTATGGTCTTGGCATAACAACCGCCTTCAATATTAAACACCCCATCATCACTCCAGCAATGTTCATCATCGCCGATCAGTTTACGATTCTTATCTGCAGATAAGGTCGTTTTACCGGTCCCTGACAAGCCAAAGAACAGAGCGACATCATCGTCTTTATCTCCTTCATTGGCTGAACAGTGCATGGAAAGTACATCTTTTTTCGGCATCAGATAATGCATGACGGTGAAGATCCCTTTCTTCATTTCACCGGCATATTCCGTTCCGAGTATCACCATTTCATTGGTCTCGAAATTTACATCAACCGACGCATCTGACGTCATGCCTTCCGTAAATTTGTTAGCGGGAAATTTACCTGCGTTATAGATCACAAAATCCGGATCCCCAAAATTTTCCAGCTCTTCTTTGGTAGGACGGATCAGCATATTATGCATAAACAAACCATGATATGGTCGCTCAGCTATGATCCTGACCTTAAGACGATAATTCTCGTCCCATCCTGCGAAACCATCAATGACGTATAAACGATCAAGAGTATTCAGGTAATCAGTTGCGCGCTGATAGTTGATCTTGAACGTCCGTTCATCCAGCGGGATGTTGATCTTTCCCCACCAGATATCATCCTTAATTCCTTCTGACTCTACCACCCTTTTGTCGGCCGGACTTCGTCCCGTTCTTTTACCGGAGCGTACGACCAATGCCCCGGAATCGCTGATAGCTGAACCGGAATCGAATTTTATGGCATCCTCATAAAAACGTGCAGGATTCGGATTCCTGATTATATTTTCTACTGTGATGTTTTGTTTGGATAGATCCAAAGTTTGCTGTCCCATTGTATTGAGAGTTATGTGTTCATTGAATGAGTAAGTGAGTGCCTCTATATAACCTAACTAAATGAAGGATATATAAACTGAATAAATATTTTTCAGAATAATTAACTCAAGCTGTTACCTTAATACATAACTGAAGTCATTTTTAAACAATTCATACGATCATGAAAAGAGTAACGGGCATAGGCGGAATTTTCTTCAAAAGTAGAGATCCGGAACGCAGCCGGAACTGGTACAGAAAGCATTTGGGCATTGAGAACGGTAAATATGGCGGCACTTTTGAATGGCGACATGCAAAGGATCCAGACAAAAAAGGATTTACTGCCTGGAGTATCTTTGATGAACACACGACTTACACCGAACCGAGCACCAAAGAATTTATGGTCAATTATCGGGTAGATGACCTGGAAGCATTATTGAAGGAACTCAGGAAGGAAGGCGTTGAAGTGGTCGGCGAGATCGAAGACCTTGAGTACGGTAAATTCGGGTGGATCCTGGATCCGGATGGTGTCAAGATCGAACTGTGGGAACCCAACGATGAGGAATACAATAAGATCAAAGGTGAAACGAATATGAGTGAGTGAACCACTTAAATATAAAACCCTCAGTTTCATTATTTATTCACAAATTTTCCTCTTTTTAAATACATAAGTAAAAGGGAAAGGAGGTATTGTGAATACATTTAGAAAAGGCTGCCTCACTTCATTTAAAAAAGGAATGCTTTGGGGATTTTTGATCCTGGGGCTTATCCTTTCCACTTTAGTGATCATAAATTATCAAAAACCAAACCGTTCTGTTCACCTGGATAATCTAAGCTTTACGGAGCTGGACCGATTGCAGGAGATCGATCATTTAAGAGCTTCTGTAGGTGAACTCATCTGGCCCGGCTTTAGTGATCAGGTCATCCCGGTTATTCTGTATAATGAAGCCTATGTTTTTTTAAGCGGAATTAATAATCCCGAAGCCGGCTGGAAAACGGTGCCTTTTGATAAACCAATGGGTGGTGCCTGGACTTACATTAATTCTACACCACCGCACTTCAGACAACCGATCATCTCTTCAGAACAAATTCCGGAGGCATTTACGGTTAAAGTAGGAGACACTTATGCCGCCAGTATGACCACCAAAGAGTGGACTGAAATTCAGCTCACACAAATGATCAAGAATGATCTCCCTCCATTTTTTAAACCTGTATTTCCTTATTTTTTGATCACCGACAAACTTGATAGCGACTGGCATATATCTGCCATTATGCATGAGTCCTTTCATGCTTTTCAGGCCGAACAGGCTCCGGAAAGAGTGTACTCAGCCGAAGCCTCAAACACCTTTGAAAGATCCTATCCATGGAAAGATCCGGATCTCAGGGAAACCTGGCTGAATGAACGATTACTTTTGGGAAGGATCCTGAAAACAACTGAGGATCAAATCTTCCGAAAACTCACAAAAGAGTGGTTGGTACTAAGAGAAAGCCGAAGAAATAGCTTTAGCACTTCCAAATTTACTGATTACGAACGGGAACGTGAATGGCTGGAGGGTCTTGCCAAATACGCTGAGATCCAATCGTTAATGCTGGCTTCAAATTCAGACATATATGAACCACTATCCGCTATGAAAGACGATGGAGACTTCTCTTATTACAAAAATGGATCAAAGAACCATAACCGGGAGATCAAACAGCTTCAAAGTGATTTCCGGTTCAGCGATACCATTTTTTACTACACAGGTTGGGCTCAGTCTGAGATCCTTGACCGGTTGGTTCCCGGGTGGAAATCACAAGCCTTTGAACCCGGTGTCTATCTTGATGATATGATCAGGCTGGCATTAGAACCAGAGCCATTTGTTGAAACCTTGAATTGACTGCTTTCTTAAGCTGATATTTCCTTGATCGTCTCTTCAAACGCAGTAAGGGTATTACTGATGTCATCAGAGGTCAAAGCATTACTCAGAAAGAAAGCCTCAAATGGTGATGGAGGTAAATGTACTCCCCGGTTCAGCATTCCGTGGAAGATCTTACCAAACAACTCTTTATCGGTACGGTTGGCATCATCAAAGGTCTCAACCGGACCTTCACAATAGAATACACCCACCATAGAGCCCACTCGGTTTATGCTATGGGGAATATCGTGATCACTGAGGATCTGTCCGATCCCATTTGCCAGAACCGAAGCCTTTTTCTCAAGCTCCTCATACACCTGTGGATTATCCTTCAGCTTTTTGAGCAGCGTATATCCTGCTGCCATCGCCAGGGGATTTCCTGATAACGTTCCCGCCTGATACACCGGACCGGTCGGCGCTACATAATCCATGATCTCTTCTTTACCACCATAGGCTCCTACCGGCAATCCTGCCCCGATGATCTTACCATACGTCACCATATCGGCAGTTACTCCGAATACTTTTTGTGCACCCTGAAAATCAACCCGAAAACCGGTCATCACTTCATCCAGGATCAGTACGATACCTTCCTTATCACATAGTTCCCGGAGACCTTCCAGGAAACCTTCCTTAGGAGGAATACATCCCATGTTTCCGGCAACAGGTTCCAGAATGATAGCCGCGATATCATCCCCATTGGCTTCCACCAGTTTCTTGACAGAATCCAGGTCGTTGTACCTGGCATTGAGCGTATCCTTGGCAGTTCCCTCAGTGACTCCCGGACTGCTGGGTTCTCCCATGGTCAAAGCACCGCTTCCGGCTTCGATCAGGAATGAATCGCCATGACCATGATAATTTCCCTTGAACTTGATGATCTTATTCTTACCTGTGTAACCCCGGGCTACACGAATGGCACTCATGGTTGCTTCAGTTCCTGAATTCACCATACGCACCTTATCGACTCCCGGAACTGAACTTGTGATCAGTTCGGCCATTTCCACTTCAAGTCGGGTTGGTGCCCCAAAAGAGGTAGAATTTGCAGCGGTTTCCTGAACGGCCTTGACCACATCCGGTTCCGCATGACCCAACAACATAGGACCCCAGGAACTGATGTAGTCGATGTACTTATTTCCATCTTCATCCCACAAATAAGCCCCATTGGCTTTCTTGATGAAGATGGGCGTTCCACCTACACTGTTAAAGGCCCGAACCGGAGAATTCACTCCACCGGGAATGACTTTTGATGCTCGTTCGTAAAGGTCTTTACTGTTTTGGGTATTCATATCCTTATTTTCTCAATTATTATAATTCCTTAAATTCAAATTCTGATCTCCATCACCATAGGGGCAATTCATGAATTGCCCCTATGGTGATGGAATTAAGAGATACGATGCATCGTGTCTCTATGGCCTGCCGGAATATTCAATATTTAATCTGTTGGTTCCCCACGCTCTGCGTTGGAATCAGCAACGGGCGAATGCGATTCGCCACTACGGTATTGTCCCTCATTCCCAACCATCCCGATCAAATCGGGAGAATGCCACTCCGGACCACCCGGACCACCTGATAGCGATTTAATTTACAAAGTCTTTAAAAGCCTTGCCGCTTGCTTGGCAAAATAGGTGGCGATCAGATCGGCGCCGGCTCGTTTGAAAGCCAATAGTGATTCCATCATGACTTCTTCCTCATTTAGCCAGCCTTTTTCAGCTGCTGCCTTGATCATCGCATATTCGCCGGACACATTATATACCGAAACCGGGATATTGAAATTCTGCTTCACGGCACGGACCACATCCAGATATGGCAAGCCAGGCTTAACCATCACGATATCAGCTCCTTCATTAATATCGAGCTCTACTTCACGCAGGGCTTCATCAATATTGGCCGGATCCATTTGATAGGTTTTTTTATCACCAAATCCCGGGGCGGAATCCAGTGCATCCCGGAACGGTCCATAAAAAGCAGATGCGTATTTGGCACTGTAGGCCATAATTCCGGTGGTCATAAATCCTGCTTCATCCAGAGCCTTCCTCATCTCACCAATACGTCCGTCCATCATATCGGATGGAGCCACCATATCGGCACCGGCTTTGGCGTGACTTACCGCCATCTCTGCCAATACCTCCACTGAGGGATCATTCACGATCTCACCATCTTCCACGATGCCATCGTGACCATATGAGGAATATGGATCCATTGCCACATCGGTCATCACAAACAGGTCCGGATACTGCTTCTTAATGAACCGAACCGATTCCTGCATCAACCCTTTTTCGTTGACGGCCTCGGTACCTTTATTGTCCTTTTTGGAATCCGGCACTTTCACAAATAATAACACCGACCGTATTCCCACGTCGATCAACTCTTCCAGCTCATCGCCCAAATGATCCAGTGAATACCGGTAATATCCGGGCATGCTCGAGATCTCTTCTTTTTGATCTTCTCCTTCCATGATGAAGATCGGTGCGATGAAATCAGATGGATGCAATCGGTTTTCCAGCACCATCTCTCGAATAGCAGATGTCTGACGATTTCGGCGTAAACGGGTTGTAGGGTATTTCATATGGTCAAAATTTAACTGTCAATTTTGAAAACCAGTAGGGCACAAAATCTTTTGTCCCTACAGGTTTTAATAATTAATCCAATCGATCGGTTTCAGGTGTTCCAATAATTCCGCTTCCGGACTGCCTTGTTCAGGGTGATGATCATACACCCACCGCACCTGTGGCGGAAGACTCATCAATATGGATTCGATCCGCCCTTTCGTCTTAAGTCCGAATAATGTACCGCGATCGTGTATCAAATTAAATTCTACGTATCGGCCGCGGCGGATTTCTTGCCACTCCCGGTGCTTATCATTGTACTCAATATCCTTCCGCTTCTTCAAAATGGGAATGTAGGCATCGGTAAATGCATATCCACAGGCCCTGGCAAATTCAAACAGGTCATCCGCAGAGCGGTGCTCGTCCGGCCGCTGATAATCAAAGAATAAACCACCAATTCCACGCGCCTCTTCCCGGTGATGATTATAGAAATAGGCATCACACTCCGCTTTAAAATTCGGGTAATATTTCGGGTTGAACCGATCGCAAACATCCTTATGAACCTCATGGAAATGTTTGGCATCTTCAGAGAATAGATAATACGGAGTCATATCCGCTCCACCGCCAAACCACTGATCTTTCAGTTCTCCGGACTCCTTTTCATACAATTCAAAATAACGGTAGTTCGCATGAACCGTAGGAGCAAATGGATTCCGGGGATGGATCACCAGTGAGACACCCGTGGCAAAAAATTCAGACTCGGGCACTTCAAATTTGTGTTGCATGGCCTCAGGCAAAGGTCCGCCCACCGTTGACACATTCACTCCACCCTTCTCGATAACATCACCGCCAGCAATAATGCGGGTACTGCCACCTCCAAACCCATCCCGTTCCCAATTTTCTATCAGGAATTCTTGGGCACCTTCCACTGCCTCCAGTTCATCACAGATGTGTTGTTGAACATCAGAGACAAATTGTGTGAATTGTGGTTTTATGGATCTGAAATTTCTATTTGTCATATCAAATTTATTATTCACCGTAGGGGCAATTCATGAATTACCCCTACGGTGAATGAATTATGGTCTTACCGATCGAATTCGATTCGCCCCTACAATAGCACTCGCGCTTTATGCTCGTTCCCAACCACCCGGTTTGGAACGCATTGGCGGACCACCCGGTCCGCATGGTTTCAATATCTAAAATTCTTTACGGTATCAACGAAAGCCTTGGCATTCTCGACCGGTACATTAGGCAAAATACCATGACCCAAATTGGCAATGTAATTCCCTTTACCAAACCGCTGCAACATTTCCGTTGCTTCCGCTTCGATCTGCGCCGGCTCCATCAATAATTTGGAGGGATCAAAATTTCCCTGCACCACTTTATCGCCGGCAAACTGCCTGGCGTATTCCGGAGTGCATCCCCAGCCAATGCCAAAACCTGAAACGTTTGTGGTACCAAATAGTGGATAGCTCCATTCTGCATCCTTGCAAAACATGATCAGTGGTACACCGTAATCCTCATTCGCAATACGCTTCAAATGTGGTAATGCAAATTTCTTGAAATCATCCGGACCAAGTGCGGCAGCCCACGATTCGAACACCTGAAGAGCCTGTGCCCCTGCTTTCACCTGATGATGTAAATACTCAATGGTCTGGTCTGTCATCACTTCCAGCAGTTTCTGAGCTGCTTCAGGCTGGGAGAACAAAAATGACTTGGCTGTTGAAAACGTTTTGGAGCCTTGCCCTTCCACCAGATAACAGAACAACGTCCACGGAGCACCGGCAAATCCGATCAGTGGCACGCGCCCATCCAGTTCCTTTCGTGTTAGAGTCAGAGCATCGTACACGTAACTGAGCTGTTCCTCAGCCGGGGTGATATTCAGGTTACTGACCTGTTCTACAGTTCGGATCGGATCAGGCAAATAAGGACCAAAACCCGGTTTCAGCTGAACTTCCACACCCAGGCATTCGATCAGCACCAGGATATCCGAAAATAATATAGCCGCATCGGTTCCAACAATGTCAATGGGTTGAATGGTGATCTCGGATGCCAGCTCAGGGGTTTTGACCCGCTCAAAAAAGCTATACTTCTTCTTGATCTCCATATACTCAGGCAGGTAACGGCCGGCCTGACGCATCATCCACACCGGTGGACGTTCGGTTTCTTTGCCTTCCAGTGTGTCTAGTAGTAATCTGTTTTTTAATTCGGGAAATGACATTGATCAATATTAATTAAAAAAATTTGTAGTCAGGGGTATTTACCTCAACCTTCGTAGGGGTAATTCATGAATTACCCCTACGAAGGTTGTAGAATTGGGAAATAGATTCCATAAGCGATTCCAGTGTAAAATATTCCGGAGTGATGCTGTTCTTCATTCCAAATTCTCTGGCTGACTCTTCTGTGGTAGGGCCAATGCAAAAAACCTGCTGATCCTCAGAAACCGAATTTAGTTCACTGAAAGATTCCACCGCACTTGGACTCATAAAAACGACTGCGTCAAAATCATTCAGGTCATCCATCTTGTGGTGGGTCAAAACGGTATGATAAACTTCAATATTGACCACTTCAACCGATTCACCCAACAGTTTACCTAGATCAGCTGCCTTCAGGTTTCCACAAAAATGGACCACTTTTTTGAAATCCAACTTCTTCATCATTTCTGCAAGAGCCAAGGCATTATACTCTTCCGGAAAAGAGACCTCCAGTCCCAGTTCTTCCAGTTTTTCAGCGGTTTTAGCCCCTACTGCAAATATATGATCCGGGATCTTGAGCTCCGGAATTTTAGGGGAAAAGGCCTTCACCGCTTTTTTACTCGTGAATATCCAGGCGTCTGCTTTATCCGGCAGTTTATCCATCCATAAAGCCGGCATCAGATATTCGAAAGTGATAAAGGGCTCGCTTTCGATCAGCAACTCATCATTTTCGAGGAATATACGTTTTTGTTCTGAAAGCTGGGTTGTAAATAAGATGCGGGGCTTCTTACTCATTTTCAGGATGCTCCAGCAATTTTTCTGCTCCTTCCTGTTTCAGTATCAACGCCCACTCTCTTCCAAGCTCTGCATGTGCATCACCCAAAGAAACTGACCGTTCGATATCCAGTCTCTCACGTCCATCCAGCGATAATACGGCTCCCTTAAAACATAATAGGTTTTTTTTAACCTCTGCATGGGCGCCCACCGGACTCGAGCATCCGGCTTCCAATTCGTTCAAAAAGGCTCGCTCTATAGCTCCACATAAATGGGTTTCCCGGTGATCGATCTTCTCTAAAACAGACTCAAATTCACTGCCCTCTTTACAAACAATGCCTACAATTCCCTGAGATGGTGCCGGGATCATCCATTCCAGTACTTCAGATATCCGGTCATCATAACCGATTCGCTCCAAACCGGCCGATGCAAATACAGCTCCGTGCCATTCGTTGGAATCCACTTTCCTTAATCGTGTAGGCACATTTCCACGGAGCCCTACCACTTCATCATTCGGAAATCGGTTCAACCAAAACGCTTTTCTGCGAATACTTCCGGTTGCAATAATTTTCTTTTCGGTTTTTTGGGGTTGAACCGGTTGGACCAACACGTCCATCGGATTACCGCGTTCAAGAACGGCCATGAGTTTCAACCCTTCCGGCAAAACTGTAGGGACATCTTTAAGTGAGTGAACCGCAAGATCGATGTCGCCATTAAGCAGGGCTTCATCCAGGGCTTTGGTGAAAACCCCTTTATCTCCCAGTTTATCGAGTGGAATATCCTGAACTTTATCTCCAAAAGATTCGATCTCAACAAGCTCTGATTCCACATTGTGCGAGCTTAGTTCTTCAGCCACTTTATGTGCCTGCCAGAGTGCAAGCGTACTTTTTCGGGTGCCGATCCTAAGCTTCATTCTGCACCTTCTCGAATTCCTTATCAATTCGGTCGATGTGAATAGCCATGATCTTTTTCTTGATGCGCCGGGTTACTTCTTCCATCTGATGATAAGATTCCTCATCCATTTTATGCTTCACCCTGTCTAATTCAGAATCCGTAATGTCACTCAGACGGTGTTCAATTTCCTTGATGCGGGGCAGCAAATAGCGGGAGCGCTTGACCCGGTTCATAAAATCACTTTTCTCTTCATCAATGATCTCACGGATTTTTGGAATGGAGCTTTCCCGCTTTTCGATCGCCTTCTGATTGGCTTCGTGAATGGAATCCATATCGATCAGGGTAACGTTATTCACGTTATTGACATCCGGATCCACATTTCGGGGAACACTCAGGTCCAATACCAGCTGATGGTGTTCTATTCCTTCAAAATGATGAGGATGCAGGATCGGGTTTTTGGCCCCGGTTGCGGTGATCACCAGATCAGCTTTTTTGATCTCTTCATCCAGATCTGAAAATGCATGGGCCTTGATATCAAAAGAAGAAGCCAGCTCCTTGGCCCGGTCTATGGTTCGGTTCACCACCGATATGTGTTCTGCACCATTTGAGATGAGATTCTTGGCTGATACCTTTCCCATTTTACCCGCTCCAACCAGCAGTATTCGAACCTGACTCAAATCCTTGAAATGCTCTAAGGCAAGTTGAGTAGCTGCAAACCCGACGGAGGCCGTACCTTTACCAAAATCGGTTTCAGTACGGCTCCGTTTGTGTGCTCGGAAAACGGATTGGATCAACTGATGAAATTCACCTGAAAGTCCTTTTTTCTTGGCTTGCTTGTAAGCCTGTTTCACCTGTTGAATGATCTGTACATCGCCCAATACCTGTGAATCCAGCCCGGTTCCCACCTCATACAAATGATCATAAGCATCATCCTGAACATGAATATATCCATGCTCTTTAAAGAACTTACGGTCCGTATTGGTGGATTTACACAGGGCGGAGATAAGAATATCGGGATCGCAAAAAGCGTATAGTTCGGTGCGGTTACAGGTATCCAGCATTAAGATACCCCCGGGAATATCCCTGGTATGAAAATCAAGGAGCTCCCTGCGATGATTGTCCAAATAAAATAATTCACGAATAGAAACCTCACTCTTCCAGTGAGATATACCTATTGCACTAAACCTCATAAATTACTTCTTAAAATTTTCCGGCACATGAGTCAGGAAAGTATCTCCCGAATATGAAGATTGTGTGAAGAAAATCTTCATATTCACAAAATAACTGTCTTTAAACCTGCTCAGACCCTGATTTTGTCTTCACATTTATGAACAAAACAAAATACTATTTTTGTTATTCAAAAGTGATCTCAAATCTTTATCGGCCGGATAAACTGTCGCATTATTATCGGATCACAATATAAAGAAGAGAGATCCTCAACTCGAAGTTCAATGACAGGATACCTATATTCACCTCACACATTTAAAACCAATTTGACCACACTACACTTACATGGATCTTCAAATAGCAGGGAAAGTCACCAAACTTTTAGACGAACAATCAGGACAAGGGAAAAATGGTCCCTGGAGAAAACGGGATTTCATTCTTGAGACCAAAGGCAAATATCCAAAACAGGTTTGTATTACACAGTGGGGAGATAATATCGACCAAAACAAAGTGAACGAAGGTGACGAGATCACGGCCTTTATTGACATTCAAAGCCGGGAGTACAAAGGAAACTGGTACACCGATGTAAAAGCCTGGAAGATCGAGCAAGGCGCCGGTGGCGGTGAAGTATCCGATCCACCCCCAAGTGCTCCGGGACTAACCCTGGACGGCAACCAAGACCTGGATGATGATCTGCCGTTTTAGAAAGAGCCTGATCAGGAACCGGATCTGAACGATAGATCTTAAAAAATAAAAAGAGTCACTCAGAACAAACTGAATGACTCTTTTTTTATGTAATGAGTTTAAATCGAGAACTGACTTAGTTTCTTCTCCAGTCAATATCAGTTTTCGGTTTGTTATCCAGGATCTCTTCGATCTTCTCCATGGCGGCATCATCCACCTTATCGACCAACTCTATGGCCTTCATGTTCTGTTCCACCTGCTTCACATTAGAAGCACCGGTGATGACCGTACTGACATTCGGGTTCTTCAGGCACCAGATCAGAGCAAGCTGTGGCATCGGAACCCCAAGATCGTCAGAAACTTTAGCCAGTTTCTCAACCTTGCGTAACTTCTCTTTTCCTTCCTCGGTTTCAAGCAATTGCTTGCGCAACCAACTGTATTTTTCCAGATCAAGCCGTGACCCTTCAGGAATTCCATCGTTGTATTTCCCGGTAAGCAATCCACTGGCCAGCGGACTCCAGATCGTCGTACCCAGTCCGATATCTTCATACAGGGCACTGAATTCTTTTTCTACCTTGTCCCGACGGAACATGTTGTACTCCGGTTGTTCCATCAGCGGTGGACGCAGGTGATTTTCTTTAGCAAAATCATAAGCTTTTCGAATTTGATCGGCACTCCACTCACTGGTTCCCCAGTACAGAGCCTTACCTTCATTGATCACCTGATTCATAGCCCACACGGTTTCCTCGATCGGAGTATGGATATCCGGACGGTGACAAAAGATCAGATCCACATAATCGGTCTGCATTCTTTGGAGAGCCGCCTCGGTTCCCTCTTTAATGTGCTTGAAAGAAAGTCCCTGATCATTCGGACCTTCCCCACCCCAAAAGATCTTGGTAGAAAGAACCATGTCAGATCGTTTCCAGCCTGCTTTCTGTATTACCTCTCCCATGATGGTCTCAGACTTTCCGTTCTCGTAAGCCTCGGCATTATCAAAAAAGTTAACTCCGGCATCGTAGGCCGTTTTCATTTGATTGTAGGCGAGGTCGGTGTCCACCTGCTCACCAAAAGTGACCCATGAGCCAAAAGAAAGAGCTGAAACTTTGAGTCCGGATCGTCCTAAAAATCTGTATTCCATTGTAATGCAATTAGTTTAGTGTTCATTTTTATTTCTGTTAATTTAACAGATGTGTCCCACAATGCGTTCTAAAAAATTGAATTAATAATATTCGAATCTGAAGAATAAGATTTTTATCTTTGGCGCCTCGCACGTAACAATTTCGTTTTACTGCGGACATATACAAAAAGGGCCCGTAGCTCAGTTGGTTAGAGCAGTCGACTCATAATCGATTGGTCGCAGGTTCAAGTCCTGCCGGGCCCACAATTATTGAGAGGGTGTAAAAACCCTCTCAATTCCCTTCTAAGCCAAAAAAAAGCCTACTTACTTACACAAAGTAAGCGAACGCAAAGGAATGAAAGTGTACACTTTCATTCCCCTACATTCCCAACTACTATGTACACTACTATGTACAATTTTGGGATGGCCGTTCGCAAAGGCTGCTGAATTTAGAGTTCGCTTACCGAACTTTAATTCAGAAGGCTCCTACTATGGCATTTCTTATCAAACGCGGCAAATACTACTATGTAAATTTTTACTCTGAAGAACTGGGTAAAAAGAATGTTCGAAAATCATTGGGCACCCGACACAAGGATGTTGCTCAGAAAATGGTAACCGAACTCGAAAAACTGGACTCATTAGGCAAGATCAATCCCTTCTCCAAAGGATTCAATCCCAAGAAGGTTTTGCAAAGAAAAACCAGTAATGAAACCACTGACTGCAACACGGTCAGTGAATCCATCGAATTATTTTACAAATCAAAAAATCACCTCTCTCCGGCAACCATTGGAGCCTACCAGCGAGCTTTAGATCATTTTGTTGAATTAAATGAGTTATCGGATGTACCCCCAACCAATGTTCTTAGCTACCATTTTGAAAATGTGATCTTCAAAAAAGGAATTACTTCAGCTACAAGGCACTACTATTTCCGACATTTCCGATCATGGTGGAAGTTTCTTCTGAAAAAGAACATTGTGGAGAAGGATTACTTTCCAATGCTTAAGCAGGATTTACCGAGAATTAGAGAAAATACCCGGCCAAAAATGATTTCTGAGGAAGAACTTGGAATTCTTTTTAAGAAATTTGATGAAGAGTTAGCCAGAAAGAAAGAATTACCCGAATTTGACCCAAATTTGGTTCAACACTGGTTCAAACCGATTGTGGCATTGTATTTCTATGGCGGACTCCGAAAACATGAAGCTGCTTATGATCCGGAGCTTTCCTACTCTGGACTGAAAGGAGAAAATCTGATCTATGAAGATGGAGAGCTTAGCTACATTTCACTTCCACCTACTAAAGGCAGAAAAGAACGGTTGATTCCAATCATCAATGAATTGAAAAAAGAACTGGATGCGCATTTAAAGGTTCGTGGTAAGATAAGTCCCAGTGACTATGTATTTATTTACACAGGTGGAAATACAAAAGGCCAACCGGTTCGCGGTATGAGAGTGTATCGGGAGTTTAAGCGCTACTGCAAAGAAGCTGGGATTCCAACCTCTCGAACTTTACATGGGATGAGACACCAAGCGGTTACTACCTGGATTGAAAAAGGTTTTCATACAGCTGAAGCGAGTTATATGGCTGGACATTCGAGCCAGAAAGTAACGGAAAAATACACCCATTTGACTGTGAAAAGACTTAAGGATAAAATGAAAGCTCTCTCCTGATTTATCAATTTTTTAATTTGACTCTGTACTATACTCCAGGTCTTATATTGGTATTGAATTATGTTTCGAATCAAAAAGAGGAAATATCATGCCATTTAAGAAAGGAGATGTTTATAAATGTCCAGATGAAAATTGTGGATGCGAGGTAACAGTAACTAAAGGAGCACCACCCAGTTGTGGTGGTAACCAAAACCCAACGTGCTGTTGTGGTAAAATTATGGAAAAGAAAGAATAATAATTAGTAATTAATGAGCCGGGTATTATGCCCGGCTTTTCTAAATAATTGATTGGTTTGTTGAACGTATAATAGAAGTCAGTGAAATGATGAGAGAAAACCAGAATGAAAAGTATCAAGGCATCACCACTTTCAAAATTGGTGAAGTAGCTCGCCGTGCAAAAGTTAATAAAGAAACCGTCCGTTACTACGAAAAACGCAGTCTCATTCCCATACCTGACCGAAGGCGTTCCGGTTACCGTATATTTACGCAGCGGCACATTGATCAAATTAAATTTATCAAACGGGCGCAAGAGTTGGGGTTTACACTGAGCGAAATCAAGGAACTGCTGGAACTACGAATTGATGAGGACACCACTTGTTCAGAGATCAAAAGTGAAGCGCAAGAAAAATACCAAGATGTGGTGGAAAAGATCGAAGACCTACAACGAATAAAGAATACCCTGGTAGATTTAATTGATTCTTGTGCTGGGGAAGGACCTAAAGGAGACTGTCCTATTTTAAAGGCTCTTGAAGGCGAAAATAAAAACATCCTTGGCAATAAGTGAATTTTTGAAAGTGTTGATTAGATATAGATTTATAACATAATTCGTTTACGATACTTTTGAGATAAGACAATAAATTTCGTTTAAAATTGGGTTAGACTCATAATTAGTTCAACAGAATATTTGAAATTTGTCTAATTATGGATTTTGTTTATCGAATTATGTTCCATCTTTCATGGATAGAATTAATTACATATACTTGAAACGTGAAAATTTCTTTAACATATCGCTTTATTGCATCGGTGCTCAGTCTGAGTATCCTGATTGGGGTTTCGGTTCCAACCGGACTTCATGCTATGTCAAATGAACTATGTGAAGAGTTGCAGGAAATGGGAATCCATATGCAGGCTCAAAGTGAACATGCTGAAGATTGCCCAATGACTGTTGAGTTTGCCGAAGTACCGGAACACCAACATCATACTGAAACCAATGAAGATCAAGATCTTGGTATTGTTTGTGCCTGCTCTGTTGAGGAATTATCAGTTAAGACCGAAGCTCCTTTATTTCAAAAAGTGAAAGTCAAGGTTCTGGCTGTAGTCCAGATAATTGCGGAAGATCACACGAACCAAACTGAATCCGACTATCACGCTATTCAAACTTCGGATTCCTATTCACAACCACCCATCTTTTTAGCCAACGAGTCCTTTCTGATTTAGGGATCGGTATATCTTTTCTCCCCTAAAGTCATTCCTGTAACGTCAGGAACCTTGATTCTTGTACTATCTATCTATTGTAAAAAATAGGCTTCAAGGTCTCAGATATCTATCGAGAGATGACCGCTTTTTTAATTGTACCGATTCATCAATAATAAACTCATGCTAAATAAAACCATCCGGTTTTTCCTGGAAAATAAACTTGTAGCTGTACTATTCTTGCTAGTCTTAGTAGGCTGGGGACTTGCAGTAGCTCCCTTTAATTGGAATCTTGACTTTCTTCCTCGGGATCGTGTTCCTGTGGATGCTATTCCCAACCTTGGGGAGAACCAACAGATCGTTTACACTGACTGGGAAGGACAATCACCTCAAGATATAGAAGACCAGGTCACCTATCCTCTAACCACTCAGTTGTTAACGGTACCGGGTATCAAAACCGTTCGAAGTAATTCCATGACAGGTCTTTCCATCATTTACATCATTTTCGAAGAAGACGTGGATTACTATTGGAGCCGCTCTCGCATCCTTGAAAAACTAAACTCGCTTCCTGCCGGCACTATCCCTCAAACTGCAAAGCCCGCCCTTGGTCCTGATGCTACCGGACTAGGACAGATATTTTGGTACACGCTGGAAGGCAGGGATCAAAGTGGAGAGCCAGCAGGTGGGTGGGACCCCCAGGAGTTACGGTCTATACAAGACTTTTATGTGAAATACGGACTATCAGGAGCTCAAGGTGTGGCAGAAGTCGCCTCCATTGGAGGGTACGTAAAAGAGTACCAGATCGACATCGACCCAAACAAACTAAAAACGTATGGGGTTACTCTGCCTGAAGTGATTGATGCGGTTCGGAAAACCAATGCCGAGACCGGTGCCCGAACTATTGAGATGAATAACGTGGAATATCTGGTTCGGGGAATTGGATATATAGAGAATCTGGAAGATTTGGAATCGGCAGTGGTTAAAGTAGTGGATAATACGCCCATTCGAATTCAGGACGTTGCCTTCGTAAGTATGGGGCCGGCTCCACGAAGAGGTGTACTGGATAAAGCCGGAGCAGAAGCCGTTGGTGGAGTAGTCGTAGCCCGGCAAGGTGCCAATCCCCAGCAGGTAATTGATAATATAAAAGCACAGATCAAAGAGATTTCTGCCGGTCTGCCTGTAAAAACCCTTGAAGACGGAACCGAATCTCAAGTCACCATTGTACCATTTTATGATCGCTCAACGCTGATCTCTGAAACCTTGGGGACGCTAGAAGAAGCCCTCACGCTTCAAATACTGATTACCATTATCGTGATCGTTATAATGGTACTGAATCTGCGAACTTCGGTGTTAATTTCTGCAATGCTCCCCATCGCTGTACTCATGACCTTCATTGCCATGAAGTATTTTGGTGTGGATGCTAACATTGTGGCCCTTTCCGGAATCGCTATTGCCATTGGTACCATTGTGGATATGGGAGTCATCCTTTCTGAGAATATGCTCCGGCATTTGGAAGAAATGGAGGAAGATGAATCACTTCTGGAAGTTATATACAATGCTACTGTTGAAGTAGCCGGGGCTGTATTGACGGCCATAACCACCACCATTGTGAGTTTTCTCCCGGTCTTTACGATGATCGCTGCCGAAGGCAAACTATTCAAACCATTGGCTTACACTAAAACCTTCGCGCTGATTGCTTCCATTATCATTACAATCACACTGATCCCACCCTTTGCCCATTGGTTCTTTGGGTTAAAGATCAACAATCGGAAATTGAAACTGAGCTGGAACGGTTTACTGGTGATCGGAGGATTCATTGCCATGTTGACTGTTTCAGGTTGGGGTGGTCTGTTGATCATGGGCTTCGGACTAATCAATGGCGGGGGATTCTTTTTAGGCGAAGAATATCACAAACGAATTCCAATTCTCAACAACGTACTTTCTGTAGTGGTAGTAACCTGGCTACTGACAGAATACTGGCTTCCTTTTGGGCC
This sequence comes from Gracilimonas amylolytica, assembly GCF_002911695.1. Taxonomy (GTDB): domain Bacteria; phylum Bacteroidota; class Rhodothermia; order Balneolales; family Balneolaceae; genus Gracilimonas; species Gracilimonas amylolytica. Next base: position 311,087 of record NZ_PQBS01000035.1, read on the forward strand.
ATCGGTCTCTTTTGCAGGTAATTTGTTTTTTATCGTTTTAGTGATCGCCCTTATTCTTGCCACCTTCTGGCTCATCATCAAATATTATCAACCCATTATTAGTTGGTGTCTGGATCATAAAAAGATTTTTCTAACCCTTCCATCCTTTTTCGTGATTTTTGGGGTGGTAATTTGGCTGGGCTTTGCAACTACCTTTGGATTTGTAGCCAAAAGCTTTAATACGGTCGGGGTTGATATAAGCGAAACATCCGTTTGGACTTCAGCGTCCGAAGCTTTTCCAGGACTGGGTGAAGAATTTATGCCCGCCCTGGATGAAGGAGCTTTCCTTTTAATGCCTACTACGATGCCTCACGCCGGTGTAGAAGAGGCAGAAGACGTGATGCGTAAAATAGACCTGTCTGTTAACTCCATACCGGAAGTTGAAATGGTTGTTGGAAAAATGGGCCGGGCTGAATCAGCTTTGGACCCGGCACCTATCTCCATGTTCGAAAATGTGATTCAATATAAATCGGAATACAAAACGGATGAAAATGGCCGACGGATGCGATTCGAGGTCAATGATTCAGGGGAGTTTGTAAGAGATGAAGATGGAGAACTGATTCCGGATGAAAACGGTGAGTATTTTCGCCAGTGGCGCGATCATATTCACTCCCCGGATGATATCTGGGATGAAATTGTAGCCGCCGCACGGATTCCCGGAACTACCTCGGCACCAAAACTTCAACCCATTGAAACACGATTGGTGATGCTGCAATCTGGCATGAGAGCCCCTATGGGTGTCAAAGTAAAGGGAAGTGATCTTCAAGAAATCGAAAATTTTGGTTTACAATTAGAAGATGTCCTGAAGAATGCTGAAGGCGTAAAAGCTTCATCGGTATTTGCGGAACGTATTGTTGGTAAACCCTATTTGGAAGTTCATTGGAACCGGGAACAGTTAGCCCGCTACGGGTTATCCGTTCAAGACGTGCAGCAATTTATGTCGATGGGTGTGGGTGGGATGGCAGTCTCAACCTCCGTTGAAGGGCGCGAGCGATACCCTATTCGTGTTCGTTTTGCCCGCGAGTTAAGAGATAACCCTGAGGCTTTAAATGAACTTTTGGTTCCCACCAAGACGGGTGTTCAAGTACCTCTTTCACAACTGGCTGAGATCAAATACCGCCAAGGACCACAAGCTATCAAAAGCGAAGATACGTTCCTGGTGGGTTATGTAATCTTCGATAAGTTAGATGGCTTTGCTGAAATTGAAGTGGTAGAAAATGCCAGACGTGCTATTGAAGAGAGTGTGAACTCCGGTAACATAGCGGTTCCCGCAGGTATCAATTTTGAATTCGCGGGCAACTATGAGAATCAGGTCCGAGCTGAGAAACGGCTAAGCGTTATTCTGCCTATTGCGCTAGTCATTATCTTCCTGATCATGTATTTCCAATTTCGGTCTGTGGCTACTACATCCATGATCTTCAGTAGCATTTTTGTGGCCTGGGCGGGGGGATTTCTACTTGTTTGGCTCTACGGTCAGGGATGGTTTCTGAATTTTGATCTATTTGGTCAAAATCTTCGGGATCTGTTTCAAATGGGAACCGTAAACTTAAGTGTGGCTGTGTGGGTGGGTTTCATCGCCTTATTTGGAATAGCGGCTGACGGAGGTGTAGTAATGGCAACCTATCTCGACCAATTGTTTGATCGCAAGAAGCCGAAGACATCGGCTGAATTACGAGAAGTGGTGATAGAGGCAAGTACACGCAGAATTCGTCCGACACTCATGACGACAGCTACCACCATCCTTGCTTTGTTACCCGTCCTAACATCCACTGGCAGAGGCTCGGATATTATGGTGCCTATGGCAATCCCGAGTGTAGGTGGCATGTTCCTGCAAATCATCACATTACTGGTTATACCGGTCCTTTATTACATGTGGAAAGAATTTAAAATGAAAAAAGAATTGTCATGAAAGAAGAAAATCGATTAAGGAACATTGAATATCCAATATTGAGCAGGATGGAAAGAAAGTCTTCAGCACTCTTTGCGAAACATCTGCACGCTCTGCTATTAATTGTATTACTTGGCATAATTGCACTGCCTTTTACCGTGCAAGCTCAAACTATTGCCGAATACCAACAACAAGCAGCTAAGAATAATCCCGAGTTGAAGGCTGAATATCAGCACTATCTATCAGCTCTTGAAGAAAGTCCTATTGTTGGTACTTTGCCCGATCCGGAAGTTGCTTTTGCCTATTTCATCAGTCCGATTGAAACCAGATTGGGACCACAACAAGCAAGGATTTCACTAACCCAAATGTTTCCCTGGTTTGGGAGCCTCTCAGATAAACGATCAATATCGGAATCGCAGGCTAAAGCACAATACGAAGTGTTTCAGGAGACCCGAAATCGACTGTTTTATCAAACCGAGAAAGCACTTATTGAACTTTATGAGTTGGACCAAAGCTTGGAGATTGCCAACGAAAACCTCGACATCCTAAACTCATTAGTGGAGATAAGTTTGAGCCGATATGAAACAGATCAGGCTTCGCAGGTGGATGTGTTACGGGCTCAAATCGAGCAAGAAGACCTGAAGACGCAAATTGCTTTGCTTGAAGACAATCGGAACGTGTTAATTCAAAAAGTGAATGAGCTTTTGAATGCTGAGCAAGAACGGGTGATCACCTTGCCGGATACGTTAATGCCTGAAATGAGTATAGAAAGCGAGCCGGAACTACTGAATAAATTGGTTCAACAAAACCCGGCATTAAATCGCCTTAGATACCAGAAGGACTCCGCCCATGAAATGAAAACGCTGGCAGCAAAAGACGGAAAGCCATCCTTTGGCGTAGGTCTGGATTATATCTTCACCGGAGAACGCTCAGATGTACCAACGCTAGCTGATAATGGTAAAGATGCCATCATGGCCAGAGCCAGTTTCAAAATTCCCCTGTTCCGAAATAAATACAATGCCAAGGTTCAACAAGCAGAGCTGAATATTCAATCAGTACAGTCGCAAATAACAGACAAAGAAAACAAGCTGGAAACAGATTTATCCTCTTCATTGAGGGACTATTATGATTCGCGGCGGCGGTTTGACTTGTATGACCAGAAGCAGATTCAACGGGTTAATCAGGCACTGAGCATTATGACACAGAACTATTCAACCGACAGTTCCAATTTTGAAGAAATTCTACGGATGCAGCGCAAGCTTTTGGGTTATCAACTCAACCGTATTCAGGCTTTGGTGGATATGCAGGTTTCATCGGCTTACATCGATTACCTGACGGGCAAACACAACATTAATCTACAATAAATAGACGTGTGATTTGAGCCATGAATAGTGAGAAAAACTAATCACTACTCTAATTTCACAACTCAATACTTACAACTATGAAAACAAAAAACATACTTATTTACTCTGGACTTATACTGGGTGGACTCTTACTCGGCTACCTCTTTTTCGGAGGGACTTCGGAACCACAAACACTTGAAGAGCATATATCAGAAACCCACACTGATGAGGAAGGCAATGTGGTTTATACGTGCAGTATGCATCCTCAGATAAGAGAAAGCGAGCCAGGAAATTGTCCAATTTGTGGCATGGAGTTAATTCCGGCCAATGATCTTGATGACAATGACTCAGAATCGCTCAACCCGAATGCTGTTACATTCTCGAAAGCCGCACTTGCGCTTGCTGAGGTTGAAACCACTCCGGTTAGAAAAGGAGTCCCAGTGGTTGAAACCCGGTTACCTGGCAAAGTGGCTGTAAATCAGAACTTGGTATCGAATGTGACGGCTCACTTCCCCGGTCGTGTTCGGGAGTTATATGTAGATTATACCGGTGATTACGTTCGTAAAGGGCAAAAACTGGTTTCTATTTATTCTTCGGAGTTAATTACGGCACAGAGTGAACTTTTGGAAACAGCCCGATTCAAAGAACAAAACCCTCGATTATATGAGTCTGCCCGGCGAAAGCTATTGCTTTGGGAATTTCCGGAAGAGACCATAAACCAGATTGAACAATCAGGAGAAGTGATGGAAGAGTTAGATTTTTTCTCACCAGTATCTGGCTATGTATCAGAGATCAATATCTCTCGGGAAGACCATATTCAGGAAGGTTCAATGCTATACCGGATCGCGAAGCTTTCTGAGGTATGGATTGAATTTGAGGCGTATGAATCGTCAGTCAATAATTTAAAAATCGGAGATAAAATTGATTTTACGGTGAGCTCCATTCCTGGGTATACCTATACCGGGGAAGTCAGCTTTATCCAGCCTTTTTTAAATGATAAATCTCGAACAGTAGAAATACGTATTACTGTGGATAATCCGAGAAATGAGATGAAACCCGGCATGTTTGCTGAAGGAGTTATTTCTTCTCAATCAGACCAAGAACAGCAACTTCTTGTCCCCCGAAGTGCCGTGCTATGGACCGGAGAAAGGTCCATTGTGTTTGTGGATGTTTCCACAGCTGAAACTCCTGCTTTTGAAGCAAGGGAAGTTGTATTAGGCAAAAGGGCTGGTAACGAATATGTAATTGAATCTGGACTGGAAGTTGGTGAGCGTGTGGTATCAAACGGCACATTTAAAGTGGACGCAGCCGCACAGCTTAGCGATAAACTCAGTATGATGAATAGAGAACCGGGCTCAGGAGCAAATCGTGGGGCACACGATCACGGTGCTATGGACATGAATAACGGTGATATGAATGAATCCACTATGGATACAACTGAAGATCATTCAAATCATGAAATGGTTAAAAGCCTTGAGGTAGTAGTACCCCAGTACTTGAAACTTCGGGAGGCACTGTCCAAAGATGATTTTGAAACGGCTAAAGAACATGTCCGAGTGTTCTCAACGGATACATTCAGTGATATTGAAGAGCTCAGAGCCGAGTTCAAATCCATTTCAGAAACGCTTATTTCACGAATTGAAGAAGAAGGATATGAAGGAGCACTGTTCAAGCAATATTGCCCTATGTACGGCGGAGGAAGTACCTGGATAAGTGACAAAGAAGATATTGAAAACCCCTTTTATGGATCTCAAATGCACAACTGCGGAGAAACAGTTGAGCAGATGAATTAATGTATAAATCAAAAACAGAGGTATCATGAAATTAGTAAAAGCATACATACGCCCCATGCTACTTGAAGAAGTGTATAAAGCGCTACGTTCTGAAGGCCATTGTTGCATAACGGTTTTCAGAGGAGAAGGAGCAGGTCAATATACCGATCCTGACTATGCCCATGGCTCTTTGCAATTCCCGGCGATGCACTCCAAAGTTGTGAAAATAGAAATAGCAGCGGTAGACGAAGATGTCAATTCTATTATTGAAATCATTCAACAAACTGCTTCAACAGGTTCGCGCGGAGATGGAATTATATTTGTCATGCCTATTGAGAATATGATTAGAATCAGGGATGGTGAGGAAGGACCTAAAGTAATAGAATAATAGGCTTACACTAAATAAACGGTAAGTATTAATCATCATTGTATAAGCTTACCCCTTAGATAAATGATATTTTAAGTAAAGCAAACATTAACAAAACCATAAGATTATGAAAAAGATAAAATCAATCGCACTGTTACTGGCAATAGGTTTAGGTCTAACTATAACTGCTGTGGCTCAGCAACAAAATATGGAGCAGAAAAAGCAGCAAATGATGACCATGATGCAGGACTCATCTATGCAATCCATGATGATGGATCATATGATGGAAAACCCGGAAATGCGTGCCAAGATGATGCAGAGAATGATGAAATCACAAAAGATGGATCATTCTGAAATGATGGAAAATATGCACTCCATGATGAACAATCCTGAAATGAAAGAACGCATGAAAAAGCATATGGAAATGATGCAATCTATGATGGATGGAGATATGGATCACGCTAAAATGATGAATATGATGGATTCGGGAATGAAAATGAAATCAGATTCTACCGATAATAAAGGTATGAACCATCATTAGTAAAATTAAATGGGGATGCACTTCAAAGTCATCCCCGAATTCTAAAACTTTAAATGATAGCACTATGCATGATTTTCAATTTTTTGGAGGTGGCTGGATGATGTTCTTCTGGTGGTTCTTACTAATTGTTTTGGTCATTGTCTTGGCAAGGCCGTTATTCAAGACAAATCAACAAGAATCTGATAATGAAACTCCACTTGAGATCCTTAAGCGAAGATATGCAGATGGAGAAATTGATCAAGAGGAATTCGAGAAGAGGAAAAAGGATCTGATGTGATCAAGTATTTAATAATACAATCATTATAGTTTCAAATTTATGAAAAGAAAACAATTTTTACGGAGGATAGGTTTTGGAACGGGTGCATTAGCCCTATCACCTTGGTTAACATCCTGCTTGACTTTTTCTGACGATGAGTTGAAGGGTTCTTTTAAAAACAGATTGCCTTTACCGGGTCAAATAACCGATCCTTCATTTAATTTATCTGCCTCTTCTGCAGAAATAGAGCTGCCAGAATCGCTAAGTCTGGCTGCTTTTCAATTTAATAACTCAGTTCCCGGTCCAACAATTCGCCATGTAAAGGGGCAGGAACTTGACATCAAGTTTACTAATAATATAGGTCAGGAAAGCATTATTCATTGGCATGGACTCATTGTTCCCCCCGAAATGGACGGGCATCCCATAGATGCTATATCAAGCGGTAGTTACAATTATCACTTCAAACTTGATCAAAGAGCCGGTACCTATTGGTATCATCCTCACCCTCACAGAATTACCGGAGAACAAGTTTATCGGGGGTTGGCAGGCTTTTTTATTATTGAAGATGAAGAGGAGAAAGCGCTCAACTTACCCGGTGGTAACTACGAGATACCTCTCGTTATTCAGGATCGGAGAGTTAACGAAAGAGGAGAGGTAATATATAATCCGTCTATGCCCGAACGGATGATGACCGGGTTTTTGGGAGATACAATCTTAATTAACGGAGCACCATCTCCTTACCATGAAGTTGAGCCGGGTGTGTATCGATTAAGAGTCCTAAATGGCTCAAATGCCCGAATTTATAATGTAGCGTTTCAAGATGATCTTTCCTTGATGGTCATCGGCACCGATGGAGGCCTTCTACCTGAAGCTATTGAGACGAATGAATTACTAATGGCCCCCGGGGAAAGAGCAGACATACTGATAGACTTCTCTGGATTGAAGAAAAATAGTATTAACCTTATCAGTAAACCATTTGATGTGCCTTCCGGCGGCGGTATGATGGGAATGCAAAATATGATGGGTAGCTCCGGTCCCGAACAAGGCACCGGTTTTGATCTTATGGAATTCAGGATTGATGGAGAATCTAAGCAAGAATCGATGGGCCTTCCCGGTCAGCTGTCTGAATCGACCTTTCCTGAAGCTTCATCTGCTGATCGCACCCGCTCCATTCGGTTGGACATGCAAATGATGAACGGCCATACCATTAATGGGCGTCAGTTTGAGATGGAGCGAATCGATGAACGTGTAGAGCAAGGAAGTACTGAAATTTGGGAGTTTATCAATAACTCAAACGTACCTCACCCCATGCACGTGCATGCCGTTCAGTTTAAAGTTCTTGATAGAAGTGGAAACAGGGGATTAACACCTACCGAAACAGGCTGGAAGGACACGGTACTTGTCATGCCCGGCGAGACTGTTAGGGTTATCATGAATTTCAATGCGCCAAAAGGCCTGTACGTTTTTCACTGCCATAACCTGGAACACGAAGACAACGGAATGATGGCTAATCTGGAGATTATATAACCTTTTGGACACAACAATTAATTTCTGAACTCAATTATTTAAAACTTTGGATAACTAATTATGGAATCCTTACTAACTCCTGAATGGGCCCCCAACATTCATCCACTGATCGTTCATTTTCCCATTGCGCTATTAGTGACGGCTGCATTGGCTAATTTTGTATCCCTTTTTATTCAAGAAAAATGGTGGGATGAAACAAAGAATACCATCCTTTATGTAGCAGGAGCACTTTTCGCCGGTGTCACCTATTACAGTGGTACATTAGCTGCAGATAGCGTCTTTTTACCTACAGAAGCTCAATCTGTATTAAGTGAACATGCTGACTGGGCAGAGTATCTACTATGGTTCTTTGTAATATACGCTCTATTGAGAATCGCCTTTCATTGGTTTGATCTTTTTGAAAAGAAAGCATTTAAAATCATTGCATTCATAACAGTACTCCCTGGATTATTTATGGTATATGAAACGGCTGAGTATGGTGGTAAAATGGTATATGGATATGGAGCCGGAACCGGTCAATTATTACAACAAGAAGAACCAGCCCCATCTGAAGTCACCGACAGTACTACTGTTCCATCCTCTTTTATTACTAAAGATAATGGAGACTGGACCTGGGAGATCAACTCAAATTCAGTAAGTGACCTGATCACTAATTTTCACTGGGTGAACGGTTCTTTACAGGCATTAAAGCAAACTATCATTTCAAGTGGCAATCCGCTACTACAGCTTCAGGCTTCCGGGCAAGCAAATCTATTTGTAACCCATCAATCATACCAAAACATACAAGTTGATTACTACCTCAATCTGGATGATTTAGATGGAGAAATAGAACTCATTCATCACCTGCAGGATGCCGATAACTATGATTTTGTTTCACTGAATTCGGATGGGATTATTCGTCAAGGCAGAATCCAAAACGGGGAAACAACCATTTTCGAAGAAGGCACCTATGAAACCGAGGGTCTGTTATTTCTACGTGTAGTGGCAGATGAGACGCACTTTCGCGGATATATTAACAGAGAGATGAAAGTTCACGGCCACGGAGATGCTCCGAAAAGCGGAAGCGTGGGGCTAAAAATACAAGGCCAGGGATCCGTGCTCATATCTAAAATTGAAATGACGCAACTCTAAAAAGCTATGTCAATGAAATCACTTATTAAAATATTTACTGTTCTTGTTTTCTTATCGGGAACGGTGATGGCTCAAACAAATCAAAAAGAAACCAAGGTTTTAGAAACACTTGACACCTTTAAAACCGCCATTATTGATAATGATTCTGAGGCCGCATCGAAAGTAATGGCTGATGATGCCTTGATACTGGAAGGCAGCGGAATGGAAACGAAGGAAGAATATCTTTCCCATCACTTTCACTCTGATGGTAAATTTTTGAGTGCCATTAACCGTAAAATACTAACTCAAAAAATCAGTATTGAAGGGAATACAGCATGGGTAAGCACGGTTAGCTCAATGAAAGGAACGTATTCTGAGAGAAAAATTGACCTGACCTCACTTGAACTGGCTGTATTGAAAAAAGCAGGTTCGGATTGGAAAATCGCAGCCATTCACTGGTCATCCCGATAAGCAACAAACGATTTAATGAAAACGGAGTAAAACATGAACCACGAACATCACAATCACGAAGACCATAACCACAATGGTCACCAAAATAAAGAGCATAACCACGATCAGAAACACAATCAGGATCACGGTGGGCATGAAGGGCACTCCCATCATGAGCATCACAAAATGATGGTTCAGGACTTTAAATTTCGATTTTGGTGGGTGCTTGCACTCACGATTCCGATCATGGCCCTATCACCCATGATTCAGGATTTTCTGGGTGTGGATTGGAGATTCACCGGTGACAGCTGGATTTTAGCTGCGTTATCAACCGTCGTTTACTTCTTTGGCGGATGGCCATTTCTCACCGGTCTGATTGATGAGCTCAAGAAAAAGCAGCCGGGGATGATGACGCTCATCGGCCTTGCTATTTCTATCGCCTATCTCTATAGCACGGCTGTGGTCTTTGGCTTTGAAGGCGACCTGCTCTACTGGGAGCTTTCAACCCTGGTCGGAATCATGCTGCTGGGGCATTGGATAGAAATGCGTTCTGTGATGAGCGCCTCGTCAGCGTTGGAAGAGTTAGCTGCTTTGATACCGGGTGAAGCCCATCGTGTACATGAGGATGGATCAACGGAAGACATCCCTGTGGAAGAATTACAACAGGGTGACAAAGTCCTCATCAAGCCGGGAGAAAAAATTCCGGCAGATGGAATTGTGGTTAAAGGTGAGTCCAGTGTGAATGAAGCCATGCTTACCGGAGAATCCAAGCCGGTTAGTAAACAAAAAGATGATGAGGTAATTGGCGGTTCTGTAAATGAAAAAGGCTCTCTTACTATACAAATTTCTAAAACCGGGGACGATTCATTCTTATCTCAGGTTATTAACCTGGTAAGAGAAGCTCAGGAAAGTAAGTCTCGTACACAGGATTTAGCCAATCGGGCTGCTTTTTGGTTGACCATCGTTGCTATTACAGCCGGCCTGATAACCTTTGGAGCCTGGATCTTTTTTACGGGACAAAGCTTTGACTTTGCGATGAACCGAACCGTAGCGGTCATGGTGATTACCTGTCCACACGCGTTAGGTCTGGCCATTCCATTGGTGGTTTCCCGCTCAACCAGTATTGCTGCGACCAATGGATTTCTTATACGCAATCGGTCTGCTTTTGAGCAGGCAAGAAACTTGGATTCCATTATCTTCGATAAAACCGGTACGCTAACCGAAGGAACCTTTACGGTAACCAATATTCTGAATTTTGGGGATGATCACTCCGATGAAGAGATACTTAAATATGCAGCTTCGCTGGAGAAAAACTCTGAACATCCACTTGCAAAAGGAATCCTCGAAAAAGCCGGCGAAACCTGGGAGCCGGATGAGTTTAATTCCATTACCGGAATGGGAATTGAAGGCAAGGTAAATGGAAAGTCAGTGAAAGTAGTAAGCCCCGGATATGTTCGGGAGCAGGAAATGGAATACCCAACAGCTGAAGTTGAAAAAGTATCATCCCAGGGAAAAACGGTCGTTTTTGTGATCATTGAAGATCAATTGACCGGAGCCATTGCTTTGGGAGATCAAATTCGAGAGTCGTCTAAGAATGCGATTCATGCACTGCACAAGATGGGTATTGAGTGCATCATGCTGACGGGCGATAATCAACAAACGGCCGATTATGTAGCTGGAGAACTAGGCATTGATCAGGTGTTTGCTGAAGTACTTCCGGATGAAAAAGCCGATAAGGTGAAGGAGGTTCAGGGGCAAGGAAAACTTGTGGCCATGACCGGAGACGGCGTCAACGA